>DFZX01000063.1 GCA_002383695.1 Caryophanales bacterium UBA4045
AGGTTTTATGCAAGGCTAGTGCATATTTTGTGCTTGTATGAGTGGAAACGAGTTGCTGAAGCTCCGCATGCACAATGTGCTTGCTTCGGTAGTTTAAGATAGAGCAAAGATATTAGAATTAAGTTTATCTTTTGTCGTAATTGTTTCCTGCTACCATTTCCAAACAATTTGTCGAATAAAATCGACTGATGTAGAAGGAAGTAGTAATTTTAGACGAATTATTAATAATAAAATATTTTTTGGAATAAATCAAGAAAAATAAATTTCGACAGAAGGAATTTGATTTGGTGTGTCGAATTCACATTGGAGAAGGAAAATGATGTAAACATGACTTCCACTAACTAGATGATACATACGACATAGTTTTCCGGGCTACTCTTGTGGTCAACAAACATGCTTACTACAAAAATTTTAGGAGGAAATTATTTTGCAAAAGATCGAGGTATTATTAGCAGACGACAATAAGGAGTTTACAAATTTATTATCTGAGTACATCTCAGAGCAATCAGACATGGAAGTTATTGGTGTAGCTTATAACGGGGATGAAGTGCTTCAATTTATCGAAAGAGAAAATAAGGTGCCGGATGTACTCATACTAGACATTATTATGCCTCATCTTGATGGACTGGGGGTACTGGAGCGTCTTAGAACGCTAAATTTATCGCCGCAGCCACAGATTATTATGCTGACCGCTTTCGGTCAGGAGAATATTACTCAAAAGGCAGTACAACTTGGGGCTTCCTACTATATTCTTAAACCCTTTGATATGGAGGTGCTTGTGAATCGTATACGTCAACTCGTGACGAATACTCCAATGACAACATCAAGTCCTCAGAATCGTACCAATGTAATACCCCTGAACAAGGGTAAGAATCTAGATGCGAATATTACTAGTATTATTCATGAGATTGGCGTACCTGCACATATTAAAGGATATCAATATCTTCGTGAAGCTATTACGATGGTCTACAACAATATTGAGATTCTTGGTGCTATTACGAAAACCTTATATCCGAACATTGCAGAGAAGTTTAAGACTACACCAAGCCGTGTGGAGAGAGCGATTCGTCATGCAATTGAAGTTGCATGGACGCGTGGTAACATCGACTCCATCAGCCATCTATTCGGCTACACCGTCAATATCAGCAAGTCTAAACCCACCAATAGCGAGTTCATCGCGATGGTCGCTGACAAGCTGCGTATTGAGCACAAGGTTGCTTCGAACCGGTAGTAGTGAGGTATTGAATTCTATCTAAAGGTAGATTCATAACGGAGGCCAACGGTTAAGACCGTTGACCTCCGTTTTCTCTCTTATCTTAATTCGCCAATTCCAATTCCTTCATAATCGAATCCATGATCACTTGAACAGGTAGGATATTATCGATTTCATGAACCCTTGCCCCCGCAAACACCAATCCATTCTGTACATCGCCATCAATCGATTTCATTAATGAATCCATCGTACAAAATTGATAAGAACAATTTTTGAGACAATCATAACAATGGGGTATCTTCACTTTCTTCCCGTCACTGATTAAATCGGTAAAGTGATTTTTAATCGCTCGGCCTTGTAAACCTACTGTAGTCTTCACTAGGACTGCATCGCCCTCTTTACAATCCAAGTACATTTGTTTAAAAGCCGGATGGGCATCACATTCATTACTTGCTACGAACCGTGTTCCCATCTGAACACCCGCAGCGCCCATCTGAAGTGCTCTGGCAATATCATCACCATGAAGGATGCCTCCAGCGGCAATAACAGGTATCTTAACAGCCTCAATGACTTCTGGAAGGATATCGAATAACGGCCTGTCCGTACCAAGATGACCGCCAGCTTCAAAGCCTTCTACTACAACCGCGGCTGCACCCATCTTCTCTGCTAATTTGGCAAACCTAGCCGAAGAGACGATTGAGATTACAGGTACGCCATATTCTCGCCCCCAGCTATACATATCACGGGAAAATCCTGCACCAGATATAATGAAGTCTACTTTTTCCTCCATAGCAGCTTTAATATTATCGGCGAAGGCATTTACCGCAAACAATACATTGACTCCAATATAGCCAATTCCCTTAGTTAGCTCTCTAGCTTTGCGAATATGATCCCTTAACATGTCCACTGAAATTCCTGTACCCGAAATCGTACCTATCCCACCTGCATTCGCTACAGCGGCAGCAAGTCCGCTGAGTGAAACGCCAATACCCATTCCACCTTGTATAATCGGCAACCTTGGTTTCATATGTTCAATAATCAATCCTGAGAAATTCAATACATTCTCCTCCTATATTTGGAAATGCTGTGATAAGTGTTCTACCGCCTTCACAGCAAAGTCGATGCGATCTTACCTGATTATAGGTATTGTAATATTATGGCGCTGTGTTCCAAATCACTATTCTATATTATTCGATAAATGTATAAAGTTATTCATTCTGGACACGCTAACACAATTCGATAGGTTCTGGAGTTGGATGGATGAGGAATATTCGTTATGAGCGTATACAGGGTCCGATTATAGGTATTGCTGTTGTCGGAAGGAATACCAAGCAGGTGCTTCGGAAAGCGAAGCCCCAACAAATTCTAGTTTTAGATCATCGCGATCTAGATGAGATGGCAGCTATGAGTATTATTGAGCTTAAGTGTATGGCAGTAATAAATTCGGCTTCCTCTATGAGTGGAGATTATCCTTCGAAGGGACCATTACTTCTCTTGGAAGCAGGAATTCCCATCCTCGAGATAGAGCCGCTTCACTTCTCCATATTCGAGGATGATATGCAAATCCATATTGAAGAGCAGATTACTTGCTCCAAACACCCTCTAATTTCCGTACCCTATCTGCGTTTCTCTAAGGAGAAATGGGAAGCCAAACAACAGATTGCGGATAGTAATGTGGGCATTAGGCTTAGTGATTTTATAGATAACACGCTCAAGTATGCTCAGAAGGAGAAGGATTTTGTTATTCTCCCTTTAGAAGTGCCCTCACTCCGAACTATGATGAATAGCAAGCATGTCGTTGTCGTAGTAAGGGGAAGTGGCTATAAGAACGATCTGCAGGCGCTTAAGGATTACATTGAAGACTATCGTCCGATACTGATCGGTGTTGATGGTGGTGCGGATGCCTTAATGGAATATGGATATATACCTGATCTTATTGTGGGGGATATGGATAGTGTATCCGATGACGCCTTAAGACTCGGCAAGGAAATTATTGTTCACGCTTATCCTGATGGTAGAGCACCTGGTATGACTCGTGTTCAAGCGCTTGGTTTAAAAGCAGAGCAAATACCTTCATATGGAACGAGTGAGGATGTAGCTATGCTGCTTGCCTATGAACAGAAAGCCGAATTAATTGTTACTTTGGGAACGCACACACATATGATTGATTTTCTGGAAAAAGGCCGTAAAGGAATGGCGAGTACAATTCTGGTAAGAATGAAAATAGGGAGTAAGCTTGTGGATGCCAAGGGTGTGAGTAAGCTATATCATCGTCCCATGCAATGGCGAAGCTTGTGGATGGTACCTGCAGCAGCAATGTTTCCCTTGATCATGCTAGGTATGATCCATCCTGGGATCCATCATGTTGCTGATGTGCTCATGACCTATCTCAAGGTATCTTTGGATTAGTGAAGGGTGGGATTATACTGCTATCGGGAAAATATCATATGGGTTCACTGGTCGCCATCTTCCTCGCTCTAGGTATCGGTATTCTTATAGGAGGTAGTCTTGGTCAGAAGTGGATGTTCCAGACAGAGCAGCATACGCTCAGTATCCTTATGGATAAGTATGAGGTTCAGATCGAAGAAAATCAGAAGTTAAGTAAGGATATAAGCTCACTTAAGCTCATTCAAGAAACTGTCGTTCCAATGATTGAGCAGAAGCGCATTCTATGGGTAAGACCTCACGACTTGCAGAGTGACCTGTTAGCTCAGATGATGGTATCTGCAGGTGTAGACTGGGAAGAGACAGAAGCAGATTCATGGGCGATCGACGGCAATGAAGGCAATGACATGAAGAGCTTTAGTCATACTGAGGGATCCGAAAAAGCTCAAGAGCAGGAAACTGAATCGAAGAAGACGGATATGATTATCATCTCTGATCCAGCGGAAATTGAGCTAATTATGCGATTGCGTAACCAATTGAAGGAGGGGGATAAGCATGAATATACAGAGCAAGCATCCTCAACGCCACAAGGTATCGATCATCATCCCGGCGTGGAATGAAGCAGCTATCATTGCCGAGACTCTTAAAGCTATCAAAGAGGCGTTCAATCCATTAAAGAAGCTGGAATTAGAGCTTATTGTTGTTGATGATGGAAGTAAGGATGATACGATCATGGTGGCTACACCTTACGCGGATCGTGTGATTTGCCATTCTTGTAATATGGGAAAGGGTGCTGCATTGCACAATGGCTGGAGGATGGCGAGTGGCTCCTATATTATTTTTCTAGATGCTGATTTAGGGGAATCCGCTGGAAGGGTGGATTTATTGTTAGAGCCTATTCTTCGCAACGAATATGACATGACGATCGCTGAGCTGCCCATGGCACAAATTAAAGGGGGGTTAGGTTTAGTTAAAGGTCTTGCAGTGAAAGGCATATATCGACTTTGTGGTTATCACACCCGAACACCACTTTCGGGTCAGCGTGCAATACGCAGAGAGGTACTCGAACGAATCGGTGGTTTATCTAGGGGGTTTGGTGTTGAGGTTGGCTTAACGATTGATGTGGCTAGAGCAGGATTTCGAATTGGAGAGCTACCTATTCCATTTCAGCATAGAGAATCAGGCCGGGATTGGCAGGGCTTCTATCATAGAGGCAAACAATTTATATCTGTTGGGCGAACGCTAATTCATAAGTGGCTTCATCCCATATGTTAATATCGATCATATCCTTTGGACTTGTATTTATACTCATTGGCAAAGCTATTATGCCGAGCATGGAAGCATTTCTTCGTGCTCATGATTTTGTTGGAATGAATTATTCTCAGGTGATTATCCCCACAGGCTTCGGGTTATTCCTCTATAGTATGTTAGTTGTAGAATCCCTCTTACTACTAGTATGGACTGACACTTCTTCAGAATATTTTTCAATGCTAATGCCTAGATGGGGTCCGTCACTTATGCAGTATTTGTTGTGGTCGGGTATGATTTTCTGGGCGGGATGGATTGATGATACGAGAGGGAATCGCACGATAAAAGGCTTCAAAGGTCATATCAGGAGCTTTATTCAGGATGGGGTGCTATCAACAGGCCTGGTGAAGGCAGGTATGGCAGGGTTGGTCGCGCTGTGGGTTGTTATCCAGCTCGGCGGGGTATGGTATGATAGTGTGGTCCGATTTATCGTGATTGTATTATCAACCAATGCAGTGAATTTGTTGGATCTACGTCCAGGACGGGCGATTAAAGGCTTTTATTTGGGTTCAATCGTCTTATTCATTGGTTCGGGTTCACTCGAATTCCTGCCCTATTGGTTACCATTAGCGGTTGCGGCCCTATTGGTATTGCCAAGGGATTTAGCTGGAGTTGTTATGATAGGAGATACTGGTGCTAACCTGCTAGGCTTCGGACTAGGTTTCTCTATATGTATTGCTGTTCCGACTCCGATGCTATTCATTGTGTCTCTATTCCTCATCATTCTTCACTGGACGGCTGAACGTAGCTCGCTTACCGTGATGATTGAAAGTAATCCTGTATTGAACTCAATAGATCGTTGGGGTAGGCTTGGATAGTATTAATCGCGTGGCTTGCGAACCTTCTTTGGTTTGAATCTAGGAGCTACATAATTACGCTTGCGATCGCGGAAGAAAATCCATCCACCAATAAATGCGATACCTATTCCGAAGAGAATGAAGCCGATGGCGAAGCTTCCCCATGGTAGACGGTCTGAACCGAGAGACGCGAATATAGCATCCTTCATAATCAGAAAACCATAGGTTGCAAGAAAACCAGGTATAACAAGCAGCATAACTGCCATGAGTCGTGCGATGATCATTTTCATATGGGTGATTTTCCTTGTCTATAGGGTTAGAATTCATCGAAGTTAAATTTAAACGATCCCTATGCTTTATTTTTCATGATTTCATCATTATACTTTGTTTAACGAGAGAAATGAAGGGAGAGACAACTGAATGTCTAAGCAATATCAGATTGTTATTCTAGGTGGGGGCATTGGTGGATATACAGCGGCCATACGTGCAGCTCAGCTTGGGAAAACGGTAGCATTGGTTGAGAGAGATAAGCTTGGTGGTACCTGTTTACATAGTGGCTGTATTCCTAGTAAATCGTTATTACGTAGTGCAGAGGTATTCACAACGATGAAAGATAGTGAGTCATACGGTATCGAGGCGACCGGTGTCACACTTCAATTTGATAGAGTGCAGGAACGAAAACGGAAGATTGTAGATCAGCTTCACAAAGGCGTCGAATACTTAATGAAGAAGAATAAAATTGATATCTATCTCGGGAATGGAAGGGTGATAGGTCCATCGATCTTCTCTCCGCGTAGTGGTGCTGTTGCGGTTGAATTGAATGACGGTGAGTCTGAGACATTGGTCAGTGATCATCTGATCATAGCGACGGGGTCTAGACCACGTTCTTTGCCTGGCCTAAGTATAGATGGCAAGAAAGTAATAACAAGCGATGAAGCCTTACTAATGGATAAGCTCCCGCAATCGATTATTATTATCGGTGGTGGGGTAATAGGTGTAGAATGGGCATCGATGCTAAGTGACTTTGGTGTAGAGGTTACAATCGTAGAATATGAGGATCGTATCGTTCCGCTAGAGGATGCGGATGTATCTAAAGAGCTAGAACGATTGTTTAAGAAAAGGAAAATTAAAGTGGTGACAGGTGCAAAGGTTATGGCAGAATCCGTTCATACTGAAGGTGAAGGCGTTACACTTCAAGCAGAGCACAAAGGAGCAACAATTTCTCTGAATGCAGAGGTCGTGCTCGTTTCTGTGGGTAGACAAGCTAATGCGGACAATCTTGGCTTGGAGAATACGGATGTTGCAGTTGACCGTGGAGTGATTAAAGTGAATGGCTTTATGCAAACGAAAGAGCCACATATCTATGCAATTGGTGATGTAAACGGAGGTCTACAGCTTGCTCATGTAGCCGGGCATGAAGGTATACTTGCTGTTGAGCATGCATGTGGTCTGCAGGTGCATCCTTTAGAAACGCATTTGATATCTCGCTGTATATACTCCAGACCAGAGATTGCGAGTGTTGGTTTCACAGAACAGCAGGCTAAGGACAAAGGCTTCGATATCAAGATTGGCAAATATACCTTTAAAGCGATTGGTAAAGCGCTTGTCTATGGAGACACAGATGGGTTCGTCAAGGTGATTGCTGACAAAGCTACAGATGATATTCTTGGTGTCCACATGATTGGTCCACATGTGACCGACTTGATATCAGAAGCGGGATTAGCCCAAGTGTTGAATGCAACGCCTTGGGAGGTTGGTCAGACCATTCATCCTCATCCGACATTGTCAGAGGCGCTTGGAGAAGCGATGCTTGCGGTTGATGACCGTGCTATTGGTATGTAAGGATGTTTGGTGGATGAGCTGAATAGACCGTCTAAGGCGTTATAAAAATTTGATATAAATGATAAATAACTATTCATATTTCCGTTGATTTGTTATATACTTACATTATCAAGTCTTAGGACCAGGTAATAAGAATATAAATTAACAACATACAAGGAGGCTTCATCATGGCCATCGCTCAATTGACGAAGCACCGACAGCTAGGTTTGTCGGATGAGCAAGTTATCGAGATGTACCGCACAATGATGCTAGCACGAAAATTTGATGAGCGAGGGCTCATTCTACAACGAGCAGGTAAGATTAATTTCCACGTATCCGGTATTGGTCAGGAGGCAGCTCAAGTAGGAGCCGCATTCGCGCTAGAGAAGCAGAAGGATTATTTTCTACCTTATTATCGAGATTATGCTTTAGTGCTTTCCATAGGGATGACCGTCAAGGATCTGATGCTGGCGATCTTCGCTAAGGCAGAGGACCCCAATAGTGGTGGTCGGCAGATGCCTGGTCACTTCGGGTATAAAAAGCATCATATTGTTACAGGCTCAAGCCCTGTTACTACTCAGGTACCACATGCTGTTGGCTTCGCACTTGCGGCTAAACTAAAAAAGCAGGATTTTGTTTCCTTCGTTACCTTCGGAGACGGTTCGAGTAATCAAGGAGATTTTCATGAGGGCTGTAATTTCGCTGGTGTGCATAAGCTGCCAGTTATCTTCATGTGTGAGAATAATCAGTATGCGATATCGGTGCCTTATCATAAACAGGTTGGCTGTGCACGGATTGCTGATCGAGCTGCTGGCTACGGCTTCCCTGGTGTTGCTGTGGACGGGAATGACGTCTTAGAGATGTATCGAGTGGTCAAAGAAGCGAGAGAGCGTGCGATACGTGGTGAAGGTCCAACCTTGATCGAAGCGATTGTATATCGAGTGTCGCCCCATTCTACCTCTGACGATGACATGGCTTATCGAACGAAGGAAGAAGTAGATCAACATATCCAGAATGATGGAATTCCGAAATTCCGCGCTTACTTGGAGGAAATTGGAGTCTGGAACGAAGAGATGGAAGCCGCAATGCAGCAAGAAATTGCCCTAGAAATTAAGGGAGCGACGGAGTATGGCGATAAAGCGCCTTTCCCTACGCCTGAATCAACCTTACGACATGTTTATGCGGAAGAGGGGGACCTATAAATCATGGCAACAATCACTTACCTTGATGCGATTAGATTGGCAATGAAGGATGAGATGGAGCGCGATGAGAATGTATTCGTCCTCGGTGAGGATGTAGGTCTCAAGGGTGGTGTATTCGGAACAACCAAGGGTTTACATGCTCAGTTTGGTGATGAGAGAGTAATGGATACGCCACTTGCAGAATCGGCGATCTCTGGCGTAGCCATCGGTGCGGCCATGTATGGCATGCGCCCTATTGCGGAGATGCAATATTCGGATTTCATGCTTCCGGCAACGAATCAGATTATTAGCGAAGCAGCTAAGATTCGTTACCGTTCGAATAATGACTGGACCTGTCCACTTGTTGTACGCGCACCGATAGGTGGGGGTGTATTCGGTGGTTTGTATCATTCTCAATGTCCAGAATCGATCTTCTTCGGTACTCCAGGCTTAAAGATTGTCGTTCCTTCCACACCCTATGATGCAAAGGGACTACTTATTGCAGCGATTCGCGATCCGGATCCCGTCCTCTATTTTGAACATAAGAAGTGTTATCGCATGATTACCGGTGAAGTGCCAGATGATGATTATGTAGTACCCATAGGTAAAGCTGATGTAAAAAGAGAGGGTACTGATATAACCGTAATTACTTATGGATTAACGGTTCACTTTGCCCTGCAGGCGGCTGAAGAGCTAGCCAAGGAAGGGATTAACGCATTGATCTTAGATTTAAGAACGTTACAGCCGCTTGATCGTGAAGCCATTCTTGAAGCTGTGAAGAAAACGGGTAAAGTGCTCATTCTTCATGAGGATAATAAGACAGGTGGAGTGGGAGCAGAGGTTGCCGCTATTATTGCTGAAGAGCTGATGTACGAGCTGGATGCACCGATTATGCGACTATGTGGTTATGATGTACCAGCCATGCCGATTAGTCCGCCTTTAGAAAAATTCTATATGCTCAATACAGAAAAAGTACAAGAAGCCATGCTGAAGCTAGCGCGATATTGATCTTGGGTTCTGAGGAGGTAATAAGTGGATGCAACAAACAAGAGCAAACAGCACCGAGATTACAATGCCACAATTCGCGGAGAGTGTAGTTTCTGCAACGATTGGAAAGTGGTTAAAGCAACCTGGCGATCATGTCGAGGAATATGAGGCCCTCTGTGAAGTCATTACAGATAAGGTGACAGCAGAATTACCATCTACTGCTGCAGGAATCATGTTAGAGCTGTTGGCTGCCGAGGGGGCTACCGTTGATGTTGGGACCGTAATTTGTCTCATTCAAGAGAGTGATGGTGAGGGACAAGCTGAAGCTATAGCTATTGCGGATACGGGTGATCAGAATAGCCCAGAAACTAAGAATGAAGTCACACTATCAGGTGATCAGAGTATGCGAAATCGATATTCTCCCGCAGTAAGAACGTTAGCAGAGGATCATGACCTTAATCTGAGTCTGATTGCTGGAAGTGGTCTTGGTGGACGTATTACTCGTAAGGATGTATGGGATTACATCGAGTCAGGTGGTAGCAAGCAGAAGCAGGCTCAACCCGCTAATGTACCGTCTCCTATGATGAGACCGCCAGCTTCAGCTATCTCTAATGAAATTCCAATGAATGCTCCTAAGGTACCTGTTCGTTCTACAGGACTACATTTATCTGATAATAAGGTAGGTCCGCGTGTAGAGGTTGAGCAGAAGCAATCCACCGATAGTCGTGGAGAGTATTATATCGATATCACACCCATTCGTAATACCATCGCAAGCCGGATGAGGCAGAGTGTGACAGAGATTCCACATGCGTGGACGATGATCGAGGTGGATGTCACGAATCTTGTTACATTGCGTAATAAGATGAAGGATGAGTTCAAGCGTAAGGAAGGCGTTAATTTAACTTATTTAGCATTCTTAATGAAGTCAGTAGTTAATGCCATTAAGGATTATCCGATTATGAACTCGGTATGGGGCGTTGACAACATTATTGTCAAACGAGATATTAACATCTCACTTGCTGTAGGAACTGAGGATTCGGTAATGACACCTGTTATTCGCCAAGCTGACCAGAAGAATATTCCTGGCTTAGCTCGTGAAATTGAACAGCTGGCGAATAAGACAAGGTCCGGTAAGCTCACGCCAGCTGATATGCAAGGCGGTACTTTCACCATCAATAATACCGGGTCATTCGGCTCCATCCTGTCTTATCCAATCATTAACTACCCTCAAGCGGCCATCCTCACCTTTGAATCGATCGTGAAGAAGCCTGTTGTCATTAATGATATGATCGCTGTTCGTTCGATGGCTAATCTCTGTCTGTCGCTTGATCATCGTATTCTCGATGGGGTCATCTGTGGCAGATTTCTACAGCGTGTGAAGGAGAACCTAGAAAGCTTTACTGCAGATACGAATTTGTATTAATCGGTTATATAAACCCAAAAGCAGCTTCTCCTTATTAGGAAGAGGCTGCTTTTTGATAATTTAGTGTGCGATATTAGACGTGGGTTCTAACGCCCACGCTGGAGAGCGCTTATCAGTCACTTCTCGTTGGGAAGCTACTCCATGAATATACCTGCAGTAAACAGAATTGTTGATAATAGCATTGATGCAATCATAAGATAAATAACGATTTTGATAAATTTATTTCGTGTATTCACGGAAATTGTCTCCTTTTTTGGGGAATGCTTTTGATGTCCTATCATTAATAAGATACACTTAAGATACATACATTTCAATGGAGGTTATTATTTTGGTAAAGGAATCTCGGTTAGTTGAGCAGTTTATGGCGCTTGTTCGAGTAGATAGTGAGACAAAGCATGAAGAAGCTATAAGCATTGTGCTGAAAGAGCTATTCACGGGACTTGGATTAACGGTTACTGAGGACGATGCTGCGAGGAAGACAGGGCATGGTTCAAACAATCTATTCTTTACATTAGAGAGCACGCAGAGTAAGAAGGAGGTAGCTCCGATCTTCTTCACCTCTCACATGGATACGGTCACTCCGGGTAATGGAATTAAGCCGCAGCTAGATAGTGATGGTTATATACGTAGTGATGGAACGACGATTCTAGGTAGTGATGATAAAGCTGGTTTGGCGGCGATGCTCGAGGCTATAAGAGTATTGAAGGAGCAGAGAATAGAGCATGGCCTCCTACAGTTTGTGATTACAGTCGGAGAAGAATCAGGATTATTAGGTGCTAGGGCAATGGACGCTAGCAAGCTTGAGGCTAAATTTGGATTCGCTTTGGATTCCAATGGTGAAGTAGGGGACATCTGTGTTGCCGCACCTACACAAGCGAAAATTCATGTAACGATAAATGGTAAATCAGCACACGCTGGTGTGAACCCGGAGGATGGAATCAGCGCCATTCAGATCGCTAGTAAATCCATATCACGTATGCCATTAGGTCGAATTGATCATGAGACAACCGCGAATATTGGTCAATTTGCAGGTGGTGGAGCAACCAATATTGTATGTGAGCGTGTAGATATCGATGCAGAAGCACGCAGCATCGTACAGGTTAAGCTGGATCGCCAGGTTGAAGCCATGAAACGAGCGTTCGAGGAGACTGCCGAGGAGTTCGGTGGTAGCGCGGAATTTACTAGTGAGCTCATATATCCAGCCTACAGCTACGACGAGCATGCACCGGTTGTTCAGATCGCCTCAGCAGCGCTTAGCAGCATTGGTAAAACTCCACGCTTATTTCACTCGGGTGGGGGAAGTGATGCGAATATATTCAATGGGTTAGGCATACCGACTGTTAATTTGGCTGTGGGCTATGAATATATTCACACCACCAAAGAACAAATACCTGTACAATCGATGGTGGATATTACCAGAGCTGTTATCGCCATCGTTCAGGAAGTTGCTAAGAGCTAAGAGCTAAGGGTTGGCTTTTGGCTTACCTAAGATACTACTTACTATCCTCAAAATGGACGAAGGAGTGTTGGCTTTGTGATCGAATTTCAGGATGGGGTCGTATTAGAGCAGATTGGCTCTTGGGGTAATACACAGGAATTGCTTATACGAATGACGAATGGATCAACTAACAAAGCCATCTACTATATGGAGAATGATGTTCAGCTACTCCCTGGAGACCAGGTTATACTGAATACAACAGCTGTTTCACTCGAGCTCGGATCAGGTGGCTATCATTATGTACATCATGTATTAAGTGCTGCTCAATTGCGGCTCGTGGAGCCGATTGATGCCCTCAACTACTCGGGTCATATCATGAAGCTAAGATATACATCTCTGCAACGAAGCGTGCTCGCTGCAGAGGAGCCTTCTAGTCCCTATCACGAGCTGTTCCTCGAGCATCGATCTTTGAATGGAATGCCTGTGCTTATTGGTGAGCTACACAGTATGCTCCCTATTGTTGTTGCGTGGATCGCCTGGCGTCAACAGCAGAATCCTTCTGTCACACAAGCAAGAAGAACTAAGCTTAGTTATATTATGACGGATGGCGGCGCATTGCCGCTCTCATTCAGTAAGCATGTGCAGCTACTGCAACATTTAGGCTGGCTTACAGGTACCATTACATACGGTCATGCATATGGCGGTGACGTGGAAACTGTGAACAAATACACCGCATTATTAGCGGCCAAGTACATATTGCAGTGCGATATAGCAATAGTAGTTATGGGTCCAGGAATAGTCGGTACAGGCACCGTTCTTGGACATAGTGGCATGGAGGTCAGTGAGCTCATTCACGCTGTCAGCATGCTCGGAGGTATTCCGATCGTGATTCCACGCATTAGCTTCGCAGATACCCGTGAGCGTCATCAGGGGTTAAGTCATCATCTCTTAACTATGCTATCTCAATTCACAATCGTACCAGTAAGGCTTCCATTACCCTCCGATTTACCTTCACAGCAATCAGAGCTTTTACATCATCAGCTACATGCTCATGCATTAGCGAATAAGCATGATATTCGATGGATCCAATCGATAAGCTCGGATCAGGTGGAGCAAAGCTTAAAGCTATATCCTGCAGAGGTGAAATCAATGGGTAGAGCTTTCATTGATGATCCCACCTTCTATATCTCGATTAGCTGTGCTGCTGAACTAGCTTTAAGCTCTGTCCATTTGGATTGAGCATGGGTCTTAGAGTACGACGGCGATCAATTAACTCCTTGACTGTAACCATCGATGAATCTGAAGAGAGCTTACGTAGGTAATATCGAATTTCCCATGCCTTGCCGACCAGACGTAGCTGGCTGTGGGTGTAGTAGCCTTTCATAACTTGTCCCAACTCCCTATGTGTAATATGAATCGTCTTTTACCCTATGAGGAGAGCGGTAAGAATATGATCATCCCGTATCAAAAAAACACCCTAAGGAGATAAAAACATGAGTGATCCAAACAAGAAATTCGAAGAAGTCACTATACAATCAAAGCATATTTTCCAAGGGAACATCATCTCATTGCAGGTCGATGATGTTAGGCTTCCGAATGGAGAAACGGCTACACGAGAAATCGTAAAGCACCCCGGTGCAGTTGCCGTTCTGGCTATTCATGAAGGTAAGATGGTCGTAGTAGAGCAATATCGGAAGCCGTTAGAGAAAAGCCAAGTGGAAATCCCAGCGGGTAAGCTTGATCCAGGAGAGAATCCTCTTGAAGCCGCTCATCGAGAGCTGCAGGAGGAAACGGGCTTTACTTGCTCATCTATAAAGTTAATTAGCTCCTTCTATACATCACCTGGCTTTGCAGACGAGCTCATTCATCTATATTACGCTGATGCGCTGACCTCTGGTCCTAACAGGCCTGATGATGATGAATTTCTGGAATGTGAGAGTTTAACCTTAGCCGAAGCTCGACAAATGATGGTAGAAGGTCGAATTAGTGATGCCAAGACGATCATGGCCATCTACGCGTGGCAGCTACATCAGCTGACAGGGCAATTCTAGATGAAAAGCTATTATGCGGATCTACATATCCATATTGGACGAACGGAGGAAGGTAAGGCTGTGAAGATCACCGGATCTCGCAGTCTTACCTTTCAGCATATTGCAAAAGAGGCTTCAGAGCGAAAAGGGCTAGATATCGTGGGAGTTATCGATTGTCACTCGCCAGGCGTACAGCAAGAAATTGAGTATTATCTTGATAACGGTCAGATGGAGGAGCTTCCAGGCGGAGGTATTCGGTATCATCAATCTACCGTAATCCTAGGTAGTGAGATCGAAGTGAAAGATCCGGGAATGGGGCCTGCACATGTGTTGGCTTATTTTCCCACGCTAGATGTAATTAAGGAATTCTCAATTTGGATGTCTAGACATATGAAGAATATTCAGTTGAGCTCACAGCGTATATATGTTACTGCTAGACAATTGCAGCAGGAGGTCATAGATCGAGGAGGATTCCTCGTGCCTGCCCATATCTTCACACCACATCGAAGCGTCTATGGCAGCTGTACGGATTCGATGGCAAATTTACTGGATGTCTCGCTTGTACACGCGGTGGAGCTCGGACTTAGCTCTGATTCTGCTATGGCAGGCTTGATCAGCGAGCTTAGGTCGATGACATTCCTGACCAATTCAGATGCGCACTCCCTTAGCAAGATAGGCCGCGAGTATAACAAGCTGAGCATGGAGGAACCAACCTACGACGAGCTTGTGAAGGTTATTAAGCGGATTGACGGAAGATGCGTGTCAGCTAATTACGGACTTAACCCTCGTCTGGGAAAATATCATCGCACCTATTGTCGCGGGTGTGGGTCGATTATTGATGAGCAGGAAGCAGTTAGCGTAGAACGCTGCTCTTACTGTGGAAGTATGAAAATTGTACGCGGTGTGATGGACCGTATTCAGGATATCGCTGATCTCGATGTACCTGCAATGCCGGACTATCGGCCGCCTTACCACTACCAAGTCCCGTTAGAATATATTCCCGGTATTGGTCCGAAGAAGCTGCGTGAATTATTAGCTCACTTCGATACCGAGATGAATATTCTACATCGTGTAGATCAAGTGGATCTAGCTGTTATTGCTGGCTCTGAAGCTGCAGAGCTCATTGTGAAAGCCAGAGAAGGAACACTTCAGCTGGAATCTGGTGGGGGAGGAACATACGGTAAGATTATTAGATAGTCAGTAACTTGGATGACATACATTCGAAGCTACTCTCATATAATTTAGGAATTGGACAAGAGGGGGCTCGAGGATCGATGAATTTCAATAGTTCCAGTTCCGCAACGCCCATGCGCCTATATACAAAGGAAAATATGCATCTTTATATGTTTGTGTCGATTCTTTTTGTAATGGGAGTTTTGTTCGGCGCTTTGATGGTCAATGCGCTTACCTTGGAGCAGAAGCAGGATTTAGCACGTTATCTGGGCAGCTTCTTCCAAACCATCTCACTAGGTGGGGATGAAATGGTGCGGCCTTCATTAATGCAGACATTCGGGCTTCATTTCAAGTGGATTATGCTACTATGGTTACTCGGTGTATCTGTGGTAGGTTTACCACTTATACTTGTGCTTGATTTTCTGAAGGGATTACTTGTAGGCTTTACGGTTGGTGTATTGATCAGTCAATATTCATGGAAAGGGATGCTGTTCGTACTGGTGTCTGTAGCTCCTCAGAACTTATTGATTGTTCCCATCATCATGGTTTGCAGTGTGGCTGCAATATCCTTCTCCATCTATATTGTTAAACAACGTTTTCTTCAAAAAACGAATGGTTCGGCTGCACCCACATTTGCATCATATACAAGCTTGACCCTCTCAATGATCGCTTTACTCTTCCTTGTTTCGTTATTCGAAACCTATGTATCACCCATTATGATCAGCTGGATTGCCCCTTCTTTATTAGAAGCTGCTGGCTAATAGAAGAACAACATATTTCCAACCAAATGGCAAGCGTTGACTTTGTCCAACATGTCCACCTATAATGGTAACAAGTAACATCACGAGTAACATTCGTTCGTTGGTGTTGCCCTCGGCTAACTTCGCGCATTATAGGGGGATCAGCATGGAAGCACGGATAGAGAAAATTAAACAGCAGCTTCAAGCTCAAGCATATAAATTAACTCCCCAACGCGAGTCGACGGTTAGAGTGCTACTAGAGCACGAAGTTGACCATCTGAGTGCAGAAGACGTTTATATGCTCGTGAAGGAGAAATCACCAGATATCGGTCTAGCTACCGTATATCGAACACTCGAGCTACTCAGTGAGCTTCATGTAGTGGAGAAATTAAATTTCGGCGACGGTGTTGCCCGTTACGATCTACGTAATGAGAATAATCGCCATCACCATCATCACCTAATCTGTGTACAATGTAATGCGGTTGAAGAAATTATGGACGATTGGCTCGGTGAGCTCGAGGAGCGACTTGAGCTTGAATATAAGTTTCAGGTATTAGACCATCGTTTGGATTTTCATGGGATTTGTCGGAATTGTAGGGATAAGGCTAAGGAATAGTAACGATTAGTAAAGAAGAGCTGAGAAGCACTTTAACCTGATGAAGGTTAAGGTGCTTCTTTGTGCTTGTACGTAGGATCAAGTCTCTGCAGCTCAACAAGCACATTTATTGTGCTTGTAATGGCGGAATCAGGTTTCTGCAGCTCAACAAGCACATTTATTGTGCTTGTAATGGTGGGACCGAGTTTCTGCAGCTCAACAAGCACATTTATTGTGCTTGTAATGGCGGAATCAAGTTTCTGCAGCTCAACAAGCACATTTATTGTGCTTGTTACGGTAGGATCAAGTTTCTGCAGATGGACGGAATAATATTCGTGCTATAAGTTTCATTACCTCTGATTTTATGGTAATTTAACTAGAGCAATGTATTCTGTAAGGAGATGACACAAATGAAGAAAAACCCATTCGAATTGTTCTTAAACGCCGAGACGGAGCAACAATCCGTGGAGTTTCAGGACTGGATGAATAAAACTGGTTATGCACTATTCTATGACTTTCTAGAAAGCTTTAAGAAGCACATTAAACTATTTCGCGATGAAGAAGCTGAGCAGATGAAGCTGCTAGTGGCTAAGGCACGAACCATGCTTCCTAATCCAGGAGCATTAAGTCCATCGTGGACATATATATGGGATAAGCTAGATAACATGATTACTTATAAGGTTCGAGTTCTCCAGGCTGTAGCTGAACAAGATCGCAACGGCGACTGGCAGGTGCTTATCGACAATCCCTCAACAAACCGCGAGGTTGCTTGTTATCCAGGATTAACATTTTATGATGCAGCCTTTTTATACGCACAATTCCGTCCTGAGCTGGAGAGGAATGAATATATTCGTATGCAGAAAATTCAGACACACATCACAGAATTCGGCGAACGACAAGGCATTGTAAACCACAAGATCGTCGCTGAGTAATAGGAATACCAACATTTATCTACAGCACACATATTAGACCACTTATTGGGAAAACTTATCAAGGACTTTACTTATGTAGCCATATTCTGTGTGCGTATAGTTGAGGACAGACTTGTATAAGGAGATGGTAGCTATGATCATCGGTGTACCCAAGGAAATAAAGAATAACGAAAGTCGAGTTGCGCTTACTCCTGCAGGAGCTCATCTTCTAGTTCAAGCTGGGCACCGTGTCATTGTGGAGCATGCAGCAGGTGAAGGGAGTGGCTTCGAGAATGAGGATTATCTGAAGGAAGGCGCAATCATCGCCCAGAACGCAGTCGATGTGTGGTCACCTGTAGATATGATCATGAAGGTAAAGGAGCCTTTACCCGAAGAATATGAATATTTCCAAGACAATCAAATTCTGTTCACCTATTTACATCTGGCAGCTGCAGGGGAATTAACTGAGCATCTTCTAGAGAGGAATGTAACGGCTATTGCCTATGAAACGATTCAGCTTCCCAACGGTGGCTTGCCACTGCTCACTCCAATGAGTGAGGTTGCAGGTCGAATGGCTGTGCAGCTGGGGGCCCAATTCCTAGAAAAATTCTATGGAGGTCGTGGAATTCTACTCGGAGGTGTTCCAGGTGTTCCGCCGGCTGAGGTGATTATTATCGGTGGAGGAATTGTAGGCACAAGCGCAGCACGAATTGCCCTTGGTATGGGTGCTAGTGTTGTCATTATAGAACGCAGTGCAGAACGCATGCGTTATATTGACGACACCTTCGGTGGTCGCATACAGACATTAATGTCTAATCCTAATAATATTCGAAGTGCTGTCCAGAAGGCTGACCTTCTGATCGGAGCGGTACTCATTCCGGGAGCGCGTGCACCGAAGCTGGTCACTGAGGATATGGTAAGGCTGATGAAGAAAGGCTCTGTGATTATTGATGTAGCGGTAGACCAGGGTGGCTCCATTGAGACGATTGATCGAGTAACGACACATAGTAATCCCATTTATGAGAAGCATGGGGTCATCCATTACGCTGTAGCCAATATGCCAGGCGCTGTTCCTAGAACCTCCACATTCGCTTTAACGAACGTAACACTCCCATATGCTTTGGAGCTGGCAGATAAAGGGCTAATTCGGGCCATTAGTGAGAATGATGCGTTGAGACATGGTGTTAATACGTACAGAGGAAAAGTAACCTATGCCGCTGTCGCCGATGCCGTAGGACAGCCGTTTACATCCTTACAGTGTATCCTCACATCAGAGCCTATTAATTATGAAAATTTCAAGCCTTAATACGTATTGAACAAGCACATAAAGAAACATTTTAGATCATACTATTTCTCTAAGAGACTTTTGAAGGAGACACGGATATGATCTTTTCCTTACGTAAAGTAATAGAACGGATGAAATTTATTATTATTTTCCTGATCATGACTTTTCTGATTTATCACTTTATGAATATGGTCTCGGGCTGGATTGTACCGCAATATCGCTATGAAGAGCCATCGGGTCGTGCGATTAAAGCATTTGAGGTTGTGGAATCAATGAGTGATTCACTTTCCTTTGGGGAGCGATTGCGACTATTCTACTGGTATGGAGAGTGAGCGCAAGCAGGAATCTGAAGATGAGTGTGGAAATGTAATGATTACCATAGAATGAAGGGCTTGAACTCCGTATGCTGTTACAATTACAAAGTTTTATTCAATACCTGTCCGTTGAACGAGGATTAGCTCTGAATACGCTGGAGTCTTATGAACGTGACATCACGAAGTATATGACGTACATGAATGAGCAGGGTATTGTTTCTCTTAAGGATAGCACAAAGCTGCAGATCACCTCTTACATATCATGGCTGAAGAAGCAAGGCAAAGCACCGGCTACCGTTTCTCGGAGCATGGTGTCTATTCGCGCGTTCTATCAATTTCTAGTGCGTGAGCGACTGTTGGATAAGGATCCTTCAATGAATATGGAAACGCCGAAGCTCAATAAACGACTGCCGAAGGTCATGAGTATGGGAGAGGTCGAGCTGCTACTCGATGCGCCAGATGTCTCTACACCGAACGGTATGCGTGATAAAGCCATGCTAGAGGTGCTCTATGCTACAGGTATACGAGTTTCTGAATTGACTTCCTTGAATCTGTCTGATATTCATCTTGGCTTAGGTTATATTCGATGTATTGGGAAGGGCTCCAAGGAGCGAATCATTCCTCTTGGTCGGATCGCAGCTCAATCTCTCGATCAATTTATTCAAACCTCTAGGCATAAGCTACTTAAATCAGACAAGCTAGATGAGGCCTTATTCCTAAGCCATCTTGGTACTAGAATGACACGTCAAGGCTTCTGGAAATTAATTAAGAAATACGGGTCCATGGTTACCACACATAAGCAAGTCACACCACACACGCTAAGGCATTCGTTCGCCACACATTTACTGGAGAATGGAGCGGACCTCAGAGCCGTCCAGGAGATGCTTGGGCATGCTGATATATCGACCACACAAATATATACACATGTAACGAAGAAGAGAATGAAGGAAGTCTATAATCGAACACATCCACGCGCCAAAATATAACTATAAGCTCGGCTTCCATAATCATAAATCCGAATTCACGAGACAACGGAGGTAGATATATGATGCGGTTTTCACGTATATGTGTGATCGTTCTAGATAGTGTTGGGATTGGTGAGCTTCCAGATGCAGCTCGATTCGGTGATGTAGGTGCACACACCCTAGGTCATATTGCCGAACAGGTAACCACGTTAGCATTGCCTAATCTAGGGAATATGGGTTTAGGACATATTGTTCCAATAGCAGGAATTCCAACAGTAGAAGCACCTTCATCCTCGTATGGTAGAATGGCCGAAATCTCTGAGGGCAAGGATACCATGACTGGGCATTGGGAGCTTATGGGATTGAAGATCACAACTCCCTTTCATACGTATCCTGACGGATTTCCACAGGATCTCATTGAGCAGTTTGAACAAGAAACAGGACGGAAGGTAATAGGTAACAAACCCGCATCAGGAACAGAAATTCTAGACGAGCTTGGCGAAGAACAGTTGAGAACTGGGGCTTGGATCGTCTACACATCGGCAGATAGTGTATTCCAGCTTGCGGCTCATGAGGATATTATCCCATTATCAGAATTGTATGCGGCATGTGAGGTAGCTCGTCGACTTACACTTGATGGTCCCTATGCGGTTGGGCGTGTTATCGCAAGACCTTATAAGGGACAGCCTGGATCCTTCAAACGGACATCCAATCGTCATGATTATGCAATAAAGCCACCTGAGCCAACCGTGTTAAACGCGCTGAAGAATGCTGGATATGATAGTATTGGTGTTGGTAAGATTGGTGATATCTTCAATATGGAAGGGATAACCGCTACGTATCCAACGAAGAGCAACGAGGATGGAGTGGACAAGACCATACAAAGCTTGAAAACTCATTTTCAAGGACTATTATTCGTGAATTTAGTGGAATTTGATTCCCTGTATGGTCATCGTAGAGATCCTGTCGGATATGCAGGTGCTTTAGAGGATTTCGACCGAAGGTTACCTGAGCTAATGGAGCTCATTGGACCTACTGATTTGTTAATCATCACAGCTGACCATGGGAATGATCCAACTCACAGAGGCACTGACCATACAAGAGAGTATGTACCTTTACTCGTATGGAGCCCGTCGCTTCAACAAGGATTGTCAATCGGTACTCGTTCAACCTTTGCTGATGTAGGCGCAACCATTGTGGATAACTTTAATGTTTCATATCACGGCAATGGTGTTAGCTTCCTAGATGAGCTTAGGGCTAATACGTGCGAAGTAGATAGATCGAGCACGTCCCTGCTTCACGAAAACTTTCAGGAGAAAGAGGTTAACAACATGACACAATTAAGTATAGTCGAGAAAATTGAGGAAGCCGTACAATATCTAAGCAATAGAATGCCATTCCAGCCGGAGGTAGGATTAATTCTCGGCTCCGGGCTAGGGGTTATGGCCGAGACCATGGAAGAAGCAACGATTATCAACTATGCGGATATCCCACATTTTCCAGTATCAACGGTTGAGGGTCATGCTAGTGAATTGGTAGCTGGAACCATATCTGGTAAGCGCGTAGTCGTGATGAAGGGTAGATTCCATCTCTATGAGGGCTATGATGTGCAGCATGTAACTTTACCGATTCGTGTCATGAAGGCACTAGGTGTACACACATTGATTGTTACCAATGCAGCGGGCGGAATAAAAAACTCCTACCAGCCAGGAGATTTAATGCTCATTCAGGATCATATTAATTTCATGGCTCGGAATCCACTTATCGGACCGCATGACAATAAATTAGGCGTTCGTTTTCCCGATATGTCGAATGCGTATAACACAGAGCTTCGTGATATAGCAAAGCAAGTAGCTGTTGAACAGGGTATTGCCCTTCAGGAGGGCGTTTATATTGGTGTATTAGGACCATCCTATGAGACGCCAGCAGAAATTCGAATGATGCGTACATTAGGTGCTGATGCAGTAGGAATGTCGACGGTACCCGAGGTTATCGTAGCTAGGCATGCTGGTCTGAAGGTGTTGGGGATCTCGTGTATCTCGAATATGGCATCAGGTATACTGGATCAACCGTTATCCCACCACGAGGTCATGGAGACAGCTGAGCGCGTGAAGGACAAGTTCATCCGATTGGTAAAAGGAATTATTCCACGGGTTTAAATCGCTGTTGAGATAGACCGGAGGTGCTAAGATGAGTGAAAACAGCAAGGAGCTAAGCTATATAGAGCAAATCACTGAAGCATCCGATTATATGGAATCGATGATCGTTAATTTTTTTCGGGACGATCTAGCTCATGATGATAAATTTGTGCCACTGGTTGGATTAATTCTCGGATCAGGATTAGGTGAGCTAGGGGAACACGTGGAACAGCCCCTGATTATTGATTATGCGACGATTCCTCACTTTCCAAGCTCAACTGTGGAAGGACATGCGGGTCGATTCGTTATTGGTACATTAGAGGGAAGACGCGTTATTATCATGCAAGGTCGCTCTCATTATTATGAAGGGCATACGATGAAGAAGATTGTATTCCCGGTATACGTGATGAAGCAGCTAGGTGTAAGTAGCTTAATTGTGACGAATGCAGCTGGGGGGATGAATCGCTCCTTTCATGCTGGTGATCTGATGCTAATCCAAGATCATATTAACTTCACTGGTGATCACCCGTTAATTGGTCCTAATGATGCGGAAGTGGGCGTTCGCTTTCAAGACATGTCTACTGCATATGACCGTGATTATGGAATTCTGCTAAAGCAGCTATCTGAGAAAATATCCTCAACGGGGGGAGCTACTCATCCGCTCAGAGAAGGTGTCTATTGTGGAATTACGGGACCAACCTATATGACTCCAAGTGAGCTCACCATGCTCGCGTTACTCGGCGGAGACGCCATCGGCATGTCAACGGTAGGTGAGGTTGCTGCTGCCAGACATGCCGGCTTACGAGTGCTTGGTATAACATGTATTACAGATATGGCAGTCGGAGAAGAGCTTGAGCCACTCTCACATGAGCAGGTGATGGCTGTGGCTGAACAGACAAAACCAAGGTTTATGTCCCTAGTGCGAGCTTTCTTAAGGGAAATGGACGTAGAGGTGAACGCGCGATGAGAACCATAGACCTTATACAGAAAAAGAGAGACGGTAGCGAGCTTAACACGGCAGAAATCCGTTATCTGATTCAGCATTATTGTAATGGAAGTATTCCAGATTATCAGATGTCAGCCTGGGCTATGGCGGTTTACTTCCAAGGGATGAATGCCAGAGAAACGGCTGATCTCACAATGGCTATGGCAGAATCTGGGGATCAATTCGATTTATCCCCGATTAGTGGAATCAAAGTGGATAAACACAGCACGGGTGGTGTTGGTGATACGACAACGTTGGTGCTCGCTCCACTCGTCGCAGCAGCAGGAGTCCCTGTGGTGAAGATGTCTGGACGAGGACTTGGTCATACGGGTGGAACGATCGATAAGCTGGAATCTATTAAGGGATTCCAGGTGGAGCTTAATCAAGAGGCCTTCTTCGAGCAAGTGAATCGCTGTGGTGTGGGAGTCATCAGCCAGACAGGGAATATTACTCCCGCAGACAAGAAGCTATATGCACTTCGTGATGTTACTGCAACCATAGAATCTATTCCACTTATAGCTAGCTCAATTATGAGTAAGAAGATTGCTGCTGGGGCAGATGCCATTGTATTGGATGTGAAAACCGGTACGGGTGCTTTCATGAAGACAATGGAAGACTCGATTGAGCTGGCGAAAGCCATGGTTGCTATTGGCTCTGAGGTAGGGAGAGAAACAATTGCTATCATCAGCAGTATGGATCAACCGCTTGGACTTGCCATCGGTAACACTTTGGAGGTGAAGGAAGCCATAGAGACCTTGCGTGGCGAAGGTCCAGATGATCTTCGAGAGCTTTGTCTCATTCTCGGCGCTTACATGCTGCTACTAGGACAGAAGGCTGATAGCTACGAAGCGGCTAGAGAACAATTGGTGCAGCTCATAACGAGTGGGCAAGCTTTAGCTAAATTCAAGGAGCTAGTAGTAGCGCAAGGTGGCTTAGGTGGGATTATTGATCAGCCAGATCTACTACCACAAGCTAGTCATCGGATAGCCGTATCCTCTGAGCTTGAGGGCACGATTGTGACTATAGAAGCTGAAGAGATTGGCAAAGCCGCGATGAAGCTCGGTGCAGGTAGAGAAACGAAAGATAGTCAGATTGACCTCAGCGCAGGAATTTTACTTCACAAAAAAGTAGGGGACTCCGTAAAAGTAGGGGAAACGTTGCTTGAGCTACATTATAATGATAGTCATGCTTCAGGTGTAGAAGCTGTTATCCAGCAGGTAAAGGCGGCATATTCCATTCAGGCATCCCCCATTAGTCCACCTCCACTCATATTTGCTGTTGTTACCAAGGATGGGGTTATACAGTGGGAATAGCCGGCCAATAGCGTACTGAAGAGCCTCTACAGTGAGTAGCGGTGAGCATATAGAGTACCGAAGAGCCTCTACAGCGTGTGGAATGAGTAGATGTGAGCGAATAAAGTACCGAAGAGCCTCTACAGCGAGGTAAATGAGTAGATGTGAGCCAATAGAATACCGAAGAGCCTCTACACAGCGAAGCGAAAAAATATTACTCCTATATGTAAAACTTAAAAACTCTCCTGAGAATTTCGAGGCCACTGAAGAACTCGCTGT
>DFZX01000080.1 GCA_002383695.1 Caryophanales bacterium UBA4045
TTATTGCACTTATTTATCTTTCATACATAAAAAAGATGATGTCTGACAAGGACCTATTCAAAAACTACACCATGCAGGAGCTTTTAGACGATCTAGATATTATTGAATGCTATGAACAACCAGGCCGAAGACGCCGCATAGGTGAGATGACTAAGAAACAGATGCACTTGTTCGAATGCCTTGGGGTGGGAATTCCATCCTAGGTATAATTGTTCGGGAATTCAGGTTACAAGAGAAGAATGTGAATTTACTGCGATCCGACATGAAGCTCAGATATTTTGACGCACCCGATCTTGCCCATGTCAATAAAGGTGGATACCGATTCATCAACGCTGTATCCGACTTTGCCACACATGCAGCTCCACTACGAGAGACAGCCTCGTTCAAAGAAAACCTCTTCCAACGCACTTATGAAGGTAACGCGTTAATAGACAGAGCGTATGAGTTGGTTGTCGCTTCTGCATGATCATTACTGATTGTCTAATAGTCCTTTGAGCTGAACACATTCCTAGTGTTCGGCTCTTTATTTTCCTATGTTCCCTGCCCCTATTATTTTATTCTTTTGCTGAGCCCAATCTATGGTGAGTAAATTATTTACACACAAGCTAAACTTATTTTTTTGATAAAGACCCTTCGTCAAGATGGGTTTGTTCCTTCTACTCTAGTTCAAAAAAATAAGGTTTCCAAAGATTAGTAGATGGACTATAATTTTAAATAGATTTGGGTCTAAGAAAGGAGAGATATATGAGGGCTTGGGTTAAGGCAATGTTGTTTTTTAGTTCACTCTCACCCCTTTTTGTAATTCTTTTAGTAGAAATGATAGATTTTAATTTTATTAATACACTAAAATGGACAGGGAAATGGGATGATTTGGACTTTATATTAAAAATGTTTATACAGCCTTTTCTTGCGATCATATTTATTGTACTTTCGATCATACCCAATGTGTTCTTGTTTTGTATGATGACTTATTTTAAATCAAAGTCTCCGCATCAGGCGATCGTAACGAAAATCACTTTAAAGAATGGCGATGTACTCAACTATATTGCGACGTATTTAATTCCATTCGTTTCGTTCAAAACCGATAAATTAAATGATTTGCTTTCGTTTATAATACTCATGATTATTCTGACTATCGTTTACATCAATGCTAGCATTTATTTTATCAATCCGTTTTTGATTTTAATGGGATACAGTATCGTCGAAATCAATGATAAGTATATCACTATATGCAAAGGTAATTTGGTGCCCGGCGATCCTATTAATTTATTCTTGGTTGATCATAACGTCTACATAGGAGTGAAACGTTAATGGCTACAATGGTGGAACTTGTCCAATTAAAAATCAGAATTCAAAATGCGGTAAATAAAAGCGCTCACTTGTACATGATTAATAAACCGAGGACACGTAATCCGCAGTTTCCGTTTATTGTCCAGAGTGCAAGAAATTCAAACGCCATCGCAAATGCATTTGTTGACTTGTTTCTCCATTCTCTGGACAAAGTTACAAATGATGAAGACGAAACAGTAACTTATGATATTAATCTGGATACGCATGAATTTATTCAATTCATCGACACAATAGCGGTTCCCAATTCAGCGATTATTAATAACCAAATACAAGATCCTAATTTAACGCGACTTCAAACGCTAGATGACGATTTTTTCAAAACCATTTGGGCATATGCCGTAAAGATTCAATTCGATGACGATGAACTAATCTTCTATCGGAAATACAGCAACGGTAAGATTTTATCCCGAAACACCTTCGATGCAATGATGCTGCGAAACGGAACCTTTTCTTCCATTGATGAAGATGTGTTTCAAATCGATCCAAATGTCGATGCGTTTTTTTATAACAATGAAATCACGATATTACATATGACGAACTTCGAACGCATATTTGGGTATGAAGAACTGTATGAAGCGGCAGCAACCTCAGCTCTTCAAGAGATAGAGGTTACACATAATTTCGTAGATATTACAGCATTGACCACTTTTGTTAGTACAGATTCCCGTAAGAAAAGAAAATTAGCAGCAATTCAACGTAACAATCTTATTCCGAATATGGGGTTTGCCCAAATTCAAAATACTATTCGCAACTATAATCTGCAGATTACCATTGATGTTAATAATCAACGGTTTCAGCTTACAAAAGAGAACGCTCTCCGATTTCTTAAAGCCCTCAATGATGATTACTTGCAATCCGAAGCAACTGCTACGCGGTACGAAGCTACATCGAAACGTAGATCATAGCTTTCTTAAGGTTTTTTCAATAATTCTTTGGAGAAGAATTTTTAAAATGAAGTTAAATGTTGAAATGGTTGGTGTGTTACGTCTAAGTAAAGAAAGGTGTGATTTAAATTCTAGTAGATGATTGGAAACGAGGACTTTCAAGATTCGAATTGGCCAATGCTTTAATTGAGGTGTTTTACAGGGACTTAGAGTCATGGTTTGATGCATGTACGTTTTATTGCGACAGTTGCGTAGATAATTTTATTGATAAATGGCCAGGAATATACAATAGGGATGAGGATTTCCAAAAAAACTCAATACAAGTAGATTATTTTTATGAAGGATCCCGGCGTGTTCAAGAGTTATTTGGAAAAGAGGAATTCATTGAACTACTTTGCGTAATCGGATGTCCTAACTGTGGTGAAATCAATTTTCATAATATATGGCCTTATGATATGAGGTTTCAAGTTCCCGATGATTTTGAAAAACATGTTAATGATATTGCTAGAATAGCTGAATCTACTCCTTTTTTACTATTAAAAAATTCCTTTGCACAACGAGTTTATAATGAAATTGAAGCACATTCATTGGAAACGTCAAGTTCGCAATTAGCAAAAAAGTACTTTAGAGCTAGGTCCTTTGAGAAGAGAGTCTATACCCGTTATGATTTTATAGCTGCAGAAAAATCATATATTGGAGAAGGTCGATATAATCATGCTGGAAATCAAGTGTTGTATTTAGGTGAAGACGAACTAACATGTTATCGTGAATTAAGGTCACCTGTTGAAGGTGTGATGATCGCAGAAATTGAAATACCAGTATCATTAAAAATATTAGATCTGAATGCGGAGATCTTAGAAGAAAACGATATTATTCAAGCAATTGTTCACTCAACTCTTTTGAGTTCCCCAGAGGAAGGTGAAGGATGGAGTAAACCACAATATGTTTTTACTCGATATGTCGCTGATGTAGCAAAGTCCGTCGGGTTTGATGCAATTCGATACCCTAGTGTCCGTCATGAATTTGGAGGATTTAATATAGTGGTCCTTAATTTCGAAAAAAACGTACAAGATATTCAGGTTGGTGAAATTAGATTCTATAAACCCCCTAAATCAATTTTTTCATATTGATGGCGAAATCATTTGTGAGCAGGGGTGGCTTGAATACCATAGTGAATGGGATGATGATTAATGCTTAAAGACTTACTTCAGAGATTCGATTCTGATAAAGAGGGTAGATTGCCTTATCATGAGAAATTAAAGAATTTTGTTATTGCACAATTAGTGGACTTGCCTTCTGCAAGAGAGCTTCTTGAGGATGTTTCACAAGCCATCAGTGTATCGTTAGGGAAATCCCTCATGTTTGATACTACAGCTATAAATTCTAGTACTAAAGAATATAAGCATATATATATAGAACTTAGTGAATTGATTTTAGACAGAGATATCCCTTCAGTGATTATTCATGAACTAGGAGAAGCTCACTATTTATCTAATAAAATGCCGGTTGTTGTTAATACTTCAGATGACAACTCTGTTTATGGTAGATTAACCGAACTTTTTAGTCATCCTCACTGTAGGAAGGTGGCTCAGGAGTATGGGCTTGAAGCAGTTGAGGGCACCTTTAGGTCAAATTGTCCAGCTGCTCAGCTGATCCAAAATTATCAAGAGCGGTGTGAAACCAGTTATTATGTACATAAGTGGGAACGATTGGTTGGACTTATTTGGTATTTAGTGACTTTTCCTGAGCTTTTGCAGCTTAAACATGAATTTGAAGAATACGCAGGAAATGCTGGGATCATTGAAAGAGTTTTGGAAGTTTCCCAGAGAGCAGATACATATTGAGAGCCAGTTATTGTTGAGGCATTAATGGATGAGGTCATTCACATTTTAAAAAACAATAACGACCCAAGTTATAAATTACCCATGACATTTGAAATTAGACGAAGAAGTTGAAACAGTTTAGACTATTGTTGGTAATGACAAACTAGAACTGCGAGGAGTATCCAGCTGAATAATTGGTGTAAACTGTCGATTTGGGTTCATTACTTCATTCATGCGAGTTGGATTAACTCGCATCGTATCCCGCAAAACTCTGGACCCGTAAATCGGCAAGGGAGACAGTGGTTTGGAATAAACACAAAAATGTTCAAAAATGCAAGACATGTGCGATGACAAAAGGATGAATTATGGTTAATATGAAAAATTGATCGATGAAACTGAATGTTTTGCTCATTACAATAACGACTATGACATTGCACTGCCAATTCTAAAAAAAGTGTTGAATCGCTAACGGGTAACAGCTAGTTCAGCGGGAACAACTAACCTAACGGGCAAATTTGTTAAAAAAACCTAACTAGATATATTATTAGGGATTTTTTTGGTATATTATGACATGATTTTTCATAAATACGATGAAAAAATGTAGAGGTGAGGTAAATGGAGGAAAAACAAGAAAAGAATAAAACAGTTCAATTTAGTAATAAGATGGGCGAAAAAGCCTCTGAGATAGGAAGTAAAGTTAGTGAAACAGTAAAAGTAACCTATGAACACCTCAATTTTTTAAAACATTTTACTGACTTAGATAAGGAAATTTCAAAGAATGAAAAAGAAAAAGCACTGGAAATTATAAACGTTCTCAAGGATATCAAAGATGACGAAATAAAAGCTGAAGCATTAAAAGATTATTTTAAGTCAAATAATCGAAAAGAAATTATAGACAAGATAATTTATGCCGTAAAATATTTATCTGGAGCAGCCGCTGTTATTGTGGTTGCTGTACTTTTGAAAAAAAAATAGATGGTTAAAGCATTTAATGAGGGTTATAACCTTAATAGATTTAATGTCACAAGAAATAGATAGTTTTACTTTCACTAATGGATGCTATTATTGAAGATAATGGCTTTGAGAATAAGTTCGGAACATACATCCTGTTCAGTATGTTTTTATCGGAATTTTGAATTCTCAGACAAAAGATAGTGTCAGCATGTTGACGAAGTTGCATTGATTAATGCGATTCAAGATCCTGACGATGCAACCATAGAACTCTTTAAGTGTAAAAACAACAAGATCGTCTACCACACCGGCCAAGAAAAAATCGCTATAAAGCTAAGAAAAAATCCTTTTTTAACGCTAAGTTTCAGATTCGATTAATCAATGATCTGCAGCAAACATCTATGACTAATTGTTACAGATCTATACCTTAACAAGTATATCTTGGTGTATTTGAAACTGGCGCTGTACATTACCTTTTTTCCTCTGATATCGTTATCAGTAATCGGCGTAAATATTTCGAGAACGGCGATAAGCTTGTACTAAGCTTTGGAATCGGCGACACAAATATTCTTTCCAAAAGTAAGTCGATCAAGTCCAGTTTGGTGACTAGATATAAAAGAAATTGTATCTTCCTTGAGAATATCAATTACATTAACGGCTTAGATGGTTTGGATATCTTGAAAAGCACACAATAATCCTCGCCTTCAAGGGTGGTAAAAGTATCCGGCAAACTTCAAATTACTGAGAAAAGGGGACGTGCGATTACGCACGTCCCCAATCCGTCCCCAACTCCTATATTCGATCACTCAAAACCCTTATATATCAAAGAACAAACGCTCTCGATATGTGTCGTATGAGGGAACATATCAACCGGCTGCACCTCAACGGTGCGGTACCCGCCATCCTCCAGCACGCGCAGATCGCGTGCCAATGTTGCCGGGTTGCACGACACATACACGACCCGCTCCGGTTGCATCGCGATGATCGCGTCGAGCAACGCCTGGTCGCAGCCCTTGCGCGGCGGATCGACGACGACAACGTCACCTCGAACGCCTTGCTCCTGCCAACGCGGCATCACTTCCTCTGCCGCTCCAACAACAAACTCAACATTGCTAATTCCGTTGAGTTCAGCATTCTTCCGTGCATCCTCGATCGCCTCGGGTACGATTTCAACACCGTACACCTGCTTCGCTTGTTGAGCCAAGAACAACGAGATCGTCCCAATCCCACAGTACGCATCGATCACAGTCTCTTCACCAGTCAGCTCAGCGTACGCCAGAGCTTTCCCATACAATACTTCCGTCTGCACAGGATTTACCTGATAGAACGAGCCAGCCGATATCGCGAAGCGAACGTCCCCTATCGAATCATAGATGACCTCTGCTCCCCACAATACCTTCGTCTTCCGACCGAAGATCACATTCGTCTTCTCCCGATTCACATTCATGCATATGCTCGCCACTCCAGGTACCACAGCCACTATACCTTCAATTAGCTCCCTCTCATGTGGAAGCTTATCCCCATTAACCACCAACACAACCATGATCTCTCTGATGGAGAACCCAACTCTTACCATAACATGCCGCAGTAAACCCAAACCCCGTTCTTCATCATAAGCTGTGACGCCTAACCTACCCGCAATACGCCGCACTTCCTGCACAATCGCATTCGTATCATCATGCTGAATCAGACATTCTTTCATATCTATAATCCGGTGGCTACCAGTCGCATAGAATCCCGCAACTAATCCACCCTCACTATTACCGAGCGGCACCTGCGCTTTATTCCTATAATTCCATGGATCGCTCATACCAAGTGTCGGATGAACAGTAATCCCATCCATGTTCAGCTTCCCAATCCGTTCAAGACTATCCACAACAGATTGCCTTTTCCATACCAATTGCCCCTCATACGACAGATGCTGCAGCTGACAACCACCGCACTGCTTGTACACCGCACAAGGTGGCTCAACCCGATCCGCACTCGGCACCAGCACCTCTAGCAACTTGGCATAGCCGAACTGCTTCTTCAGCTTCAGGACCTTCGCGCGGACCTTCTCACCTGGTAGCGCTCCCTGAATAAAAAGGGTAAAGCCATCAACCCGGCCTACCCCTTCACCTTCATGACCTATTCCTATGATGTCCGCGATATACTCACCGTTCTTGACGACGGGGGAGGCGGTTTTGAATTCTTTTGACATGGTAAGCTCCTTCGTATTCAACTACTTCATCTACTTATCCTTATAGCTCGATATCCCAGTTTCATCTACAATCATATTGATATGAGACGGCAGCACCTTGAATTTCACTGGCATCGTTCCACCAAATTCACCATCTAGGTTCAGCTGGACGTAGTCCTGTGCTGTGATCTGCACCTCACTGGTGCGGAAGTAGATGACATGCTCATCGTTAATATGCTCACCACGCAGCGCCATCGAGGCGATTCGCAGGAATTCAGCAAGATTACATTTACGTAGAATAAGGACATCGAGTAAACCATCATCGAGGCTAGCGAGTGGGGCTAGCTTCTCGAAGCCACCGACCGAGTTACTGTTCGCAACTAGGAATAACATCACATCCTCATGCGCTTCATACTCAGCGGACTTCACATGTACTTCAATTGGGCGGAGTCTGGGTAGTTTCTCCAATCCCTTCATATAATAAGCGAGCTGGCCGATCATCGTCTTCAGCTTACTAGGTACCTCGTAGGTGAGCTCAGTCATCGAGCCTCCACCTGCAATGTTGATGAAGTAACGCTGATTCGCTTTCCCTACATCGATAGCGCGTGTATTCTGAGCGACGATAAGGTCGCAGGCGAACTCCCAATATTTTGGAATACCTAACGCTCTGGCAAAATCATTCGTAGTCCCTAGCGGAATAATACCTAGCTTCGGACGATTCTCTCTCTCCGCCATCCCGTTAATGACTTCATTCAGCGTTCCGTCGCCGCCGGCTGCAATAATAATATCGAAGCCCCGTTCAACCGCATCCGCCGCCGCGAGCACACCGTCTCCTTCACTGATTGTTGCATGTGTGGACGTCTCGATACCGCCCTGCTCAAGTCGTTGGAGAATCTCAGGTAGCTTCTTCTTCATTTCCTCCCGACCCGATGTCGGATTATAAATTAACCTTGCACGAGTACCCATATTAATCACCATCACCCATAATTGTATGTAACATAAGCTTAATTCTACGCTCCATCCATCGAGAGATGTGTGGACTTGGTAGAAGGGTCTCCCCCGAATAACGATACGTAAAACCTTCAAACCGTTCAGGAATCACTTTCGTTGTAAAATATCCCGCACTCAGAAACAAAGGTGCAATCAGCACCTCTAACTCCGGTCTGCGTTTTGTCCACGCCTTCGCTTTACAGCTCGCTTGATTCGGCAATAGCATAACCGTCTCCACCTCCGCATATCCACCAATGGCTTGCACCTGCTGTGCCAAGCTCTTCAAACCCTGTCGCCAGCGGCCGTGAAAGCCCTTCTCCTTACTACCATGCCCAACTAGGAGCACCAACTCTCGCTCTGGGGCCTCTGACAGTGGAAGGAGCTTATCCACGAGGAGCTGCGCAATCTCAGGATCATCATCGATCGGGTCGCATAGATGCACATTGCCAGTAATACGGAATCTTTGGAGATCGGTTTCCAAATCAGGCTCGTCCTTCGTACCTAACGCCCAGCTGATCTCATCGATGTGTGTGCTGCCCGAGGAGACGAATAGTGGGATAACGATCATATCGGTTACACCGCTCTGCTCCAATCGGTCGATCCCATCCTGAATGAGACACCCCTCCACCAATTCGAGGAAAGAGCATTCCACAGGTGCATCCGCCAAATCCACTGGCATGACGACATCAGCAACCGCATCACGAACGAGCTGAACCCATTGCAAATTGCGCGAGCCATGACTAATGACCAGCACGCCTAGTTTACGCATGATCCCCCTCCGAACTGTCCTACATAAGAGTAACGAAGCAAATCCATTCTAGTTGCAAAAATAGGCCCCGCCATATACGCTCACGTTCGCCCATTGTGTATGTTTATGATATTCGCAATCATCGTATTACTTGCCTATACGTTCTAATGTCATTTTATACCCATCGTTGCCATAATTCAAACAGCGTTTAACCCGAGATATCGTCGCTGTGCTAGCGCCAGTTTCCGCCTCGATCTGATTATAGGTACTTCCCTTACCGAGCATTCTAGCTACCTCAAGCCGTTGAGAGAGCGATTGAATTTCATTAACCGTACATAAATCATCGAAAAAAATATAACATTCTTCCACGCTCTTCAATGTAAGAACCGCTTCGAATAGCTGATCAATCGCCTTGTCGTTAAGCTTCTTGATTTGCATGGACTCACCCTTTTCCGCGTATGTAAGCTTGAATTGAATTTTATGAATTTTGGTGTCACAACGCTTTTCTTTCTCATTATTTTACTTTAATTCTGCAATGTTTTCAAGCGGTGAATGGTTAACGTCCCATGACAAACGTCCAATCCGCACTTAGGCATCTTACATAGACTATATAAAAAAACTAGGGCAATATGACCGATCTTGGTTATGCTGTCTTGGACAAAAAAGGATCGTGAAACCATTGAATTCACAGCAACCTGTACGTATTAGTCAGAATGTGCCTACTTCATACTACGGTCAAGGTGGTGATTTCCCTGGCGTAGGTCAAGGTGTTAGTCAAGGAATAGGTCAAGGCGTAGGTCAAGGTCAGCTCACTCCGTATTATCCCGAGGTACAGAATCCATACCTCCCCGCCGTCGCTCAGCCAGCAAGCAGCAACCCATTCGCAAACTTTAGCTTCAAAGATATCAAGGGCTTTGTTGACCGCATGGGTGGTATCGAGGGTGTGATGGGGGCATTAACAAAGGTACAGAAGACGATGCAAACCTTTCAACAGATGGCTCCCATGCTGAAGCTGCTTATCCCGAAGCTGGGAGGAGGCGCCACATCTGCAAGTCTGGATGAGGATGCTATCGCCTATTATCGACGACGTAGACGAAGAAAGTCCAAAGCGAATGCGAGAAGACGCAGGAAATCCTCTTCATCCACCAAGCTCTCATCGAATTCAAGATATACCTCCCTGCGCGCACGCCCTAAGAGCTACAAGCGTAAATCATACAAACGCTAATGCTTTGATACTATCTACAGAAGTTCTTATGATCTCCTTGCCACATGGTTAAATTCGTATGGTCGATGTATAATTAGACCTAAATGACTATGGGTGCAGGGAGATATGAATATGCGAGTACTTGTGATGACTGCTGTAAATGCTGAGCGCGATGCCGTATTGCGTGGGCTTCGAGGCGACAGCAGGTTCGACGTCCTGCTCGCAGGCGTCGGGCCCATTGCAGCCGCAGCGAACACGGCTGCTATATTAGCGAACACCGAGTATGACTTGGTGGTCAGCATGGGTATCGCAGGCGGCTTCATCGGACAAGCTGCGATAGGCACGACCGTCGTGGCAACGGAATGTGTTGCCGCTGATCTAGGTGCCGAGACACCGGATGGCATCCTAAGCCTAGACGAGCTAGGCTTAGGCTTCACCCGTATCGGTGTCGAGACGAGCTTGGCTGAACGCGTAACGAATTCGTTACAATCAGCCGGGCTTTCTGTGAGTATGGGTCCTATACTCACCGTCTCTACTGCAACTGGCACAGCTGCTACAGCCGAAGCACTCGCTGAGCGAGTGCCGGGTGCCGTTGCCGAGGCCATGGAGGGATTTGGCGTTGCGATTGCAGCCCAATATCGGGATATACCTGTACTCGAGATCCGTTCGATCTCCAATGCCATCGGTCCAAGGGACCGAAGTGCATGGCGAATTAAGGATGCTTTAGATGCTTTGGAAGCAGCAAGCTCAATCCTTGCAAGCTCAATCCTAACAAGTTCCGAATAATTGGAGGTACTATCATGAGAATAGCTTACTCACCATGTCCGAATGATACTTTTACATTTCACGCGCTGGTCCATGGACTTATTCCTGGTGCACCTATGCTGGACGTTACATATGCAGACATTAATATTACGAATACTTGGGCTCTAGAAGAAGATGCGCCAGACATTATGAAAGTATCCTATGCAGCATTACCTTGGTTGCTGAAGGACTACGCGTTATTACCGTGCGGAGGAGCGCTTGGTCGAGGCTGTGGCCCATTGATACTCACTGGTGGTCGTTCAACTGAAAGTGAGGCTGAAGATGGAACTAAAATTCTGGCTGAAAGTCTGGCTGAAAGTCCAGGTGAGATTCTAACTGAAAGATCTGTAGGAAGCGTGAACTCCAATAGCTTATCCAATAGCTTAATCAGCTCAATGGATCCCTCCAATCTGTCTGGCAAGAAAGTCGCAGTCCCTAGCGAACGATCAACAGCCTATCTACTATTCCGCCTATGGGCAGCCCAACAGGTTCCGGGTGGTGTTGGAGAAATTGTAATCATGCCTTTCGACCAGATCATGCCAGCCGTTCGCGATGGTTTAGTCGATGCCGGTTTAGTCATCCATGAAGCTCGTTTCACATATCAAACCTATGGACTAACGATGCTGGCTGATCTGGGTAGCTGGTGGGAAACAGATACTGGCTTACCTATTCCACTTGGCGCGATCATTGCTCGTCGGTCGTTGGATCTAGAAGCTATCACGGGTTGGATTCGTTCATCCGTTGAATATGCATGGGCGAACCCACAGGCTTCACGTGAATATGTCCTCGAGCATGCTCAAGAGATGGATCCACAGGTTGCAAAAGCTCATATCGATCTGTATGTAAATGAATTTACTGCAAATTTGGGCGATAGTGGTTATGAAGCCGTCTCTGCTCTGCTTAGCCGCGCTGCACAAGAGGGAATTGTACCTGAAGTGGATTTTGCGTTAATGGGGTAACGGATAGCCCGAGGTCGACCTCTTGCGTCATTTTAAAAAACCTGCAAATCTACATCTTTTGGCTTCTTTATTTAGTTGCTCATGGCACTTTCCTGCAAATATACATGTTTTTATGGTCTGTAGCTTCAAATTAATAGTCAACTATGGATATACCTGTACATTCGCAGGCTTTACAACGAAATAAACGATTTTCATTGAACAAACCTGCACTTTCGCAGTTTTTCAACCTTTGAATCCAGTTTCAAGTAAATACACGCAGTTTTTCAACCTTTGACACCTGTGACCTGCCAATAATCCAATATATCTGCACATTAGCCTCATGAGTTCTAACAGGAATACTTTCTTGGTAAGCAATAATCTATTTGTAGTTAAGTGGTGGAGCAAGGGTGTATCCTTGTATCCTTGTATCCTTGTATCCTTGTATCCTTGTATCCTTGTACCCTTGTATCCTTGTACCACCACCTTTGATGTTACAGCAATCACCAAACGAATGTAGCGACAGCACCTGCAGGTAGCGTGTACGTAAACTTCTGATCCCCGAAGTGAACTTCAAACAATTGACTTTCCGTAGATGAATTAAGCCCAATTAATACCTTGCTGCCGTCCGGATTCTTGAATGCTACATTCTCAATGACCTCAGACTGATTCGTTTCAATCCGATAAGCACCCGACTTCACAAATTTACTTGCATGCCCGAACGCATAATACTCTTCGTTTAAGGTTACCTCTCCCGACTGTGAGTTGATTGTTACGAAACCACGGCAATCCTGGCAACCACCCTTCTTCGGACCATGATCCTCATCCAGAGCAAGATTCCACTTGAGCACGACCTTCGACCAATAACGAGTTGATCCGATGATTAGATTCTGCAAATCCCACTTCAGATTATTACCGAAGTCAGTGGCCCATTCCCCACCTGAGCTTTCAGTAAAATAAATATCTTTATCTGGATGTGCGTCATGTACCTGCTGTTGATTACGAACCTCACCCGTATATCCGTGGAATGCGGATCCGCTGATGAATGCGTTCGCTTCCGGATCGTCTAACACTTGAATAGGGTACTCGGGGTGATCCCAATTATGATCCCAAGTAATAATCTTCGTCGTAATACCATTGTCACGAAAAGCAGGTCCTAAATGATTCCTAATCACCTCGATCTGCTCAGTAGCATCCATGAACATACCTGGATAACCAGGTGGCTCGTAGTAGGGTTCATTCTGTAGGGTGATTGCATCCATAGGTACGCCTTCCGCTTCATATCCTTGGATGAACTTGACGAAATAGTTAGCATAGGAAGGGTAGAATTCTTCCTTCAGATATCCAGTGATCAAGGATTCGGACGATTTCATCCACGCTGGAACACTCCAAGGACTTGCCATCAGCTTCAGATCCGGATTAATCTCACGAGCTTGCTTCAGCGCTGGGATTATATAAGCCTTATCATGCTCGATCGAGAATCCCTTTAGCTTCGGGTCAATCTCTCCCGCTGGTTTATCATTATACGTATAAAAGTCATGTGCAAAATCCGATGCTCCCATAGGTAAGCGCATATAGCTGATACCAATTCCTTGCTCATGATCGAACAAGTCTCGCATCAGCTTCTCTCTTTGCTCCAGATTCAGCTTATTCGCGATTAACCATGCGGAAGAATCGGTCATCGCTGCTCCGAAACCGTCCATCTGCTGGTAGGTAACTGATTCATCCACATGAATCGTTATAGGTGCCGATATTTCCCCACTGCCAACTCCGAAGCGAAACTGCTCCTCTTCACTTAGTAGCTTGCTCTTCTCCGGTGTAGTCACCCACACACGAACAGTCGGACCGTTTGCTGACTCTGACTCCATCTCTTTCTCTATAAAAGATTCTACCTTCTCTGCGGAATTTTTATTAGATTCCTTTTTGGATTCCTCTTCTGGTCCGTCACACGAGCTTAGAATGGCTGTTAGACTAATGAGTATCGCGGTCACAAGAATGAATCTCCTCATATTCTCTCTCCTCCTTATCTCTAACTTATCTCCTTCTTGTCTCAAACTTGTCTCCTTCTTCTCACTATCGTATCTCCAGCTTATGTCTAACTTGAATATCATAAAGAAGAAGATGCACGGTTAAACGCATCTTCTTCCACTGATTATCCGAGAATGCCTTATTGAACGCCCTTCTCATCGAAGTTCTTGATCGCTTCAGCTTTGATGTAATCATAAAGCTTATCTACACCGGCAGCCTTCAGCTTATCACGGTATTCTTGAAGCGATTCATCCACGTTCTTAACAAGACCAAGCATAAGTGGTTTACCGTATTGCTCATGAACCTGGTTGACCGCAGCAAGCTCTGATTTCACGGTCTCAAAATCCAAGTAGATTTGTCCGAAGATATCAGGCTTGGCAATCGCCTCGAATTCCTGATTCAGCGCAACCATTCCTTCCCAGCCTCCCACTTCATCTAGGATATTAGGCTGATTCCGCCATCCCCAGCTAGCGATGTCGTAACGAGGAACTTCGTTCGTATCAATGCCTGGTGCAGGAACAACTCTCTTCGTAGGATCTTCCGCAAATGCCCAGTGTCTGCCTTCAATACCATAAGTCGAGAGCTGGAAGTACTTAGGATCATTACGTAGTTTGTCGAGTACCATCAATGAACGCTCTGCATTCACAGCTGCTTTAGGAATCGCCATACCATTGGCCATTGGGTTTGTCGGCATAACATAGTTGTGGAAGCGAGTGAACGGATAATACCCAACCTCCATATTAATACCATTAGATTTTAGTGTGTTCATGAAACCACCTGCACCACCTGGGTTACGCCAGTAAACTGCGCCTTGGTTCGTCTGGATGAAATCGCCTGCTTCTTGTTGGGAGGACAACGTATTCTTGTTCCAGTACCCTTGATCTGCCCAAGTCTTCATTCGCTTCACCCATTCTTCATACTCCGCCGTAAAAGGTACAAGTTGAATATCACGCGCGTTGTCGTAAGAGGTTGCGGCGATTACATCGGTAACGCCAATATTCTGGAAATCGTGCCAGTAGCGGAACAGCCGAGCAACGTTCTCGAATGCGGCACCATTGATTGGTGTCACCTTCTTCTGAGTCTTAACAGCGTCCAAGTAAGCTTCAATCGAGCTCAGATCTGAGAATTCAGCTAAGCCCAATTCCTTACGCCAATCCTCACGATACACCCAGCCATCAGGCGTGTATTCTGGATTCGTATTCGGAATCGCGAAGATCTTACCGCCGACTTCCGATGACGTCCAACCCTTTAAGATACCACCAAGACTGAATAGGATGAGCAGGATGAAGGTCGGCATGAGCAGAGGAAGTGTAATACTACGAATTTGCTGAAAGATATTAGCACCATCGATCTTAGCAGCCTCGTAATAATCCTCACTGATGCTCATGATCGCGGCCAAGTATATGATGGTACCGTATCCGAGACCCTTCCAAACGCTGAAGAATGTGATGATGTATTTCCATGGCTCTGAATTCAGATAGAAGTCATAGCCTTGGAATCCCAAGCTCCGCAGTAGCGAGTTTACTACACCATAATCTGAGAATAGGTTGAACACGAAAGCCCCGACCAGCACCCATGATAAGAAGAAGGGAAGGAACATAAGTGACTGCGACGCCTTCTTGAACAGCTTACCTGGAATCTGAGCTAGGAAGATGGCGCATACGATCTGCATGACGTTCCCAATCAGGATGAAGCCTAAGTTATAGAGCACTGTATTCTTTGTAAGCTTCCAGAGAATTCCTGATTTATATAGAAACTTAAAATTATCCATACCAATAAACTGACTACCGAAAAGTCCACCCTCAAAATCAAATCTGGTAAAAGCATAATACACACCGACCATCGGCCCATAACTGAATACCGCAAAATATAGTAACGTTGGCGCGACCATCAGGAACAATACTTTGTTACGATAAAGCTCTTGCAGGAAACCCGTCTTACCCGTCATCTGATTGCCTCCCTTTAAACTTGTAACCCCATCTTATAAACGAGCGGACCGACAAACAACTAACCATATCCGATTCCACTCACTTTTCCTTTAATAACGACACTTACCAATTCCGAACTTACTCACTTATCTCGATGTGCTTGTTGCTGTGCCTGCGGCCGCACAAGATTGTACAAGCACAATAAATGTGCTTGTTGCCGTGCCTGCGGCCGCATAAGGTCGCACAAGCACAATAAATGCACTAGCCTTGCATAAAACCTTACACTGCCCCTCGATATGTTAAATAATAAAACTAAAGTATTATTTTACCATCTGATTATTCGGTCTCTAAGCCAAACA
>DFZX01000004.1 GCA_002383695.1 Caryophanales bacterium UBA4045
TTTTATGCAAGGCTAATGCAATAATTGTGCTTGTGTCGGTGGAATCGAGCTAACTGTCATTCTACGCAGGAATACATAGGGTATAGGGGGTAACGTCGTGAATCCATTAAAATATAGAACGCAGGAGCTGGTTATTGTATGCAGCTTCTTGTTCCTTCCTGTATTGCTGCTGGTTACCTTCTCATATTATCCTGCTTTAATGTTGGTTTATTACAGTATGACCAACTGGAATGGACTAAGTGCCAACTATAATTTTGTAGGAATCGGCAATTATGTGGAGGTATTCACTAATCCAGAGCTCTTCAGTGTCCTTCGTAACAATATGTACTATTTTATCGGGGGGCTGCTGCAAACCGCTTTCGCTCTATACTTTGCAGTATTGCTGAATAGCAAGCTAAGAGGTCGTAACCTATTCAGGATCATCCTATTTCTACCCTATATCCTGCATAGTGTTGCTATCGCTATTATGTTCCAGAGTGTCTACCATACGACGCAAGGCTCGTTGAATTTGTTCTTGGAGACAATTGGGTTGACTGGGTGGCAGCAAAGCTGGCTCGGTAATGAGACCATAGTGGACTACGCTCTGGCTTTCGTCTCTATGTGGAAGTTCTTGGGACTCAGTATGGTTATTTTCCTTGGAGCGCTGCAATCGATTTCTGATGATCTATATGAGGCTGCCACGATTGATGGAGCCAATGCGATGCAAAGCTTTAAACATATTACGCTGCCGAGCATCCGCTCCGTGCTGGAGCTACTGTTGATACTCACTCTCTCTGGGGCGCTACAGGCTTTTGAAATTCCTTATGTTATGACCTTGGGGGCCAATGATACGCAAACCTTCGTCATGGAAACGATTGAAGTCGCCTTTAAATTTAACCAATCGGGTCTGGCTTCAGCGATGGCCGTTGTGCTGCTACTCTTTGTACTCGCATTTATTATGATCCAACGTAAATTTATAACGAAAGGTGAGTGAGCATGAGAATAAGATCAGCTATTGTCCCGACAATTCAATATTTGTCACTGTTGATTGCATCGTTTGTAGTTTTGTTCCCGATCTATACGATATTCGTGGGGGCGTTTAAGACAAGGACCGAATATTACACAGCCCGGTTCACCTTGCCAGAGAGCTTTCTCAACTTCGAGAATTTTCAGCTTGTATTCGAGCGAGGTAAGCTCGGTCTAGGCTTCTGGAACATTGGGGTTATCATCGTCATATCCATTGTGGGCAACATTATCTTGGGGACCATGACCGCTTATGCACTAGGCCGATTTAATTTCAAATTGAAGAAGCTCATTATGGGTATGTATTTGGTGGCAGCTGTCATCCCACTTGTTACGACACAGGTTGCTACCTTCAGTATCATCAAGGCACTTGGCTTGTACAACACGCTTGGGGCACCGGTTGTACTATATTTGGGTGCGGATGTTATTCAGATTGTCATCTACCTCCAATTTATTCATAGTATCCCCAAGGCGATCGATGAGAGTGCCTATCTGGAGGGGGCTTCGCTATTTACGATCTATTGGAGGATGATATTCCCATTACTGGCCCCAGCCACAGCAACCGTCATAATTCTGAAGTTTATCGCGATCTACAATGATTTCTATATTCCCTTCCTATATATGCCGAGCCAGGATTTGAGGGTCGTATCGACAGCGATCTACGCGTTTGTTGGACCTAATGCTGCACGTATGGAGATTATCTCCGCTTTCATTCTTGTGGTCTTCGTTCCAACTGCGGTGCTCTTCTTATTCCTGCAACGATATGTATTCTCGGGGGTAACTAGCGGTGCGGTGAAACAATGAGTTACCGGCTATAAAAATCTAATACTGTTCAATAGAATTAACATATAAGCATTGACATTAATACGATCTCGTAGTAATCTGATTGTAATGATTACTACGAAATCGAACTATAAGGGGTATCCGGTATGCTGCAGCTATATGATCTATTCTTAAAAACCGGTCTACGTCCGTTCGCTTTCATGTCAGACACCCTTCATCTAGAACAGAATGTCACACGATCGGATATGTCCACGCTGCTTATTCTGTTATTCCGTGGAGATCTAACGATGTCGGAGTTGGCAGCTGAGATGGGTGCACCTCTAAGCTCAATGACTAGTATTGCTAAGCGGCTTGAACGAAAGGGTTATATCGCCCGCGCAACATCTGCGCAAGACCAGCGGGTTAAGCTCGTAACATTAACACAGGAAGGGAGATTGCTGGGGAAGCAATGGGAGAGCATCATGCTCGGTATGCTGGGCAGACTAGAGACGGCCTTTTCCACTGAGGAGATGGAGCAATTCACAACACTCTTATTCAAGGCAGCTAGAGTATTCCAAGAGGGTGGTCCATTAAAGCCCCACGAGACAATGACCCGTCCAATTAAGATTAAGATTGAGGAATAAATGGATGAACGAATAATTGAATAACAGTTGAAAATCAGTTTTTTTTTAAATAATTACTACGATATCGTACTAAAGGGGGAGTTGGACCATATGAGAATCATTATTTATACCGGTAAGGGTGGCGTTGGTAAGACGAGTATAGCAGCAGCGACAGCGGTGAAGTTGGCCAGACAGGGCAAACGCACACTTATTCTCAGCACAGATGCAGCGCATAGTTTAGCGGATTCGTTAGACGTATCAATTGGTCCTGATCCGGTTCAAATCAGCGAGAACTTATGGGGGCAGGAAGTGAGCAGTCTCAGAGAAACGGAGCGTAATTGGGGGGCAGTTCAGAGCTATTTAACGAAAATGCTCGATAAAGCGCAGCTTACGGATATCACAACGGAAGAAATGCTCGTATTCCCAGGTATGGAGGAGCTCTTCAGCTTACTACAGATGAAGGAGCATGCTCAGAGTGGGAAGTACGATGTGCTCGTCGTGGATTGCGCCCCGACTGGTGAGACGCTGCGGTTACTTAGCTATCCGAATGTATTAAATTGGTGGCTGGAGAAGATATTCCCGAATGAGCGCAAGCTGATTAAGCTTGTTCGCCCCGTCGCCAAGCTTGTCAATCGCATTGATCTTCCCTCGGATGAGGTACTAGACAGTATTGAGTTCTTGGCAAGAGGCTTAGAGGAGATGCAACGAATCGTGCTAGACCCGGAGATCACATCAATAAGAATCGTACTTAACCCCGAGAAGATGGTGCTCTCCGAATCGAAGCGTTCCTTTACTTATCTGAACCTATTCGGGTTTAATACGGACGCGATCATCGTGAATCGAGTACTACCAGATGAAGCAGGTGAAGGATTCTTCGCACATTGGCGAGCGCTTCAGAAGCAGTACGAGGAAGAAATTGTGTCGAACTTCCAGCCATTACCGATCCTAAGAGCACCGATGATGCCTACAGAGGTTATCGGATTGGCAGCACTTGAAGAATTAGCGGATATCGTATATGGAACACAGGATCCATCAGCCATCTTGTACCGTGGCAGAACAGAGATCATTCGGGAGGATGATGAGGGAATGCTACTGGAGCTGATGATTCCTTTTGTTAATAAGGAAGAGCTGGATTTAGTGCAGACGGGCGACGAATTGACGGTGAATGCTGGGTCCTACAAGCGGAAGGTTATATTACCAAGACCATTAATGGGCCGTCAGGTTGAGGGTGCGAGGTATAACGAGAATCGGCTTATTATTCGTTTTGGCAAGCGGATTATGACGGAGGAAGGGAAGGGCTGATCGTATGAGGACAACTGGGATTGGAATGGAGCGTGTACTAGAAAATCTAGCTTATGTGGAACGGTTAATAGGTAACCTAGAGCGGGGCGATACAAAGGAGCATTTGAAGAGCGCGGCTAAGGAATGTCTACTAGCTTCCAAATCAGTGATCGACTGTCTCATCGATACATTAGAGGAGGAGCAAGGAAGCACAAACGCCAGGAAAATTAATATTTTATAGGTGAGCTTCGGTATTGATAGGGGAGAGAGGAGCTGAAATGTTCATGGATCATGTGAGAAAGGGCAAGCGCCAAATTGGATTATTGCTTATGCTGACGGGATTGCTGCATACCATTGTTGGATTAATAGGATACATGGAGCCACTTCAGTCGATTGTTGGCGACGGCTTGTGGAATACAATCGTTACGGATGGACAGCTTGAGCGTGAAATTGCATTCTGGTTTATGATGTTCGGATTTATGTTAATGCTTATCGGTTATACAGCGGATTGGATGATGAAGAAGAGGAGCATCGCACCACCGCCCGCATTTGGCTGGATGCTTCTATCGGTGTGTACACTAGGCGCAGTGATTATGCCGGTTTCTGGCTTCTGGCTTGGCATTCCACAAGCCATAGTGCTGTTACGTAAGTGATGCAGATTATCCATCACTGTGATCATTTTCTATCGCAAAGCTCGCATATTCAATGGATACGGCAAGTTGATACAGATAGACAGATTGATCATAAGCACCCTCAAGTCGAATGTGACCTAAGGGTGCTATGATTAAAAAAGGATTATGGGAACATCTTTATGGAAGAACATTACCTGCTGCGCGATAGATACCATACCAATCTTCACGTGTTAGGTGAACATCGCTTGCTTTACAGCAATCCTGTAAGCGGCCGATATTCATCGTGCCAATTACGGGCTGCATATGTGCGGGATGACGCAGAAGCCATGCGATGGCAATGGTTGTATTGCTAACTCCATATTGAGCAGCAACCTCATCGATCTTCTTGTTCAATTCAGGGAACTTGTCATTGTCGAGGAATACCCCCTCGAAGAATCCGTATTGGAAAGGTGACCAAGGCTGAATAGTAATATCATTTAGACGGCAATAATCTAGTATACTGCCGTCCCTATTTACTGAGGGGTCATTCTCCATATTCACATTAAATCCCTGAGAGATCATATTGGCATTGGTGATACTTAATTGCAATTGGTTAGCAACCAGCGGCTGCTTCACTGACTTCTTCAGCAATTGAATCTGCATGGGATTCTGATTAGAGACACCAAAGTGCCTCACTTTACCCGCGCTCTCTAGAAGATTGAAGGCTTCCGCCACTTCATCCGGCTCTACTAATGCATCGGGACGGTGCAGAAGCAGAACGTCCAGATATTCGGTATTCAGCCGCTTTAAGCTTCCGTCTACCGACGCTAGAATATGCTCCTTGGAAAAATCAAACATCCCTTTTCGAATACCACACTTGGATTGTAGGATGACCTTTTCACGAATATTATTGTTCATGTGAAGGGCCTCAGCGAATATTTCCTCGCAGGCTCCACCGCCATAAACATCAGCATGCTCGAAGAAATTCGCACCTTCCTCTAGCGCCGTTTGGACGAATTGCTCAGCCTCAGCTTTGTCTAACGAGTTAATACGCATGCAGCCAACTGCAACGACCGGTACATCTAATGTACTATTTCCGAGCTTCATTGTTCGCATTATTCATTTCCTCCTCAGTTTGGACTTAGTATATCTGAATATATAGTCTTCCGTAAGAGCTGAAATATACTAAAGCTAGTAAACGAAAGGTAACTAAGAGAACAGGAATTCTTCTTGGATTAGCAACTATTCAAAGAAAGTGACCGTCTGTTATGGAGAGATACTAAATAAAGATAGAGACTAGATAGGAGAAAAAATATGTTTAGACTAAGAAATATCGGATTTATCGGCTTAGTGGCAGTAATCATACTGCTTACAGCATGTAATGATACTTCGGATGAAGTAGGGGAATCACAAGAGCAAGAGCAAGAGCAAGAGCAAGAGCAAGAACAAGAGCAAGAACAAGAGCAAGAACAAGTAAAAGAAGATCCGGTACCAGTAGAACAACCACAAGAAGAGGGACAGCCGCAAGAACAGGAGGAATCAATAGAAGGAATGCCTCCGACCTCACTAGAAGCAGCAACAACTGTATTGAAGGTACTTAAGGAAGGCGATATGAGTATGCTTGCATCATGGGCACATCCAGAGAAGGGAATCCGATTCTCTCCTTACTCATATGTTAACGAGGAAACAGATCTCGTATTCACTAGAGATGAGCTGGCGGGCTTAATGGAGGATGCGACTAAGCACGAATGGCGGACATTCCCAGGCTCAGGTGAGATCATCGAATTAACCTACGCGGATTATCACAAGCGATTTGTGTATGATGTAGATTTTATCAAGGATGCGGAGATCGCGCTGAATAAAGTGTTTGGGGAAGGTACAATGATCAATAATCTAAACGAAGTGTACCCAACGGATAGCCATGATTTCGTTGAATATCATATTGATCATATTGATCCCGCAAATGAGGGGATGGACTGGCGCAGCCTGCGTCTTGTATTCGAGAAGCTAGGTGATGATCACGTGCTTGTTGGGATCATCCACGACGAATGGACACCATAAACTGACATCATACGTTTATAACAAGAAGGCGAGAGAAGATAGCCTTGGCTATTTGAAAGCCAGACGGTTACTTTGTTGAAAGCACCTCACAATAACGAATGGAGGAAATGGAATTTTGCCTAGTTTACCAAATTGCCCAGCATGTAATTCAGAATATACATATGAGAATGGAAGCTTACTAGTATGTCCAGAATGTGCCCATGAGTGGACATTAGACTCAGATACTGACAATATTGAAGATAACAAGGTGACCAGGGATGCCAACGGAAATGTCTTAAATGATGGTGATTCTATTACAGTCATCAAAGACTTAAAGGTAAAAGGGACTTCATTAGTAGTGAAAATAGGGACCAAGGTAAAAAATATACGTTTGGTTGATGGTGATCATGATATCGATTGCAAGATTGATGGTTTTGGTGCTATGAAATTAAAGTCTGAATTTGTTAAGAAGATCTTATAACGTCTTTTCTGCATGGAGAATCTGTTCTTTTGCTGACATAGAAACGGCATCACATACGTTTACTAAACGTCCGTAAAAGGTCTCATCATGCCTATCAACTTTGTAAAACGGTATTCATGGTGTCGAGGGTTCTAGGATGCATCATCCACATTTATACGAAAAATCGTACAAAATGGTTGATTAATGGCGATGACCACCCATTTTTGTACGAAAATTCACACAAGTATCTGAAGTAAGGCTTAAATCAGCAGAATGATGAATGAGTTAGCATATACTGTACTTGAGCATACGCTTGTTAAACTGAGGGAGACGATAGTTAAACATACTAAGATCAGTAGTGCAGACCAAGGCATTGGTTCGCACTACTTTTTTTTATATAGTAGAGGTGAAGAATAGGTCGAGTGTTCTTTGGGATCTTGAATCCGTTTGTTAAACTGACCTACTTCACCACCCTTATTTGAATCAGGTTTAAGTATGTTGGATCCTTCGAGATCGTGTATAAGAAATGGGAATCGATAAGGTTGAGGTGAAGCTTCAAAACAACTGAGGAGGGAGAAAATGAAACACGTCATTGCATTTGATGTGAGTATGGGTAAAAGTTTTATGGTTGTTTATAACCCACTGAAAACTTGTGAATTGGAAAAAGAAATCATGCATACTCGCCCCGAATTTCTCGAATTGAAAAGAATAATCGAAGACATCAAAATTGATTTTGGGGAGCTACCCCATATTGTCTTCGAAGCCACCGGTGTCTATTCGAGGCAACTACAGCGCTTCATGCAGGAAAATGGCTACTCCTATTGTCTACTCAATCCATTAGAATCAAAAATCCAATGTGATTCTCTACGTATTCACAAGACAGATCGGAGTGACGCGCATAAACTAGCTATTACCCATTTTTCAAATGAGAGAAGAGTGCATGCAGACGATAATGATGTTTACCTACAACTAAAGGGATTATCAAGACATTACGGAGAATTGGACGATGAACTGAGTATTATCCGCAACCGACTTCATAGAGTTACTCAAGAAACCTTTCCTGAAATAGAACAAGTCTTTAAAAGTAAGTCTGAGTTATTCTTAAACTTTGTTCAGCTATATCCCCATCCAGATCTTATCCTTAATCATTCTAAGACAGTCATCAAAAATCGAATTCTAGCAAATACAGAGAAACGAATGTCAACAGTAATAGCGGAGAAGAAAGCCCTAGAATTACTTGAAGCGGCCATGCAGTCTTACCCAGCAGTCTCCAAGGAGGACGTACGCTGCGATCAGGCAAGATCATACGCTAACCGCTACCAAGAGCTGCTTCTGCAGAAAGAAGGGTGTATTGCTAAGATGATATCCTTAGCCGCACCTTTAGCTGAGTATGACATACTCCTCAGCATCCCAGGAATAGGTGCGAATACAGCCGTACGGCTTATAGCCGAAATTGGTGATATTCGAAGGTTCGATAATCACAAACAACTTAATGCATACGCAGGAATCGATATACGCCGATTCCAGTCTGGAAAAACTTTTTACAAGGACAAAATTAATAAGCGAGGAAACAAGCATCTGCGAAAAATACTATACATTATTATTCAAAACATGATTAAACAAAGACGTTTCGGTGGAAACCACATCGTAAATTATTATGACAAATTAAAAATGCAACCCTATAACAAATGTCATAAGGTTGCATCCATCGCATGTGTGAACAAGCTCTTGAAGAATATCTTCTACCTTGTTACACATGACCTCGACTATGACTATAGGTTAGCCGCCTCATCATAGTTCTACTACTATTTTAACACATCCACACCTAGCAAAAAAAGAATTGAGCTAGGTGTATTCGGAGTGTATAAAAGAGATAATTGTTGAATGTAACCCCCCTCTTACAACCAACCCATAATATTCATTAAACCACTTGACTAATCGTAAGAACAGAAAACACGGAGACCACCTTTTAATGGTGGTCTTTTTAATTGAAATATATGATGTCCTTGAGGGTAGAAAATTCTTGTTACAATTGAATTGACACGTTAATTGACGGCAATTTTGTACTCTCCTTAAATTATTTCCAAGTTCGAATTGGCTACATTTCTTTCAGGCAAAAATGATGGTGCTATCTCTAGCTCTGCTTAAAAATTCGGAACGGGGAGCCAACCGGCAGAAAAACCTTGCCGAAATGGGTATTCAGTACGGCAGCGCCACAGCCATAGAATGAGAAGAGGGCGATTCCTAGCTCTGCAACTCCTGCTAATTTCTGCGAAAAAGCTGGCATAATCTCGAAAGCATGTAACATCAATCCAAGAAACAGAAAATCGATGAGTACAAAAATAATGAGCAAAACTTTATTCGTTTCTACAGCTCCGATCGTCATAAATAGGGTGAAGATTAAATAGCCTAGGAAGGCAAATCCTAACTGACGATCATCGACGGATTCTGCCATGGCTTGTCCAAAGACACCGAGCTTGATCATCCAGCTACTGGCTACACTTAACCAGAAGAAAGCAAAGGCGCCAAAAGCAGTCATTCCAAAGGTGTTATTATGCTTGGCATCCTGAATGCAGGCAAAGAGCTGTGCAAATGCGCCAAGGAAAATGGCCCATGGGATAATCAAGCTATATCCAGAAGTGAAGCCTAGCTTCTGTGAAGAAGCGATTAAGGTGACAATAGCAAGACCAAAAAGACCTATAGCGCTAGGGTCCGCGGTGATGAGCTTGACTTGTTGAGTAGGTTGTGGTGTCATGATTTCCTCCTATGATATTATAGATACCTGAGCTAGTATACAAAAGTTCGTGACTTTGTAGTGTAATAGAAATCACAGTAATCATGAATCGAATCAGTTATTCTTAAATTGTTAACGTGTGCAGAACATGAATCATATCCTAGTAGATTAGATGGAGGGAACTACATGCAAGCATTAAATAAAAGCTTATGGAACAAGCGGGATAATCTCGTTGAGAAGGTCGTACAGTTTGGCGAAGGGAATTTTCTTAGAGCATTTGTAGATTGGATGATTCAAGAGATGAATAACAAGAGCGATTTTAATGGTAGTGTCGTTGTTGTACAGCCAATCGAGCAGGGATTAATCGATAAATTGAATGAGCAGGATGGGTTATACACCTTATATTCACAAGGAATGAAGGGTGGCATCGCGGTAAAAGAGCATGCTGTGATAGAAAGCATTAGTAGAGGTATTAATCCGTATCGAGATCATGATCAGTATATGGCGCTAGCAGCTAGCGTTGACCTGAGGTTTGTCTTCTCGAATACGACAGAAGCAGGTATTTCATTTGAAGCTAATGATAAGCTTGAAGACAAGCCACAGAAGAGCTTTCCTGGGAAATTGACTTCGTTTCTATATACGCGATATCTAGCTTTTGAAGGTTCAATTGATAAAGGTCTCATTATTATTCCTTGTGAGCTGATTGATCGCAATGGAGAGAAGCTGAAGAAGATTGTTCTGCAATATGCGGAGCTCTGGAAGCTTGAGCCGGCATTCGTAAGCTGGATTGAAGAGGCTAATACGTTCTGTTGTAGTTTAGTTGATCGTATTGTCCCTGGATATCCAAGGGATTCTATTGCTGAAATAACGGAGCAGTTAGGCTATAAAGATGAGCTTGTTGTCGTAGGTGAGCAGTATCATCTGTGGGTAATTGAAGGCCCTGAGTCGATTAAGGAGGAGCTGCCTACCGAGGCTGCAGGTCTTAATGTGCTGGTAGTTGAGGATATGACACCTTACAGAACACGTAAAGTGGCTATTCTGAATGGAGCTCATACGGCACTGATGCCTGTCGCGTATTTGTATGGGCTAGAGACGGTGAGTGAGGCTATTGATCATGAGGTAGTTGGTCACTTTGTGAAGGAGTTACTCTCTAATGAGATTATGCCGACTATAGATTTGCCACAGGAGGAGCTACAATCATATGCAGACGATGTGGTTGAGCGGTTTCTAAATCCGTATGTTCAGCATTATTTAATGAGTATCTCATTAAACTCAGTATCGAAATTCAAGACCAGAGATTTGCCCTCTCTCCTACAATATGTGGAACTAAAAACTGAATTGCCTGAGAAGCTAGTCTTCTCCTTAAGTGCATTGATTACCTTCTATCGTGGACGAAGAGGGGAAGAAATCATCAAGCTGGTTGATGATGCAGATATTCTTGTGTGGTTCGATTTATTATGGAGCAATTGGAAGGGTACAGATGCAGGTCTCTATGAGCTTGCTAACGACGTGTTAGCAGCCGAGAATCACTGGGGCAGTAATCTGAATGAAGTGGCTGGATTGACAGATAAGGTTGCTGAAGGTCTAATTGCGATTGAACGATTAGGAATGAAGCAAGCACTTCAACAGCTTGTAAGTAAGTCATAGCAACACTAGGAGAATGTTTCGGGAGGTACTAGATATGGAGAAGATGTTAAAAGAGGTTGTGCAAATTAATGACACAGATAATGTGGCCGTTGCACTCAAAGACTATAAAGCAGGCGATACCATTGTTATCGGTGGGCAGGAAATCGTGATCATCGAAGATATAGCGAGAGGGCACAAAATTGCACTAAGTAACTTGAACGAAAATGAGCATATACTGAAATATGGTTACCCGATTGGACATGCGATAACAGCGATAAACGCAGGCCAATGGGTGCATACTCATAATACAAAGACGAATCTAACCGGTATTGAGGAATACAGCTTTGAACAGAAGCTGACAGCGAATCCTTATCGTGCAGAGCAGCTGACCTTCAAGGGCTATAGACGCTCCGATGGAGCGGTCGGAATCCGCAACGAGCTGTGGATTGTTCCCACGGTTGGCTGTGTAAACGGTGTGGCTGAGCAAATGATGAATATCTTTAAAGCTGAGATCGGGAATATCGCTCCCCTGGATAACCTGCTTGTGCTCAAGCACAACTATGGCTGCTCTCAGCTGGGAGACGATCATGCGAATACGCGTACAATCCTAGGCAATGCAGTCAAGCATCCCAATGCCGCCGGTGTGCTCGTGCTTGGGCTTGGCTGTGAGAATAACAATATGAAGGAATTCAAACAGTCGCTGGGTAGCTATGACGAGAACCGTGTTAAGTTCTTAGTATCCCAAGAAGTAGGTAATGAGATTGAAGAAGGTGTGAAGCTGCTCAAGGAGATTTACAATCATATTCAAGGTGATGAACGTATAGAGGTACCTCTCTCCGAGCTGAAGATTGGACTGAAGTGTGGAGGCTCTGATGGTCTGTCGGGTATTACCGCTAATCCACTCTTGGGGCGCCTGTCTGATTACATGGCTGCACAAGGTGGAACGACCGTACTAACGGAAGTACCAGAAATGTTCGGGGCAGAGAAGATCTTAATGGAACGGGCAGCTGATGAGACGGTATTCAACAAGATTGTCGATCTGATTAATGATTTTAAGCAATACTTTATGGATCACAAGCAGCCCGTTTATGAGAATCCTTCCCCGGGGAATAAAGAGGGTGGGATCACTACCCTAGAGGACAAGTCGCTCGGATGCACTCAGAAATCAGGCACCTCGATCGTTATGGATGTGTTGAAGTATGGAGAATCGATTAGCCACAAAGGGCTGAATTTGCTTAACGCACCGGGAAATGATCTTGTAGCTTCCTCGGCTCTTGCGGCAGCAGGCTGCCAGCTTGTAATCTTCACAACGGGTAGGGGAACTCCCTTCGGTACATTCGTCCCAACTATGAAAGTATCTACCAACTCACCACTCTATGAAACGAAACGGCATTGGATCGATTTTAATGCAGGAGTATTGGTGGAGGACGTTACGGCTCAGGAGGTTCTGCGTAGCTTTATCAGTTACATTATCGATGTTGCGAGTGGTGAGCTTGTTAATAATGAGAAGAGTAATTTTCGTGAGATCGCCATCTTTAAGACGGGCGTAACATTATAATCGGAATGCAATCCAAATAAACACATATAGGTCCTGAGAGAAAATCAGGCTTATATGTGTTTATTCGGCGTGCTGCACTATTCAGGCTTTAACAGGTGCTAAAGTCCCTGCTTCTTACTCTAAGGTAGGATCGACTGGGGTTGGATGGTGGTTCTGGATTACTACTTCTTGGAAGAGTATGCTCTGATCCATAGGTATGCCAGTTTTCAAGCCGAGAATTCGTTCTAATTCTCCAATGGTTACCGGTTTGGCATGACGCATTAATTCGTAACCGATCTGACCGTTCGGTTCCAAGGTAGCGGTCTTAACATCACTTATATTGGCAATCCCCTTCTGCCTTAGCCGCATCTCCAGAAGATCAACGGTCATACGAAAGGTGCGTAGATTATCTTTATGAACCTGACCATTTTCAATCACGACCTTGGACCGCCCGCTCATGAGCTTCTCGAACCAATCCATTTTTATTTGGCAATATTCAATGATGACTAGGGAAATGATGAAAACCGATGCCGAACCAACGGCTTTCCAAAGCTGACTGTTAGCAATGGGCTGAACGATGGTCGTACCTATCGATATCATGATCACCGTTGTTGCAACATTCATTTGGGAGATAGACTTCCTACCTGCTATGCGCAGAAGTATAATCCCGGCGACAACTAAGAAGGCGGACTTCCAAATCCATTCCAAATCCAAAGCTGCGACCTCCTGAGGGTTGTTAGATGTGAGATTAGGGTGAGCGAAACGTCTTAAGATTATTCAAGCTTCTCTATGTGAGCCGAATTGATCATGCTAGCTTGTTGAGTTATTCGTTTGTTGAGTACAATAGGAGTGTAAAAGGAAGAGGAGAAAATACGGGCTGCATGTTAGCAGTGTGATGGAGGATGCCATGAATTGTACGCTACACTTTATTCATCATGCAATGCGGGAGGCAGATAGTTATATTGAGAAGCATCGGCATCCCATGTTCGAAATCGTATACTATCGAAACGGTGAGGGACGAACTGAATTTAATGGAAGACAATTTAGCTATGAACCTGGCACATTTACTGTGCTATATCCGAATGAGCTTCATGATGAGACAAGAATAACCGATACAGAGGTTGTTTATTTTGGCTTTTATTACGATAACCAGCCTGTCCGACTAGAGATGGGATTGTATAAGGACAGCCAGCTATGCCTCCATTCTCTGATAGAACAAATATTGGGGGAAATGGCGGAAAAGCTTAACCACTATGAGGTTAAAATCGATAGCTTGCTGCAAGCTTTAATTGTGGAGGTTCAGCGGCTTAGCGGCTCTAGAGTTACGGTGTATGCTGATCAAAAAATAGCATACGCTAAGCATTATATGGAGCAGTACTATAGTCAAAAGATGAATCTTACTCAGCTTTCCAAAATATGCGGATATAGCTATGATCACTTCCGTCATATGTTTAAAGAGACTGAGGGCATAACACCGATGGTTTACTTGCGCCAGCTACGCATAGAGAAGGCGAAAAAAATGATATTGGAGCGGGAACTTAGCTTGACCGAAATCGCACTAGAGTGTGGGTTCACCTCATTATCGCAATTTAGTAGTGTCTTCCGTCAAATTACCGGTCAGAACCCCACGAATTTTAAGCTTGAGGCAACTTACAGCTTGCCTGATCTCAAGATCAAACGACAAACTATATTTGCCAAATAATCGGCTGTAGTTCAACAATGGATATGTAGTGTAGTGTAGTGTAGTGTAGTGTAGTGTAGTGTAGTATTGGAATCCCGTTATTGTTGGGATAAAAATTGATTAACCTCAGCCTTTGTTGGGATAGAGCCTTGGGCACCTGCCCTAGTTACAGTTAAAGCTGCAGCCGCGGAGGCTCTGCGAAGCGAGTCCTCGACGGTCAACCCAGATCCCCGGCTTGCCGCATAGGTGCCGATAAACGTATCACCCGCTGCGGTCGTATCCACGGCTTGAACAAGGAAAGCTGGCGAAGGCAGGATCAGCCCCTCCTGGTTTTTATATATGGAGCCTTCAGCACCCATGGTAATGATGATTTCACTTGAGCCTCGTTTTAATAAACGGTTGGCAGCCTCAATAGCGGAATTCGCATTCGATACGTGGACACCGCTCATTAACTCAGCTTCAAATTCATTTAAGATCAGCACATCGACGCAAGCTAGGATCTCGTCCGGGAAAACTCTAGCTGGTGCCGGATTCAGATAGATAGTGCATCCCATACGCTTGGTTTCAAGGATAGCATGAATGGTCGTTTCCCACGGGATTTCATTCTGGAATAGGATTGCTTGTGTATCCGGATGTGCTAATAATTGCTGGTCAACATCGTGTGAAGTCAGCTTTCCGTTTGCTCCTTCAGAGAGGATGATGCTGTTCTCTCCATCCATGCTTACGGTAATGAAGGCTAACCCGGAGGAGCCCGACTTCGTAAGCACTGAACCGGTTGAGATACCCGCAGTATGTAGGGCTTCGAATAATGTGGTTTGGAATGGATCCTCTCCTACGGCACCGATCATAATAACCTCTGCACCGGCCCGAGAAGCTGCAACCGCTTGATTGGCACCCTTTCCTCCGGGGGAATACAGGGTTTGCCGTCCATGGATCGTCTCTCCTGGGTGAGGATGCCGATCTACTTGGTTCACAATGTCCATATTAATGCTTCCAATTACAGCTATCTTCTTCACATAAAACCCTCCATTAATTTGAGAATGCTTGGAGCTTCCTGAAGAAATCCCGAAATATTAAATCCCGGTTTAGATTATTCGCATACCGAATAAAATGTCTGGATGAATCGCTGCTCCATCTAAAGTCCTCAGATAGGATAGGGCTGTGCACCAAGGAAGTGGAGACCATATTCGGATCCAACAAACAGGCGATGGCTGCCATATCCCAGATTACCTTAGAATAACCAAAATGATCCTTGGTGTAGTTATAAAAGCGTTCGTACAGAAATTGCCCGATCTCCCCGCAGCCCTTAACGTACAGCTCCATCTCCGAGGTTGTGGTCAACAGGTGCGTGACCACGCCCTGACAGGGTACAAGCATGAGTGGAACTCCGCAATCTAGTATCAGCTTGGAGGCATGATAATCCTGCTTCAAGTTAAATTCCCAAGCACTAGGCCAATGTAAGGCATTGCCGCCTAACCAGACTACAACTATTTTATCTAGGATAGCTGGTTCAAGCAAAATGGCCGAAGCAATATTCGTAATGGCACCAATAGCCACGACATATAAGGGATCATCATCAGGTGAAGCCATAGCTCGTTGTACGAGATCTAAGGAGGCATCGCTGTGAATAGGTGTTATTGCATTAGGCAGATAAGCAGCTGAGCCTTTAAACACCCATCCTTCTGGATCTCGCCCAAGCCGCCCAAGCAGCTGCAGGATTTCATCATAGCTTTTATCCATACCATCCCCGGGACCTGTTGAACGATCGTTTGTGAACGGTGCTGCATAAATCGCCTCTACCTGTAAATGCTCAGGAGATAATAGGGCTTGAACCACAGCAAATTGGTCATCAATTTCATTGAAGGTATCCGTATCAAGCACCATTCGTACTCTACTTGTTGGAATTTGCAGTCTTTGGATTAGCTTATTAAGGGGTAGCTGGTGGTTGTTCATGGTATTCCCTCCGTTTCGATAATACGCCCATGATAACATAAGCTGGCTCTCGTCACTTCGCGAATTCGGTTAAGTGTTTGTTAATTTCGGCGGAAACATATAACACAAGGTTAGGTGAATGCAGCTTGCTTCATTAATATGTCCTTCATCAGTTCACTGGGCTGTGGCATGTAGAACAGAAAGCCTTGAATATCTTGGCAGTTGTTGTCTTGCAGGAATAACAATTGTTCAACCGTCTCCACGCCTTCCGCAGTGGCCGTCAAATTAAGGCGATCGGCAATCAGCAGCATAGCAAGAATGATGGCTTCATCCTTCGGGTCCTTGGATATGCCATTCACGAAGGAGCGATCGATCTTAATTTTGTTAACAGGCAGTCGTTTCAAGTACCCTAGAGAGGAATATTGGGTACCGAAATCATCGATGGAGATGGTTATCCCCATATGGCTTAGCTCTTGGAGTGTCGGTAGCTTATCATCGTTCATCGCGATATTCTCCGTGATTTCGAGCTCTAGGTACTTCGCATCAAGCTCACTTTCATCTAGAATTTCTTTGATGCGTTCGGTTAGATTCCTCTGTAAGAACTGTCTCGCAGATAGATTAACAGCAATTCGAATGGGAGGCAGTCCAACACGCTGCCAAGCCTTACTCTGGGCGCAAACATTCCTTAATATCCAATCGCCAATGGGGACAATTAGACCGGTGTCCTCAGCAATTGGAATAAAGCTGCTTGGAGGAATCATGCCAAGCTTCGAATGGTTCCAACGGAGCAATGCTTCTAGTCCGACGATCCGTCCAGTTTGCGCATTAACTTGAGGTTGATAATAGATGAGGAATTCATCTCGCTCAAGTGCGCGGCTTAAGCTATTCTTGATTTCCATAGTTGCTTCGGCATCGGGATTCAACGAGCTGTCATAGAAGCGGTATTGATTCTTCCCATCATCCTTAGCGCGATACATAGCCATGTCCGCATTCATGATGAGTGCTGTTGCATTCTCACCGTGTTCGGGGAAGAGTGCAATTCCGATACTTGTGGTAACAAAGTGTTCCGCATCATTAAGGATAAAGGGATGGTGGAATAAACCATTTACATGCTGAGCAATAACTTGCACCTGCTCGACATCGGTAATAGCTGGCAGGATAATCGTAAATTCATCTCCACCGAATCTAGAGATAATTTCACCATCGGTTAATAGCTGCTGCAGTCTACGACCGACCTCGTTAAGTAGAATATCTCCATAGAAATGTCCGATTGTATCATTCGTCATCTTGAAGTGATCAAGATCAAGGAATAGCAAGGCAATACGATGAGTAGCTGGCTCATTGTCTGCAATTATTTTTTCCAGATAGTCGTTAAAATAAGCTCTATTATATAATCCTGTAATCGAATCATGATAGGCCATCTGTCTTACAGCTTGTTCTTTATTCTCCAGTAAATCATATTGCCCTCTCAGCTCCTTCTCAGCCGAAGTGAGCTCATTATAGGTAACCTCCAGTTGCTTATTGGCGAGCTCGAGATTCAGCGTTCGATCGTTTACGAGTGCATGCAGCTTGGCTCTCTGTGTCAGTTGAACATAGAGAAAATAAAGGATCAAAATCAGAGATAAGAGTGAGGTGATCAGAATTCCCAATACCTTTGTTTGAACGGAGTCCAGCTTGGCTTGCTTTGGTGCTGCGGATATTTCCCATGTGCCTTCTGGTAAGGGTACTAGGTCACGTAGCCGAGAGGATTCGAATAGCTGTGGATCACCCATGATAATTTGATTATTGGCTCTCACAGCAAGTTCGATTCCTTTGTAAGAATCATAAAAGCCAGCTTCTTGAAGTATGGGGGGCACATCAAGAACGACAGAGACAAATCCCCAGAATTCGTAGTCCTCAAAGATGGATTGTCTAGTTAATATCCCGATTCCACCTTGTGTCAGCTCTAAGGGACCAAGAATCGTTATGTCGGGTGTCAGCATAGTCCGTTCGGCATTAAGGCGTATATCTGGATTGGAATGAGTCAGGAGATTAAGGCCTAATAGTGCTTCATTATTCATCAGTGGGTAGACAAATTTCGCAATTCCAGCTGGATAAACGGAGAGATTACGAATGCCTTCCGTCTTATGAATAAAGAGAGAGCCGAAGGCTTCGAATGAGGTCTGATTGATTTCATGCTTGTCCATGATCTCTGCCGTTATATACGCGTTCAGTCCATTGGCGAGCAAGAGCCGGCTTTCTAGTATAGAGGAGAGCGAGGAAGCAGTAGCAGATAGTTCAAAGCTGGCCTCTTCGTAAACGTTATTAAGTAGCTGTTCTCTGTAGGTATTAGAATGCCAAATAATCAGGGTACCAAAGATCAGGAAGATGACTCCGAGAGTAATCCAAATTCTAACAGGGGTTTTGTATGGTTTAGCGGTAACAACTGTTTGATTAAGCATAGTTTCCCCCCATGGTGTGAACAATTGATCAGCTATCTCTATCATAATTGATTTTTCCCAAGTTGAACAATCTACTTTTAGATTATTTCCGATAAATGAGAAGTTACATGATAGATAAGGGGTTCGATGCTGGAATTATGAAGGAGTAGAGAGGGAAGCAATGGTAAGCATTCGGTTATAAACAATTAACCGGCTGTCTCTTTTCTGATTGTAAATGTATGACCGAATACGAAGGGTGCCATTCCTTGGAGTGTCTTGCTTCCAAGCCAGACTACGATGTAGGAGCCCACAAGTATGAAAAGCCCTTTTAATAAGATCGAAGGGTGGTACCATAATGGGTTGGCAACACGGACTAAAGCTTCATACGCAATCAATAGGAGGGGGTGCACCAAATAGATGCCAAAGGAGGCTTGGCCAAGGCGACTAAGCAGGTTCAATACAGCATTAGGGAGCCGGTTCGAAACATGGTGGACACCATAGAAAATCAGAATGGCTGTGGATGCGGTGTGTAGGTTCCAAGCAAGCTCATACCAGAAGCTATGCCAGGAAATCTGATAGACGCGATTAGCATGGATAAGTCCGAAATGGGCGGTTAAACCTACAAACCAAATCAAAATTAAGCTTAGGATAGGGAGCGCACTTGATCGTATAAGGTAAAACTTCTTCAGAAGTGAAGAATAGTGAATGCCCACATAGGCACCGAGCATGAAGAAGGAGAAATAGGATAAGGCCCAGCTACCTTTATTGGGTAAATGTAAGTAATATTTGTTAAGCACGATAAAAGTCCATTGGATTGCAAACCCGATCCAGTAAGCATTTCTCGCCATCCATCTGGAAGATTGAAGCAACTTTAGAATAAGAGGGAAACATATGTAAAGCTGAATGCTGATGATGACAAAATACAAGTGTGAATGAGCTTTTCCAGTCATGATCCGAACGATTAGATCGTACAACCATGCCCACCACTCCCCAAAGCCATAGTAGAAGTAGGACTTCATTGCAACATATATAATAGAGAATAGCAGATAAGGGAGTACGATATAGACTAACCTACGGAGGTAGAATCGCTTGACCAATGCAGGAGCTAGCGACCTGTGGATATAACTGCGGAACAGAACAAAGCTGCTAAGAAAAATAAATGTCGGCGTACCATATTTGAATGCAATATTCAAAAAATCATATAGACCGTATAAAGAGGATTGTGGATTTAAAGTGACAACAGTCAATGCAGTTGCATGGACGATTAACACGCCAATAATGGCGATTGCTCGGATAATATCCACTTCTCTTATATATTCATTCATGGGTGTCTTCATAACACTGAACCCCCGTCCTTCCCTTATCTTGTATCTGATAAGGGGAGTATAACGGGTTAATGTTAATTTGAATGTCATGAATGATCTGAACAGTATTAAATGCTATTATTTTCAAATATTAAATGCTCGGTTGTAGTGGTCTTCCCTGCATCAACATGCGCGAAGATCCCTGATCAATAGTCTAGAAAACTAAAGAGTATGCCTGCAACGATAAACAACCATAATAAGAAAGCTGACTTTTATTTCAACATTTTTTTTATTATGCTATTAATCCTTAGGGGGAAAATCGTGTTGCTCCCACAGACGCTTCAGATAAGAGAACCTGTTCTCATGGGAAATGCCATCTGGTTTATCCTATTAGCAGCTCTAAGTATTCTGCTATTAACCTATACGCTCTGGAAGAAAAGAGATGTTAGGCTTCTCATGTTGTTCTTTGGCTTAGGTGCAATTGCTGGTTTATTGGAGTTTGTGATTTTTGTTTGGCTGGAAAGCTACGAATATTACCCGGGGCTAATGGAAAATACTTACTTCGATAATGCATTAGGAGCATTCCTTTCCCAGGTGGTGTACGTCTCATCCGCCGCATTGTTTATCGCTGCCTTTAACCTCAGATTTAGATGGTTACTCATATTTGCTTTGATGTTTGTGGCTCTTGAATATTTATTCCTAACATTAGGCGTTTTTAAGCACAATTGGTGGCATTCAAGTTTTACCGGGGGTGGTCTATTCATTTACTTCTGGATAGCCAAGGTGTGGTATAAGCTTTTACTGCAGGCTCCCTCAGGACTAATGAGATGGGTCATACTGTTTTGCTCAAGCTATATTATGTATTCAGATCTGCTTTCTATTTCTCTCTATACGGATCATTATCATTTTGTCGGCGGTTATTTTGCCAATGCTGCAAGAGATACCTTAACCGTTTTTATAGTTATTACGTTGATCAAGAGCTTTGTGATTTCGCTTATTTGTTATTACAGGTTAAATAGGGTAATTAAGGTCCTTACAACTATAATGATGTGGGTAAGCTATTCCATATTGATGCAATTGAATATCATGTCATTCCAACACTATTGGGATTTAATCTATTTTGCAGCGACGGATATTATCATTCTGATTTGTTGTTCTTACTTTAATAAGGTATTATCGAGGAAACAGATGAATCGTGAGAAGAGGCTAATCAATGAGCGAGCATAGCTTTAAGGATTATCAATTAGGTGAAGACATAGGTAGAGCGTTGGAAAGCTTGAAGTACGAGCGACCAACAGAGGTTCAGATGAAAGTCATCCCAATCGTGCTTGAGAGAAAAGATCTCATCGTGAAATCACAAACGGGCAGTGGGAAGACAGCAGCCTTCGGCATTCCGATATGTGACCAGATTGATTGGAATGAGAATAAGCCGCAAGCGTTAGTGCTAACACCAACTCGCGAGCTTGCCGTACAGGTGAAAGAGGATATTACGAATATTGGACGATATAAGCGAATTAAAGCAACTGTTATATATGGAAAGGAACCATTCTCAAAGCAATCGGCGGAATTAAAGCAGAAAAGTCATGTTGTAGTTGGGACACCCGGTCGTGTGCTGGATCATATAAATCGAGGCACCCTTGCACTGGACTGCATAGAATATCTGGTCATCGATGAAGCAGATCTCATGCTGAGTATGGGGTTTATCGAGCAGGTAGAGGCGATTATCAAAGAGTTGCCTAAGAAACGAGTGACCCTCTTATTCTCTGCGACGTTACCAGAGGATATTGAGAAGCTATGTCGTAAGCACATGAACAATCCCACACGAATCGAGATCCGTGCGACTGGCATAATGACGGATACGATTAAGCATTCACTTGTAGAGGTGAGGGAGGCTGATAAATTCGATGTGCTTAGAGATATCACGATTGTAGAAAACCCGGAAAGCTGTATTATTTTCTGCCGGACACAGGATCAAGTGGATAAGGTATATAAGCAGCTAGACGATTTGGACTACCCAAGCGCTAAGATTCACGGTGGTATGGAGCAAGAGGATCGATTTGAAGTGATGAACAATTTCAGAAGAGGAGAATTCCGCTACTTGGTAGCTACGGATGTGGCTGCGAGGGGTATTGATATCGATAATATCACGCATGTGATTAATTATGATTTTCCAATGGAAAAGGAAGGCTATGTGCATCGTACAGGAAGAACGGGACGCGCGGGTCAAGTCGGCAGAGCGATCTCATTCATAACTCCCTTTGAAGACAAATGGCTTGCGGAGGTTCAAAAATACATTGGATTTGACATACCTAGAATGGATGCTCCTTCAAGGGATGAGGTTTCCCGCGGGAAGACAGCTTTTATTGTGAAGAGTAGTAAGCAGCCTAGTCCTAAGAAATCAAAGAATGAGCAATTAAACAAGGGAATTATGAAGCTTTTCTTTAACGGTGGTAAGAAGAAGAAGCTCAGGGCTGTTGATTTTGTGGGTACGATAGCTCGAATTGAAGGTGTGACTGTGGATGATATTGGTATTATTACGATACAGAACACGGTTACGTATGTTGAGATATTGAATGGCAAAGGTCCGCATGTGTTAGAGGTTATGAAGGAAACTACGATTAAGGGTAAGCTGCTGAAGGTCTACCTGGCGAATAAGATGTAACGAATCGAATGTGACATGTGTCGCATACCAAAAGGTTTTATTCATGTATTACTTAAATTGTAGGATTAGCATGTTAGGAGGATGATTTCAATGCAAGCACATGACATCATGATTTCCGAAGTGTACAAGGTGAAAGAAAATGAATCCATTCGATCTGTTATTGAGAAGTTTGTAGATAAACACATCAGTGGACTCCCAGTAGTTAATGATAAGAACGAGGTTGTCGCGTATATAAGCGATGGTGATATTATGCGTTATATCGGGAAGCATAAGGATTTAGTCATTCATACATTCTACTTTTTTAGTGTTCTCAAGGGAGACGAAGAGGACTTTGAGCAGAGGATCGAGCATATTCTAGATCTGAATGTGATGATGCTTGCCCGTAAGAAGGTGCTTAAGGTGCATTGGGATACGGAGGTAGAGGACATTGCGGCGATCCTAGGAGAGAAACAAATCAAAAAACTACCGGTAGTGCGTGATGGTGTACTAGTCGGGATCATTAGTCGTGGTGATGTCATCCGAACAACGTTTAGAGGACTGTTGTAATTATATCGGAATGCAAATAACAGAAAAATGTGATAATATTCTCAGCAATATGTAGGAAGAGGACGTGTACTTAGATGATCTTAATAACCATTCCAACACCGGATGTAAGTATAACCAAGCAGGATGCACCAGAGTTAAGTAATATCTACGGATTTACCGATTTCCACCTAATTTCTAGAGAGCTGGGCGGCATCTTCATGTTCTACAATGATCGTGACGAGCTATTGTTCGTCGGTAAGGCAAGGAAGCTAAGACCGAGAATTAAGAAGCACTTTGAGGATACAGTTTCGGTGATGAAAGATCATAGAGACGAAGTAACAAGGATTGATGTCTGTGTGATCGAGAACCCCGTTCATAGAGAAATCTATGAGACGTTCATGATTAATGACATGAAGGCCAAATATAATGTTGATAAAGTGTTATATAAATAAAATGTAAATGACTAAAAAACCCCTCTCATGATGCATCATGAGGAGGGGTTTTTGGTTTGCTTGGTAGAGACGATTGGTGGGGGCTGGTGATGAGTTACTATTGTGATCTTTGTGGTTTAGAGCAATAGGTTTGATTCCTAAATGTATATTGTACAGTTAATATCTGAGCTGTAGTACTAAGGTTAATGCTAACTGTATAGCATACATTTAATTAGTGGTAATCTAGCGGATTTAGTGAAATATAATCAAATTAGCTGTACAAAATACAGTTAATTACTCGGAAACAGTCAAAACTGTCCAAATAACTGTATGAAATACAGTTGCACGAAGTTGCACGCCTATTTACGTGAGGTATAGCTTACCCCCAATATTTACTAACCATCAGCTCAGAAAATAACGAGTCCTTACTGTGTGCTCTGAATTGTACATTATGGAGCATCCTTCGGAATCCAATTGAAGATTTTCCCAGACTCTAATGCATCGATAAAACGACCTAACCATGTGTAGTATTGTGTAGCATCCATCATTTTCTCGAGATCTACATCGATTTGGGCAACCAGCTTCTCATGATCCAAGTTCTCTTCGCGTAACTTGCGGATTTCAGCGATTGATTTATTCAATGAATTAATATTCAATTCCAGAGATTTGCGCCACTTAATTGAGAAGTAATCAACAAAATTCTGATACCAATCTGTTTCTACCTCATACAGATCCTTCCGCGACCCTTTCTCCCACACCTTATTAATCATCTTCAAATCCATTAATGTACGCATCCCCGTACTCATGCTTGTCTTGCTCATCCCCATCTTCTCACCCATATCGTCGAGTGTGACGGGACCATTATTAAAGTAGATATTCCCATAAAGATGACCTATGGATAACGTTATTCCATAGAGGTCCATATTATTACCTATTGAATCCATAACGCGTTGACGTGACTTTTCGATCACTTTTATATGCTCTTCACTTAATCCTTCGAATGATGTCATCGCGCACCCCTATCTCGCTAAAAGCTTGTTGCTTGTGATATCAAACACAGAATGAATATCTACGTTACTTATTGTAAAAAATAGTCTTGGAAATGTAAAGAACGAAGTCGAGTAGGAAATGTAAGGGAACTAGAGCATACACTAAATAAAGTGTATAAAGTTTATACTGTACAGACTATACGGGTCTATATCCGTTTTGACCCCTGTGTACATAAAAGTCTATCCTATATAAGTGAGTTAAACGAGATGTAAGGAATTAAAGGGGGGACTTAGATGGCGATTATCGAAGTCAAAGCGTTATCCAAGGTATTCGGGAATGATCCTAAGCGAGCTTTTTCCTTACTTGATCAGGGATGGTCTAAGGACCGAATTGCTAAGGAAACGAAATTGACGGTGGGTGTCAATCGGGTGAGCTTCTCCATTGAACCCGGTGAGATCTTCGTCATCATGGGATTGTCCGGGAGTGGAAAATCAACGTTGGTTAGACTATTAAATCGACTTATTGAGCCCACAGCTGGACAGGTACTAATTAATGGTCAGGATATTGTTCGCTTGAATCCGGATGAGCTTCGTCAGGTTAGAAGGAAAACGATGAGTATGATTTTTCAGAAATTTGCTCTATTCCCTCATCGTACGGTCTTGGAGAATGTAGAGTACGGGCTTGAGGTGCAAGGTGTTGCCAAAGAGGAACGAAGGGCAAAAGCCAAGAAGACCTTAGAGCTAGTAGGTTTGGCAGGCCTGGAGGATAGCCGACCGGATCAATTAAGTGGTGGTATGCAGCAGCGTGTTGGCCTTGCACGTGGTCTTGCCAATGATCCTGAAATCCTGTTAATGGATGAAGCTTTCAGTGCATTAGATCCGCTTATTCGCAAGGATATGCAGGATGAGCTGTTAGAGCTTCAGGCTAGCATGAAGAAGACGATAATCTTCATCACTCATGACCTAGATGAGGCATTGCGCATTGGTGACCGTATTGCGTTAATGAAGGATGGTGTCGTTGTACAGATTGGTACTCCTGAAGAGATATTGACGAATCCAGCCAATGCTTATGTGGAGCGATTTGTAGAGGATGTCGATCTATCTAAAGTGTTAACAGCCTCCCATGTTATGATTCGTGCCGAAACAATAACCATGGATCGTGGGCCAAGGGTTGCCTTGCAGCTTATGCGAGAGCGTGGGATATCCAATATCTATGTCGTCGATAAATCTCGACAGCTTATGGGTGTTGTTACCGCCGAGGATGCATCAGCCGCAATCAAAGTCGGGCAAACCTTAGAACAGATTATCATTCGAGATACACCAACCGTATCTCCAGAGGTTCTTCTTGGTGATTTGTTCGATGTTGTGAGCAGTGCGAAAATTCCGGTCGCCGTTATCGATGCTCGCAATCGACTGGTAGGCATTATTATTCGAGGAGCCGTTCTATCAGCATTGACCGGAAATTCCGGTTCGGAAGCAGGTGAGCCGCAATGAGTATACCTAGGATTCCCATCGCTGAATGGGTGGAGGCACTTGAATTCTGGTTAGAAACCAATGCTGAACCATTATTCGATGGTATCAAGCTAATCATCGGCGCAACGGTCAATGGTATGGCAGATTTATTCAATTTTTTGCCCGCACTCGTCATGATCGGCTTATTTACGATCCTTGCCTTCTGGATTGGGCGGTATAGAATAGCTGTGTTTACACTCATTGGTTTGCTTCTCATACTGAACCTAGGTTACTGGGAGCATACGATGGAAACATTGGCTTTAGTGCTTACTGCATCTTTTATCTCTATTGTATTGGGCGTGCCCATAGGAATTATCTGTGCGAGTAATAATAAGGTTCAGAACGTGATTACACCCGTACTGGATTTCATGCAGACAATGCCCGCTTTTGTATATTTGTTACCTGCTGTCGCTTTCTTCTCGCTTGGGGTTGTCCCTGGTGTAGTCGCTTCTGTCATCTTCTCGATACCACCGACGATTCGGTTAACGAATTTAGGTATTCGTCAGGTGCCCTCGGATTTAGTGGAGGCCGCGGATGCATTCGGATCGACACCAATGCAGAAGCTATATAAGGTGCAGCTACCAATTGCAGTACCAACCATAATGGCTGGAATTAATCAGACGATTATGCTATCACTCTCCATGGTTGTTATTGCCTCGATGATTGGAGCACAAGGAGTTGGAGCGGATGTCTTCAAATATGTAACCCAAGCTAAGACAGGGCAAGGCTTTGAGGCAGGGTTAGCTGTTGTGGTACTCGCAATTATACTTGACCGAATGACACAGAATCTTGTGAAAAAAAATAAAAAAGGATGATAAAACAGATGAAAAAGAATTTAATAATTACTTTAGCAGCTATAATGATGATTACTTTGGTACTAGCAGGATGCGCGAATAACAATGAGAATAATGCAGGGAATACGCCAGCGAATACACCAGGGAATGCTGTAGAACCAGCCAAGGATAAAGAAATCACACTGGCTTATGTAGCGTGGGATTCTGAAATTGCAAGTACGAATGTGGTTAAAGAAGTATTGGAAAGCAAGCTGAACTATAAAGTAGAGATGCTACAGGTAGACGCTGGACCGATGTATGTCGGTATTGCAGACGGTAGTGCAGATGCTATGGTTGCCGCTTGGCTACCAAGTACACATGGTGAGAACTATTATGAGCCTAATAAAGATAAGTTCGAGGATCTTGGCGCGAATTTGGATGGAACCAAGGTTGGACTTGTAGTGCCAACATATATGGATATCACATCTCTTGAGGATTTGACTAAAGCTGAGGTAGGCGAGCAGGTTGACTTCACAATAACGGGTATTGAGCCAGGTGCAGGTCTTATGACTGCAACGGAGAAAGCAATCGTGGAATATGGATTAACCGACTGGAATTTGTTAGCCAGCTCTTCAGCTGCAATGGCTAAGGTGCTTCAGGATGCATATGCTAGTAAAAAGCCTATTATTGTAACTGGATGGACCCCGCATTGGAAGTTTGCTGAGATGGATTTGAAATACCTAGAGGATCCTAAGAATGTATTTGGTGGAGATGAACAGATTCACACCCTTGTACGTTTAGGCTTGAAGGAAGACCAGCCAGCAGCGTATACGTTCTTAGATCAGTTTGTCTGGGAACCGGCTGACATGGAAGCAGTAATGGTAGATATTCTTGGTGGAATGACGGAAGAGGAAGCTGCTAAGAAATGGGTGGAAGCTAATGATGCGAAAGTGAATGAATGGATTGCTGGCATCGAGTAAAATCACAAATTAGGACTAACTGTGCTATAATAACGCATAAGCTAAATAGTAAACCCTCGGAAATTTGCTTAATTTCCGGGGGTTTCATTGTTGAAAGGAGAGTGTTTACAAATGCTTAAGATTCTAATTCTCATATTCGTGATCCAGATTGTGTATGTATCGGCCTTTACTTTACGTATGATATTGACCTTGAAGGGTCAGAAGTACATTGCTTCTTTAATTAGTACAGCGGAAGTAACGATTTATGTGCTAGGTCTAAACTTAGTTCTGTCTTACCTTGATCACTTTGCTAGCTTAGCCGTATATGCGATTGGCTATGCTCTGGGTGTATTGGCAGGATCATGGATTGAGGAGAAGCTCGCGCTAGGTTACATTACATTGAAGGTAATAAGCAATAGGCCGGATGAGCATATGGCGCAGGTCATACGTCAAGCAGGCTACGGAGTAACCTCCTGGCTCGGGAATGGTCGAGACGGTGACCGATTAATCATGGATATTCTCGCTAAGCGGAAAAACCAGAAGATGTTGAATGACATGATTCTAAAGCTTGACCCGAAAGCCTTCATCATCTTCCACGAGCCCAATCAAATTCACGGTGGCTTCTGGACGAAAGCGATTAAACGTTAGATGGAGATGGAATGAACAGGACTAAGCATAAGAAAGGGGCTATTCATAAGAATAGCCCACTAGGTATGATTGCATTGCATCTTCTTCAAGCATGTTATTTCTACTTATTTCACAAGGCTTGCAAGCACATCATCAATAATCTGTGAGTTTGCAATGGAACCGGAATATAACCAGCTACCTGCACTATCCATCTCGAAAACCTTACCGTTCTTAACGGCTGGTATGTTCTGCCAGAGTGGATCCTTCAATGTCTCAGCGCCGTCACCCTTATCTCCGTTAATGAGGAAGATATTATCCACGTTCATCTCGGCTAACTCCTCTAGAGATATAGCATTCCAGTTTCCAGTACCCGTAAGACTTATTTCCTTGACTACATCAGGTGCAGTTAAACCTAAATCATTATAAAGAACAGCCCCGCTTGATGCTTTATCGCTAACCACATAGAAGTTTTTCTGTATAAGCCAGATCGCTGATGCAGATTGTGCACCGCCGGCTTGTAGCTTTTCTTTTGCCTCTTTAGCTTTTGCCTCGTATTGATCTAAAGCCTTCTGGGCTTCCTCACTCTTACCTAATATATCACCTACTTTTAATAGGGCTTTTCTCCAATCATTGTTGGTCTCATCGCCAAGTACGTAGGTTGGAGCAATCTTGGCATATTGTGCGTATTTATCACCTTCAGCCTCAGCGTTGTAGGCAAGAATGAGTAGGTCAGGCGTAAAGCTTAGAACCTCTTCAAAAGGAAGACCGTATGAAATTGTCGGAATGCCCTCTAAATCCTTCTGCAAATAATCTTGAATCCCATTAGGAACAGACCATTGAGCAACGGGTTTAACACCAAGTGCGACCAAGTGATCTTCCAAGTAAGCAGCAATAATCCGTTGTGGATCCGCTGGGATTGTCACCTCATTACCTAGAGCGTCCGTTAAGGTTCTCTCTACTGGGGCTACAGGTGCAGGATCCACCTCATTTTCTGAATTATTCCCCGCATTTGTTTCAACAGGTGGTGTTACGGTATTCTCTCCGTTACTGGTATTATTGTCACCGCAGGCTGCGAGCAATACGATCATAACCATTAAGCTAACGAGTAGTAGTGCGAATTTCTTGCTAGTGAGTATAGACATGTTGGCCTCCTATTATTTTCTCTTTCTCCAAATCCATTTAAATGATAACAATTATCATTCTCACTGTCAATGAGGAAATCATAAGCGCAATAACACATAAGCGCAATAAGCATAGACTTCATGCTGAATATGCATTATAATCAATGACGACCGTTGTGATAATGGTTCTCATTAATGAGAGCTTTATAAGCTGTACGATCTAAAAGGATGATAATCATGGCTAGAAAGATAGAAGGACCAATTAATACTCCCACGCCATTACGCTCACATCCTGCGATAGCTGCCATTATTATTGTAGGTGGACTCATAGCTCTAATATTTGCCCTTGCTCTATCTGTTGCCGTGGGGGCTGTCCATATCAAGCTTACGATTGTTTGGCAAGCTCTTTTTAACTTTGATCCGAATATAACCAAACACAATATTATTTGGGAGCTTCGTATACCACGTGCCATAGCGGGTGCGCTGGTAGGGGCTTCTTTTGCTGTAGCTGGGGCAATTATGCAAGGAATGACACGCAATGCCATGGCTGATTCTGGGCTGCTAGGTCTCAATGCGGGTGCGGGATTCGCGCTTGCGTTATGCTTTGCCTTGTTCCCGGGTGGTTCCTACCTTTCTCTTATGCTGTTCTCATTATTAGGGGCTGCAGTAGGAGCTGGGCTTGTATTTGGCATTAGCTCAATGAATAAGGGTGGATTGTCGTCCGCGCGATTGATACTAGCGGGAGCTGCGGTTACCGCACTGTTAATTGCACTTAGTGAAGGGGTTGCACTTTACTATCATGTTGGTCAGGACTTGGCTTTCTGGTATGCAGGAGGTATGGCGGGAATTGAATGGACGCAGATAGCAATGATAGCTCCCTGGATCATCGGAGCCCTAATCGGTGCGATGCTGCTTTCTCGTTCTATAACACTTCTAAGTCTAGGGGACGATGTTGCTATTGGATTGGGTATACGCACACGATGGGTTAAGCTTGTATGTATGCTCGTTGTGCTTATCTTGGCGGGAGCTTCCGTCTCCATTGTCGGATCAGTTGGTTTTGTGGGGCTTATAATCCCCCATGCTGCCCGTTATCTGGTTGGTGTGGATTACCGCTACATCATTCCATGCTCTGCAGTTCTAGGTAGCTTACTGATCGTAGTTGCGGATATAGGTGCGAGAATGATTAACCCACCCTATGAGACACCTGTGGGCGCATTGATCGCGCTTATAGGTGTGCCATTCTTCCTATACCTAGCCCGTAGAGAAGGGAGGCAGCTGTAATGAAGAAGCTTCATGCTACGATTACGGAGAGTCAACGCAGAGCTCATGCTATGAGGATGCTAATCCTATTAGGAGCTCTAATCGTGATTGTGTTCGTGATTAGTATGAACACGGGGGTCATAAAGCTTACACCCATGGAGGTGCTTCGCACTTTATTCGGTGGAGGTACGAGCCAGCAAAGTCTTATTCTATTCGAATTTCGATTACCACGTATTGTTATCTCCATCATGGTTGGTGCTGGTCTTGCAGTGTCCGGCTGTATTCTACAAGGAATATCACGTAATGCACTTGCTGATCCTGGGATTCTGGGTATTAACGCTGGAGCAGGCTTGGTCGTTGTCTTGTTCGTTTCCTTCTACCCCACTAGCTCAGGTACTCCGATCTTCTTGTTGCCTTTTCTTGCTCTGATTGGAGCAGGATTTACGGCAGCTCTTATATACGTGTTGGCCTATAAGAAGGGCGAAGGGCTCTTACCCATTCGCTTAATCTTAGTTGGTATTGCTGTAGCAGCAGGTATCAGTGCAGCAATGATCGTACTCATGCTCAGATTAAATCCGCAAAACTACCAATTGGTCGCGGTTTGGCTTGCGGGAAGTATATGGGGTACCAATTGGAAATTTGTCCTCACATTATTGCCATGGCTAATTGTATTGCTTCCTTATGTATTCGCCAAAGCAGGGGTGCTAAATATCCTGAACCTCGGAGATCAAGTAGCAACCGGACTAGGTGCACCCGTCGAGAATCAACGACTGCATTTATTGGCTGCTGCGGTTGGACTTGCAGGTGCGTGTGTAGCTGTGGGCGGTGGAATCGGATTTGTAGGTTTGATAGGCCCTCATTTAGCCAGACGATTGGTTGGTCCTAAGCATCAATATCTACTTCCGGCATCTGCGTTGGTGGGGGGTCTATTGCTTATTGCTGCAGATACATTAGCTCGTATCCTATTGCAGCCCGCAGAGATTCCAACAGGGATTGTGGTTGCTGTGATTGGCGCGCCATATTTCCTATATTTACTTGCTCGATCTAATGTATAATAATCTGAAGTAGAGGATGATGGAACCGTAAGACGAAAGTTAAATAGAGTAAGGGGAAAAATCAGCTATGAACTACAACTTGTATTTATTCGCACTGCTGATCGTAACCTGTTGCTGTACACTGTTCATTGCTTATCTTGCATGGAAACGAAGGGAGTTTCCCATCTCTATAAGCTATGGGCTTGGTATGATGGCAGGCGCATTCTATTCATTTGGATATGCCTTTGAAATCGTCAGTGTAAACCTAGAGCAGATTCGCTTCTGGCTTAGGGTTGAGTATATTGGTATTGCTTTTGGCACTTTCTTCTGGATGATCATGGTCATGCGGTATACGGGTTTCACCACATATCTTCGCAGGTGGATTATTGCTGGAATTGCTGTTGTCCCCATTATTACATTTGTGAGTCATTATACGAACGAGTGGCATCATCTCTTCTACCAGAGTATGGATATTAGTGAGAGTGAAGGCTTCCCGATGCTAATCTTCGAACCAGGAATTCTATACAAGCTTCATGTGGCCTATTCCTATATCTTATTCGTTATTGGCATGACATTAATGATCCGCATGTATATCAAATCAACATCCCATATGAGAAAACAAATCGCCTTCATGATTATTGGCTCTTGTGGACCCTATATCATTACACTTATTTATCTGATTAATATCATACATATGCCCTTTGATTTATCTCCATTCGGGTTTCTCTTCTCAGGCGTGTTCTTTATGTGGGGCATCTATCAATTTAATTTTCTGAGATTAGCGCCGTTGGCCCTACAGAAGGTATTCGAGTCCATGAAAGATGCTGTTATTGTATTGGATATCGATAACACCATAAGTAGCTATAACCAATCCGCAAGACTGATTATAAGTAGCCTGAATGATAGAAGGGTCATTGGACAGCCAGCTAGCCTCATATTCTCCGAATACCCAGATTTGCTCGACAAAATTATAAATGGTCCTATCATGGTGAACAAGATGAAGATTTCGAATGAATCAAATCCCCGATATTATAATGTGATTGTCTCACAGGTTAATGATACGACTCAGAAAACCATGGGTAAGATGCTTCTGCTTAGTGATGTAACCGAGGCCATGATTGCAGAGGAAATATTGCGAGCTAATGCCAGACAATTAAGCGAGCTTAATACGTTCAAGGATAAGATGTTTAACGTGGTTGCACACGATATCCGTGATCCGCTCGCCGTGCTCATTAGCCTGATGGAGTTAATGAGGGATGATATGAAGAGGTGCGGAGGGGAGCACGAGGAAATTGTTGATGAAATGGGTCAACAAATCCAGAACACCTTTACATTAGTAGAAAGCTTACTAGATTGGTTCAGAAGTCAAAAAGGCGGCATGGTGTTTAATCCTGTTGTATGGAATTTATCACAAGTTGTGCAGGTTAATGTCCGTTTATTACAAATACGCAGCGAGGGCAAGCGTATTCAAGTTAGTAGTGAAATTCCTCACGATATGTTCATTCATGCGGATAAGGAAATGCTTGATTTAATCATACGTAATTTACTATCTAATGCGATTAAATTTACGAGGTATGGAGGAAGTATTCATCTAAAAGCGGAACGCGTAGCAGATAAGGTGGTTATCTGTGTGAGTGACTCGGGAGAAGGCATAACGGAACAGAAAGGCAGTACATTGTTCCAGGAAACTTCATATCCAACCTCTTCAATGGGAACTGCTGGTGAGCGAGGTGTAGGGCTGGGGCTTACGCTATGTAGGGAGTTTGTCCGCATCATGGGTGGAGATATATGGTTCGATAGTGAGCTAAATCAAGGAAGTACTTTTTACTTTTCTATTCCCATTGGACAAGCCGAAGGGTAGAGTTCAGCTGGAAACCGGTATTCTTCAGGGTGCCATAACCTTGCCGAATTTCATATATGTATATTTCAGACTGTTGAGAAAGTCAATTGCTCGATACCGCCGACACAAGCACAAAAAATGTGCTTGCTGTGCTCCAGTAGCTCGATATCGCCCCCACAAGCACAAAACATACTAAGATCAGTAGTGCAGACCAAGGCATTGGTTCGCACTACTATTTTTTATATAGTAGAGGTGAAGAATAGGTCGTGGGCTTTTTGGGATCTTGAATCCGTGCACAAAACCGACCTACTTCACCACCCTTATTTGAATCAGGTTTAAGTATGTTGGATCCTTCGAGATCGTGTATAAGAAATGGGAATCGATAAGGTCGAGGTGAAGCTTCAAAATTAACTGAGGAGGGAGAAAATGAAACACGTCATTGCATTTGATGTGAGTATGGGAAAAAGTTATATGGTTGTTTACAACCCATTGAAAACCTGTGAATTGGAAAAAGAAATAAAGCATACTCGTCTTGAATTTCTCAAATTGAAAAGTATAATCGATGATATTACCAATGGTTATGAGGAGGAACCACATATCGTCTTTGAAGCAACTGGAGTCTATTCAAGACAACTAGAACGCTTCATGCAGGAAAATGGCTACTCCTACTGTCTACTCAATCCATTAGAATCGAAGATCCAATGTGACTCTCTACGTATTCACAAGACAGACCGGAGTGATGCACATAAACTGGCCCTTACTCATTTTTCAAATGAGAGAAGAATTCATACTGTCGAGAATGATATTTACCGCCAACTAAAGGGGTTATCCAGACACTACGGTGAATTGGATGATGAACTAAGTTTAATTCGCAACCGACTTCATAAAGTCATTCAAGAGACCTTTCCAGAGATGGAACACGTATTTAAAAGTAAGTCTGAATTGTTCTTAAACGTTGTTCAGCTATATCCCCATCCAGATCTCATTCTTAATCATTCTAAGACAGTTATCAAAAATCGAATTCTTGCAAATACAGAGAAACGAATGTCAGCAGCGATAGCGGAAAAGAAAGCCCTCGAATTACTTGAGGCTGCCATGCAGTGTTACCCAGCAGTCTCTAAGGAGGACGTACGTTGTGATCAGGCTAGATCATACGCTAACCGTTACCAAGAGCTACTTCTGCAGAAAGAAGAGTGTATTGCTAAGATGGTATCCTTAGCAGCGTCTTTAGCTGAGTTCGACATACTCCTCAGCATCCCAGGAATCGGTGCGAATACAGCCGTACGTCTTATAGCTGAAATTGGTGATATTCGAAGGTTCGATAATCACAAACAACTTAATGCATACACTGGAATCGATATACGTCGCTTCCAGTCTGGCAAAACCTTCTACAAAGATAAAATCAATAAGCGAGGAAACAAGCATCTGCGGAAATTACTGTACATTATTATTCAAAACATGATTAAGCGAAGGCGTTTCGGTCAAAACCACTTCGTAGATTATTATGACAAAATAAAAATGCAACCCTATAACAAATGTCATAAGGTTGCATCCATCGCATGTATGAACAAGCTCTTGAAGAATATCTTCTACCTTGTTACACATGACCTAAACTATGATTACAGGTTAGCCACCACATCATAGCTCTACTGCTATTTTAACACATACACACCTAGTAAAAAATAAGATTAAGCTAGGTTTATTTGAAGTGCATGAAAGCTATACCCGCAGGATGATACCCCACTCCTACCTCAACCATAATAAAATTCATTAAAAGAACTTGACTAATCGTAAGAAAAATGT
>DFZX01000065.1 GCA_002383695.1 Caryophanales bacterium UBA4045
AACAATGTATGGGCCGGGAAAGATTATGAAAGCCGGACAGTCATTAAGAGGTCTAAACAACTAAGAAATTAAAGAGCGGATTATATTTCCGTTCTCAATATATAGCTACCACGGGGGCTGGGAAGACAGAGATGATCTTCCCATTAGTTGCAACAGAGCTAATGCGCGGAGGGAAGGTATTAATCGCCACACCTCGAAGGGATGTCGTGCTTGAGCTGATCCCGAGGATTAAGGTCGCTTTCCCACAGCAGCATGTGATTGGCCTCTACGGGGGCAGTCCACAGCGATGGGAGCTCGGGGATATCACAATCGCCACCACACACCAGCTTCTGCGATATGAAGGCGCCTTCGACCTGGTTGTTATCGACGAGGTTGACGCATTTCCCTACCACAATAATCCTGTGTTGGAATACGCAGCGCAGAAGGTGCGTTCAGCTACGGGTGCTGTGGTACTGCTATCAGCAACACCACCAGCCCATCTGCAGCGTGCTGTGCAGAAGGGTCGGATTGCTCATGTGAAGGTGCCTGTCCGATATCATCGCAAGCCATTGCCACTACCGCGACTTATTCGGTATGGTGGCATACATAAGCTCAACGCGTCCGATGCGCGAGATAAGAAGAAGCGGACACTCCCGTGGTTATCTGGTGAAGGGAAGAATCCTTCGTGGCTGCCATCGAGCGATGGAAACGGTTGTTTAGCAGCGATTGTATCAGAATCCATAGAACGAGGGGCTCAGCTTTTCGTATTCGTACCAGCGATTCATAGACTGGAATCCACTTTAGCGTGGATGAGACGCAGCATGGACAAGCTCATCAGTCGTACTCAGATTGAAGCGACTTCATCTCAGGATGAGGATCGGCATGAGAAGGTATTGCGATTTCGTGAAGGCTTAACACGTATTCTCTTAACAACGACCATTCTAGAACGAGGAGTCACCATCCCGAAGGCAGATGTGATCGTGCTAGATGCAGATTCAGCGCTGTTCGATGCAGCAGCTTTGGTACAGATGGCGGGTAGAGCAGGACGCTCTGCAGCTGACCCCTATGGGAAGGTGCATTACCTGAGCCGTGAACGTACTCGCGCTCAAGTGGAGGCTGTAAGCCAAATTCGCGCCATGAATCGACTTGCTGAGCGTAAGGGATACTTCGTCTAAGAATGCTCTAGCGGAAAAAAGTTCCGTTAATCCAGACAAGCAACCTGATTTCATTGCTGTAACGGAAGTTTTTTCCGTTAATCACCTGCAACTGCTCCACATTACTGCCAAACTGCTGCTTTAGCGGAAAAAAGTTCCGTTAATCAAGATAAGTAACCTGATTTCATTGCTGTAACGGAAGTTTTTTCCGGTAATCACCTGCTACTGCTCCTCATTACTGCCAAACTGCTACTTTAGCGGAAAAAAGTTCCGTTAATCAAGACAAGTAACCTGATTTCATTGCCGTAGCGGAAGTTTTTTCCGCTAATCATCTGCTACTGCTCCTCACTACCGCCAAACTGCTACTTTAGCGGAAAAAAGTTCCGTTATTCCAGACAAGTAACCTGATTTCATTGCCGTAGCGGAAGTTTTTTCCGTTAATCACCTGCTACTGCTCCTCAATACCGCCAAACTGCTGCACTAGAATCTTAGTCGCCCAAGAAAGGAGCTCAAATCCACATGTTCCACGCACTACTCACCAAGCTGTTGAATACGAGCCGAGGTCTGCTTGCGCCAAGCGCTGATAGCTGTCTGGTCTGTCGCAGCCCCAGAGCAGGCTCGTCAGGCGAGCTATCGCTCTGTCGAAGGTGCTATGCAGGCATCTCATGGATTAAACCTAACGATATCCAATGCAACGTCTGTGGTCGATTTGAGGTCTGCCCGGATTGCCCTCGTAGAAAGGATACCTGGTTTGAATTTAATCTTAGCATTGTGAGATATGATGATGTGATGAAGGATTGGCTGGGGCGATTCAAGTATAGGGGGGATGAGGGGCTACAGCTACTTTTTGCCGGAATGTTCGAGTCGTTGTTCCTCCGCTTTCTCGCTCATCAAGCTTGGAGGAAGAAGGATATTTCTGTAGTGACCTATGTGCCGCTCAGCAAGCAACGATTAGAGGAGAGGGGCTTCAATCAAGCGGAGCTCTTCGCACAAGCATTAGGAACGGCATTCGGAATTCCAGTAGTCGCCTTGTTAGATCGAGCGCAGCATACGGGCAAGCAGAGTTACAAGACGAGAGAAGAACGGATCCATGATCTCCGCGGTGTTTTCGTACCGAATGTTGAGGGGGTAAAGTGGCTATCTGCCAATCAACCTAAGCAAGCTCAGCATGTAGTGGTTGTCGATGATGTGTACACAACAGGGAGTACGATGAATGAATGTTCACGGGTGATCAGAGCTTCAGCTCCTCATTCACGGGTGTTCAGTCTAACCTGGGCGAGGTGAGGAATTATATTCCTTGTCTACGGGTAGGAGAATCATGTAAAATAAAACAAAAGCATGCGCGATTGCTAGGGGGAAATAGGAATGAGCTTGAATATATCGAATTGTCCTAGATGTGGGAAGATATTCGCTAGGGGTATGAAGGACATCTGTCCAGCCTGCGTTAAGGATATTGATCTTGAATATGAAATATGTGTGAAATATCTGCGTGAGAACAAGGGCGCTACGATCCATGATGTAAGTAATGAGACGAAGGTGTCGATCAAACAGATCACTAAGTTCATTAAAGAGGGTCGGATATCCTTGTACAATATGCCTAATCTGTCTTATCCCTGTGAGATCTGCGGTATGGTTATTCGTGAAGGTGGCATGTGTGACGATTGTCGAAAGCGATTGGCGAAGGATGTTAATTCCATCAATGAGCAGGATCGAGCTAGGAAAGAAGAGGAATTAAGGAGAAAACAAGCACAAACCTACAGGACAATAGATAAAAAGTAGACAGCTATTCAAAATTACATAAGGGAAGCCGATAATAATAATATATCGGTTTCCTTTTGCTATATAGAGGTACCATTTCCAAAAAGGTGAGTGATTCTAATGAAGATTAATGATGTAAGTCGAATCGGATCGGTTAACCCGTACCGTAATAATACGCCCTCGGGTAATCAATCCACTGTCAATAACAAGGTCAAGAAGGATCAGGTCCAAATTTCTGAAGAAGCGATGAAGATGCTGGAGAATCAAGCAACAGCTACCGTCGATCCAGTTAGGATGAAGAAGATCGAGCAGTTGAAGGATGCTGTAGCTACAGGTTCCTATAGTGTTGATGCGAACCTCATCGTAGATAAGCTATTGCCTTATTTGAACAATTAGAGCTTTATATCGTATAAACAAGGTTATTAAGGCGGGTGAATATACATGCCGATTCAGGCTGTAATCGAGAAGCTAGAGGAGCTAAACGTTCTACATCTTAAGCTATTGGACATGGGACAGCTGAAGAAGACCGTTCTTGTGAACAATCAGGTGAATGAGCTAGCCTTATTCGTTAGTCAGGAAACCAAGCTGCTGAAGCGGGTTGCGGAAACCGAAGCAGATTGGCGAAAGGCGATTGTTGCCTTTCTGAAGGACGCTGGCATGAAGCCGGATCCCTCCTTCACCGTTATGGACATCATCAAGCTGGTTTACAACGTTGAAGATCGTCGCAGATTAACAGATGCCCATCAAGCATTAATGAGGACAATTGGTCAGCTGAAGGATTCGAACGCACTGAACCAAGAGCTGATTGAGCAATCACTCGCTTTCATTAATCATTCGATGGATTTATATATGGGTGACCCAGGGCAGGATGCAACCTATCAGAACCCTGCGCAAGCGACAGTCGTGCATTCAGATAAGCGTCGGATGTTCGACACACGAGGATAGACGTTATAAGAATGTTATAAGAAGAAGGAGTGCCACCTAGTATGAGGTCAACATTCAGCGGATTGGAAGTAGCCAAGCGTAGTCTGTTCGCGCAACAAACCGCATTACAGACAACAGGCCATAATATAGCGAATGCGAACACGGTCGGATATTCTCGACAGGTGGTTAACCTTGTTAATTCCAAGCCTATGGAGGCTCCTGGTATACAACGAAGTAACTCTGCCGGTCAGATTGGTACTGGTGTTGAGTTTGACTATATTAAACGGATTCGGGAAACTTTCTTGGATCATCAATATTACAATGAGAATAAAGAGCTAGGTGAATGGACGGTTCGTAAGGATGCCCTTGAGAAGCTTGAGGCTATTGTGAATGAACCATCCGACACCGGTATTCGTACAGTCATCGAGAACTTCTGGAATGCATGGCAGGTGCTCAGCAAGGAGCCGGAGAATCTGACAGCTCGTGCCGCCTTGAAGGAAGGTGCGCTGGCGCTTACAGATGCTTTTAATAGTACATCGAAGCAGCTCAAGGATTTATCCACAGACCTAACCTCGAATGTAGAAGTGAAGGTGAATGAGTCCAATTCATTCCTTAGACAGATCGCCGCCTTGAATGGAGAGATATTCCGTACAGAGGGTTTAGGTAACGACGCGAATGATTTACGCGATCAACGGGATTTATTAGTAGATCATCTGTCGGGTAATATGAACATCAATGTAACAGAAACTAGCTCTGGTTACACGATTCAGATGGGTGGAGTCGAGCTTGTTAATGGTCAGACGGTATCGACACTTGTAACTTCTGCATCATTGGAAGCAAGTGTGAGCTCGGGGGATCTGAATAGTGGAGAAATTTATGGTATGCTCGTGTCCCGTGATAATTATGTGGCAAGCTATCAATTCCAATTGGATTCGATGGTGAAATCGATTGTTAACGGGAATGTTCAGGTGACCTTGCCTGCTGGTACAGTCGTACCAGATGGGACAGTCGTTAATGGTGTAACCTATACCGGCACGCTCGCTGCTCGAACCCTCACGACAGATACGGAGATGACGGTAGCAGGAATTAATGGCATGCACGCACTCGGATATACATTAGATGATCCTCCGCAATCCGGCATACCCTTCTTCACAATAAAAGATGGATTTACCGAATTTAATGCTGAGAGTATGACGGTTAATCCAGATATCGTGAATCGAGTAGCCAATATTGCTGCATCCTCACGATTATATGATGACAATGGCACCATTCGAGTCGTAAAGGGTAATAATGATATTGCCCTGCAAATCTCAGGCTTTCGTAATAAGAAATTCGATTTCGAACCTCAGGCTAATGGAACACCGATATTGACCAATGGTACATTTGAGCAGTTCTATCAAACCTTTGTCGGACAGCTAGGCGTTCAGACCCAAGAGGCCATAAGACAGAATGCCAATCAACAGTTGTTGGTTGAACAAGTCGATTCTAGAAGACAATCGGTAAGCGGCGTCTCACTTGATGAAGAGATGGCCAATATGATTAAATTCCAGCATGCCTATAATGCTGCTGCACGAGTGATGACCACCTTCGATGAGCTATTGAATAAGGTTATTAACTCGATGGGCATTGTTGGCAGGTAATCATCAACGAAGGGTAGGTGAGCTAAGATGGCTTCAAGGGTTACACAGAGTATGTTAAACACACAACTCATTCATAATTTGAATAAAAATATGGTGCGCATGGACAGGGCTCAGAATCAGCTAGCAACCGGTCGTCAAATTAACAGACCCTCAGACGATCCAGTGGGAATCAGTTATTCCATGCGGTATCGTAGTGAGCTGTCTGCGAATACGCAGTATTCAGAGAACGTTGATTCAGCTATCTCATGGCTGGAGCATGCTGATAATACAGCAAATCAGATTGGCAACCTATTCCACAGTGTCCGTGAGCTCGCAGTTCAAGGCGCGAACGGTACAAACCCACAGAACGCTCTGAATGCAATTGCGAGCGAGGTAGATCAACTAAGGGATCAACTCATTACACTAGGTAATAGTCAATTTAATGGAAAGTCGATATTTAATGGCCAGATGACGGATATGACTCCTTATTCGAAGACCAATCCAGCAGCTAGCACAACAGACGGCGGTAAGATTGTATTCGAGATTGGTGTAGGAGTGAGCATTTCTGTGAATGTCTCAGGTAATGCCATTCTCGGGGATCCCACAGATGCAGATAATGCATTCAAGATGATGGATGATCTACATGCGGCATTAATCAGCGGGAATACGGAAGGCATCAATACAGCATTGGGTGAATTAGATACCCGAGTTGATAAGTTTCTGGAGGTCAGAGCAGATATCGGGGCCAAGGTGAATCGCATTGAGCTGGCTGGAGATCGACTGAGGGATATTGATATCAACGTGAAGCAGCTATTGTCGAAGACAGAGGATGCGGATATGGCTGAATTAATTACGAAGCTGAAGACGGATGAGGCTGTATATCAAGCCTCATTGAGTGTAGGCTCAAGAATTATTCAACCTTCTCTCATTGACTTTCTAAGATAGTAGCGGAATAGATAGGGGGTAGGCGAAGTGAGAATTCCAACCATTCAGATTCAATCTCAGCCTGCCCGCATGGCGATAGAGACAACACCCTTCAAGCTGGAGACGGAGCAGCCTCGTGCTTCATTCGAGCTGAACACGAAAGCGGCTTCCGTGAATATCTATTCTCAGCATGGTGATCTGCGAATCGACCAATCTAGAGCCTGGGATGCACTTGCTGTGGGCTCCCATCTGGAGACCATGGATAAGATATTCAGTGCGGTTAAGAATATCGTCCTGAATACAATTGGTCGTATTGCGGAGGAAGGCAATCAATTAGCTGCGATCCATCGGAAGACGAACGCCATCGCTGATATTGCTGAGAACCGCAGGGCAGATCATTTCGAGTTAGCTTTTGCCGGACCAGCAGGACCTGACAATGTAGATATTTCCTATACAGAACGTGAGGTGCAGTTTGAACCGATCCGCGGCGAAGTCACGCTCGATGCACAGCAGAATGCTCCAGTACATAACTTTACTAGAGGAAAGCTGGATATCTACGTGCAGCAATATCACAAGGTAGATATCATTCCACCGCAAATTGATTTGCAAGCTTAATGAAGCGTACAATCAGACTTTTAGAGCGTGTATCTAGGGTCTTCTTTTTTTGTCTATAATGGTAAGGGGGATGGCTAGCTGTGGGGACAATGGTAGTAGAAACCGTAGTTTTTGGCAAGATCGAGGTTGAAGAGGATAAAGTCATTCATTTTTCACATGGTATTCCCGGATTTGAAGAAAGTCAGCAATTCATATTGTTACCGATTGGTGATGATATTCCATTCTCTTACCTGCAGTGTATTGATAATGAACAATTGTCGCTACTAGTGACTGAACCATTCGGATTTCACCCAAGCTATGAATTCACGATAACGGATAGCCTAAAGGCTGAACTACATATCGAAGCTGAGGATCAAGTCGTAATACTTGCCGTAGTAACTGTACAGGATAATCTGGCCGATGCAACGATTAATCTTCTAGCACCTATTGTGATCAATCATAAGCGTGCTGTAGGCCGACAAATTATTCTGCATGATACCCAATACATGACCAAGCACAGGCTGCTGCCTGAGCCAGCCCAGGGAGAGTAGGTGTAGACGATGCTAGTGCTTACTCGTAAGAAAGGTGAGTCCATCATGATCGGTGATGACATAGAGCTTGTAGTTGTTGAGATCAAGGGCGACCAAGTGAGGCTTGGGGTGAAAGCTCCTAAGGATGTCGAGATCTACCGTAATGAAGTGTTCGAGGCGATCTCGGAGGCGAATAAGGAAGCATCCAAGGTGACGATTAAACCGGAGGACATTAGTAAGATGTTCCGGGGTAAGACAGAGTAGTGAATGAGAGTTGATCCCGCGAGGTTGAGATAGCGGTGATCAGCTTTTTTATTTTTAATTCTCTATTCATATTTTCCCATCATATTCCGATACATATACTAGACACATTTCCTGGGGCGGCCGACCCATAGGTTTTCGTGCAGGGTCCCACAAGGATGTGGGGCACCAACAGACTTCAAGGAGGAAGTAATATGAGAATTAATCACAACATCGCTTCACTGAACACACATCGTCAATTGACGAGCAACACAACAATGACAGGTAAGGCGCTTGAGAAATTGTCTTCAGGTCTTCGTATCAACCGTGCAGGCGATGATGCTGCTGGTCTAGCGATCTCCGAGAAGATGCGTGGTCAGATCCGTGGTTTAGAGATGGCTTCCAAGAATGCTCAAGATGGTATTTCATTGATTCAAACAGCTGAAGGCGCGTTGAACGAAACTCACAGTATCCTACAACGTATGCGTGAGCTTGCTGTTCAATCAGCGAATGACACGAACACTGCTGATGACCGTACTAAGCTTCAATCAGAGGTTGACCAACTTGCTAAAGAAATTACACGTGTATCGAATACAACTGAATTCAATAATCGTAACCTATTGAATGGTGGTATCCAGACGGGCAATGTAGGCGAGTTAAGATTCCATATTGGTTCGAACGCTGGTCAGAACCTTGATCTTGCTATTAATGCTATGGATGCTGCTTCTCTTGGTGTAGCTAGAGATGGTAAAACTGAAACTCTTACTAGCGGTGTTGGTATTACTGATTCCACGCTTGCAACTGGGAGTACAATTGCTGCTGGTGTTTATACGATTTCATCCACATTGACTGCTTCTGGTACTGCTGGTCAATTGGCTGCAGGTACAGGTTTAACAGGTGCTGATACTGCATCTGGTGCTGGTAGTTTCACAGTTACTGTTGATGGTACTGCTGTCAATGTTGCTTACGCTTCAGGCGACACTTTATCTGGTGTAGTTTCCGGCTTGAATACCCAATTGTCTGGTATAGGTACTGCTACCATTTCAGGTGGTTCAATTGTTATTACTTCAGCTTCCACTGGTACTACTTCAACTGCAGCAATTTCAGCTGCTACAGGTACAATTCTGACTCCAGCTACAGCAGCTACAGTGACAATTGGAACAGGTTTAAGTGGTACTCTAGTACAGTCTGGTGGATCATTCACTGTTACAATTGGATCTGGTGCTGCAACAGCTATTACTATCGTCAGTGGAGAAACTGTAAATGACTTAGTTACTACACTCAACACTCAGTTAGCTGGTTCAGGTTCTGCTGCTCTTGTTGGAAGCGGAATCGTTATAACATCAACTGCTACAGGGACTGCTGCAACTATTGTTGTAACATCAGGAACAGGAGCTAATACTTATAACATAGGCGCAGCAACCGATAGCGGTGCAGCTTCTGGTTCGACAACAGCTTCAAGCTTCGGGGTAACTAATGCTACAGATACAGGTACAGCTGCAGCGATGACTGTAACTCTTACACCCGCAAGTGGGACAGCTCTTACTGCCACTAACGTTGCTGTAGATGAAACGTCGATAGCTATTTCTGGAGGATTAACCTTAACTAAGGATGCTGCAGTTACTTCCGGTCTTGCTGGCACTGTAACCGTTGCTGTTGTAGCTTCCTCTGCGGCTACTTTCAGTGGTGGCGTACAAACTTCAGGCGCAATAGCGTATGGTGGTATCGATGTATCTACACAATCAGGTGCTAACGCAGCAATCACTGTCCTTACAACTGCAATTGAAACGGTATCTGCTGAACGTTCCAAATTAGGAGCATATCAGAACCGCTTAGAGCACACAATCAACAACTTAGGTACAACATCTGAGAACTTAACTGCATCCGAATCCCGTATTCGTGACGTAGATATGGCTAAGGAAATGATGGAGTTCACAAAGAACAACATCCTTACTCAAGCAGCTCAAGCGATGTTAGCTCAAGCGAACCAACAGCCACAAGGCGTACTACAATTACTTCGTTAATCATTATAAGAAGAGAGACCTTAGATTATCTAAGGTCTCTCTTTTTTTGCTTTTATTTAGAATAGGTTAATATAAATCATTTCGTATAAAAGGCCAATACCTTTGTTACAGCTCTTATAACATCAAGAACATCTTGTTCCGTCATGGCAGGGAACAATGGAAGTGTAATGATTCGTTCGTAGAAGGCTTCTGAGACAGGACAGATACCTCTTTGGTATCCCAACGATTCATAATAGGGATGCATATGGACTGGTAAATAGTGAACATTCACGCCAATATTCTCTGCAAGGAGTGCCTCGAATATTTCTCTTCGTCCAACTGTTAATGCTTCTAGATTCAATTGAATAATGTACAAATGCCAGCTGGCTTCGCTAATATTGACTGATTGACGAGTTAAGATAGTATCAATTCGGCTGAATTCTCTGTTGTATACCTGAACGATTTCTCTTCTTCTCTGTATGAATGAATCTAGTTTTCTCAATTGACTACTTCCTAATGCTGCCTGTATATCAGTGATTCTATAATTGTAGCCTAGTTGTTGCATTTCATAATACCAAGGTCCATGATTCCTGACCAGTTTTGACGCATCTCTAGTTATACCATGCGTTCTGAATTGTATAAGTTTATCTCTGAAGTCTTCGCTATTCGTTGTAATCATACCGCCCTCACCCGTTGTAATATGCTTAACAGGATGAAAGCTGAACATGGTCATATCCGCTATAGAACCAATGTGAGCTCCTTTATAGGTAGCCCCCAGCGCATGAGCCGCATCTTCAATTACAATGAGGTTATATTTACGAGCTAGAGGCATAATGACATCCAAATTAACTGGATTCCCAGTGAAATCAACAGGTATGATTGCTTTCGTTCTCGGCGTTATACAATGCTCAATTAGACTGGAATCAATATTGCCATCCATTTCATTAATGTCACAGAACACAGGAGTTCCACCAAGATATAGTACACAATTGGCGCTGGCTGCGAAGGTCATTGGACTGGTAATTACTTCATCGCCATGTGAGATACCCGCAGCATAACAAGCGCCATGTAAGGCGGCAGTTCCATTAGAGAAGGCGACTGCATATCTGGCACCTACCCTACTGGCTACATATGTTTCAAAATCATTAATATTCGGACCTGTGGTTAGGTAATCACCTTGTAACACATGGACAACAGCCTGGATATCTCCCTCATCCACAGCTTGTTTGCCATAAGGTAAGAATGTTGTTCGAATCGGTTGTCCACCATGGATGGCAAGTATGTTCATATGTACCTCATATCAATTAAGTTTAGTTGATTAGTTTAAGAAGTTCTGGTATGGTTAGCCATTCATTGTTAGACTCACTGCTATATCGGAAACCTTCCGGCAAACTTTTTCCACTCTGGTCATGATCCACGCCCCACCATGGAAACTCAGGTTGAATGACATAATGATCGTCGTACTCAACGGTTTTTCTAGAATCGTCCTCAGTAATCATCACTTCATGAAGCTTCTCTCCTGGTCGTATTCCAATAAACTCTAATTCACATTCAGGGGCAATGGCTTGGGCTAAGTCAACTACCCGCATACTGGGAATTTTCGGAATGAAGATCTCTCCACCCTTCATTCTACCCAGACTATCTAATACAAATTGAACACCCTTATCAAGGGTAATCCAGAAACGGGTCATACGTTCATCTGTAATGGGTAGTTTACCTGTATCTTTAAGGCTCTTAAAGAAAGGCACTACACTTCCACGACTCCCGACAACATTGCCATAGCGTACTACAGCGAATCGCGTATTTTTCTCGCCCGCATATGAATTAGCTGCAACGAAAAGCTTGTCTGAGCATAATTTTGTAGCTCCATATAAATTGATCGGACTAGCTGCCTTATCAGTGCTTAATGCAATGATTTGCGAAACTTTTCTTTCAATCGCAGCCTCAACAATATTCTGTGCACCCATAATATTCGTCTTTATTGCTTCGAATGGGTTATATTCACATGCAGGAACCTGCTTTAATGCTGCTGCGTGAATAACGATGTCAACCCCATCAAAAGCTCTCAGAAGACGATCCTTATCTCTAACATCACCTAGGAAATAACGGATGCGGGGATCAGTAAATTTCTGAGCCATTTCAAACTGCTTCAATTCATCTCTGCTGAATACAATAATCTTCTTAATATCATGTTCAAGAACCTTCTTAATAAACGCATGTCCGAAAGAACCGGTTCCCCCAGTAACAAGTATTGACTTTCCTTTTAAGTTCATATTAAGCATCCCTTCTTGTTTAAGTTCTCAATTGCTGAAGCATATGTCGCACGATGGGTTCCAATAGAAGTGTGTCGCCCTTACATTCAAGGAGATACTTATTGAATATGGTGACGACCCTCTCGGACTTGATAGCGAGATCCTTCTCGAATCTTACGGCAGTAATACTATTTTCTAACTGTTTGAGGGATATTCTGTTCATAGGTGCAAGAATGTTGCTATAATACTTATTTTTTTTAATCTTTTTGAATACAGAATCGAATTTTGGAAATGCTTTTTCCAGTTCTAGTTTGTTGGATGCTTTCTTTTTGGTTATTTCCGCCAACAGATTAAAGCCTCTTTCGAGTAGACGAGGAAATGCTTCGAATTCCTCTTCAATTAATAAACACTGCATTCGAATATACTCGGTGTCATAATGATCACCCTTATCTGATTCATACCATTGGGGAGTAACTACACTTTCATTCAGTCTGCTCTCAATTAACTCAACTAGAGGTGTGAATATAGATCCCTCTATATGTGCTCCACCTTTTGTTGTGTTAATATATTCGCGTGGATATAGCTTTATATATTGTTCCATTTGTTTGCGCATAAGAAGTAAAGAATTATTCGTTTTAACGGAATTGCCATATACATCAGTTATCAATGGACTGTTCTGAGGTGGTGCAAATTTGCCGTTATGGCTATCGGCCCCTGTTGCATAATATTGTTCGTTTAGGTAAGCTAAATTCTGCCCTACAAGAATAACGGGATTACATCCGATAGAATGAAGCATTTGTATAGCTATAACAGCAATAGAAGGTGCGTCTTGTACGCTCTTAAGTTCGTTACCACTTTGCTTCCTTAGGAAGAGAGAGGCGACGGTATCTTGGCTGGTAATCATATGCAAGATTGGGCCTGGATAATCTTTAATCGTTTCGAAACCAACACTGCTCCCGTATATGATAGGAACATCATTAATACCTTGTTCATTAAGAATAGACAAAACGCGGTAATTAATGTCCTGTGGATCGTACGTACAAGTAGCATCAGGAATAATGCCATTCTTAATCAAAGTGTTTATTGCAGAACCCACGCTAAATATATAGGCAAGTCCATCATCTTTAATCTTTCGAATATGCTCAATTTCTTCATTCAGTGAGGGTCCTGCCGCAACGAGTAGAGCTGGCTTGTTATTAAATACCCCTTGCGGGAAATCCTGGAGAATATTGGGGCTTTTGCTTGTTTTAGCAAGGTTCATCATACTGTTGATAGTCCATCTTTTCTCGAATGCGAAATTGGTAACTAATCCTTGTCTTCGGTTAATGATTGATGCTTGAAATTCCTGAGTAAATGTACGTAACTCGTCAGTGAATAGCTTTTCATACCCAGGCCATACGATTAATTGCACTTTATCGAATATACTCTCTACAAATTGTTGAATATGAAGTGCTCGATCCTGAGCATTGCACTCCACATATAAATTTTTAAGTCTGTTCCAAGGTGTTTCTTGGAAATTTTCTTGGCTTGCAATAATTTTGAACAGTTCTAGATTCGGTTCGTAAAGAGAAATAGATAGTTTAGGGTATTTTTTTAGTAGCACTTCAATGTGATAGCCTAAACCAGCCCCGAAAATTATGACATGCTTATCTTTGAAATCAATCTGATCTTCAAATTGACTAATAAATCTTTCTGCCTCATCCTGCGGATCATATTTGCTGTGAATGTAGCTTGGGCGAGAGTCACTCTTATGTACAATCGTATTCATACCATTCTTACTCTGTTCGATAGTATAGCCTGTTGAATCCATACTAATCTGATTAATAGCGGTCCAGACATTAGGGTATCTTATCTTTAATATTGTAATATTATCAGCTAATATCATATTGAGTGTACCCCATTATCCATGGTCGTTTGGATGTGACCCTTAAGCTCGTTGAGCAATGGAATTAATTCATGAAGCAAGATATCGCCCATTAATTGCTGATCTTTATATTGTAGAGGCTCCTCCATGGAGGAAAGCGTGTCTTTAAGTTGACCTAACATATTAAGATAGGTGGATTTATTAACATATTGTACCTCGCTATCAATTAGTGAATTAACAAGTGTCATAATCCATTGCATTCCATCTACTAAATCACCAAAAGATGTCCAAACTTTATTAGTATCTTTCCTGTAGAATAAATTCGCTAATTCATCAATTCCAGGAAGTGCTTGAATTAAATAAGTATGGGTAGAGTTTAACACATCATCAGTAAGCTGTTTTTTCGACTTTAGTATAATCTGAACAAGCTCGGTTTCATCATGATGCTTGGAAATATAATCTGAGATATCATCATAAACTTCTTTATCATTTATGATCATATGACTAATATGAAGATCCTGTTTTACTGCAATCTCTTCGATTTGTTGAATGAACTCATCAATATGATTGTGTTCAGTATAGGTTAAAGTGTGTTCTAGAACTTGAATCCGCATCAAGAACATCCTCCTCTCATTAGTTGTATTGTGTTCACCCTATTAGTATCGGCTTTGATGCTATTTATTTTAAGTGCTAATTTAGCTAAATACAACTGCCGATAATAAGATTAGTTATTCTTTTAATTTGTTGAAATATTGATAGTTTCATTTATTAGACAGGAATAGAGGGCGATAAGATGAAAGTTGTGGCTATCATTCAATCTCGAATGGGTTCTACACGTTTACCAGGTAAGATTCTTAAGGAAGTTTTGGGCAAGTCATTATTAGAGTATCAACTCGAGCGAGTTGCCATGTGTAAGCTGGTAGATGAAATTGTTGTGGCAACGACAACACAGCCTGCTGATCGAGTCATAAGTAAGCTGTGTATGGATTTAAAAGTGGCATGCACCCGTGGTTCTGAGAATGATGTATTATCACGATACTATGAAGCTGCATTGAAGTACGATGCTGATGTTGTTGTGCGTCTGACTTCTGATTGTCCTGTTATTGACTATTCCGTTCTGGACCAATTAATTTCACATTACATACATCATATTGAAAGTGTTGATTATGCATCGAATATTCTAGATAGGACATATCCACGGGGTCTTGATGCTGAAGTCTTTTCGATGAAAGTCCTTAGAATTGCTCATTTAGAGGCCGTTGAACCAGCTCATAGGGAACATGTTACCTTATATATAAATCAGAATCCTTTTAAGTTTAAATTATCGGGGATTAAGAACTTAGAGAACTTAAGTCATTATCGATTAACAGTAGACACACCTGAGGACTTCGAATTGATCAAACGTATACTTACTAATATTTACCCTAAAAATAAGGAATTCCTACTAAAGGATATTATTCATGTGCTAAGGGAGAATCCAGATTGGGTGCAATTGAATGCGCACATAGAACAGAAAAAGATTTAAATTAAAATTCAGACTAGGGGTATTAAGTATGAAGGTATATATTTTTACTGAAGGTGGGTTCACATCTGGATTAGGTCATGTGGTAAGATGCTCTTCACTTTACGATGTATTAGTCAGTAGAGGAATCAATGTGGAATTAATTATTCATGGAGATGAAGGTATCGAGGAAGTTATTCAGAACAGAAAGTGTACAATAACTAATTGGTTATCTATTGATTACTTATCTTCTTTGGTTGATTCACAAGTTTATTGTGTCGTAGATTCTTACTTAGCGAACCCAAATATGTGTAAATTTGTGTTTGAACATTCCCTAAGAACACTTTTTATTGATGACATTAAGAGAATGAAGTATCCTGGAGGAATTGTCGTTAATCCTTCCATTTATACAGATGATCTTCATTATCCTGAGATTCGAGATGAAGATTGCTTGCTAGGAAATGAATATGTCATATTAAGAAATTCATTTAAAAACTGTCCGAAAAAGTATATTCATAATGAGGTTAAGGAAATTCTTGTTACATTAGGGGGGTCGGACACAAGAAATTTAACCCCAACGATACTTAATAGTTTGAAATCAGAATATCCTGCATCCATAAAGCATGTTATTATTTCGAAAAGCTTTGGCAATATAGATAAAATAACAACTATCCTAGACGAAAAAATCAAGTATCACTTCAATGTGAGTGGGGTTGAAATGAGAGACTTAATGTTGGATTGCGACATAGCCATTTCTGCTGCAGGACAAACTATATATGAGCTTATTCAAACAGGAACTCCTTTTATACCGATAAAGATAATTGATAATCAGGAGAACAATGTAAAAGGCATATTGAAATATAAATGTGCTAACAGAGTGTTGGATAGCGAAAGTATTGATATACATTTAGATTTATTAAGTGAGTTAGCGTGGATCATGAATCCTAATAGTCGGAGAACATTAAATGCTAATATGAACGGAATTATTGATGGATCAGGGAGTGAACGGATTATTAATAAATTATTAATCTGATATGTGGAATGAGGTGAATATCCTATGCAGAATGTGATGTTGTGCGGCTTCGGAAAGCTAGGTTTAGATTCTAGTAGAAAATTAATGGAGAAGGGTTATAATATCAAATATATGCTTACACATAAAGAACATCATGATGAAAGCATGGAGATATTTGCTATTGAGAATGATATTGCTTATTCGTTCGAAGATATGCGGAAGAACATAAATCACTTCCAAAGGATAATAAAGGATAAGCAAATTGATTATTTAATAAGCGTTAATTACCGATATATCATACCGAGGGAAATATTCGAGATACCCAAATATTCTATTAACATTCATGGTTCTTTACTTCCTAGATACCGTGGAAGAACCCCTCATGTTTGGAGTATCATCAACAATGAAGAATTTTCGGGAGTCACATGTCACTTGATAGAGGAAAGTGTAGATGTTGGGAATATAATCGAGCAAGTAAAAATTAAGATTGAATCGCATGATACCGGTCATACTTTGCTGCAGAAATTCCTGCTATTATATCCTGACTTACTCGTAAGGTCCTTAGAAAAGCTTGAACAAGGTGAAAATACTATTGTACAAGATGAATCTCAGGCGAGCTACTATGGAAAGCGAACTCCTGATATGGGTTACATTGATTTCTATAAAAAATCGTATCAAATTATAAATTTTGTGAGAGCACAAGCGCACCCTTACCCTGGAGCTTATTATTACTTGAACAATGGTAAGAAAATTGTTATTAATAAGATAATAATTTCTGAAACATTCCCAAACAACTTAATTGAAGGTGTAGGTGTATTGCAAATAATTGAGAACGAAATTTATGTTAGAAGTTTAGATGGAGTATTAAGATTGATAGACTACGCTTTAATAAATTGACTTCTATGAATAGAGTTCTAAATATTCAAAAAGCAGAGGGAGATCTCCATGTCGATTACAATTGGTGGATTTGAAATTGGTCACAATAGTAGAACATTTATAATTGCAGAATTGTCTGCGAACCATGGGCATGATATTAACATTGCCAAAGAAACGATTAAAGCAGCGAAGGAAGTTGGGGCAGATGCGATTAAGTTACAGACGTACACAGCTGACACTCTGACTATTAACTGTGATAATGACTATTTCAAATTAAATAATAATACGATATGGGATGGAATCACGTTATATGCTTTATATGAACAGGCATATACGCCTTGGGAGTGGCAAAAGGAATTAAAAGAGTATGCAGAAAGTTTAGGCTTAATTTGCTTCTCAAGTCCTTTTGATAAATCGGCTGTTGATTTTCTAGAGAAACTTGAAGTCCCAGCTTACAAAGTAGCTTCTTTCGAGATAACAGATATACCTCTCATTGAATATATGGCTTCGAAGGGGAAGCCTATCTTGATCTCTACAGGTATGGCCACTCTAGCTGATATAGAAGAAGCGGTAAACGTATGCAGGAAAGTTGGGAACAATCAGATCATATTATTGAAATGTACTTCATCGTACCCAGCTAAGATTGAAGAGGCTAATTTAAAAACAATACAGAATCTAAAAGATACTTTTGGAGTTGAAGTTGGACTATCCGACCATACACTTGGCATTACAGTACCCGTTGTATCTATTGCACTTGGTGCAAAGGTAATAGAGAAACACTTTATTCTAGATAAGAATATAGGTGGACCTGATGCAAGTTTTTCACTTGATCGTAATGAATTTAAACAGATGGTAGATGCTGTTAGGGAAGCGGAAAAAGCAATAGGAATTGTAGATTATGACTTGTCTGAGAAGAAAGAGCAAAACAAGATATTTGCTAGATCATTATTCATAGTTAAAGATATAAAAAAAGGAGAAATGTTTTCTGAAGAGAATATTAGATCAATTAGGCCGGGATACGGATTACATCCAAGATACTATGGACAAGTAATCGGTGTAAAAGCTGTATGTGATTGTAAAAAGGGAACTCCACTCGAATGGAATCTAATGGATACGTAGAGATCGAATAAATGGGATTGATACTTTAGCTGAAGGAGTTGTGCTTAATGAGTTCATTTAAAACAGATCAAGAAAAATTCTGGGCTGGAGAATTCGGAAAAGACTATACGATTAGAAATGACGAGAAAATTATTCATAGTAACAAAGTCATGTTTAATAAGATATTCAACGTAACTGGTAAAGTAAATCGATTTATTGAATTTGGAGCTAATAGAGGTAATAATCTTAAGGCAGTTACAGAATTAATGCCCGATATAGAGATGTCTGCCATAGAAATTAATGAATATGCAGTTGAACTGCTTAATCAACTAGGGTTAGCCAATGTATACCACCAGTCTATTCTTGATTATGAAACAGATTTCCAGAGAGATTTTGTATTAATTAAAGGAGTTTTGATTCATATAAATCCTGAATGTCTATCGGATGTATATAGGAAACTATACGAAACCTCTAATAAGTACATTTGTATCGCTGAGTATTACAATCCAACACCAACAGAAATTAAATATAGAGGTCATGAAGGTTATTTATTCAAGAGAGACTTTGCTGGAGAAATGCTAGATATGTACAAAGATTTACGACTTGTAGATTATGGCTTTTTCTATCACAGGGATAACGAATCTCCTATGGATGATATCACTTGGTTTTTACTTGAGAAACAATAATATGTGGATTGTTAGGATTGCCACTCTTACAGGTGGTATTTTTTTTGAATTACATATACAAAGAAGGCTTCCTGAATCCGATAAATAGAGTATAAGATTAATCTGGAGGAATTAACCATGGGTATGAACATGCCAGTAGGCGGCGCAGGCGGAGTCGAACGGATCCCTGCAGTAATGGCTACACCAGTTAAATATGAGAATCGACCACAACCAGATAAGACACCCGTTGCAGCCGTGAATTTAAGTGTGCACTCATCCAAGGAAGTGAAGCAAGCAGAGGTTAAAGGCCAAAGCTTCACAATTGGTGAAGAGCAGCTGATCATGGCTATTGAACGTGCCAATAAAGCTTTACAAGGTAAGAACACCTCCTTCGAGTTCTCCATACATGAAGGAACGAAGGAAATTATGATTAAGGTTCTGGATAAGGATACAGGTGAGATTGTGCGTGAGATACCTTCTGAGAAGGTTCTGGATATGGTTGCTAAGATGTGGGAAATGGCCGGATTATTCGTTGATGAGCGTAGATAATTGATCAAAATTCGAAGTTTGTAAGTTAGGAGGTTTAACGCAATGGTAATGCGAATAGGTGGACTAGCTTCGGGAATGGATATCGACAGTCTGGTTAGTGAGTTGATGAAGGCTCATAAGATGCCCGTAGACAAGTTGCAGCAGAAGAGTCAAGTCTTTCTATGGCAACGGGATGCATACAAAGAGGTGAATACTAAGCTAACAGATTATCGGAGTAATAAAGTTTTCGATCTGCGTCTAGAGAGAGAGTGGAATGCAACCTCAGCGGTGGTCTCTGGTAATACAACTGCGGTGACAGCTAAGGCTGGGACGTCGGTTGCTTCAGGTACACTTGTTATTGAGACCTCTGCATTAGCTGAAGCAGCTAGTAATTATGGAACAGCGGCTTTTGGTACTGCGGGCTTCGACCCAAGTAAGACGTTGAAGAGTGAGAGTGATGCAGGTCATTTAACTGCCGGTAGTCTAGCGGGAACCTATACAATAAGAATTAATGGCACATCCGTCGCCATTGATCCTAATACAGATTCGATGAACTCGGTGATTAGCAAAATCAATAGAGATACGAATGTCTCTGCATTCTATGACTCCTCTACTCGGAAAATTTCCTTCGTCTCCAAAGAAACAGGTAGTGTTAACGGCTCTGCGGATGGATTGGAGATACAATTTGAGGATAGGAAGGGAAATTTCCTATCAAAGTTTGCGACGGTTGTGACGGGTGGAGCTAATGAAAAGTCTGCCGTGGACGCGCAAGTTAAGATTAATGGGCTCGAGACCACTCGGAAGAGCAATAGCTTTACCATTAATGGTATCGATATCAAATTGAACACAACCAATGTGGGCACACCATCCACAATCAGTACAACGAGCGATACCGCTTCTGTAGTGGATAAAATCAAAACCTTCGTCAAGGATTACAACGAAATGCTAGCTTCGCTACAGGACAGAGTAGGGGAAACAAAATATAGAGACTATTTGCCGTTAAGTGAAGCACAGAAGTCTGCAATGGGTGAGAAGGAGATTGAGAATTGGGAAACCAGAGCGAAAAGCGGCTTGCTCCGTAATGATTCGATTCTATCAAGTGCCATCAATACGATGAGATCCATCATATCCTCCCAAGTAGATACCGGAAGTGATGTATATAAGACGCTGAGCTCTATTGGTATCCAAACGGGATCCTATAATGAAAAGGGTAAAATCTATCTCGATGAGGATAAGTTAAGTAAGGCGATGGAAGCTGATCCGGATGCCGTAATTGCTATGTTCACATCAATCGGAACTAATGGTAAGAACGAAGGTATAGCAGAAAAAATATATGATGGACTAGATAACACATTAAGTGCGATTAAGAGTAAGGCTGGTCAATTTAATTCCTTCAACGATAATAGCTTTATCTCCAACCAAATAAAGACGTTAGATACGGAGATAACGCGACAGAATAATAGAATGCTTGATCTGGAGAGCGCCTATTACAGACGCTTCAACGCGATGGAGCAAGCGATAAATCGCTTTAATTCACAATCCGCTTCCCTAGCTCAATCCTTCGGTGGAACAGGACAATAAAAGACTCGGATCCATACATTATCATTCCAGGGGGAAAATCCATGATTAATCAGCTTACTATGAATCAACAACTACAGCAGCAGCAACAGAGGAACAAGTATTTGCAAACCTCCGTTCAGACAGCTACTCCTGCACAATTACTCATCATGTTATATGATGGAGCTATCCGTTTCTGTAAGGGCGGGATAGAAGCGATTAAAACTCAGAACGCCGAAGAAGCAAACCGTTGCATCTGTCGTGCAGAAGATATCATCATGGAGTTTGTAGTGACACTTGATAAGTCCTCTCCTGTAGCTGAAGGCTTAGTTAAGATGTATGACTATATGTACTTCAAGCTCATCGAAGCGAATACCAATAAGACGATTGAGCCACTAGAGGAAGTCATCGGATACCTCGTTGAATTAAAGGAGACTTGGGTTCAAGTATCGAAGCAGATGAATGGGACCTCTCAACAGGGTGTGGCCCATGCATAACCTTGTCCACTCTCTTCAGGCGATTACTGAGCATATGGTTTCACAGCTCGATTATGTAACGGAGGAACAGATTATCTTCTTTATTGATCAGCGAGAAGAAATCGTGCTACAGCTTCAGCAAATCGAGATAACGGATGCAGATAGACAAGAGTATGGTTCTATTGTCCAAGGTGTTCTTCAGCACGATAACGTCATTACCACAAGGCTTGAAGAGCTCCGCTCTGGTGTGAGTGAGGACATACAGAAGGTGAGTGTGGCACGGGTTCAGAATACAGCCTACAGCACACCCTACATACAGGACAGCTACTATTTTGACAAGAAAAAATAATGATTGATCACAAGACTTTCCGCGATGTAGTGGAGGGTCTTTTTATGTAGAAGACTCGATATAAGCCCCGAAAGAAGCCCCGGGTTAATTCGACAGGAATCGACTTTTCGTGGGCCTTTAGTACCTGTTCACAACCATCATTTTATACACATGACTCACATCACATGTCACTTTCTGACGGAGTTATGTACACATCCCACCTGTGGATAATGTGGATAACTTTGTGAATAACTAATGAAAACATGCTTTCATAGTGTTATGGGATTGTGCATACCCGAATGTTCTGACAATTCAAAATGCTTGTGAGAAATGTTTTTGTACCTCTATGAAGATTGTGTTAAGATGGGTATACGAAAAGGAGGAATTGCCCATGAACATCAACATCCGTGGTGAGAACCTGGAAGTGACTGGCGCTTTACGGGAATACGTAGAGAAGAAGCTCAATAAACTTGAACGATATTTGGATATTCCCCCAGAGTCTGATGCACATGTTACCCTTAGAGTACAGAAAGATAAGCAGAACGTAGAAGTGACGATCCCTCTTCGTGGAGCGGTATTACGAGCAGAAGAGAAGAATTCGGATATGTATGCCTCGATTGACCTGGTTGTGGACAAACTAGAAGGTCAAATTCGTAAACACAAAACTAAAGCTAATCGAAAATTTAATAGAGGTGGTATACGCAACCTATTCGCTGAGAATAGTGAGTCGAATACAGCCACATACTCAGATGAAGAAGACGAGCTCGAGGTTGTACGTACTAAGAAATTTACTATGAAGCCAATGGATGTAGAAGAAGCGATTCTTCAGATGAATTTGATTGGACATACATTCTTCGTATTCGCTAATATGGATAATAATCAGACGAACGTTGTATATAAACGCGATGATGGTAGATACGGTTTAATAGAAACAGTTTAACTCATTCAAATCCTTCATCAGTTCCCGATCCCGAAACGGATCGGGAACTTCTGCGTATATATGGGCAGGGATGCGGTTGTTACATCTGAGGCAAACTGGTACAATCTAGGAAAATGGTGATAAAGGCATAAAGCATCGAAAATTCATATAAGCTCTTGCTACGATTCGAAAGGGGTAATCCCATGCTGGGACTGGTTAAGAAGATATTCGGAGATTTTAATGAGAAAGAAGTTAAACGGATGCTGAGAACGGTTGAAACGATAAACCGTCTTGAGCCTGATTACGAAAAACTAACAGACGAACAATTGCAAGCGAAGACATCGGAGTTTCGTGCCCGATTGATGAATAAGGACAAGCTGGAGGATATCCTTCCGGATGCATTTGCAGCGGTTCGTGAGGCTTCTAGACGGACACTGAATATGCGTCATTTCGACGTGCAGCTAATGGGTGGAATGGTGCTTCACGAAGGCCGTATTGCTGAGATGAAGACCGGTGAAGGTAAAACGCTCGTTGCAACACTCCCAATTTACTTGAACGCTCTGAGTGGTAATGGGGTACACCTTGTTACAGTCAATGAATATCTGGCCAGAGTTGGGGCAAGCCTAATGGGTCCAGTTTACGAATATTTAGGTATGACGGTTGGCATTAATGTACCAGGCATGTCTCATGATGAGAAGCAATTAGCTTATGCATGTGATATCACATATGGAACGAACAATGAGTTTGGGTTTGATTATCTTCGGGATAACATGGTGCTCTATAAAGAACAGATGGTACAACGTCCACTGAACTTCGCGATTGTGGATGAGGTTGACTCCATTCTTGTCGATGAAGCGCGAACTCCACTCATTATATCTGGACAGGCTGCGAAGTCTACAGAGCTCTATGTGACTGCTGATCGTTTTGTAACTAAGCTGACTGAGGTAGAGGACTATACCATTGATGTAAAGCTGCGCTCGGTTATTCTAACTGATCAGGGTGTAGCCAAGGCGGAGCGTTCATTCGGTATCGAGAATCTATTCGATCACGCCAACGTCACGCTGAATCACCATATTGTTCAAGCGCTAAAAGCACACGTCATTATGAAGAATGATGTTGATTATGTTGTACAAGATGATGAAGTAGTCATTGTAGATGACTTCACTGGAAGATTAATGACAGGTAGACGTTATAGCGACGGGTTACACCAAGCTATAGAGGCCAAGGAAAAGCTGAAGGTGCAGAACGAGAGTATGACGCTGGCAACCATTACGTTCCAGAATTTCTTCCGGATGTACAAGAAGCTAGGTGGAATGACGGGTACTGCTAAGACAGAAGAAGAAGAGTTCAAGAAAATTTACGGACTAGAAGTCATCGTTGTTCCTACGAACAAATCCATGATCCGTGGTGATCTTGCTGATGTAGTCTATAAGTCTGAATCCGGAAAATTTAATGCAACCGTAGAGCGGATTGTTGAGCTACACAAGAATAATCAGCCTATCCTAGTAGGAACCACCTCTATCGAGAACTCTGAGAAGCTATCCGAGATGCTGAAGAAGCGTGGTATTGTCCATAAAGTTCTTAATGCCAAATATCATGCAGAAGAAGCAGCGATTATCGCCCTAGCTGGCCAACCAGGTTCAGTTACCATTGCCACCAACATGGCTGGTCGTGGTACAGATATCCTACTTGGAGATGGAGTGGCTGATCTTGGTGGACTGCATATTATAGGTACGGAACGACATGAGAGCCGTCGTATTGATAACCAGCTACGTGGTCGTGCAGGACGTCAGGGAGACCCAGGGTCAACACAGTTTTATCTTTCGCTTGAGGATGAATTAATGCGACGATTTGGTGCTGATAATATTATGGGCATGATGGATCGTTTAGGCTTTCAAGAGGATCAGCCCATTGAGAGTAGATTGATCACCAAAGCCATTGAATCCGCACAGAAGCGTGTTGAGGGAAGCAACTTTGAAGTGCGTAAGGTTGTTTTGCAATATGACGACGTAATGAATCAGCAAAGGAGCATTATCTACAAGCAGCGCCGCGAGGTGCTCGAATCTGAGAATATCAAAGACGATGTTGTCCTGGGTATGATCGATGGTGTAATTGATCGACTTGTAGAAGTTCATTGCCCGAGCGACCAAGTTCCTGAAGAATGGGATCTTCAAGCCATCATTGATCACGCCAATGGTACCTTCTTGTATGAAGGTCAAACAACGAAAGAAAAGCTGTGGGGTAAAGAGCCTGAAGAAATTACTGAATTGCTAAAAGGACTCGTTCGTGAGAAGTATGAAGAGCGTGAAGCTCACCTAGGACCTGAGACCACAAGGGAATTTGAGAAGGTAGTTACGCTTCGAGCCGTGGATAGCAAGTGGATGGATCATATCGACGCGATGGACCAGCTTCGACAAGGTATCCATCTGCGTGCGTATGGTGGAACCGATCCATTACGAGAATATCAATTCGAGGGCTTTGAGATGTTCCAACAGATGATTGAGACCATCCAAGAAGAGGTTGCCACCTATATCATGAAGGCTCAAGTGGAGAGTAACCTGAAGCGTGAAGCAGTAGCAGAGGGTCAGGCCGTTGATAATAGCAGTGAAGCAAAATCTCGACAGCCCGCTAAACGAGATGCAGCCAAGGTTGGACGCAATGACGCCTGTCCTTGTGGTAGCGGTAAGAAATATAAGCATTGTCATGGTGCGTAATACCAATAAGTGTTGAGGTGAATCGATATGATGATAGATACAGTATTAAGGAATGAGTTTCGTGAGGCAACAGCTCGATTAACTAATCTTAGGGGGTCACTTTGACTTCGATGTGAAGATGGAGCAAATTGCCAACTTCGAATTTCAAATGTCTGATCCAGACTTCTGGAATGACACTGACCGAGCTCAGAAGATGATCTCAGATATGAATGAAATCAAGTCTGTCGTTGATGATTTTAATGTCCTTTCCAATGAATATGAGGATTTGACACTCATGCTTGAGCTTGCTGAAGAAGAGAACGACGACAATATGGTTGTCGAGCTAGAGAGCAGCTTTCGGGGCTTTCTCGATAAGCTCGCTGCATTTGAGCTTCAGCTCCTATTAAACCAACCGTATGATAAGCTTAACGCTATACTGGAGCTACACCCTGGAGCAGGCGGAACAGAGTCACAGGATTGGGCTGAGATGCTACTCCGCATGTATAGACGTTGGGCTGAGAAACGCGGGTTCAAGGTAGAGGTGTTAGACTATCTTCCAGGTGATGAAGCAGGTGTGAAGAGTGTTACTCTACTCATTAAAGGGCATAACGCTTATGGATATCTGAAGGCGGAGAAGGGTGTCCATCGTCTTGTGCGAATTTCACCCTTCGATTCTGCGGGACGTCGACATACGTCATTCACTTCCTGTGATATCGTTCCCGAGATCATCCATGATATGGGCGAGATCGAGATCCGATCAGAGGATCTAAAGGTAGATACGTATCGCGCAAGTGGTGCCGGTGGACAGCATATTAACAAGACGGAATCAGCGATTCGGATTACACATATTCCATCAGGCATTATTGTGGCATGTCAGTTAGAGCGATCGCAGATCCAGAACCGTGAACGTGCTATGACCTCTCTTCGTTCCAAGCTTTACGAACGTAAGATAGAGGAGCAACAGAAGCAACTAGATGCTATTCGTGGCGTTCAGAGCGATATCGCATGGGGGAGCCAGATAAGATCCTATGTGTTCCATCCCTATAGTATGGTGAAGGATCACCGCACCTCAGCAGAAACAGGCAACGTAGGAGCCGTCATGGACGGAGATATTGATTCCTTTATCGATGCCTACCTTCGTAAGCAGATTAGCTACCAACGAGATGAAGAATAATAAATATGTAACCCTCGTCCATACCAACCGGTATGGACTTTCATATAATCAAAACCTCTCGCCATTATATCGCACCACACATACATACCACACACGCACAAACCACAAACCACAAACCACAAACCACAAACCACATAACGCATACCCGGTACCCAACGCCTAATCCCATGCAACTATCATTTCTACATTCTGACTACCTCAATTTTGTGAATTCTTGATCATTGCACACCTTTTTTATTTCTTTTGAATTGTATCCCCTAAGCTCAGCACAGCCAGATATAATAAACCATATTTTCCTAAAAAAACACTTGATACAGGAACGAATGTTTGGTACTATTAGTATATAAATAGGAACACAGGTTCCCTTAATTATTTCAGGAATTTGGAGTGGTGATGTTATGAATGACATTTATGCAGTAATAGCACGCCTATACCAACAGAATTATCCAGCGACTAGCTCAAGCGATTGGCAATCCTTTCAGGATCTTATTGGTAAGGAGGAGGATTGTGTTGAGCTGTTGTTTCAAGCAAGATGGCCGAGTGGCTTCAGCTGTCCTCGTTGCGAGCATAGGCATGCTTATGTGATTCAGACTCGTAGATTACCACTTTACCAGTGCGTAGGCTGTCGTCATCAAACTTCCCTTGCAGTTGGGACGATTATGGAGAATAGCCGAATTCCTGTGAGTAAATGGTTGTTTACGTTATTCCTTGTGTCGCGGATGGATACTTATATTAATGCAATGCAGCTTCGACAGCAAATCCAAGTAACCTATAAGACTGCTTGGTCGATGCTTCATGCTATTCGACAAACGATTAGTAAGGCGGATACCGAACAGCTTCTCTCAGGTGATATCAGGGGTAGCATAGGTTTTTGCGGTCAAATCTCATATAGCTCTACGTCCACTAGAGAACCGCAGGAGAAGCCAGTGATTTTCAGTGCGTCGGTTGATGAGCAAGAACAGCCTGTAGCCTTTAAGATGGTGGTTGTTCGACCTGAGTATATGAAGAATAAGCATCTCGAACGCGCCGGTGTTCTTGATTTTACTAAGAGCTATGTTCGTAATGAAGGATCTAAAGTTCAATTATTCCAACGGTATGCGGTTTGCAAAATACCATCTGTTAAGAAATTATTTGATCAAACGATTCAAAAATTTAAACGCTCATATCGAGGACTCACTTCCCGACACCTTCAACTCTACCTTAACCAAGCTTGCTACCGAATTAATCTAACACTTCAGAAAGCACCAGTCTTTGAGAGTTTACTGCAGCTCTGTATATCCACCCCAAACAACCAAAGACATAGAACTGCAACGTAACCCAAACAACCTCTCTATTCTGTAACTTAACTTAACTTAAATGAACTGAACTTGAACTGAACTTGAACTGAACTTGAACTGAACTTGAACTGAACTTGAACTGAACTGAATCAATCTCATAACTCTGCAACCCAGTCCTCAATAAACCGCAACGTAACCCAACCAATAACTTAACAATCCGACAAAACTGCAATTTAACTTATACAACCTCGTTGACTGCAAGTTAACTCATATAACCTCGTAAGACTGCAATTTAACTCATATAACCTCTTAAGACTGCAACTTAACGCATACAATCTCACGAGTCTACAACTTCATAGAACCTATATAAATTACAACGTTTAAATCGCATATATAAGCAAATTTACCAATAAGGACTGGATTTTTCCCGAGTTAGGTAGTGTCTAATCTTGCTAATTACATACATAGTATAGAAGGAAGGATGGATTGCGATGAGGTAAAGCTGAGCTTAGGGGATACAACTGTAAAGATAAGAAAACTTAAGAACATAAAAGCGGAAAAGAAGAAACGAAGAGAACCCAAGAACCGATGCTGTGAGCGATGTGAGACTGATGTCCACCTGATAATCCGATGGCCAATGGGATTTTTGTAGCATACCTTGGGAAGTATAATGGATAAAATTCCTGAGGAGGTTGGAGATGGATAGGGGGGTAGGTATCCTACATTTGAAAGATTCCAACTCAAGGCGTCAAGAACGTCCATCGGCTACATCGAGGAGACGGAAGGAACCATTGGTGCCTGCAGGGAGTCCGATTCGGCGTATTATTGAATATGTATATTTGTTGTTGGGGTCGATGGTTATTGCACTTAGCTTTAATTTATTCCTCAACCCAAATCGAATTGCTACGGGTGGTGTAACAGGCTTATCGACAATATCGCAGGAGCTGTGGGGGATCACACCTGCATATATTCAGTGGGGTATGAATATTCCGCTGTGGCTGCTTGGATTTTTCATGCTTGGTGGACGCTTTGGGATTAAGACTGCGATCGGCTCCTTTGTCCTACCCTTATTCGTGTTGCTCACGGCTCAGCTCTCCCCGCTTACCGATCAAGCTTTACTTGCGTCCGTATATGGTGGTATTGGGATTGGACTTGGTCTTGGTTTAGTATTCCGTGGACGAGGCTCAACGGGCGGTATGGATGTGGTTGCACAGGTGCTACATCGCTATATGGGTATCAGTTTAGGAAGTGCTATTGCGCTATTGGATGGAGTCATTATTATATCTGCTGGTTTTGTTTTCTCTGCGGAGAATGCGTTATATGCACTTATTGGGTTGTTTATTACTAGTAAGACTATAGATCTGGTTCAAGTTGGTTTGAATACGTCGAAGGTAGCTTTTATTATATCCGACGCTTCAGCACAGATTGCCCAATCTGTGTTGTATGAATTGGATCGTGGACTTACCCGCATACAGGGTGTGGGTGGCTTTACGAATGAAGAGAAACAAGTCATGATGGTTGTAATTGGTCAGAGGGAGGTTACGCGGCTGAAGCAGCTGATTCGGGATGCGGATCCTTATGCTTTTGTCATTATAAGTGGAACCTCGGAAGTTTTCGGGGAGGGATTTCAACTGTATTGAAAATCCGTTATAATAGGTTAATGTTGTTTTCACGGCTTCTATTGAATTAATATGCACAAATATGTATAATGTTACATCATGTAGGATGTGTATTTTAGACTGGAGATGGTTGTATATGAATACGAAATTAAGAGCGGCTATTATAGGGTCAACGNNACATTTATCGGAAATCGTTGTAGATACGTTGGATAACATAGATATAGCGCTGATTAAGAGTAAAGCGGATGTAGTGTTCGCTGCTACACCTCATGGCGTTAGCTCACAATTGGTACCACAGCTGCTTGAAGCTGGCCTGAAGGTCATTGATCTCTCAGGTGACTTCCGATTGAAGTCGGCAGCAACCTATGAGCAATGGTACAATCATAAACCGGCCCCATCAGAGCTTATTGAGCAAGCGGTTTACGGTTTAGCAGAGGTGTACGCGGACAATGTTAAGGATGCAGCCTTCATTAGTAATCCAGGATGCTACCCTACAGCTACTCTTCTAGGGCTAATTCCTATACTAGGTGCAGAATGGATTGATCCTAAATCGATTATTATCGATGCTAAATCCGGTGTATCTGGAGCGGGTAGAGGTTTGAGCATGGGTTCACATTATTCAGAGGTGAATGAGAATTTTAAGGCATATAAAATCAATAAGCATCAGCATACACCTGAGATCGAACAAACGTTATCGGAGATTGCTGGGCAGGATATAAGGGTTACATTTACTACGCATTTGGTACCGATGACACGTGGGATTATGTGTACGATTTATGGTAATTTAATTGAATCGGTCACGGTTGATAATTTAATTGATTTATATAAACGTTATTATGACGGTCGTCCCTTCGTTCGCATCCGAGATGAAGGCAAGTGGCCCGCGACTAAAGAGGTGTCAGGATCGAATTATTGCGATATTGGCTTCGCTGTTGATGAACGAACGGGCAGGGTAACGATCATCTCCGTCATCGACAATCTGGTTAAAGGTGCTGCAGGTCAGGCGATTCAGAATATGAATATTATGATGGGCTGGGATGAAACAGAAGGACTTCGAATGTCCCCCGTGTATCCATAGGTTATTGATTGAATTCATTATATTACTTTAGAGACAGGTGAGAGCAAGTGTCGAAAATTCAAGGCTTCACAATTGTAGAGGATGGAACGGTGACTACACCGAAGGGCTTTCGTGCTGGTGGACTGCATTGTGGTCTGAAGAAGACGGAACGTCATGATCTCGGAGCCATTGTATGTGATATTCCCGCTGTAGCCGCAGGGGTGTATACATTGAATGCTTTTCAAGCGGCCCCGCTTAAGGTGACCAAAGCTAGTATTGGATTAGAGGGCAAGCTGCAGGCGATGGTTGTGAATAGTGGTAATGCTAATGCTTGTACGGGTGCCCAAGGAGAGCTGGATGCTTATGAGATGCGAGCTAGGGCGGCCCTAGCATTTGGTCTTCCCGAGCATTATGTGGGTGTAACCTCGACAGGTGTGATTGGTGAATTGCTACCAATGGCTAAGCTGCGAAGCGGGATTGATCGTTTGCCTGATCGTGTAACTGTGAATGGTGGAGATGACTTCTGTCAGGCGATCTTAACTACAGATCTTACGAAGAAAACGATATGCGTTAATCTTACTATTGATGGTGTTCAAGTAAATATTGCTGGAGCTGCCAAAGGCTCAGGTATGATTCATCCGAATATGGCAACAATGCTTGGATTTATTACTACAGATGCAGCGATCGAGCAAGAGCAGCTTCAGCAAGTGCTCAGTCAAGTGACGGATTCAACGTTCAATATGATAACGGTTGATGGTGATACGAGTACGAATGATATGGTAGTTGTTATGGCCAGTGGAATGGCAGGTAATTCGTTGCTTCAAGAACAGCATGCAGATTGGGTAGCATTCACGCAAGCTTTCCAGTATGTAGCTGAAGTGCTTTCGAAGGCCATTGCTCGTGATGGCGAGGGTGCCACTAAGCTATTGGAGGTAAGTGTTGTAGGGGCAGCGACTGAAGCTGCGGCTCGTGCTATTGTTAAGACGGTAATTGGATCTAGTTTAGTTAAGTCTGCTGCGTTTGGAGCTGATGCGAACTGGGGACGTATTATTGCTGCGATTGGCCGGTCGGGTCAAGAGGTTAATACGGAAACGGTCGATATTCGTTTAGGTGCGTTCGTCGTCCTCGAGCAATCACGCCCTATTACATTTGATGAGGTGCTTGCTCTCGATTATTTGCAGGGTGAATCAATTCAATATCATATCAACCTGAATATGGGTGAACATCAAGCGACAGGATGGGGCTGCGATCTTACGTATGAATATGTACGGATCAATGCAGCATATCGGACTTAGGCTATGGAGAGCATGACATGTAGTGAGCATGTCGTCTAGTGAGAGTGGTAGCTAGTGAGTAATCAGATTTATTTGGTGATTAGGAGAAAAGGCTGATGAAGAAGCAATCTTTAGTTATTAAATGCGGCGGAAGTACGTTGGCGCAGCTACCGGATTCTTTTTATGTAGATATGGGTAAATTGCAGTTAAGTGGTATTATTCCTGTTATCGTGCATGGTGGCGGTCCTGCGATCAATGAGACTCTTCTAAGATTTAACATTGAGTCTACTTTCGTTAATGGTCTTCGTAAGACTAGCCCTGAGGTTCTGCAGGTCGTAGAGATGGTGCTAGGTGGACAGATTAATAAGCAGATCGTTCGACGTATCCAAAGCTTTGGAGCGATGGCTGTAGGGCTGTCAGGTATCGATGGACGGCTGATTCAAGCAAAGCCCGTTTCGAATGCGGACGAGATTGGTTTTGTTGGTGAGGTTATTGGTGTAAATGCTGAGCTTATACAGGGTATTGTAGAGATGGGCTATATGCCCGTAATTGCACCTTTGGGTATAGGAGAAGATGGGCAGAGCTTTAATATTAATGCGGATACCGCTGCGGGTGCAGTTGCCTCCCATCTCGGAGCGGAACGACTTGTTGTTGTTACGGATGTACCGGGGATTATGAAGATCGTTGATGGTGAGAGGGTTGTATTGCCAACGATCACTGTTGCTGAAATTGAACAGATGATTGATTCGGGTGACATCTATGGCGGCATGATTCCGAAGGTGCGTGCTGCGGTACAATGTATTCAAGGTCAGGTTCATGAGGTTATTATTGTCGATGGGTCGGTACCAGAGGTATTAAGTAAGGTGCTTGCTGGGACTTCTGGAATAGGTACACGTATAGTTAGAGTATGAGTCCGAGTTATATCGTTGAGATGGTTATGGGAAGGTAGGGATTATTATGGGTGAGGGTATGAAGAGCTCGTTGTTTCCAAGCTATGCGAGATACCCACTGGCATTGGTCAAAGGTGAAGGAAGTCGATTATGGGACGATCAAGGAAATGAATATTTGGACTTTGCTAGTGGACTTGCGGTTACGAGTCTCGGTCACTGTCCTCCCCAGGTGAAGGCGGCACTCGTTGCTCAGCTTGATGAATTATGGCATGTCTCGAACTTATTCCATATTCCAAGTCAAGAGAAGCTGGCTGGGCTACTCACCGCTAACAGCTGTGCAGATGCGGTATTCTTCTGCAATAGCGGCGCGGAGGCAAATGAAGCAGCGATTAAGCTTGCTCGTCGTTACAACAGCAGAGTGTTGAATAACGAACGATTTGAGATTATCACGTTTCAGCAATCCTTTCACGGTAGGACGCTGGCTACGTTGACTGCAACCGGTCAGGACAAAGTGAAGGATGGCTTCCTTCCGCTACCGGAGGGCTTCGTTTATGCCCCGTTTAACGATGCTGCAGCTCTAGAAGGATTTGTTAAAGACAAAACCTGCGCAATTATGCTCGAGATGGTGCAAGCAGAGGGCGGTGTCATTCCTGCAGATCCAGCATTCATCAAGGAGGTTGTTCGACTGTGTGAGAAGAACGACTTGTTACTCATTGTAGATGAGATCCAGACAGGTATGGGGCGCACAGGCTCACTATTCGCCTATGAGCAATATGGGATTAAGCCGGACATTATTACGATGGCGAAGGCTTTGGGCAGTGGATTCCCTATCGGAGCGATGTTAGGGCAAGAGAAGCTCATTCCCGCCTTTACCGCAGGAACGCACGCGACTACATTCGGTGGAACTCCGATTGCAATGTCAGCAGCGATCGCTACTGTGGAGACGATGCTTGAGCAGAAGCTGCCAGAGCGGGCAGCGCGGATGAGTGCTTTGATTTTTGAGAAGCTGCATGCTGAGCTTGATCAGAACTCTTTTGTTAAGGAGATTCGTGGTGCTGGTTTACTGATTGGTATTGAATGTGTTCAACCGATTGCTGATCTGATTACAGAGGCGCGTGAACGAGGGTTACTTGTTGTACCTGCAGGACCTCATGTTATTCGACTTCTTCCTAACCTACTGGTCAGTGAAGCTGATGTGGATAAGGGGATCCAAATTCTTAGCTCCATTCTAGCTGGACGTGCTGCGGCAGTTGTATAAATTGTTTGAAATAGGAGGTTTACATGACTATATTACTTAATAATGAAATGGCGGCTGATTTAAAGGGTCGTGACTTTATAGGGCTGGCAGATTTTACACCTGATGAAATCCGGTATTTGATTGACTTGGCCATAGAGCTCAAGCGTAAGAAAAAGGCGGGCGAAATATATCAGCCTTTACTGGGTAAGACGCTAGGGATGATCTTCGAGAAGTCATCGACACGTACGCGTGTTTCATTCGAAGTAGGGATGTATCAGCTTGGGGGTCACGCGCTCTTCTTGAGTAAGAATGATATCCAGCTCGGACGTGGGGAGAACATATGGGATTCTGCACTAACGCTGTCACGTTACCTTGATGGGATTATGATTCGTACATTCGAGCATCGGAATGTCATTGATTTGGCTAGAGGAGCAACGGTTCCTGTCATTAATGGACTATCGGATTTCTCGCATCCTTGCCAGGCGCTCTGCGATTATCAGACGATTCTAGAGCAGAAGGGTCGACTTGAAGGCATCAAGATCGCTTATATTGGCGATGGTAACAATATGGTTCATTCCTTGATGATGGGTGCGGCCAAACTTGGATTACATATGACGATTGCGTCACCCGAGGGTTATACTCCTGATAAGATGGTAGAGGAGATCACTCGTGAGTACTTGCCGAATTCGGGAGGCTCGCTACTCATTACGCAGGATCCGAAGGAAGCGATTGCCGATGCTGATGTGATCTACACCGATGTGTGGGCAAGCATGGGCTTTGAAGCTGAACAGAAGGTTCGTGAGCAGGCTTTCGAGGCGTTCCAAGTAAATGAGGATTTGGTTAAATATGCGAAGAAGGATTACTTATTCATGCATTGTCTCCCCGCGCATCGTGGTGAAGAAGTGAGTGAAGGTGTTATGGACGGTCAGCATTCGATCGTGTTCGATCAGGCGGAGAATAGATTGCATGCACAGAAAGCGATTATGGCGACAATTATGTAAGAAGGAGAGATTTTATTCATGGCCAAACAAAAAATAGTATTAGCCTACTCAGGCGGATTAGATACATCCGTGATTCTAGCGTGGCTGAAGGAGACATATGACGCGGAGATCATCGCCTTCACAGCGGATATCGGTCAGAAGGATGAGCTTGACGGCTTGGAGGAGAAGGCGCTCAAGACAGGCGCCTCGAAGATTTATATCGACGATCTGCGTGAGGAGTTCGCGCGTGACTTTATCTACCCGATGTTCCAATCGGGTGCCTTGTACGAAGGGCAATATCTGCTCGGTACGAGCATTGCCCGTCCGTTGATTGCCAAGCGTATGGTGGAGATCGCATTGGCTGAAGGAGCGACGGCTATCGCACATGGAGCGACCGGTAAGGGCAACGACCAAGTGCGCTTCGAGCTCACTGCTGCGGCGCTTGCGCCTGAGCTAGACGTGATCGCGCCTTGGCGTCTCGAGCAGTTCCGGGAGCAGTTCCCCGGTCGAGCAGAGATGATTGCTTATGCTGAGAAGCAGGGCATCCCGGTGCAAGCGAGTGCGGCTAAGCCTTATTCGACAGACCGCAATCTGTTACATATTAGCTTTGAGAGTGGCGTGCTAGAGGATCCTTGGTTTGATCCTAGTGCAGATGACAATAAGGACATGTTCGTGCTTAGTGTGGCACCAGAGGATGCACCAGATCAAGCGGAATATATAGAGCTTGAGTTTGAACAGGGCGATTGTGTAAGTGTGAATGGCAAGCGTCTGAGCCCATTAGCGGTCATGGAGCTGCTGAATGAGCTCGGTGGTAAGCATGGTGTTGGGCGTGTGGATATGGTGGAGAATCGTTTTGTCGGTATGAAGAGTCGTGGCGTCTATGAGACACCAGGCGGAACGATCCTATTCACTGCTCATCGGAAGATGGAGTCACTGACGATGGACCGTGAAGTGATGAATCTCCGGGACTCGTTGATTACACGTTACAGCACACTGGTCTACAATGGCTTCTGGTATGCGCCTGAACGCTTAGCCTTACAAGCGTTAGTAGCAGAAAGTCAGAAGAATGTAACGGGTGTGGTTCGATTGAAGCTATATAAGGGTAACATCATTGGAGCAGGAGTAAAAAGCCCGGTTAGTTTATACAATCCGGAAATTGCTACGATGGAGGATGATCCGTCGAAAGCATACAATCAAGAGGATGCTACAGGCTTTATCCACCTGAATGCGCTGCGGTTGAAGGTTTCCGCTGGCGTAGAACGGAATGCGAAGAAGTAGCGCGTATATATGTGAGGTAATAGTAGCAGTAGAACTAGCGTTTGCCTAAGAAAGGGAGTTTTAACTGTGTCGAAATTGTGGGGCGGTCGGTTTACCAAACAAACGGATCAATTGGTTGAAGAATATACAGCATCAATTACCTTCGATAAACAGATGTATGAGGAGGATATTCGCGGAAGTTTAGCGCATATATCGATGCTAGGCAAGTGCGGCATTGTTCCGATGGCAGATGTAGATACCATCAAGGATGGTTTATATAAGGTTCTTGCCCGGATGCGACGAGGAGAGGTTGAATTCTCGATCGCTGACGAAGATATTCATATGAATATCGAGAAGCTCTTGATGGAAGAGGTAGGTCCAGTAGGCGGCAAGCTGCATACGGGTCGTAGCCGCAACGATCAGGTAGCAACTGATATGCACCTGTATTTGCGCAAGCATGTTACTGGATTAGTTGGCTTGCTGACGAATGTGCAGAATTCACTGATTACACAAGCGAAGGCGAATATCGATACGATTCTCCCAGGGTATACACATCTCCAACGTGCTCAGCCTATTCTATTCGCTCATCACCTGATGGCTTATGTATCGATGTTCCAACGTGATGTTGAGCGTCTGCAGGATAGCCGCAAACGGATTAATGTGCTGCCTCTTGGAGCGGGTGCGCTCGCAGGTACAACCTTTCCAATTGATCGCCATTATGTGGCCGAGCAGCTCGGCTTTGATCGTGTGTATGAGAATAGCTTGGATGCGGTAAGTGACCGGGATTTCATCCTAGAATTCTTATCCTCTGCAGCCATTATCATGATGCACCTCTCACGATTATGCGAGGAGCTCGTATTGTGGTCTAGCACGGAATTCCGCTTTATTGAGCTTGACGATGCCTTCTGCACGGGCAGCAGTATTATGCCGCAGAAGAAGAATCCGGATGTAGCAGAGCTCGTTCGTGGCAAAACAGGGCGTGTATACGGCAATCTCTTCGGCCTCTTGACGGTTCTAAAGTCACTCCCGCTTGCCTATAACAAGGATATGCAGGAGGACAAGGAAGGGATGTTCGACTCTCTTGCAACGATCCAAGGAGCGCTTCAGCTTATGGCTCCGATGATTGCGACGATGAAGGTCAATCGTGAACGGATGCGTCAAGCGGTTAATCAAGATTTCTCGAATGCAACGGATATTGCAGATTATCTGGTTAATAAAGGCCTGCCCTTTCGACAAGCGCACGAAATTATTGGTAAGCTTGTACTTCATTGCATTCAGAATAATATGTATTTATTGGATCTTTCATTGGATCAATATAAAACCTTTTCGACATTATTCGGGGATGATATCTATGAGGTCCTGCAGCCTGAGCATGTTGTGAATGCTCGTAATGTGTATGGCGGAACCGCCACTGAGCAAGTGATAGCAGCGATTTCTCGAGCAGAGCCCATTGTGGCTGAAACCATTGCATGGGTAGAAGCTTTTACCGAACAATTGTAACAGTCATAAATTGTATTAAAATCGCGGTTCCCTTTATAAGTCTTTTCCGTTACCATAAGGAGAAGGCTTTTTTGTCATCATTTATTGCAGAATTTGTATGATTAAGAGGATTTCGGCCGACTATGTCGAATATGTCTTAGGCTAAGTCTACTTCAGGAGATGTGATACCGTGATTGAAATGCAGGACGTTTGGAAAACGTACCCAGACGGTACTAGTGCGCTTAGAGGATTAACCGTTGCGATCAAACGTAATGAATTTGTATATATTGTCGGACCATCCGGCGCAGGGAAATCGACATTCATGAAATTGATTTATAGAGAAGAAAGACCGACTAAAGGGCACCTGTTCGTCAATGGCTTTAATCTAGAGAAGCTCCGACAACGTAAGATTCCCTATTTACGTCGGAATATCGGGGTTATTTTTCAGGATTATCGTTTGCTTTCACAGTTAACTGCTGCAGAGAATGTAGGATTCGCTATGGAGGTTATAGAGGCCTCTAAGAAGACGATTAAACGCCGAACCCATGAAGTACTAGAGATGGTAGGGCTGAAGGACCGTATCGACGCGCTACCCACTCAGATGTCTGGTGGTGAGCAGCAGCGTGTAGCTATTGCTAGAGCTATTGTTAATAATCCTTCTGTCATTATTGCTGATGAGCCCACAGGAAATCTCGATCCAGAGACATCATGGGGAATTATGAGATTACTAGAGGATATTAATTTCCGTGGAACGACGATTGTTATGGCTACTCATAACAAGGAAATTGTAAACACCATGCGTAAACGTGTTATAGCAATAGAGAAAGGACTGATCATTCGTGATCAGTTAAGAGGTGAATACGGCTATGAAGATTAGTACCGTAGTTCGCCATTTCCGTGAGGGTGGGAAGAACATCTTCCGTAACGGTTGGATGAGCTTTGCATCTGCAAGCGCTATCTCCATCTCCCTCTTTATACTAGGGGTATTCCTATTACTAGCAGTGAATGTGAATCAATGGACCAAAGAGGTTGAGAATCAAGTAGAGATCAACGTTTACTTAGAGCTTACGGCCTCACCAGAGCAAGTGAGCGCACTGCAGAATGAGATTGGTAGTTTACCAGAGGTCAGTAAGGTGGAATTTATTTCGAAGGATGAAGGTATTGAGATTCTTCGCGAAAAGCTCGGAGAAGATGGCGGAGGCATATTAGAAGGCTTCGAGGGGGATGGCAACCCATTACCAGATGCCTTTAATGTTCAGGTTATTGAGCCTCGCCAAGTATCTGTTGCTGCAGAGAAGATCATTGCACTAGATGAAGGTCAAACCGCACCACGTATATGGAAAGTGGATTATGGTAAAGGCACAGTTGAATCCCTATTCAAGGTAACACAAATCGTGCAGAATGTTGGACTTGTTCTTGTCATCGGACTTGCCTTCACAGCCATGTTCCTGATCTCCAATACCATTAAGCTAACGATTGTTGCTCGCCGACGTGAGATTGGAATTATGAAGCTGGTGGGGGCGACGAATAACTTTATTCGCTGGCCGTTCTTTATTGAAGGTGCATTGCTTGGCATTGTAGGCTCACTGATACCTGTAATCATTCTGTTGTATGGATATTGGCAGCTCGTAGACCGGAGCCGCTTAGCACTAGGAACATTAATGATCCAGATGATGCCATTGTCCGAAATTGGTCCGCGTATTGCGTTGATATTACTTGGCATTGGATTTCTAATCGGTATATGGGGAAGCACCATATCCGTACGTAAATTCTTGAAAGTATAGGAGGAAAGAACACTTGAAGAAGATCATCCTACCACTTATCGTAGTATTCGCACTTTTATCTACATTCATCATTCAACCAGAGCATGGACAAGCTGCTACAAAGCTACAACAGCTCGAGAAGAAGATTAAGGACATTGAGGCCAAGGAAAAAGCGGTCGAACGTGCAATTAAGAGTAATCAAAGTACGATTAAGAAAATAGATGTCACCACCGAAAAAACAAAAGATGAGATTAATTATTTGTTGAATCAAATTACTACAAAGTCTTCTGAAATTGAGAAAAAAGAAGCGGAAATTCATACAACGATTGAGACATTAAAGCAGACGACGATCGAGCTTGAAGAGGCTGAACAACGAGTTATACTTAGAGATGACTTGCTCCGTGCCCGCTTGCGGCTCATGTATACGAATGGTGCAGTCTCTTATATTGAAGTTTTATTCAACGCGACAAGCTTTGCGGATTTCCTCGATCGTTATCAATCTTTATCGATGATTGTTGATCAGGATAAGGACATACTAGAAAGTAATATCGTAGATAAGCAGCTCATTGCGCTGAATAAAGCTACGGTAGAAACAGATCTAGAGAAATTAAATGTGCTTTACGCTGCATTGGAGAAAGAGAAAGCAGATCTTCAGATCAAGGAGCACAGTAAGGAAGTATTGATTGCTGAGCTAGAAGTGAAGAAGGAAGATTTATTAGAAATTAATGAAGATGAAGAAAAAGCACTAATGGATATAGCAAGGGCTAAATCACAAGCTAAGAAAGAGCGAGATGCAGAGGCTAAGAAATTTGTTGGTACACAGAAAGGCAAATTTGATTGGCCATTACCGCAGAAATTTAGAATTTCTTCAAATTTTGGCTATCGCATTCATCCAATTTCTGGTAAGAAGAAGCTTCACACGGGTACAGATATTGCGGCTCCGAAGGGCACTAAGATCATGGCCGCTGGTAATGGAGAGGTCATTGTTGCCAAGTATTATGGGGGTTACGGCAATGCAGTTATCATTGATCACAACGGCAAATGGACATTATATGGACATATGAGTAAGATTAGTGTCAAAGAGGGTCAGCAGGTGAAGACGGGTCAGAAGATTGGTGAGGTTGGCTCGACGGGTAATTCAACGGGAAATCATCTTCATTATGAGGTGCGTATTAATTCAAAGGCCGTTGATCCATTGAAGTATACGGCTCACTAAATTTGGTTCTATAAGATCACAATGTACAGTACAGTATCATAGAGTAGCTTCGTTAGGATTAGGGTGGTGTTGAGAGTAATGTTATTTCGCGGCCGTACGGTGCTTGCGTTTATTCTAGTGACTTTAATAGCTAGCTGCATCATGACGGTCATGATGATAGGTCCTAAGGGACTATTGTTGAATATTGTAGGTGAGATTCGAGAGAATGCGTCTAACTCCTCTTCTGCGAATGAGGACGAGCCTAGGTCTGAGGAAGCTAAAGAGTTAACAAATGCTGAGCTATCAAAGATCGATACGGTTTATCGGATTATTAATTCGAAATTCATGTCTGAGGTAGATCGTCAGGAAATTCTTAACGGTGCCATACAAGGAATGTTATCTGTATTGAATGATCCTTATACGACGTATATGGATCCAGAAACGACTGAGCAGTTTGATCAGAATGTGGACGCCTTCTTTACGGGGATTGGTGCAGAGGTTTCTTTGGATAATGGTAAGGTCGTTGTTGTTGCACCGATAAAAGGTTCACCTGCGGAGAAAGCAGGTATACGATCCAAGGATCTCATTCTTAGCGTGAATGGTGAATCCTTAGAAGGATTATCGCTAAGTGACGCGGTAATGAAAATTCGGGGACCTAAGGGTACACAAGCTAAGTTAGAAATATTACGAGCGGATCATGAGAACATCATGGAGCTCATAGTGATTAGAGATGAAATAGATTTAGAAACGGTGTTCTCCGAGCTGCTGGAGGATGGCATTGGTAAGATTGAAATCCGTCAGTTTTCCCTCCATACGGTTGAAAGCTTTAATGAGCAATTGGCTGATTTAGAAGCTAAAGGTATGAAGGGTCTTATTATTGATGTAAGGAATAATCCTGGTGGATATTTGAATGGTGTTCTAGATATTCTAGATATCCTTGTTCCAGAGGGTCAAGTGAAGATTCAAACGGAATATCGTAACAATCCAGCTGTGAAGGCTATGTCCCAGGGTCCTGGTCGTGCTTATCCAATGACCGTACTCATTAACGGTGGTAGCGCTAGTGCTTCTGAGATTCTTGCAGCTGCCATTCAGCAATCTGCTAAGGGTAAGCTAATTGGAGAGAAGACATTCGGTAAAGGTACCATCCAGACACAATATGATGGCCAATTCACAGACGGAAGTATGCTTAAGATATCCATAGGTAAGTGGCTTACACCTAATGGAACTTGGATACATGAAGAAGGAATTGTTCCGGATTATGAGGTTAAACAGCCGGAATTCTTCTATGTTTCTTTTATTAATCGAGATAAGGTATGGAAGCTGTCGGATAACAATGATGATATTAAGAATACACAGATTATGCTTTATGGGCTTGGCTATGACCCAGGCAGCAAGGATGGATATTTCAGCGAGCAGACGCAGGCGGCATTGAAATTATTCCAGCAAAAGATTAAGCTCAGTGTAACAGGTGAGCTCAATGTAGAGACGATTGAACAGCTAGAGAGAGAAATTATTCAACTCATGGTCAAGCCGGAGAATGACTTACAGCTTCAGAAAGCTATTCATATCATTAGAGAGCAAGTGAATAATTAGCGCAAGTGATTATTCGGATGTTGTGTATACACTCTAATTACCTAGGAGCTTGAAGCTTATGGATTTTTCAATGGGGTTAGAACAATTGGGGGCGGCGCTGCTACAGCTTGTGCTTAACCCTTTTTATTATGTAGGACTGTTTCTTATTGTTCTGCTATATCGCCGTCAAGTGGCATTGGAACGCAAGCTATTCGCTGTGCGATTGCATGCCGTATCCTCACAGTTTTTCCGTGCTCTATTGTGGGGAGGGATCGGTGGTTTTGTTATTTCATTAGGAGTGGCTGGGACAGGCATTGTGCTTAACATGTCTAGTATGATATGGATATGGGCGGTTACGATCATTCTAGTATTATTCAGAATTCGCTTTGCATGCTTAGCCTACGCAGCCGGAATTATTGGCATTCTTCATATTGTAGTGGGCTCCATAGCTGGATTATCGGAGATAAAGCTGCTTGAACCGATGACAACATCACTAAGTGAAGTCCATCCTCCGTCGTTGTTTGCCTTAGTTGCTTTATTGCATGTCGTTGAAGCATTACTTATTCGCTTCCATGGAGCTCGCACAGCAACGCCACTATTCGTAGAAGGCAAGCGCGGTAAGGTAGTAGGTGCTTATCATCTACAGGGCTTCTGGGCTGTACCTATGCTCCTAGTAGTTCCTTTTACAACGGGATTTGGCGCCGAAGCATTACCGTGGCCCATGTTCTTTGGTGGCACGGAGTGGGATGCAGGTTGGTCGTTACTCGCTTTTCCTGCCTTGATGGGTTTCACCCAGATGACAATCACAGAGCGTCCCGAACAGAACGCTCGCAGAAGCGCTACCCAATTGTTCGGCTTCGCCGTTGTGATGGGCTTGCTATCGGTAGCCACTGAATATTGGTCCATGGTGACCATTGTCGCTGGTATCGTTAGTATTGGACTGCATGAGGCTATTATTCTCCATAGCATTATGCGAGAGAAGAATGGAAGTCCATATTTCGTAAATGCCTTAAGAGGATTGAGGCTATTAGCCGTAGTACCAGGTAGTCCTGCTGCTAATCTGGGTATCGTACCCGGTGAGATTATATTAAAAGCGAATGGATTTATGGTGAACACCAAGGAAGAGCTCCATGCCGCATTACGCTCGAATACAGCCTTCTGTAAGCTAGAGGTATTAAACTTAGAAGGACAGAACAAATTCATGCATCGAGCGTTATTCGATGGGGAGCACCATTTGCTTGGACTGATTCTTGTTCCGGATGATCAAGTGCCTTATTCAACGGAGTGGCGGCCGCTTACTTTGATGTCCTTACTAGTATCTCGATTTAAGCAGCGTAGGGAGCCTTTAACCTTCGAGCATGAGGTTGCAAGCGCAGTGGAGATAGAGGAATAAAAATTTAATTATATCCGTTAGAGGGTATGTAGACCTCTATCCCGCATCCAAGGAGCAGAATTTCCTCTGTAAGGGCTCGAAAGACCTCTATCCCGCATCCAAGGAGCAGAATTTCCTCTGTAAGGGCTCGAAAGACCTCTATCCCACATCCAAGGAGCAGAATTTCCGCTGTAAGGGCTCGAAAGACCTCTATCCCGCATCCAAGGGGCACAATTTCCTCTGTAAGGGTTCGAAAGACCTCTATCCCGCATCCAAGGAGCACAATTTCCTCTGTAAGGGCTCGAAAGACCTCTATCACGCATCCAAGGAGCACATTTACCTCTCTAAGGGTTCGAATGACCTCCCTCTCTCGAATTAAGTTGTAACGTTCATGTTGGCTTCAGCCAACGGTCTGTTCAGCTGTCTTCCGCCTGAATTTGCGTCTTTCAGTCGCCTACTACAAACAATCCACTTTGGTGGGTAGTCGTTGAGTTGCATACCCAGGGAATGTTCGATATAATATACGGGAACACATATTCTGGTCCTGCGCATGATTGGATGTCAGGAGCATATAGATTGGGTGTAGATATATGGAGTTTGACAGGAGCAATGCGAAATTTGAGCTTGTATCTGAATACTCGCCGCAAGGTGATCAGCCTGAGGCTATTAAGCAATTGGTACAAGGATTGAGTGAGAATAAACGACATCAGACACTATTAGGAGCTACGGGTACAGGTAAAACCTTTACGATCGCGCAGGTGATTGCTAAGGTGAATCGACCGACGCTTGTGATCGCGCACAATAAGACATTAGCTGCACAGCTATGTAGCGAGTTCAAGGACTTCTTTCCTAATAATGCTGTAGAATACTTTGTTAGTTATTATGATTATTTTCAGCCGGAGGCATATATCCCTTCCTCGGATACCTTCATTGAGAAGGATTCCAGTATTAATGATGAGATTGATAAGCTAAGGCATTCTGCAACAACCTCATTATTCGAACGCAACGATGTTATCATCGTAGCCAGTGTATCTTGTATATATGGTTTAGGTTCACCTGAGGAATATAGTCAGCTCGTAGTGTCACTACGCAAGGGGATGACCCTATCTCGTAATGACCTGCTGCACAAGCTGGTAGACATACAATATCAGAGAAATGATATCGGCTTTACACGAGGTAACTTTCGTGTAAGGGGTGATGTTGTTGAGATTTTCCCTGCTTCCCGAGGAGAGCAGGCTGTTCGTGTTGAGCTGTTCGGGGATGAGATAGAACGAATTACCGAGATCAATGTGGTAACTGGGGAGATCGTCGGTGAGAGAGAGCACATTGCTATATTCCCAGCCTCTCACTTCGTTACCCGTGAAGAGAAGATGAAGCTGGCAATCGTCAATATCGAACGTGAGCTTGAGCAACGGCTAGCTGCTCTCCGTGACAATAACAAGCTGCTAGAGGCGCAACGGCTTGAGCAACGCACGCGTTATGATATCGAGATGATGCAGGAGATGGGATTTTGCTCAGGTATTGAGAATTACTCTGGACCGCTAACCTTTCGTGAATCGGGAGCTACTCCCTTTACATTAATGGACTACTTTCCAGATGATTTTCTTGTGGTTGTAGATGAATCTCATGTAACGTTACCACAAATTCGGGGTATGTATAATGGGGATAGAGCACGTAAGGGTGTATTGGTCGAGCACGGCTTTCGATTACCCTCGGCCATGGATAATCGTCCGTTGCGGTTTGAAGAGTTCGATGAGAAGTTCGGGCAGATCATCTACGTATCGGCAACACCTGGTCCCTATGAGCTAGAGCATTGCCCAGAGATGGTAGAGCAGATTATTCGACCAACAGGATTACTGGATCCATTGATCGAGGTACGCCCTTCCAAGGGACAGATTGATGATCTGATTGGTGAAATAAACGAACGGATTGCTAAGGACGAACGGGTGCTGATTACAACATTAACGAAGAAGATGTCTGAGAATTTAACAGATTATTTGAAGGAGATCGGGATTAAGGTACGTTATCTACATTCCGATATTAAGACGTTAGAGCGAATGTCGATATTACGTGATCTCAGATTGGGAACCTTCCATGTTCTCATCGGAATTAACTTGCTTCGGGAAGGGTTAGACTTACCTGAGGTATCATTGGTTGCCATTCTAGATGCTGATAAGGAGGGCTTCCTCCGCTCTGATCGAGCATTGATCCAGACGATTGGTCGTGCGGCACGTAATTCAGATGGTCGTGTTATTCTATATGCAGACAAAATTACGGATTCCATGGATCGAGCAATGAAGGAGACCACACGTAGGTATGAGATCCAAGTTGCCCATAATGAGAAGCACGGAATTGAACCGCAGACAATTCGCAAGAAGGTCCGCGATATTATAGAAGCAACGAAGGTGGCTGAGCAAAAGGCCGACTATCTAACTACCGACAAGCTGGAGAAGCTATCCAAGAAGGAGCGACTAAAGCTCATCGAACGATTGGAAGTAGAGATGAAGGAAGCGGCGAAGCAGCTGAGATTCGAGCGAGCAGCAGAGCTTCGTGATGCGCTTCTAGAGATCAAGGCGCAATAGCGAGACTGTCGATTAATTCGTAGTTTGGAAAGTGAAGAGTGACTTCTCCCTAGCTTATCTTACGATGTAGTTTTGTTTAGAATGACAGTATAACGGTTATCGATTCGGGGTCGTCTAGAAGTTATATGGTAGCCGATCCTAGGTAAACAGAACCTTTAGGAGTGAGATTAGCATGGCTAAGGATCAGATTGTTGTTAAGGGGGCACGTGCCCATAATTTGAAGAATATAGATGTTACGATTCCGCGTGATAAGTTTGTCGTGCTGACTGGACTGAGTGGATCAGGGAAGTCATCGCTAGCGTTCGATACCATCTATGCCGAGGGGCAACGACGATACGTAGAATCGTTGTCAGCTTATGCTAGACAATTTCTAGGACAGATGGAGAAGCCCGATGTTGATTCCATCGAAGGATTATCTCCGGCGATCTCTATTGATCAGAAGACGACTAGTCGAAATCCAAGATCAACAGTAGGTACCGTTACAGAAATCTATGATTATCTTAGGCTATTGTTTGCGCGTATCGGTAAGCCTCATTGTCCTGAGCACGGTGTGGAGATTGCAGCGCAGACGGTTGAGCAGATGGTTGATCGCATTATGGATTACCCTGAGAAGACAAGGCTACAAATCTTAGCCCCCCTGATTTCAGGGCGGAAGGGTGAGCATACGAAGCTGTTAGCGGACATTCATAAGCAAGGCTTTGTTCGTGTGCGCGTGAATGGAGAATTGCGTGAGCTTTCTGAGAAGATTGAGCTCGAGAAGAACAAGAAGCATTCGATTGAGGTCGTTGTCGACCGGATAGTTGTTAAACCTGATGTAGAATCGAGATTAGCGGATTCGTTAGAAACCGCCTTAAAGCTAAGTGAAGGCAAGGTCATCGTCGATGTCATGGGTGAGGAAGAGCTGATGTTCAGCTCTAGTCTTGCTTGCCCTGAATGCGGATTTAGTATTAGTGATTTGGAGCCTCGACTATTTTCGTTTAATAGCCCTTACGGAGCATGTGTTTCATGCGATGGTCTCGGAGTGAAGATGATAATAGATCCAGATATGCTGGTTCCGAATAAGCAGCTTTCTATCGAGCAGGGTGCCTTTGAAGCTTGGTCAGGCAGTACATCTAACTATTACCCACAGTTTCTCCAATCCGTCTGTGCACATTATCAGATACCTACGAATGTACCTGTAGCTGATTTAAGTAAGGAACAGATGAAGAAGCTTATGCAAGGAACAGGTGGAGAGAAGATCAAGTTCCGCTATGAGAATGACTTTGGACATACACGGGAAGCATTAGTACCTTTCGAAGGCATAGTGCACAATTTAGAGCGTCGTTATCGAGAGACAGGCTCAGATGGCATTCGTGATTTCATCGAGGCCTTCATGAGTGCTAAGCCTTGTGAATCGTGTAATGGTAATCGGCTTAAGCCAGAGAGCCTAGCGGTTACCATCAATGGAGAGAATATATCCTTCGTAACGCGTTTATCAATAGGTGATGCGAAGCTATTCTTCGCAGGCCTAATGCTAACAGAGAAGGAGCAGGCGATCGCTCACCTTATTCTGAAGGAGGTTCAATCCAGATTAGGCTTTCTTGTTAATGTAGGCTTGGACTACATAACATTAAGTCGTGCTGCAGGGACACTATCTGGTGGTGAAGCGCAGCGTATACGACTAGCTACGCAGATCGGGTCTAGCTTGATGGGTGTTCTTTATATTCTAGATGAGCCGAGCATTGGGTTACATCAACGGGATAACAACCGGTTGATCGAAGCCCTTCTTCATATGCGTGACCTAGGGAATACATTGATTGTCGTAGAGCATGATGAGGATACCATGCTAGCGGCTGACTATATTATTGATATCGGTCCAGGTGCCGGTATCCATGGGGGTCAGGTTGTATCTGCAGGTACACCTCAGGCTGTTATGGATGATGAGCATTCACTTACTGGGCAATACCTCAGTGGGAAGAAATTCATACCTGTGCCAATGACTCGTCGAGAATTAAACGGTAAGTGGTTAGAGGTGAAGGGTGCGAAGGAGAACAATCTTCGTAAGATTAACGCACGGATTCCACTTGGTGTATTCACTTGTGTAACGGGTGTATCTGGCTCCGGGAAGAGTACATTGGTAAATGAAATCCTCTACAAGGCACTAGCAAGGGATCTGAATAGAGCCAAGCTTCGTCCAGGACTACATGATACGATTACAGGAATTGAGCTTATCGAGAAGGTGGTCGACATTGATCAATCTCCGATAGGTCGAACGCCAAGATCAAACCCTGCTACCTATACAGGTATGTTCGACGATATACGTGATGTGTTCTCGAATGTGACAGAGTCAAAAATTCGCGGGTACAAGAAGGGTCGTTTCAGCTTTAACGTCAAGGGCGGCCGATGTGAGGCTTGTCGCGGAGATGGGATCATTAAGATCGAGATGCACTTTCTGCCCGATGTATATGTCCCTTGTGAGATATGTAAAGGTAAGAGATACAATAGAGAGACATTAGAGGTTCGTTACAAAGGAAAGAATATCTCGGACGTCTTGGAAATGACGATTGAGGACGGCAGTGAGTTCTTCAAGAATATTCCGAAGATTCACCGTAAAGTACAGACGCTTGTAGATGTGGGCTTAGGTTATATGAAGCTAGGACAGCCGGCGACGACATTGTCTGGAGGCGAAGCGCAACGAGTCAAGCTCGCCTCAGAATTATATCGTCGCAGTACGGGGAAGATGCTGTATATTCTCGATGAACCTACGACAGGCTTGCATACCGATGATATCGATCGATTGTTAATTGTCCTGCATCGACTCGTAGATTCCGGAGAGAGTGTACTTGTTATCGAGCATAATCTGGATGTCATTAAGACCGCTGATTACCTCATTGATCTTGGTCCAGAAGGGGGTCACGGTGGTGGCACAATCATCGCTGCGGGTACACCTGAACAGATCGTTAAGGCGAAGGGCTCCTACACGGGTATGTATTTAAAGCCAATACTTGAGCGTGACCGACTAAGAACGAAAGAGCAATTATTGCAATCAATGGTTCAGTAGATGCTGGAACATCAAGTAGACTCTTAAATTTTTATAGTCTTCAGATTTAATGGTTTTTATCATAGAACCAAATCGACTACCTACGGAGACATGAGTATGGTGGGCGATTACAACCTCAGGGATGATGGATAAGAGCTCGGATCTAATCATCAGGTAATACTGTTGTCCGATCTCGATCTCGTCGGAATCCAATTGTAGTCCGAAGCCCCTGTGACTAAAATCTACTACGGTTACAGGGATGGTGTTATCCGCATTGATCAATAGACCGGGTATCGAGCTTAGGTAGCGGTTATACTGTCGGCGTTCATTACTAACGTCGTGGGCTTGATAAGGAACGAATAACCATAGCTGGTTATTCGTTCTTTTGATTACTCTGGTTTCGAGCTCTTGATTCATATATTCACAGATGATGAAGTCACCTATCTGAATATTATTCTCTATGGGAACACTAACCTCCATTAATTCACCTTCATACGCAAGTACTTCCCCATCCATTGTGTTGTATTCAGTTATAATTTGAATGTTACTCATCAGGGTTTCCTCCTTCATGCTCTATGACCAGTCCCTTATGGTTGCTATAGATGGTAATGTCCTCTAAAGTTTCCTCAATATCTTGATAATACCGATTAATGAAGACACGTCCATTGTATATCTTCTTGATTAGCATACGTCTGCCGGCTTTAAGAACGATTTCTCCGCCAGTTTCTCCTCCGACATTCATCGCAGAGATCATCTGACCAGCTTCTAATCGAGAGCCACGACATACGGCATCAGCATCGTAGAACACGATGTTCTCCTTCGAGAAGAGCTCACTCTGTATGCAGCCCTCCTTACGGATCATAATATTCCCATTCGATTTTAGGCTGGAATTGTGACATTGAGCAATATCAATGAATACATTTGTTTCTTGGGCACTCTCAATATGGTTGAATACTTCTTGGACGAAGTTAAGACTACTCTGTATCGGTCCGAAGGAATCGAGCTGTGCGATCTTAAGTGGATGTAAGAAGATATCAATTCTTGTCATGAATTCATTATATTCAAGCTTCTTCATGTTCTTGATACTCGGTAAGCTGTTCTGGATCTCTCGAACAATAAGCGGAATCTCATGAAATTTGGATTCGAGTAAGATATGTAACGCTTGTCCAACGGGAATGCTCTTCCCTTTGGCCTCGACAATTCCTAATAGGAGCTTAGCTGCTTCTAACCAAGCGAGTAGCTTCTCAGCTAATTTCTTCGTATTCAGATAGAATCGGTTGAAGATTACCCCGTAATATCCTGAATACAATTTGGCTCCAACTACATTCCCTTTAATGAGAATGCTACCGGTTGCAGCTAAGTCTGCGCGGAATACGCTGCCCTGCACATAAATATTACCCAATGATTCTATGATCATACCGTCCTGTACATTACCATAGATGATCACGTCACCAGAGAACACGATATTGCCTGTCTCTAGATTCACGTCTCCAGATATTACATATGTTGTCGAGATGCCTAGGGATTTAATATCCTGTCCAGATAGGCGCGGACGACCATCACGCTCAGCTATAAATTCCCCAGTGGGTAGCAATTCGACATCCTCTTTAGCGAACACAATAATATCCTTAGGTGGCGTTGGTTTAACAAGCTGACCATGTACATCGTAACCAACGAGACCCTCGATAGGAGGAATTTTCTTAGCTATGATGTCTCCAGCCTGAACAGAGGGGATATGTCGATGGTCCCGAAAGTTAATAACTCCCCCAACCTCGATAAATTGGTTCGTTGATTGCTCTTCAAAGTATAATTCCAGGCTAGCATCAATGCTTGGCTTAGGTGGTACACCATTAGCAATGGTAATCGGCTTGTATGTGGGATGCTGGAGCTCGTTAAATATAGCTGAGGGTTTAATATTCTTAGTAATGAGCATCTTGCGCATGGTGATCATCACATCTGTAAGCTGAAGCGTTTCAAGAAGGGCAGCTTTATCCTCATCCACCTTAACGAGTAGATGACTTAGCGAGGCTTGGGATTTCAGGCGCCACGAGAAACGATGCTTAGCCTTTAAGTGGAAGTAAGCTTCCATCTTATCCTTAGATATCTCAATTGTGAATAGCGGGGTTTCCTCAACAAACCATTCGAATTTGTCAGATGCCATCACGTTAGTTTCTTTAACTATTTTCTGTCCATTCCGTTTTAGAATAAGTTGCTCATTAACAGGTTCAATTGTAGCGGGTAAACCACCGTTCTCTGGATCAGTGACGATTATTTTATTATTCTCGACACGAACCGTACCGTTGACTTTCTCGACGCTAATTAATGTAGAGTGATCGGACAAATCCGTTTTTGCATCTACGTCTAGCTGTCGGATAATCTTCAGTAGCTCCGTTTCCGTTATCCGTTCTTCCATTATAATTAACCTCCTATCTAACTAGAACATTAGCAATGGATTGTAAGACACGATCGTCCTGGAAGGGCTTTACGATAAAATCGCTCGCACCTGCAGCAATGGCTTGTAGGATCATCTTATGTTGACCCATGGCAGAGCACATGATAATCCTAGCTTTGGGATCATGAAGGCGAATTTCCTTCACCGCTTCAATTCCGTCCATATCAGGCATGGTGATATCCATAGTAATAATATCGGGTTTATGAATGTGGTACATATGAATGGCCTCTCTACCATTGGAGGCCTCTGCGATAACGGTATGTCCAGAGCCTGAGATGATTCCCTTAAGCACATGCCTTAGGAAAACTGCATCATCGACTATCATTATTGTAGCCACTTTTAGGACTCCCTTCCAAACAGCCTCGATCATCCTAACTATAGCACATAGAAGCAATAATGAATGGGTAATTTGGGAGGGAGGTGATGATCTTACGTTCATTAAAGTAATAAAAGTCACAAAGATAATAAAATGTTCACGAATACCACTTGCATCATAAGGCGTTGCGAGATAACATATATACAGACAATCATTCGTGTTAGGAGGATTACAAATGCAATTTCTAGCTGAAGCTGCAGCAGATGAATCAACTAAATCGTTCGCTATGTTTGACTTATTCATGATCGTATTCACGATACTCATTGCTCTTGGTCTATACCGTTTAGCCAAAGCGGAGAAGAAGAACATATTTGCTCTAGGATTTGCGACCGTGTGCTTACTAACCTTCTTAGCCGTAGATTTTCTTATGGTGCTTAGCTGGCTCGGTACTTTGAAGGACTTTCAAAACGCGATATTCGGCAAATAAGTCAATCGTATACAGAATAGCGTCTACATCATGTATAGGCTGCTTTCATGCAATAAACGCCACTCCACCTCTAATTCCAGAGGTATGTGGCGTTTATTATTTAGTGTGGATACAACGATAACAATGCTTCTATAGGGTTGTGGGCTCTAAACCCACCACATCTCACCTAGTGGCTCCTTGATGAGGATTTGCTGTAGGTTAGCAACTGCTTTAGAGAAGCCTTCATCTACGGACATTAATCCATCCTCATGCTCGATGCTGACAACGGAATCATAACCTACAAGACGAAGGGCACTGATGATATCTGCCCAGACCTTCATATCATGTCCATAACCAACCGTACGGAATTGCCATGCACGATCGAGCATCTTCGCATAGGACTGCATATCTGTTACACCATGAGCATTCACATTAACCGGATCAATGGATGTATCCTTGGCGTGGAAGTGATGAATCGCACCAGCACGACCGAGAATCATTACAGCTTGAACGGGATCAATTCCTTGCCACCACATGTGACTTGGGTCTAAGTTAGCTCCGATGACATCACCTGCTGCCTCACGCAGACGTAATAAGGTTGCTGGTGTATGTACGGAGAAGCCGCCATGCAGCTCAAGCGCAATCTTAATCCCACGGTCTGAAGCAAATTTGCCTGTCTCAGTCCAATAAGGGATAACCTTGTTCGTCCATTGCCAATCGAGAATTTCTTGATAATCATTCGGCCAAGGTGCAACAGGCCAATTCGGATACTTGGCACCCTCATGATCCCCTGGACAACCAGAGAAGGTTACAACGGTGGGCACTTCTAAACGCTCTGCTAGCTCTACAGTCTTGATAAAATCATCGTGGAAGGGTTGAGCAATCTGCTGCTGCGGATGCAAGGGATTACCATGGCAGCTTAGCGTGCTGATCGTCAAGCCTCTAGATTCAACGGCCTGCTTAAAGGCTTTTAACTTACCGGCATCTGCTAATAGCTCATCAGGCTTGCAGTGACTGTTACCCGGATAACCGCCTGTGCCGATTTCTACACAATCTAGACCTTTCGCTGCTACAGTATCAAGCATTTCTTCGAACGATTTCTGTCCATAAAGTACGGCAAATACACCAAGTTTCAAACTAGCACCTCCAAGGATTGTTGTCGAGATATAATCAATTCCTATTATAGCATTGCTTAAAGTGGAATTTAAATGCTTGATCTAGTTCATTCTTTATTCAATTGTGCTATTTATGCAGATAAGGCTTTCTGATTGTTAATTAATAGCTGTTTTCAGGTATAATAAGAGGAGTGCCGGATGGATCGGTACAGATGGAGGTTTGTATACATGAATAAGGTCATACAAAAGGTTGAGCTACTCGCTCCGGCAGGAGATTGGGATTGTGTGAGAGCAGCGGTGGCGAATGGTGCGGATGCTGTTTTTTTTGGCGTGGAGAAGATGAATGCTCGTGCTCGTGGCAAAAACTTTAAGATGGATGAGTTAGCGGATCTGATGTCCTTCCTACATACGTATGGGGTGCAAGGATTTCTGACCTTAAATATATTAGTGTTCGAGGAAGAATTGCCTGAAGCACAGAAGCTGATCGAAGCTGCGATTGTTGCGGGTGTTGATGCCGTGATTATTCAGGATCTTGGATTGGTGAAGCTCATACGAGAAATCTCAGCGGACTTCCCCATCCATGGTTCCACACAGATGACCATTACTTCGCCTGAAGCGGTGGAATTTACAAAGCCGTTCCATATTGAACGTGTTGTACTTGGAAGAGAGAATAATCTGAAGCAGATTAAGACAATAGGAGATCAAGCGAAGCTTCCGATGGAGGTTTTCGTGCATGGCGCACTCTGTGTATCTTACTCGGGACAATGTCTCACATCGGAGATGTGGGGAGGACGCTCAGCGAATCGTGGGGAATGCGCTCAAGCGTGTCGGTTACCTTATGACCTCATGGTCGATGGCGTAGAGAAGCCAATGGGAGATGTAACCTACCTGCTGTCACCTAAGGACTTAGCGGCCCTTGAGCTAGTGCCAGAGCTGATTGAGGCTGGTGTCGCTTCCTTCAAGATTGAAGGGCGCTTGAAAAGTCCGGAATATGTAGCGAATGTGGTTGCCAAATATCGTAAAGCAATCGACCTGTACTTGTCTGGACAGCAAGCTAGACCGAGTAAAGAGGACTTGAACGAGCTTCAGATGAGCTTCTCACGTGGCTTTACTTATGGATTCATGCAGGGCACGAATCATAAGCAGCTGGTGGATGGTACGTATCCGAAAAGCCGTGGCGTCTATCTAGGTCGTGTGAAGCAGATCTTACGCGATGCGGTGATCTGTGAGCTAGAGGCACCGCTCAAGCGCGGTGATGGGATTGTGTTCGATGCGGGAGATCCAACGCAGAAGGAAGAGGGCGGACGCGTTTACGACATTCGCCGTAAAGGCGTTAAGCTTGAAGGTGAAGCTCCAGGAGGCATGATCGAGATTGTCTCAGGTCGTAACGACGTCGATCTTAATCGTGTACATGTGGGGGATCGGATCTGGAAGACGAATGATCCTCATATGGACAAGCGGCTTCGCCAAACGTTTGAGACGGACAAGCCTTACCGTGTATTCCCAGTGAGCATAGCTGTATCTGGCAAATTGGGTCAGAAGCTATCTACTACGTGGACGGATTTGGACACAGGATTCTCCACGCAGGTGGATTCCGAGCTTGAGCTTGAGCATGCGATCAATCGGCCGATGAATCAGGAGCTTCTCGAGGAGCAGCTTGGACGTTTGGGCGGCACCATCTATAAATTAGGCGAGCTAGTAGCGAAGCTTGAGGGTGATTTAATTGTACCGATGCGTGAGCTGAACCAAATTCGACGTCAGGCTGTCGAGCGATTGGAGCTGGCGCGTAAGAAACCACCGATTTATCAGCTTCGTCAGGTTGATGCCTACTCAGACGTGCCTAACAGTAAGGGAGCTTCAGCTGCCTCAGCAGGGAATACTGCCAGCCAACAGCCGACGATAAAGCCTCAATTAACAGCGCTCTGCCGTAGCATGGAGCAAGTGGAAGCTGTAGCGCAGACGGATCTGGAATGGATTTATGCGGACTTTGAATTTATTAAGCAGTATAGTGCGGCAGTAGATTGTGCCAGACGTTATGGGAAGAAGATCGCACTGGCAACCACGCGTATTCATATGCCCGGTGAGCTCGGTTATGTGAATATGATTGCCCAGCTGAAGCCCGATGCTGTACTGGTAAGGAATACAGGTGTTGTCTATGCCTATATGAAGCGTCGTGCAGAGCATCCTGAGGAATTCCATCCAAAGCTGATCGGTGACTTCTCACTCAATGCAGCGAATCATAAAACCGTTGATCTCTTTCTAGAGGCTGGCTGTAGCTTAGTTACTCCCTCCTATGATTTGAATATTCAGCAGATGGTGGATTTATTGCGACGCACGGATACCTCTAAGCTGGAAATTGTTATTCATCAGCATATTCCGATGTTCCACACCGAGCATTGTGTCTATTGCACATTCCTAAGTGAGGGTACAGATTATACGAATTGTGGACGACCTTGTGAGGAGCATCGTGTTTCTCTGCAGGATCGGATCGGGATGTCACACCCTGTTCGTGTAGATGACGGCTGTCGGAATACGGTATTCAACGCAGTGGAGCAATCCGGCGCGGAGTACTTACAGAACTTTCTCGACCTTGGCGTTTCCTCTTATCGAGTTGAATTCCTAGAGGAATCTGCTGAGAAGGTTCACGAGGTACTGGATTTGTACAAAAGAGCGATGAACGGCGAGATCAATGGCTCCCAAGTGTGGCGGGCGTTAAAAGCGACGAATCAGTTAGGTGTGACTAGAGGGCAGCTGGTGACTTGACGTTTCCTGTCAAGAGAATGCATGAATGAATAGCCAGGCTCCCTTAAGAGCTTGGCTATTTTATACCTTCAATATGCCAGAAGGATGTGTTGAGGTGAAAAGAGACTATCAATTACACAAGGATTTTCCTGTTCATGTAACACGCTGGGTGCCTAGTACGATCAAGAAACCTTTTCATTGGCATGATTCTCTTGAGGTTGGTTACTGCTTGAGTGGGAAGGGACAATTCTACTTCGGGGAGAAAAGGTATCCGGTAAATGCGGGCGATGTATTCGTTGTTAGTAGTATGGAGAAGCACAGAGCTCAATCCAATGCCATTGAACCAAGTGTATTTTACTTTGTTAAATTTGATGCATCGTTGATAGGGGGGGCTGAGAATGAATTAATTGTGCCCTTTATTGCGAAGCCCAAGCATTTTGTCAATAAGATAGATGGTCAGCTACCGGTTGCTTCACAAATCGGGTCCATGATTCAAGGAATCTACAATGAGATGCAAGATCAGGATAAAGCTTATAAAAGTATGGTTAAGGGCTCACTCATCATGGTGTGTACGCTACTATTCAGACATTATGCTCAGGAGCTATCCCCAGACGAATGGAATCGGTCCTTGCAGGCCTACAATAAGCTTGAGCCAGCGCTTACTATCATACATGGGCGTTATCATGAGGATATTCAATTGAAGGATATTTCTGTGGCCTTATCATTAAGCACATCACGAACCTATCACTTGTTTAAAGAAACAATGGGGGAAGGCTTTAAGAAGTATTTAACTAGAATTCGTATTCATGAATGTATCAAAAGGTTGAACGATCCGAACGTATCGATTACCGAGATTTACTTATCCTGCGGGTTTCAAGGACATGCAGCGTTCTATCGAGCTTTCAAACAAGTAGTTGGAATGACCCCTAAAGAATACAGCATCCACATTATTTCCTAATCAACTTTAGCTGTTTTTGAGAATGATTCGATTCTATTTCGGAAGACTTACGAAGCCGAAGTTATTAAGATTGAATGATAAAGGGTATCCATACCAGCAACATACTAAAGCGCTTACATATCACTGTGATATTAATCATTGGAGTCAGGGTAAGACTAGGAAAAGGAGCACTATACACTATGGTTAGTAAGATAAAAGAAGAGTTTAAAATTCTCGCACCATGTGGAATGCTAGGGTACGGTTTTCCGAGGTCATCATTTATGAAGGGTATGGAGCATGGACCTGATGCGATAGTAGTTGATGCTGGATCGACCGATGCAGGACCCCATAAATTGGGTGCAGGAGCTGCGATTGTTAGTAAACAAGCATGTAAGAAGGATTTAGAGATCATGATTACTGAAGGCGTAAAAGCTCGCATACCAATAATCATTGGGTCAGCTGGTGGTAGTGGCGCGAAGGTACATGTGGAATGGACACGGGCTATCATTATGGAGATTTTACAGGAGCAGGGTATACATGGAATTAAAGTAGCTACTATCTGGGCGGATATTACTAATGAGGTTGTTGAAGAGAAGCTGAATGAGGGCAAGTGTGAGCCTTTGGGATTGACTGTTCCAGCTTTAACCAAGGAGCGAGTTAGGGCCACCAACGGAATTGTAGCGCAGATGGGTCATGAACCGATTATGGCTGCCTTACAAGCGGAGGCGGATATTATTATATGTGGTCGAGCTTACGACCCCTCACCCTTCGCAGCAGTTGCCATGTATCATGGGTTTGACAGTGCACTTGCTTATCACTTAGGGAAGATATTAGAGTGCGCCGCGCTCTGCGCCGATCCAGGAACAACGAAGGATTGTATGCTGGGCATACTTAAGAAGGATTCCTTCATTGTTAAGCCACTTAACGACATCAGGAGATGTACAGCTGTATCGGTTGCTGCACACACCTTCTATGAGAAGGATCATCCCTATATCTTACACGGACCAGGGTTGGTGTTAAACCTAGAGAGCTGCGTATTCACTGAATTAGGAGATGACAGTGTAGAAGTAAGGGGTAGTCAAATCTCAGTAACTCCTGTCTATCGAATAAAGCTAGAAGGGGCTATGCAGGTCGCTTATCGCACTTTCGTTGTTGCTGGAGTTAGGGATCCGCTGCTCATAGCACAGATTGAAGAGGTAGAAGATCAGGTCAAGCATCAGGTGAATGAATATTACAATGAGATTCCGCAAGAGGACTACAAGATCAATTTCATAAACTATGGGTTGAATGGTGTATTGGGTGGATTAGAACCCCACAAAAGTCCAGCTCACGAGCTAGGCATTGTATTCGAAGTTATAGCTAAGACGCAAGATATGGCGAATATGATTTGCAGCTCAGTTAGATCTACATTTTTACATTATGGCTATAAAGGAAGAAAGGCGACAGCGGGTAATCTAGCGTTTCCGTTCGCTCCAAGTGACGTGCCCTTCGGTGCTGTGTATGAGTTTTCAGTGTATCATCTCATGGAGGTCAGAGATGGTCTTGAGATGTTCTTGAACGAATATGTGGAGGTGTAGCTATGAAGTTATATGACGCTGCAGCTGTATTGCGCAGTAAGAATAGCGGACCTTTCGAAATCACGGTGGATGTACTTTTTACAGATCCGACGATGTATTACAGGATAAAAAACTCTGGTCGAATAGATAAAGCATTGGTAGCGAGGCTATATGATATTGAGCAAGATCGTATTACGCACCTCGTGTTCTTCGACCAGGCGCTTGGCTTTAAGATTACATTTGCTAGAAAGGTTTCCTCGGGCACTTCCTTGGACCGTGATGTATATGGTGCACAGCAGTATGCGCCACTTATGGAATGGGAAATCGACATTTAATGGTAAGGGGGTGTTATGGATTCGTGGGCATGTATAAGCTTAGAAAAATGTGGAGTGACAAGGTTCTATACTTCATGCTCGTACCTAGTTTTTTATACTTTTTCTTCTTTCATATCTGGCCGATTGTGGGCATGAAGCTAGCCTTCTATGAGTATCGCATCATTGGCGATAACATCTATGTGGGATTGCGGTATTTCCGTGAATTATTCAATACACCCGTATTCTTAAATGTACTGACCAATACGTTAATAATCAGCACAATGAAATTGGTTATTATCTTCCCGCTGCCCATCCTATTCGCTTTAATGCTCAATGAGTTTAGGAATGGACGATTTCGTAAAGCTGTGCAGGTTATTACGTATATGCCCCACTTTCTATCCTGGGTAGTCATTGCGGGTATCTGGTTCGAGTTCCTATCACCGTCCACAGGGCTTGTTACTGAGGTTATCCAATTATTCGGATTCGGAGCCCACGATTTCCTAACAGATAAGAGCGCCATTCGGTGGGTGCTCGTTGCGAGCGAGGCCTGGCGAAGTATCGGCTGGGATTCTATTATCTTCCTTGCAGCTATTCTAGGTATCAATGCGAGCCTTTATGAAGCAGCTTATGTGGACGGAGCGAACCGCTGGCATATTGTGACACGTATTATTATCCCTCATCTATATGTCGCGATGGTAACGATCTTCATACTCAATATGGGCTTTCTCCTATATGGCGGGCTTGATCAAGTGTTGAACTTCACGAATGCATCAGTCAATAGCAAGATCGATATTATTGATACCTATGTATATCGAATGGGTTTATTGAACTATCAATATTCCTTCGCTACAGCCGCAAGCTTGTTTAAGAGTGCAATTGGTGTAATTCTCGTGCTGTTGACTCATTTTATATCCAAAAAACTAACCTCAAAAGGTGCATGGTAAGGAGGAGTATGTATGGTTGAGAAGAAATACAGCCTAGCCAAATTGTTGATTGGAATCATACTCTCTCTCATTACGCTGCTAGCGTTTGTTCCGATCATGAATATATTTGCCAAAGCTTTCTCTGACCCGAATAAAGTCCATTTGCTGCGAGGCTATGACATCCTACCCAAGGGGCTCTCCCTCATTCACTTTGAAGTGGTATTCAGTAATCCGCTTGTTATTCAAGCCTTGTTCAATTCGCTGTTTATTACCATAGCGGGAACCTGTATTAGCATCTTTGTTACCACAATGACAGCCTATGTGCTTACTCGGAAAAACTTAATTGGCAAGACACCGCTGATGGTTGCTCTCATTATCTTCATGATCTTCGAACCTGGCCTTATCCAAGAATACCTGCTCGTCAAAGACCTACAATTGTTAGATAGTCTATGGTCCATGGTCGTTTATAGGACGATCAACGTCTTCTATCTCATCATTATGATGCGGTTCTTGGAAGAGGTTCCCGACTCGCTTATCGAAGCAGCCAGGATTGACGGGGCAGGTCACATGAAATTATTCCTTATGATCGTCATACCGCTGATTCGAATACCTTTACTTACCATTGGAATGTTCTATGCCGTGGTTAGGTGGAATGAGTTTTTTAGATCAAGTATATTCCTTTCAAGTCCAGATAAAACGGTTTTACAGGTGTTATTGAGACAGTTCGTCGTAGAGGGCGATTCAACGACATTCATCAGTGCTGCTAATTTAATGGCGAATGATAGTGTCGCACAGCTCGATTTTTCAGCATTAAAGGCAGCGACAATCGTTGTTGCTATGGTTCCGATTCTTATGCTGTATCCTATTATTCTTAAGTATTACACAAAGGGAGTAATGGATGGCGGCGTTAAAGAATAGATGAATGCTCAATCATAATTTAGGGGGAAATCGTATGAAAAGGATGCTTTTGACGTTATGTGCAGTATGCTTAATTTTTGTGTTGGCAGCTTGCAGTAACAATGAGGGAAATGCCGTCGGAACGGAAAAGCCACAGCCGGTGCCAAAAAATGAAGATGCAGAAGTCAATCAGGATCCTGTCACGATCACGATGGCAGCGAAGGATTTTCCAGCCGAGGATGCAAATTCCCAGAAATTAATTAAAGCCATTGAAGATGGATTGAGAGAAGCTGGGAAGCCTATTAAATTAGAGCTTGTTGCGGTACAAAGTGGTACGTATTCGGAAAAGCTAGGTTTATTATTGCAAAGCGGCAATATCCCGGATTTAATGTACTTTCAGGGCGGGGATCATCAGTTCGCCATTACCCAAGGGATCTTGGAGGATCTGACGCCTTATATCAATGATTCGACTCATCTAAAAGCATCTATGAGCGAATTTAATAAAGAAAGAATGAGCAATTATCCTTATCTCGTATGGCCACATCCTGCAAGCAACAAGGTTCCAGTTGTACGTCAAGATTGGTTTGACAAAACTACATCAGGTAAAGCGCTATTGGAAAACCCTACGATTGATAACTATTATACCTTCTTAAAAGAAGTGAAGGAGAAGAACGGTGCACAATATGCATATACCACGGCTGGAACACTTAGTGAATTAGATCCAATGTTCGCTCAGGCTTTCGGATTAACGTCCACTTGGATTAAAGGAAATGATGGTAAATACAGCTTTGGTCAAATCACACAGTTTGAAAAAGAGAAGCTGGAATTCTATGCGAAGCTGTATAGTGAAGGGTTGCTCGACCCTGAATATTTAACAAAAAAATGGGACACCAAAGAAAAGGCTTTCTATGATGGACAATCGGCAATCATAGCAGGCACGCAAGGCGCAGTCGTTAATATATATCATAATAAATCTGTTGGTCAGAACGGAGAAGCTGCGACATTGATAGCTCTCCCACCGGCCAAGGGCATAGCCCAAGGGTACACCCCAGTTGATGTCAGTAAGGAAGGTCGTGGATTTGCGATATCCAAAACATCTAAGAACAAAGATCTTGCCTTCGCAATACTAGAATTCATGGCTAGTCCTAAAGGTCTCATGGTGGATCAGATAGGTATTGAGGGTGAGGAGTATGAGATTGTAGATAACAAAATAAAGCTTACCGAGAAATATGCTTCCTGGTGTCCACACTTTGTTGGGAACACAATCAACTTTAAACCTGATCATGAATTTGATCCCTCAACGCCTTTCTTATCAGAGCCAGCTAAGAAATCATTGGAAATGGTAGCCTCCATGACCAACAATGACAATATATTCGTTATGCCTGATGATTTAATTGCTAAATGGGATGCAAGCTCAGCCGTATACAATGAATTCTCGGCGGATATGGTCACTGGGAAGAAGACAGGTGCAGACTTCGATCAATTTGTTCAGGATTGGCTTGCAGCAGGTGGCCAAGAGATTACAGATTACGCAAATCAGATGATCAAATAAATAAACTGCAGGGTGTGGGGCTTACAAGCCCCTCACTGATGTAGAGGGAGTGTGTTCGATGATTTCTTTTGCTGATCGGGTTAAAGGTGTCGTATTCGGCACAGCATTCGGCGACGCTATGGGTGCTGTAGTTGAGAAATTGACCCACAGTGAAATCAAGATTAAATACGGTAGAATAGAAACAACATTAACGGAGTGGTGGAAAGCCGATTTGCCGAAATATGAGAGATTGGGAAGGATGCGAGGTCAAGGTATTGTAACCGATGATACGTTAATGACACTTGCCTTATTGAATGTGTATTGTATTGAACGACGTCATCTGGATGCCTATGATATGGCCAATGAGTTTGTGAAGGAAATTGCCTTTCGACCAAGGTACATTCCGGAATTTGGTCAAGAAGCGTTCATTCTAGATAGACTGTTCTATCCAGAGAAGCATATATTTAATCGACATGTTCTGGCGAATTGTGAGCCCCGAGAGGGGGGATATGGCAATATGGTCAATTGTGGTGCAGCCATGTACATTTCACCAATCGGTGTTGTCAATGCATGTAATCCGAAGGGTGCTTATGATGAAGCTATATTATTCGCCTCCGGTCATCAATTAAGCTACGGCTTGGAAGCGGCTGGCGTCATGGCTTGCTGCGTGGCTAAAGCCTTTGAGCCGGGTGTCAGCGTTGAGGCTATCGTAAGCACGGCGTTAATTTATGCGAAGGACGGGACGAAGAGAGCAATTCATGATCTTTGTGAAGCTGCGTTGTCGCTAAGAGATGTGAAAGAGGATAAGAGTGCAGTTGTTCAGCAATTCCATAGCGTCATTGCCCCATATTCACCGATGGGGGACAATGTCATTCGTAATATTGACAAGATCGGTGTGCCCTCTAATCACTATACACCTAGTCGACTCTTCTCTATTGAAGAGCTGCCGCTTGCACTCGCATATATCGTGCTGCACGAGGGTAACTTCCTGGAAGCGATTAAGGATGGTGTGAGCTCTGGTAGAGATACGGATTCGATAGGTGTAATGATAGGCGCCATACTAGGTGCAATGCAAGGTGTTCAGGCTATTCCTTCAGTGGAGATTACGAATTTAGAAGTGATCAATAAACAGAGCATCGAGGATCATTGCGATCGATTTATCGAGGCAGCCCATTCGATTATTCATAAAGACATGGATATGCATAGCTTCAGACAGCAGCAAATTCGTTCGTTACTACTAAATCCATTATAGTTCGAGGAGGAGTAGACTATGAAGAATAAAGGGTTGATTTTGTTAATTGTCATACTAATGGCGATGAATATGATGTCATCAAAAGCGAATGTTTCATCTGCAGAAGAACAAAGCTCAAGCACGACCAAGGTTGAAGCTTTCATCTCAGATGCTTTAACCAACGATAATAAAGAAGAAAACAACGAGCTGACTTATAAAATATATCTGCCTGAAGGTTATGATGAAAATCGAGTAAAGGGATATCCTGTAGTTTACCTGTTACATGGAAGTGGGGGTGAGGAGGATAGCTGGGATAAATTCTGGGGGAAGCTGGATTCTATGATTGAAGAAGGGACTATAGAACCTGTCATCGCAGTAGTTCCAGTGTCCGGTAACAGCTACTGGGTGGATTCAGATCAGTTTGGGGCCTATGAATCGGCTGTGACACAAGATTTGATCCCGTATATTGATGAGCGATATCATACAATATCAGATCGAGATAATCGCTATATCGTAGGTTACTCTATGGGCGGTTATGGAGCGTTACGTTATGCAATGGTCTATCCGCAGCTGTTCAAAGCCATGACCTTATTAAGTCCTGCAATCCAGAATGAGGAGGCTCCAGCAACGTCTGGCGCTGTCTCACGTGGATCATTTGGGGATCCGTTTGATAGCGCACTTTGGGATGCTATGAATTATCCATCAGCGATATCAGAATATGTGAAGCAGCCTTTACGTGTTCCTGGATATATCGTTATCGGTGATGATGACTGGAATCACTTAAGTGAGAAGGAAGACCTCCCATTAGACGCTTATAAATACAATATGGAGGTTCAGGCTGTACAGCTTTACGAGGAATTGCATAGAAAGAATTTATTTAATCAAGATTTTGAGAAGTGGGAGGATGTTCCTGCAAGCCCTCTTGAATTAAGAATAATAAATGGTGGTCATAGTTCGGCTGTTTGGCTGCAGGGGTTTGAAGAAGGGCTTAAGTATATGTTTGGCAAAGAGGAGGGAGCGGCGTTCAAGCCAATATTCAACGCTTCCGACTACAATCCAACACAATTGGGAACAACCTCGATCGAGCAATTCGAAGCACCGAGCTTAGTGAATGATTCAACCGAGGGCGCTAATCAAATGACGTATAAAGTATATGTACCCTATGGGTATGACCCTAAAGGAACGACTCACTATCCTGTACTATATTTATTGCATGGGAGCTGGGGGGAGGATGACAGCTGGGATGATTTCTGGCCGATCCTAGATACGATGATTGAGAATAATCAAATTGAACCTGTCATCGCGGTAGTTCCCGTTTCAGGTAACAGCTATTGGGTGGATTCGCAGAAATACGGGGCGATTGAATCGGCTGTCATTAAGGACTTGATACCGAGAATAGACGCTGACTACAAGACGATACAGTCTAGGTTAGGTCGTGCCTTGGCAGGTTACTCTATGGGTGGATATGGTGCTCTTCGATATTCGCTTGTATATCCTGACTTGTTCAGCGGGGCCACCTTACTAAGTCCGGCTATTCAACAGAATGAAGCTCCTGTTACATCTGGAGCAGTGGAACGAGGCTCATTCGGAGATCCCTTCGATGCTAAAGTTTGGGATGCGAAAAACTATCCTGAAGCCCTTAAGGCATATGGAAATCAAGACGATATAGTACCTATGTTTATCATAACGGGAGATGATGACTGGAACCATCTGAGTGAACAAGAGGATCTTCCGGAGGATGCTAATCAATACAATATGGAATTTCAGGCTGTCGCGTTATACCAACAATTACATCGAGCCAATGTATTTAACAAGACGTTCGATAAATGGGAGGATGTCCCTGGAAGCCCTGCGGAGCTAAGGATTGTAAATGGTGGTCACGATATGGAGGTGTGGGCTACCGGGTTTGAACAAGGTTTGACGTATATGTTTGCTAATGGGCTGATAGGCCCCCAGAGTACATCCTTCAATGAACCGGATCAGCCGATTCATCGAGCTGAATTCACGGATATGATTGTTCGTGCAATCGGTCTTGATACGAACGAGGCCTCAGCGAATTTTGACGATTTAGAAACGGACGATCACTACTACAAATCTATTGGAGCCGCAGTAAAAGCAGGCATTGTTAACGGCTTCGAAGATCATACCTTTAGACCGAATGAAAGATTAACTAAAGAGCAAATGGCAGTTATGCTAACCAGAGCTATAAAAGCAGAAGGAAAAGAGCTGGAAGTAGAAAGCAATCACAATGAAATATTAGCTGGATTCAGCGATGAAGCATTAATTAGTAGTTGGGCAAAGCCATCTGTTGCAATAGCTGTTCAGGCTGGGATAATTTCAGGCGACCCAGAAACAAAGGTGGATCCAAAAGCAGTTGTTAGCCGCATTGAAGGTGTAAGGATTGTTCAACTCTTGCTCAAATTTTTGAATCACTCCAATTAATTAATGGGGCTCACTATATTAAGGTGGTGTATTTGGATTTGATACCTTCAGATTATTTAGAGAAAGTATATTCCGGTTATCTAGGCATGAATATTGGCATCAGACTGGGAGCGCCGGTTGAGCCCACGATCTGGACGTATGAAAGAATTAGGAATACGTATGGTGAAATCACAAGCTATGTGAAGGATTATAAGAATTTCGCGGCAGATGATGATGCGAATGGTCCTTATTATTTTCTGCGGTCGCTCTATGATGATGCAGCAGACCGTGATATTACACCGAATGATGTCGCTCGCGCTTGGCTTAATTATGCCCGCGAGGGAGTGGGCATGTTCTGGTGGGGCGGTTATGGTGTAAGCACGGAGCACACGGCGTATACCAATCTTGTTAACGGCATTCAAGCCCCACAATCCGGTTCCATCGAACAGAATGGTCAGATTATGGCTGAACAAATCGGAGGACAAATCTTTATTGATACGTGGGGTTTGGTTCATCCATGCAACCCTAAGAAAGCAGCCGATTTTGGTGAAGCCGCAGCTCGGGTATCCCACGATGGTGAAGGTCTGTTAGGTGCAAGATTTTTCTGTGCTGCCATCTCTAAGGCGTTTGAAACCAATCAGATGAATGAGATTATTACAGCGGGCTTGAGTCAAATCCCGGAGCAATCAACTTATGCGCGAGTAGCAAGAGCTGTTCTGGAATTCCACTCGCTTCATCCGGAGGACTTCAGAGCATGTCGAGATATGCTGGAGAGTGACTGGGGATATGATAAGTATAAGGGTGTATGTCATATTATCCCTAATGCAGGTATATGTATATTGTCGCTGATCTATGGTCAGGGGGATTTTAGTAGAACGGTTGAGATCGCCACAATGTGCGGCTGGGATACGGATTGTAATGCCGGTAACGTAGGTACAGTGCTTGGAGTAGCTTGCGGCATTGCAGGAATTCCGGATAAATATAGAAAACCGATCAACGATTCCATTGTTATGTCAGGTATCTCAGGATACTTGAATATCTTAGATATTCCAACCTATGCCAAGGAACTAACGATTCTCGGATATCGACTTGCTAAAGAAGATTGTCCACAGACGATACGGGATAGCTTTGTTGAGGAAGAAATCTACTTTGATTTCGAATTGCCAGGCTCAACGCATAATTTCCGTGTATCGGATTCGTTCTTCTGTCAGATGAAGCATTCCACTGAGCAAGCTTACCAGGGGACGGGATCGCTTGAAATCTTATTCGATCGTATGCTACGAGGCGAACAATCAAAGGTGTTTTACAAGCCTTTCTACACAAGAGACGAATTTAATGATGAACGGTATTCACCGACCTTCGCACCAAAAGCTTATTCGGGTCAGAAGGTTTCCATGAGCTTGTATCTGGACCAATGGACGGGCAATGAAACCATGGGCATTGCTCCCTATGTGCGGCTTGCATCTAGCAAGAAGGAATTCATACAAGGTTACACAAAGCTTGTTAACAATAAGTGGATTGTGCTGGAATTTCAAATTCCGGACTCAGCAGGCGAGCTTATCGACGAGGTTGGTATTGTGTTGGAATCCTACACACCGAAGAAACCGAAATGTCTCGGGCGTTTATTCATTGACGATTTTAGAATATTCGGAAAATCTAACTACACGATCGATTTCGGTAAGCAACAGATCAACTTTGGTTGTGTTACCCCATTTGCCCATAATCATGGAGCATGGAGTATTGTTGATGATGCGATGTACTTGATGACGGCAGGTCCTAGTGAAGCCTATACAGGCAACTACTTCTCCACAGATTACTCTGTCTCGGTCCGCATAAATCCGCAAAGCGGGTATTCACATCTGGTGGCTGTACGTGCGCAAGGCGCGATGCGCGGTTACCATATCGGGTTCGATGGAGAGAATCAAGTTTCGTTGTATCTCAATGACTTCGGATTTTCGAAGCTGGTAGGCTGTCCGTATCCGTGGGCATTAAATCAAGATTATGATTTTAAGGTGACCGTACAAGGGAATACAATTACACTAAGCATTAACGGAGCGGTTATTCTAGCACATATGGATGATACGTTTGGTTACGGAATGTTCGGTGTGAGTACAATCGCAGCAGCTAGAGCTTATTATCGTGACATCAGATTAACTGAGCTTGTATGAATGGGCAGAGATCCGTCTAACTGACTTAAATTCGGTTGAGTCGAATCCTGTCGAGCGAATTATATATACGTATTTGTAGGAAAATGGTATATTATCCAACAGAATAAACTAGGCCAATAGACTCAATGTTGATTCTGTTGGTCTATCTTTTTGTTCTCATAAACTATGGATTATTTGGAGGATGCTTTTATGAGATTTCGTGCAGGGGTAAGTAGATTCATTGTCTTTACTATACTGGTTACATTGGTATTCCCGTTTACTATTACTACAGCGACAGCACAGGAGCTTGTATCCCCCAGCGGAGCGTTGGAGGTGAAGTCTGTTGATCAGCCTCCACGATTGATGAAGGGTGTATCGTCCGTACCTCTATTAAGTGATCATGATGTATTAAATTATCTGGAGCGTACATTAATCGGATCGAAGGCTTCCACAATGTATGGAATAAAAGCTAGCGAGAGTGGGAGCAGCCGTTTATCCTTCATTGAGAAGAGTAGAGATAGAATAGGACAGGATCATTACCTATATCAGAACACGCTTCAAGGTATACCGGTCTATGGAGAGTATGCTAGAGTGCATCTAGATGCTAGTAGAAGAGTGAAGATGATCCAGAACGGATTGTCTACTGAGCTTGGAGCTGTGAACATGACAGCTAGATTATCTGCTGCAGAAGCTATGGACAGAGCTAAGATAGACCTAGAGCAGGAACTCGGCTATGTGATCGAATGGGAATCGACTATAGGAGCCGTTAAGTCTCCTAAACCTGCGGCAAATCTACTTGTTTATCCGCAGGGACATAAGCACGTCCTTGCCTATGAGGTAAGTATGACATACATACGGCCAGAATCAGGCGCGTGGATAACCTATGTAAATGCAATAACAGGTATGATTATTGATAAATACAGTACGCTCAATCTTAGCCATAGCCTTGATCCTACTCAAGCCGTTGTTGGAGAGGGTGAAGGCTACAATGGGGATACCAAGGCATTAAACCTATATGATGATGTGGATGGTGATATTAATCCGGACGATATGGGGAAGTATTACTTAGTAGATGTGACTAAGGATATGTTCGCAACGAATCACAATGAAGATCAAGATGATAGTGTGATCGTAACACTAGATTGGCATACGCTTGACATCCCGAGCGTAACAACAACGGTGTACGACAAGCATGCAGTTGACGCTCACTACAACACGGGAGTTGTCTATGATTTCTATGAGGACAATTACGGCTGGTCTGGTATAAACGGGGTGGGTGGCTCTATTGTATCTGTTGTGCATGTGGAGGACCCGAGATACCCAAATATGCCTTACGATAATGCATTCTGGAATGGACTCTATCTATCCTATGGTGATGGCTCTGGCGTAATAAATCAAGGTTATAATTGTTTGGCTTGTGCGTTGGATGTTGTTGCACATGAGTTCACACATGCAGTAACTCAATTTACAGCGGATTTAGAGTATCGTAATCAATCAGGTGCTCTGAATGAGTCTATCTCCGATATTATGGCTGCTGTTATTGATCATGATAACGGGGCAATGAATGATGATATCTGGACAATAGGAGAAGATACGGGAAAAGCTCTGAGAAGTATGGAAAATCCTTATATGTTTGATCAACCAGACCATATGGATGAATATAATATACTGCTCAATCATCCAGAAGTAGATGATGGTGGAGTCCATATTAACAGCGGGATTCCCAATCGTGCTGCATATTTAATGGCGACGGGAATGGATGCTTTCTTCATCAGTGAATCAATTTCGCTAGATGGAATAGAGGTTCTTGGTGAGCTTACGTTTGACATCCTTAATAACTACCTATCACCTACCTCGGATTTTCAAGATGCGCGAGATGGTTATATCGCTGCGGCTGAAGCTTATGCTGTGGAACATAGTTTGGCTGAACCTGAAGCTTTTGTGGATATCATTAAAGATGCTTGGGGAGCAGTTGGATTGCCAGAAGGAGCTTATACATTAACTCGGATTAAGGCTATAGAACCTAATGTGGATAATTATAGCGGAGCTCCTGCATCCATTGACGATTATCTCAGAATGGCAGGATTCTTTGTACCTTATGGAACGGACTTATCCTCAGTCATACCAATAATTACTACATCTGATCATACAGAAGCTACAACTGAAGGAACTTTGGATGAATATAGGGTTTATATCCCGTACACAATCACAACTACTGATGCTGTGTATTCATCTAATTGGCTTGTTGGTGCGATTGAAGAACCCATTCTTCAGTATTCGGCAACGGAATTCACGGAGGCTTCAACGAATAACGGATCTATCTCAAGTAGTATCTCAGTAACACTAATCAATGACATCTTCGCGGCATATGTAGGTACCAATCTCATACATACAGGGCAAGTAACTGTAAGTGGTGTACCTACAGGACTAACAGCAACGGTGGTCACGACTAGCGGTGATACGGCCAGCATAACGCTAAGCGGCTCCGCAACTGCCCATGCGAATACGAACGATGTGATTAATTTGGCTGTCAGATTTAATGACGCAGCCTTCAATTCTTTTGCTGCTTATCAGGTAGCAAATGCTACTCAAACGACATCCGTTAATTTTAACGATCCTGTAGTAGCGGGTGGCGGAGGCGGTGGAGGCGGAGGCGGAGGCTTCTCCTTCCCTATGGCACCTCCGGCTAATGAAATCATTGTATCTGATAATGGGCTTGAATATACGCCTTCGGATAAGGATATCGAGACAATCACGGGAGCGAATGGTACTACTGTGAAGAAGGTAACACTGAGCAATGAGACGATTGATGAATTATTGAAGCAGATAGGCACTGAGGGTAGTAAGCAACAAATGACGATCAAGATTAATGATGGTGGCGATGCTGCTCAGCTACAAATTTCTGCTTCCAGCCTTCTGAAATTAGCTGCAGGTGCGCCGAATGCCAACCTTGTTGTAAGCTCAGGTGCGGTGACTTACGAATTACCTGTAGGTCTAATAGATGTGGAAGCCCTTGCTATCGAGTTGAACGGGACTATAGAAACCTTGAGCATTAACATCATACTTGAGAAGATTGCCGGAGATGTCCATACCAGCTTCTCTCAATCCGTTAGACAAATAGGTGCTTCGACACTAAGTCAACCCATAGACTTCCGTATAACTGCCGAGTCCAAGGGGGCGACTAAGGAAATCAAGGATTTCGGAAAAACCTACGTAAACAGAACGATAACGGTTAACGGAAGTATCTCACCCTTCAATGCTTCGGTGGTTGTATTCAATCCAATCACGAACAGACTTAGCTTTGTCCCTGCGACATTCAAGCAGGTTGGCGGGAATACGGAAGTAACCATCAAGAGAAATGGTAATAGTATATACGGTGTTGTAAGCACGAAGAAAATTTCCTTCAACGATGTGCAGAAGCATTGGGCATCGAAGGACATTGAGTTTTTAGCATCTCGCATGATTATTAGTGGCTTCAATGAGTCAACCTTTAAACCGAATGATAGCATCACACGCGCACAATTCTTGACAATGCTAGTGCAAGCGTTGGGATTATCAACGAATGATGATGTTACCTTCTCGGATATCCCTACTAATGCTTGGTACAAAGGTTATGTAGGGGCAGCCATACAAGCAGGAATTACTAAAGGTGTTGGTGGTAATGCCTTTCATCCAGATGCTTTAATCTCGCGCGAAGAGATGGCAGTGATGGTAGCGAATACCTTAACCTTCTTGAACCTCAGCTTCGATGATGCAGAGACGGCAGCATTACTAGCGCATTTCGAGGATAAAGATCAGATTAGCAGCTGGGCTCAAAACGCAGTTGCTGCCTCTTATAACGCTGGAATTATTAGAGGGATGGATCCAGTTACCTTTGCTCCACAGAATAAAGCTACTAGAGCTCAAGCAGCTGTTATGATTAGAGGGCTTTTAACTTCAGTTGACTTTGTAAATTAATGCTTGTTCATATTTCCAGCGAGCCAGGCGCCATTATTATGGAGCTTGGTTTTTTTTTGTCTTATTGGGATATCCTATCAGGAGCCTTGAAGAAGGGAGGGAATAGGATGCATATTACAACGAAAGAGCTGTCCTACTTGTCCGACTCGATGAAGAATGAAGATTTACTGGCGAAGCTATGTGTACATGGCGCTGTCGAGAGTAAAAATCAACAGCTAGCAGGTGTATTATCACAGATTGCAGAGTCAAGATTTAGTAGCTTTGCACGCATGCAGGACAAGCTTCAGGAGAAAGCAAGAATGACCCATTGAAGATGAATTTATCTAGTAAAAGGGAGGATTAACACAACATGTATCAGCAGCAAAATGTAAATCAACAAGGTCACAACCAGGCTACCCATGTTTCCTTACAGGATGGGGATTTGGCAAATGTTGTTCTTAATGAACTAAAGCGGGTTGCGCGAGAATATACAACGGCTTGCTTAGAGGCTAGTAACACGGATGTCCGACATTTGTTCGAGCAGCTGCTTCACCAAACGTTACGTGACCAAGAGCATCTGTATCAAATGATTAGCCAGCTAAACTTGTATGGCCAGCCTTCTTCAGCTCCACAGAATGAGCTACATAAGGAAATGAATAATCACCAGCAGCAGCTAGGTGGACTCCAAAGCTTTATGCAGCAATGGCACGGAGCTAACAGGGGCGAACATGCTGGATTTAGACAGAACATGAATATGCAGCAAAACCAGAACCAACAAAACCAACAAAACCAACAGAACCAACAAAACCAACAAAACCAACAAAACCAGAACCAACAAAACCAGAACCAACAAAACCAGAACCAGCACAACCAGCACAACCAGCAAAATTACCAAAATCGACATAACCAGCAGCTCCAGGACACGCTACAGCAGCATAATCAGCAGTTTCAGCGGAGCCAGCAGCTTCCAGACTTGCATCAGCTATATAATCAACAGCATCAGCAGAGCCCGGATGTGCAACAGCACTTTAGCCAACAGCAGAACGAATACAATCCGCAGCTTCAACAAGTCCAGCAAAACCTAGAAAGCCCTGAATTCCAACAGCATCAGCAACGTCACTCCTCTGCAATAGAGGATACATCACGTGAAACAGGAAGCACAACGACTAATAACCACACCACAGGAGCTCCATTCACGCAGTAGAATGGGGTTAACAAGCTCCTAGAGATGGCAAAGTCTCTCATCGAACAGAATGTTCGTATTGCAAGATCTATGTAGTGTACAATAATAGATACCTTCACGCCGTTTGTCATCCATGCTGGAGCAAACGGCTTTTCTATGTATGCAGCTGCATAATACTTGGAGAACACTTGTACGCTATTCAAAATAAAGCTAAAATAAAGTAGAATAAATACTTCAGTTTAAGGAGCGAAGAGATTGAATGAATCGGTGCTGACATGGAGACATATATTCAAGCTGGACCCAGATCGGACGATCGATGATCAATCGCTTGAACGCATCGCTCTATCTGGTACAGATGGTTTTATAGTAGGTGGCTCGTCCGGTGTAACCTATGACAATACAGCACAATTACTTCACCGAATTCGCCAATACCCGATACCCTGTGTGTTGGAGCTCTCTAATCCGCAAGCTATTGTACCTGGGTTTGATGGCTATGTTATTCCCATGGTATTGAACACGGCTCATACAGACTGGATGATTGGGCACCATCAGAGGGCTATTCGTGATTATAGCTCTATTCTTTCGTGGGAGCATGTGCTAGCGGAAGGATATATCATTCTGAATGCCAATTCCACGGTTGCTCGAGTTACAGAGGCGCTGACTGAGCTTGAGCTTGATGATGTGATCGCATATGCTCAGCTAGCGGATCGGTTACTTCATTTACCCATTGTATATGTAGAATACAGTGGTACTTTTGGAGATATGAATCTGGTCCGTAGGGTGAAGACATGTCTTCAGGATGCTAGAATCATATATGGTGGCGGAATAAACTCCTTAGAGCGCGCACAGCAGGCGATGGAGGTCGCAGATGCTATCGTTGTTGGTAACCTTATCTACGATAATATCAATGAAGCCATACGTACCGTTCAAGCTAAGCTAGATGAACATAGATTATAGATCAGGAAGGAATTTAATATCATGAATGAACAGGCCGTCGATATTCTTGCTGCATTGGAGTCGTTAAATCCAGAGCAGCAGAGAGCAGTTAAATCTACAGAGGTGCCTTTGCTTATCATGGCAGGAGCGGGTAGTGGGAAGACGCGTGTCTTAACGCATCGCATCGCCTACCTGGTATCCGTGAAGAAAGCTGCACCATGGAGTATATTAGCGATTACCTTTACGAATAAGTCAGCCAGAGAGATGCAGGAGCGAGTAGTAAAGCTTGTCGGTCCATTCGCGAGAGACATCTGGGTCTCTACCTTTCACTCGATGTGTGTGCGTATTCTGCGTAAGGATATTCATCGGCTTGGCTTCACTTCGAATTTTGTTATTCTAGATTCCACAGATCAGCTATCTGTTGTAAAGGGCTGTCTCAAGGATCTGAATATGGACCCGAAGCGATTCGATCCGAAGGCTGTTCAAGCTGCAATTAGTACAGCGAAGAATGAGCTGATTACCGCTGAGCAATATGAGGCGGCGATTGGGGACTATTTTGAAGGCGTCGTGTCTCAGGTGTACCATCTTTATCGTAAGAAGCTTAAGAGCAATAATGCCTTGGATTTCGATGATCTGATTATGAGCACCATCCAATTGTTCCAGCAGGAAGATGAGGTTCTCGAATTTTATCAGAATAAATTCCAATACATCCATGTCGATGAGTATCAGGATACGAATCGTGCCCAATATATGCTGTGTAAGCTATTAGCTGAGAAGTACAAACGAATATGTGTGGTAGGGGATAGCGATCAGTCCATTTATAAGTGGCGTGGTGCGGATATTAGTAACATTCTGAATTTTGAGAAGGATTATCCGGATGCCGATCTTATTCTATTAGAGCAGAATTATCGCTCAACAGGTAACATTCTGAGTGCGGCCAATCAAGTGATTAGCCGTAATACGGGGCGTAAGCCGAAGAATTTGTGGACGGATCAAGGTGAGGGAGCTAAGCTTCGGATATTCCAGGCAGGTACGGAGTATGAAGAGGGTTATTTTGTCGCGAGTGAAGTGAATACTAATAGAAGTGCAGGCATGCAATATAGGGATCATGCGGTGCTCTATCGAACGAATGCGCAATCACGAGTTATAGAGGAAATTTTCATCAAGTCGGACATTCCCTATGAGATTGTCGGAGGCACTAGGTTCTACGATCGTAAGGAAATTAGAGATATTGTTGCGTACTTGCGTTTAGTTTCTAATCCAGATGATGACATCAGCTTAAATCGAATCATTAATGTACCAAAGCGTGGGATCGGTGCATCCTCGATGGATAAGCTAGGGGCTGCAGCAGGGGCAGAGGATTCCTCGATGTTCCGCCTAATGGGCAATTTACAAGGAGTCGGTCTGACGGGAAGAGCTAGCGATGCGCTCTATGCGTTTCGGGAATTAATCGATAATCTACACAAAATGATGGATTACCTTACGGTAACGGAATTGACAGAGCAGATTCTAGAACGAACCAAATATCGGGATGAGCTTATACTCGAAGGAACTTTAGAGGCCAAGTCGCGACTAGAAAATATTGAGGAGTTCCTATCCGTAACCCAGGAATTTGAGAAACGAAATGATGAGCGATCACTTGTAGCCTTTCTAACGGATCTTGCATTAATTGCCGATATCGATGTCGTGAATCAAGACGAGGCACCAGCTGAGAAGAATGCCGTCATCCTGATGACGATGCATAGCGCGAAGGGGTTGGAGTTTCCCGCTGTATTCATTGTTGGCCTGGAGGAGGGCATATTCCCGCATAGTCGGACCTTCGTTGATGAGGAAGAGATGGAAGAGGAGCGTCGTCTAGCTTACGTCGGCATAACCCGTGCGGAGAAGCAGCTTTATCTGAGCTGTGCTCGGATGCGTACGCTGTTCGGTAAGACGTCGATGAATGCGCCATCTCGCTTTCTAGAAGAAATTCCAGAGGAGCTTAGGGAGGTTTCAGGTGGAACAGGTGGAGTAGACTCACGTTCGGGTGGCGGCTGGGGTGATGATGATTCACGCAGCGGCTATCGCAGTGGATACGGTGGTAGTGGTGGTGGAAGTGGAGGTCGCTCAGGCACCGACGCGGGTAGCGGACGAAGTGGCCCAGGCTCTATTCAAGGTGGATGGAGTGCAGGGAGAATCGCTCAGCCTCAAGGCTCGATGACGGTGAAGGGTGCATTGCCACAGGGAAATCAATCGACCGATTATACAGGCGGAGACAAGGTGTCACACAACAAATGGGGTATAGGTACGGTAGTGAGCGTCAAGGGATCTGGCGACGATACCGAGCTACAGATTGCCTTTCCAGCACCGGTGGGCATTAAGCGACTGTTGGCCCGCTTTGCACCAGTGACTAAGGTAGAATAGAAGGTTCAAATAGACGTTGGTGAGTGCTTATGAAGTGCTGGTAATGGGTTTCTAGTACGAGATCATAGGTTTTAAGTAGCCATCTTGATCCAATACATGCATTTCATACAGTTAATTATCAGGATTCTACACTTGAAAGATGATTAACTGCATTTCATACATTTATTCTTATGTATTCTAATCGGTTTTGCGAAAGTCACTCATATTAGTTGTACAAATGCAGTTATTTACTTTAAGTCTGCAAAAAGCGACCAAATAGATGTATCAAATGCAGTTAGCTGCTACCAACGTTTATTCGGTCAACATTTACATTATCCATAAAGTGAGGTTTGATCTGTGAGCCATCCAATAGAGCGTATGGAAGCCTTGATTAAGAGCATCGAGCAGCACAATCACAATTATTACACGTTGGATAACCCGACCATTGCGGATAAGGAATGGGATCGGTTATATGATGAGCTTGTAGCGTTGGAGCGCGAATCAGGCGTTGTCTTGCCACACTCCCCGACACTCCGTGTTGGAGGGGAGCTGCTCAAGGGCTTCGATGCACATCGCCATCTATCCCGATTGTGGAGCTTAGATAAGGCGCAGAGCTTAGAGGAGCTTCATGCTTGGCATATGAGAGCAATGAAGCATGTGACCGACTTTAACTTGAAGAATCCGAGCAATCCACTACCGCCATTATCTTATGTAATTGAGCTGAAATTTGATGGATTAACACTTAATTTGACCTATGATCAAGGTAATCTTGTACAAGCCTCCACACGTGGGACAGGTTTGGTTGGCGAAGGGATATTAGCGCAAGTCAAGACGATTCGTTCGATTCCTCTGAAGATTCCTTACGCGGATGGCTTATTAGAGATCCAAGGTGAGGGCATTATGCACCTCTCTACGCTCGAGGCTTACAATAAGACGGCTGCTGAGCCTCTTAAGAATGCACGGAATGCAGCTGCGGGTGCTCTTCGTAATCTGAACCCGCAGACGACAGCTTCGCGGAAGCTAGATGCCTTCATCTATAATGTCGGTTATTCGAGTGAGATTAGCTTTACCGATCATCAGGAGATGGTCGCCTTTCTGAGGGACAACCGATTTAAGGTGAACCCGTATCTACGCTACTATGATCACATCGATGATGTGGCTAGAGAGCTAGAGGTTATCGCTGCAGGGAGACTTGAGCACGATTACCTGATTGATGGAGCAGTTGTGAAGATTACCGATATGCGAACTCGCGAGGCACTCGGGTACACCGATAAGTTCCCGCGTTGGGCGGTAGCTTATAAATTCGAGGCCGAGGAAGCGATGACCATCTTAGAATCGGTTTCTTGGGATGTTGGTCGTACTGGTAAATTAACACCAGTTGCGCGTGTCGAGGCGGTTGAGCTGGCCGGTGTTACGGTACAGAATTGTACGTTGAATAATATGGGTGACATAGAACGTAAAGGTTTGTTGCACGCACTCGGAACGTTGGTGTTCATTCGCCGTTCCAATGATGTCATACCCGAAATTCTCCGCAAGGTGACGGAGGAGCAGGATGGCGAAGCGATCATAGCACCGGATGTATGCTCGTCCTGTGGCTCCACGCTTGAATATCGGGGAGCTCATCTCTTCTGTCCGAACCGACTGGGCTGTGCGCCGCAGCTGATCGGACGTATTACCCATTTCGCATCGCGTGATGCAATGGACATTGAAGCCTTTAGCGGGATGACAGCGGAGCAGCTATACAAGGAGCTAGACGTCCGTGACCCTGCGGATCTATATGATCTGCACTTCGACCAGCTTATAGGTCTAGATCGTTTCGGTGAGAAGAAAGCGAACAAGCTACTCGAAGCGCTAACGAAGAGTAAGCAATGCGAGCTAGCAGCATTCCTATTCGCGCTCGGTATTCCCAATACAGGGAAGACCACAACACGTGTGCTGGCGGATCACTTCGGTGCATTAGAGCCATTGATGGCTGCAGATGCGGAGCAGCTGATCGGGCTTCCTGATATAGGCGGAATTGTTGCCGAGAGCATTATCGGATTTTTCCGTGACCCTGCTATGAAGAGTAGCATCGAGCGAATGTTAGATGCAGGTGTTCAACCACGAGCAGAGCAACGAGTGGTTGCGACAGATCATATATTCAGTGGCAAAACTATCGTGCTAACAGGAACGCTAAACACCATGGGACGTGACGATGCGGCCAAGAAGCTCGAAGCCCTCGGTGCTAAAATTTCAGGGAGTGTATCGAAGAAAACCGATTTTGTCATCGCAGGTGAGAGCGCTGGTAGCAAGCTGACTAAAGCGCAGGAGCTAGGTGTTGCAGTGATCGAGGACGAAGGTGAATTTCTTCGGTTATTGGGCGAGTAATGGAGAATAGAGCAGAAAATCCGCTTTAAAAAGTAACTCGGGAGCTGGATTCGGTGAATAGAGTAGGAAATGGACCTCTGTCAAGAAAGTGGACACGCTCTAAAGTCGATATTCTACTCTGCAGCCCATTTCCTGCTTTAAAGTTACGCTCTAAGGTCGATATTCTACTCTGCAGCCCATTTCCTTCTCTAAAGTTACGCTCCAAGGTCTCATAATCTGCTTTAAAAGGTAACTTGGGAGCTGAATTCGTGGAATAGAGAAGAAGTGGAGTATTAAAGCAGAGTTTGTGACTAAAGAACATTCGCTTCACTAGATTGCCATCCCTTCCCTACTAATGTCAATTGACTTTGCTTAGGAGGATGGTATACTCTACTGAGAATGATTATCATAGAGGAGTATGTTATGAAGCACGCATCACGTTTTGAACGAGTCGCTGCACGTCTGTGGAATTTATTGAATGAGGGGAAGCCGTTTACCCCCATATTTGTGCTGGGCATTATTGTTTTATATTATTATCGCGATCTCGTATCTTTGAGTTTCTGGCTGGACCTAGTCGTATCCATAGCACTTACGCTACCTATATTTGTTATTTATTACATGTATGATTTTCCGTTGCATTTGCGAAAATACCTGTGGTTACCGTTCCTAATCGGATTGTATGTGTTCACACCTGCACCTCTAGGATTGTATGTGCTAGCAATAGGGATGTACTTTTTCTTCACGGTTATTTTCTGGGGGACAATATATTATCATCTGCGAATTGGTACGAAGTGGACCAACTATCGTAGATTCTGGAAGCTTGTACTGAAGAATAGCGATTCAACAAGTGGGAATGCGCAAGAGCAGCTACCCAAAGTGTTATTTATACTAGGTGTAATGGCTTTCTTCCATGAAGGATTAACCAGCTCAGGCTGGAATGGAGTAGTCGATATTCGCTTTGATTCGGGACTCTTTTTTGTCGTATATGGCGTGTTTCTGGTCATTCTAGCTATTTATTCCTATCTGATTCATTACTTTCTGTTCAGGTGGAAGCCTGAGGAGCTACCGTTAACGAAGGATTACCCATCTCCTGCTGAGCAGGGTGCGTCGGCGCCTCACGCCAGTAAGGTATTCATTGTTATTATTGATGGCTGTCGAAAGGACAGGCTAGCAGAGGCGCATACACCGTTCCTTGATCGCATGCGTCAAGAAGGCACGGAATTCACATTGATGGAAACGGTATATCCAGATCGCACTGTGGTATGCTTCTCCTCGCTATTCACGGGAGCTTATCCGCGTGAGCATGGCATCAAGAGCAACATGGTGTGGCGACACGGTGTGCGAACCGAAAGCCTATTCGATAGCTTACGCAAGGTGAATAAGAAGGGCCGTTTATTGGGAATTGCTCATCTTGTTGATGCGTTCGGTGACGATGTGGAGACGGTAACGGCTGTGATGAACAATGATCTAGCGGACGGCAATATTATGCGTCGGGCTCGTCATATCATGGAGCAGCAGAATCCAGATGTGCTGATTACGCAGCTTATTGCAACGGACCAGACTGGGCATAGCCAGGGTGCCTTGTACGATGAGTACAAGCAGAAGATAGAAGAAGCAGACCAGCATACAGAGCTGTTCTATAACTGGCTTGAGCAGAAGGGCTGGATGGAGGATGCTGTCTTCATGGTGTTTGCAGACCATGGACAGTCCGATGGAATAGGTGGGCATGGCCACATGGATGAAGGAGAGCGATATGTGCCCTTCATCATGATGGGCAAAGGGATTCAAGCGGGATTAAAGGTAGCTGAGCCTCACAGTCTCGTTTCTGTTGCCCCAACGGTTTGTGCTTTAATGCAAGCGCCTTTACCTGATCAGAGCCATGGACCCGTGCTCGCTGAGGCTTGGGTGAAATGATGACAGCTAACAAACCAACAAGAAGCTGTATAGTTGTCATACCTGCTCACAATGAGGAATCCTCCATAGCGAAGGTTATCGGCAAGGTGCCAAGATGGATTAATGATGTTGAAGTGCGTATTCTCGTAGTCAATGATGGCTCAACGGACCAAACCGAGCTGATTGCTGCATCAGCTGGAGCGGACTACGTTTACTCCTATGAGCAGAACCGTGGCTTAGGTGCCGTTATCTATTTCGGACTTAAGCAGGCTTATGCGCTAGGTGCTGACTTCGCGGTCATGATCGATGCAGATGATGAATACCCAGCGGATGAAATTCCTGCTGTTCTTCAGCCTATCCTAGAGGACCAAGCTGATTATGTTATGGGCTCACGATTCCTGCGACCGGTTCAAGGGATGAAGCTATATCGCCGATTAGGAAATTACTGCTTCACATGGCTGCAGTGTTGTCTGTTAATGAAACGATTTACCGATGGTCAGAGCGGATTTCGCGCCTTTAATCGCCGAGCATTACGGGATCTAGATATCATCCATGACTATAATTATGCTCAGGTGCTTACACTTAACCTTATTCGTCAAGGGCACCGGATGGTGGAGGTTGCGATCTCTTACCAGACACGAATAGCGGGCGATTCCTTCATACGTTGGTATTATGTGCTGAAGGTATTGCCTGCGATCTGGCGTGAGCTTACAACTTCTCCCCATGGTCGTGTAAAAGGACAGTCACCAACTCCCTTATTGTTTCATATGAGTATACAAAGCCATTCTTAGGAGATCCTTAAGGGAATGGTTTACATTCGTAGATTTTGAGACATAATAAATAGAAACACTTCAAGGGTTGCTGAAGACTAGTAATCCTACGCGAAGATAAGAGGGTGAAGGAATGGAGCAACGAGTGGAGATTGCGGAGATCACGGAGCATGTCGCTTGTATGATCTGTGGTCAGCAACAGGTGGAAGGGATACACATCTGCGATGAGTTTATTTGTGAGGCTTGCGAGCGAGAAATTGTCCACACCGACGTGCGTGATGCCAAATATCCTTTTTTCATTCATCGTATGAAACAAATGTTTCAATCAAAGAATGCATAACATGTGGTATGAGAAAATAACAGGTAGTGCTACACTAATTCGGGAGATGGAATTTCCGGATGTCGTGTACCGCTATTTTTTTTGTGGTAGAATCGTTTCATGCATATAGATCTTTCATAAAAGGTAGGGATTCATCGGATATGGATCACACTAAGGCACCTCTATACGAGAAGCTACTCGAGCATAGTAACCTCCAGTCAACTAGCTTCCATGTTCCTGGACACAAGGCGGGCATTGGACTTGATCCTCTTGCCGCTGCACGATTAGAAGGTGTGATGTCCATTGATTATACAGAGCTGACAGGTCTAGATGATTTACACCAGCCCGAAGGTGTGATTCGTGAAGCAGAGCGATTGGCTGCAGATTGCTTCAATGCGGATCACTCCTTCCTGCTCGTGGGTGGTAGCACGGTAGGAAATCTAGCAACGATTCTCTCGATGTGTCAGAAGGGTCAGCATGATCTATTCATCGTTCAGCGGAACGTTCATAAGTCGATCATTCATGGTCTAATGCTAGCACGAGCTCAAGCGGTTTTCTTAGCTCCTCAAGTGGATGAGGCAACGGGAATTGCTGCTGGGATTTCACTTGTCGACGTGGGAGAAGCGCTTAAACAATATCCGAATGCGGTAGGTGTCATACTCACGAACCCCAACTATTATGGGATGGGTATTGACCTACAGGCTATTATAGAATGTGTACATGCCTCGGGTATACCGGTGCTAGTGGATGAGGCGCATGGGGCACATTATGGATTTCATCCTGATATCCCACAGTCCGCTTTATCGGCCGGGGCAGATGCTGTTGTGCAATCGACACACAAAATGCTTACTGCCATGACCATGGGGGCGATGCTGCATCTGAAGGGGAATCGGATCCATCCGCAGACTGTACGACAGCAGCTTTCCGTCATACAGAGCTCAAGCCCGTCATACCCCATCTTAGCCTCGTTGGATTTATCCAGACGTCAGCTCAAGCTACGGGGACGTGCCTTACTGAACCAAGCCTTAGAGGGGGTAGAGCAGCTACATCAGGGTCTGTCGCTGATGCCTTGGTTTCAGCTTGTAGGGCATGAATTACACAGTAAGCTCAATCAGACTAACCAGCTCATCGAGTCCGGTCAAGTTTATCCGATCAATGACTCTACCTACAATTCTCGGGCTTACACAACGCTGGATCCGTTGAAGATCACGCTTGCTGATCGCACCAGAACCCTTAGTGGTTCAGAATTACAGCGGCAATTGGAACGTCATCGCTGCTACCCCGAGATGGCGGACCCTTATTATGTCTTGCTGGTCCTAAGTCTTGCTACGAGGGTAGAGGATGTATCAAAACTTCTGTTAGCGTTAAGGAGCATTACTGACGAATTCGGTCTTGATCAGAAGGAGCTTGCTGAGAGCAACGTGGTTATCCACACATGGGCGTATACGGCTATTTCTCAGCCTACTTCCTTCTCGCTTCAAACCAATCAAGCTATTAATGGAGACAGCAATCCACACATTGTGGAGGTTTCTGTCGAGGAAGCCATCGACGCTTTGAGTCAACAAGCGATAACTCCATATCCACCTGGTATTCCAATTATCTATCCAGGTGAACGAGTGACTGCCGTAGCTGCTGAACAATTACGGATTTGGCTACAAGCAGGTGCAAGAATTCATGGGTTAACCGAGAATGGGAAAATCCTAATCCATAGAGGTGGAAACCAAGCATGACAACAATTAAGGAAGTATTATCCATATTGCACGAGCCTCTTCATTTAGGTGAGTCTATTGATCATGGTGTAGATAGCTTGAAATTCGGACAGCTAGATACAACTATCAAGGGCGTTGCCGTAACTTTCATAGCGACCATTGAAGTGATAGAACAAGCTATAGCGCTTGGAGTCAACCTTATCATTACGCATGAGGGAACCTTCTATAGTCATCGTGATGATTACGATTTCTCGCTTGATCAGAATCCGGTGTTTCTAGCCAAGAAGCGGCTCATCGATGATAGTGGAATGGCCATCTATCGATTTCATGACTATATTCACAAGCACCAACCAGATGGGATTACGGAGGGATTAGTGTGCGCTTTAGGCTGGCAAGCTTATGTGACAGAGATGCTTACGGCGGCTACGCTTATTACTCTACCTGCAGCGAGGACCGGATTAGAGGTAGCTGAGTACTTGAAGCGCCAATTGGATATCAGATACCTTCGCTCGTCGGGGGACTTGTCGAAGGCTTGTCATCGTATTGGCTTATTCGTAGGATATCGAGGTGGGGGTCCCTTGACGATTCCTTTATTCGAGCAGCATCGTCTCGATCTCATTGTATATGGGGAGGGTCCGGAATGGGAAACGCCGGAGTATGTAAGAGATGCTACTCATTTAGGGAATAATAAAGCGCTCATTGTGCTTGGTCATGCAGAAAGTGAACAGCCTGGAATGAAACTGCTGGCTGAACGACTGGGACCTAAGCTTCCTGAAATTCCTGTATACTTCATCCCCATAGAGCACGTCCTTCAGGTTATTTGATTCCATTAGTCATTAGGGGACTGACCGTTTATAATATAGCTATAGTGTGTTGATAAGGTATTCATTTCATGAGATCGGGGAGATTAGCATTGGTGGTGCAAGGGTACTTTTTTTCCGTAGAGGGCTGTGAAGGTGCCGGTAAATCCTCCCTTATAACGAAGTTAAGCTCCTACCTAATTACAAGAGGCCGCGAAGTCGTTACAACACGCGAGCCTGGTGGGATAGCCATAGCCGAGCAGATCAGGTCGGTCATATTAGATAGAATGAATACCGAGATGGACGGTCGGACTGAGGCGCTGTTGTACGCGGCAGCTAGAAGACAGCATTATGTAGAGAAGATAGCACCATCCATAGATGAGGGTCATATTATAATATGCGATCGGTTTATTGATAGTAGTCTAGCTTATCAAGGATATGCAAGAGGCTTGGGAATAGATGAGGTCTTATTGATCAATGAGTTTGCTATTAATAACGTATTTCCTGATTTGACGATTTATCTCGACGTTGACCCCGAAGTGGGTCTGAAACGCATACATGAGCATGAGAATCGGGAAATTAATCGACTTGATTTAGAATCGCTCGCTTTTCACCGAAAGGTTAGGGAAGGATATTTACAGCTAGTAGGTAGATTTCCAAAGCGAATTGTCCAAATTAATGCAAATGAAGATTTGGAAGCTGTGTTTATTGAAGTGAAACGCGTGATCGATCAATTTATGGATTCTGTAAAGCACTAGCAGGGAAATATAGTCCTCACGTCAAATATTATATAAAGCTATATGACTTGCCTGTAACCGTTTTCTCATTATATGGCGGGTAGTGTATAATATAGATAACACCATTCATATTTCGTATTCCGCTTTCGATAGCATCGCGTTGATCGTTCGAATGAGCATTACAATCTTATAGGGGGTTTTCGTATGAAGATGATTATGGCCGTAATTCAAGATAAGGATAGCAATCGATTGTCTGCTGCGCTTATCGGTGAGGGTATACGTGCGACGAAGCTAGCAAGCACGGGCGGCTTTTTACGCGCAGGGAACACCACCTTCATGATAGGGATTGAGGATGATCGCATTGACGATGTATTCCGAATCATTCGAGCCAACTGTAAGGTAAGAGACCAGCTAGTTACCCCAGTCTCTCCAATGGGTGGAACAACGGATTCCTATATTCCATTCCCAGTTGAGGTTCAGGTTGGTGGAGCTGCAGTTTTCGTATTGCCAGTAGAACGCTTCGAGCATTTCTAATATGAAAATCCAACCAAATTGGAGCTCTCTCGGTAAGAATATGCTGAAGCCAGATAGTACGCCTAATCCGGTTGTACAACAGAAGTCGTTCAGTGATATGATGCATCAGCAGGATGATCAGAGCAATCAGGAGCAGCTAAAGCAGCTCTTCGACAAGATTAACAAGCAGGGGCAGCATTTCGCAAGGTCGATGACTGTACGTGAATTGCGTGCTTATAAGCTGTTGGTCAAGCAATTTCTCGAGGAAACGGTTCGACGTGGAATCGCCTTGCGGGATACGAAGGGCTGGGATCGTCGAGGTCGTGGCAAGCGCTATAAGCTGCTCGAGGAAGTGGACGCGATGCTACTTCAGATGGCCGAGCAGTTGCTTGAGCATGAACAAGGACGTATCCAGCTGCTAGATAAAATTGGTGAAATCCGTGGCATGCTGCTGAACGTATATTTTTAGTTTATGCTTCCGAGGTAGCTTCCCACTCTCCTCCTTCGGAAAGCTTTTAGGAGTACCCTATCATGAACTTTCTTGCGATACCTGGACAAGAACGAGCGATTCGATTGCTGCAGAACGGACTACGTAGCGGCAATTATTCGCATGCTTATATATTTCACGGCCCCCCGGGAACGGGGAAAGTTAGAACGGCTATGGCATTCGCAAGAGCTTTACTCTGCGAGCGGCAGCAAGCTGATAGCTGTGGTACCTGCATGGAATGTCGTAAGGTGGATAATAGCAACCACACAGCGATTCAGTCAATTTCGCCTGACGGAACAACGATCAAGATCGAACAAATTCGGGAGCTACAGAAGCAATTTGCCTATAGGAACACATCGACCTCCTCGGTTCAGCTATATATCATTCATGAAGCAGAGAAAATGTCGGTTAGTGCGGCTAATAGCTTACTTAAATTTCTTGAGGAGCCTAACACACGAGTTGTAGCCATACTGATTACTCATAATGGACAAGCTCTTCTGCCTACAATTCGTTCGCGTGCTCAGTCTGTTCCGTTCGTTCCATTGGCCCCGCAGCAGATGGCTCCACTCCTCCTTCAAGAGGGGATTTCCCCGCCCTTAGTGCATGCAGCAGTGCAGCTTACAGCAGGTATCGAAGCCGCCAAGGAGCTCACTCAAGTAAATTGGTTTGCAGAAATCCGAAACGTAATGATACAATTAGCCAAGGAGTCTACAGGGGATCATCATTCTGCACTCCTGACGGTACAACAGAAGCTGACAAAATCTGAGTTAGCTGAGCATTTGGATACCTTGTTGGATTTGTTCGTACTGTGGTTTAAGGATATGGTTCATATGCAAACGAATCGTACGGAACGTATTGTTTTTATAGATCAGCAGGAATATATAGGGAAGACCGCCTTTTCTCGCGATGTGAGTGAATGGGTGAGCTGTATGCAGGGGGCGATGGAGACGCGCAATCGGCTTCGTGCGCACGTGAATGCACAGCTAGCTTTGGACAGCTTTCTAGTTTCAATGGAGAGGAGGTAACGATGTTGATTAATTATAATGTTGTAGGTGTTCGGTTTAAGAAGGCAGGCAAAATTTATTATTTCGACCCTGTGGATCTACCGGTAGACAAAGAAAGCCATGTTATCGTAGAAACCGCTAGAGGTATTGAATATGGCAAGGTCGTCATTGGCCAAATTACAGTGAGAGAAAATGATGTCGTTCTTCCGCTAAAGAAGGTTATTCGTATTGCCAATGAAACAGATGCGATCTTAGTAGATCAGAATAAGACTGCTGCGAAGGAAGCATTGGATACTTGTGCGAAGAAAGTCATCGAGCATAGCTTGAAGATGAAGCTGGTTGATGTTGAATATACGTACGATCGGAACAAAATCATCTTCTACTTCACTGCGGAGGGACGAATAGACTTCCGTGAGCTTGTTAAGGATCTGGCTGGCATTTTCCGTACGCGGATTGAATTAAGGCAGATTGGTGTTCGGGATGAGGCCAAGATCCTGGGTGGAATAGGACCCTGTGGTAGAACCCTGTGCTGCTCTACATGGCTTGGTGATTTTGCTCCTGTTTCAATTAAGATGGCAAAGGACCAAAATCTCTCGCTGAATCCAACAAAAATCTCAGGATTATGTGGTCGACTCATGTGTTGCCTGAAGTATGAGCATGATAATTATGAGAGTGCTAAGGACGAGCTGCCTGAGGTAGGCAGTCGTGCGGTAACCTCCTTAGGTCGCGGCAAGGTGCTTGGCCTTAATCTGAAGGAACGTACGGCAGATGTCCGTCTGGATGATACAGGTAAGGTGCTTCCATTTCCATTCGATGATGTGGTGAAGGAAACGTAAATAAGGATCGGCTGACATATTACTTCATGATAGCCAATCTTAGTAAGCTGGAAAGTTGTAAACATTGGGAAGGCTTCACGCTTCTAATTTATGCTTGAGCGTGGGATCTGCATTGGGGTGGAGTTGTGGACAAGAGAGATGTTTTCGGACAAATCGACGGCATCGTCGAGCATACAGGTCTATTACACGAAGAGCTCGTTGCATTCAAGAAAAGAATCATCATTCTTATTGAAGAGAATAAACGTTTAAGTATCGAGAATCAACAGCTTCGCAAGGTATTGAAGATGGATATGAAAGCTGATCCTGAAGAGAAAGGTTCTTCGATTTACATTGGAGAAGGATATGACAATCTGGCTCGTCTTTATCATGAGGGATTTCATATCTGCAATGTTTACTATGGACATTTAAGAACCGAAGGGGATTGTTTATTCTGCCTATCGTTTCTGAATAAATAGTTGAGGTGTCCGCAGAGTGAATACTCTGTGGCCCTTTTTGTATACAAGGAGACTTTCGTTAGAGTTAGGAGCTATGAAATGATGGAGCCTGTTCAATTGCAAGGTAATGAGCGCATCGATGATTTACTCACGTATGGACTACAGATTATCCAGAGCCCAGACGTATTCAGCTTCTCTATGGATGCTGTGCTGCTAGCGCGGTTTTGCTCTGTACCGATGAGGGGGAGCATTCTAGATCTGTGTACAGGTAATGGGGTAATCCCTTTATTGCTATCGACAAGAAGCCGCGCTTCGATTGTTGGTGTGGAAATTCAACAACGACTTTGGGATATGGCTGAGCGTAGCGTCAGATTAAATCAGCTGGAGCAGCAGATTAGGATAGAGCATAGAGATCTTCGGACCTTATTAGATGTAATGACGCAGGGAAGTTATGAGCTTGTCACCGTAAACCCACCTTACCTACCAGTCCCGCAAGGAGAACAGAATGTGAATGAGCATTTCGCACTTGCTCGACATGAGGTGGCCTGCAACTTAGAAGATGTCATATCGATAGCAAGTCGCTTAGTTCGTAATGGTGGGAAGGTAGCAATGGTACATAAACCGACCAGGCTCATCGAGATACTCAGCATGATGCAGCGTTATCGACTGGAGCCCAAGCGTATACGCTTCGTACATCCTCGTGCGGATGCTGAAGCGAATATGGTATTGATAGAAGCGATACGAGATGGGAAGCCTGAGGTTAGGCTGTTGCCACCTTTAATCGTGTATCAGAATGAGACGGAATATTGTCGGGAGCTATTAGATATATATTATGGTCATACAAGCAGTCTGAACGACGAACGGGGGAGTCTTTAGTTGAAGGTGCAGCGTAGCTTTCGTCAGGACAGTGATAACGGTTATGGTACATTATATTTGGTAGCCACTCCGATTGGTAATTTGGAGGATATGACCTATCGTGCAGTAAGAACGTTACGCGAAGCGAAATGGATTGCAGCTGAGGATACAAGACAGACGCGGAAGCTGCTAACCCATTTCGAGATTCAAGGTCGATTAGTTACCTATCATGAGCATAATATAAGAACAAGTGGACCCGAGCTTGTATCTAAGATGACACAGGGTGAATCCGTCGCCCTCGTAAGTGATGCAGGCTTACCTGCGATATCTGATCCAGGTCACGACCTGGTATGTCTAGCTATTGAAGCTGGAATTTCGGTTGTCCCTATACCAGGAGCTAATGCAGCGCTAAGTGCATTGATTATCTCAGGGCTATCAACGGAGAGATTCCGATTTATTGGATTTTTACCTCGAGACAAGAAGCGAATGCGCCAGAGCTTAGAGCAGCTTGTAGAGGCTGAGGATACCTTGATCGTATATGAATCCCCACATCGAATTGCCGCTTCATTAGCAATCATGCTGGATGTACTAGGAGATAGACGTATAGCGCTAGTTCGCGAGCTGACTAAGAAATTTGAAGAGGTGGCTCGAGGGCGATGCAGTGAGGCGGTGCTGCTTCTAGAGCAGCATCCCCCAAAAGGTGAGTACTGCATCATTATTGAGGGTCGAACAGCAAGTGAAGAGGATGGCGAAGCATGGTGGGGGCAATTAACAATTGCAGAGCATGTGGAGCATTATGAGAGCACACAGATTCCTCGTAAGGAAGCGATGAAGAAAGCGGCAATAGATCGTGGGGTATCCAAACGAGATATCTATAATCAGCTTTTATGATGGAGCTTAAAAAAAGGACCCCATCCGAAAGAAATTTCGGTGGGGCCAAAAGGAGATATAAAAAGGTTAGAATTAATAAAGTTGGTTTGTTTTTATTATATACTATATTTTAGCATTTGTCACCGCTTAGCTGTATAAATCATCATGATAGTAAAATCTATTTTTGACTAGCTAGCTCAACGAGCTCGGCAACAATGCTTCTGCTGATCATTTTACCTTTGAAATAGATCAAGTCATCAGCTTCACCGGTAAATATACAAGCAGGCTCATACTTCTTCAGCATGATCCGTTCGCCATCTACATAGATTTCCAAGGCATCCTTCTCAGCAATACCTAATGTTCTACGAAGCTCAATTGGAATAACAACACGACCTAACTCATCTACTTTACGTACAATACCAGTGGATTTCATCTAATTGTAAACCTCCCATATTATATTCGTCATAATTCGACATATTTCTCAATTTCTATCGTACCAACCATTACCAGAATAGTCAATAAGCTTACACCTGAAACTGGGTAGCGTGTAATTATGTTGACAACACGCACGGAATCTGGTAACCATACTAGATTAAGTATATCTTTGGTTCTAAGAAGGGGAAAAATGGTTATAAATAGTTGTTTCCCTGAGCAATTCTAACACAATTCAACACTAGATGATAGGTATTTATGGGAGATGCATACAGTAAATATTCGACAATTGCACGACAACAAATGTCGGATAATGTCGAATTGAGGGAGGGGAATTACATATGAGCGAGCAATTAAGAGAAGAAAAGGTGTTTAAAGATCCTGTTCACAATTATATCTATGTGGATTCCACTACGATTTGGGATTTAATCAATACAAAGGAGTTTCAACGCTTACGTCGCATTCGACAATTGGGAACATCCTTCTACACATTTCATGGTGCAGAGCATAGCCGCTTCTCACATTCATTAGGTGTTTATGAAATCACAAGGAAAATCATTACCCAATTCGAGCGTAATCGATTCGAGGATTGGCCGACGGAAGAACGATTATTATGCTTGTGTGCAGCTTTATTACATGATCTTGGGCATGGTCCCTTCTCGCATTCTGTTGAGAAAGCATTCGGTGTCAATCATGAGCAATGGTCATGCCGTATGATTCTAGAAGACACAGAGGTTCATCAAGTCCTTTCTCGAGTTTCCGTCGATTTCCCACAGAAGGTAGCGGAGGTTATTAACAAGACGTATCATAAGCCGATCGTTGTTAGCCTTATATCGAGCCAGATGGATGCGGATCGAATGGATTACTTACTTCGAGATGCCTACTTTACCGGTGTGAATTACGGGGCATTCGATCTGGAGAGAATACTTAGGATGATACGTCCTTATAAAGGCAAGATTGTCGTTAAGGAAAGTGGCATGCACGCCGTAGAGCATTACCTAATGTCGCGCTATCAGATGTATTGGCAGGTCTACTTTCATCCCGTTACAAGGAGCTCGGAAATTGTCTTAAGAAAAATATTCGAGCGTGCCAAGGCGCTGTATGAAGAGCAATATGCTTTCCAATTTATGATATCCCCACTGCCTCAATTGTTCGCAAGAAAGCTAACCACAGGTGAATATTTCATGTTGGACGAATCCTTCATGCAGATGACGATCATGCAATGGACATTAGAGAAGGATTCCATACTCTCTGATTTGTGTGAACGATTCCTTCACCGTCGTTTGTTCAAATATATACCCATAGAAGCAACGAATGATTTGAAGGTAGTTGAACTGAAGGAGCTTTTAAGTAATCGAGGTATAGACCCCTTATATTACATGGAGATCGACTCTCCGACAGATATGTTCTACGATGTATATAGGCCGGGTGAGGTGAAGGAGATGACCCCCATTATGCTGTTAACCGAGAAGGACGAGATCGTAGAAATTTCGCGGAAATCAGAGATCGTTCGATCGATCAGCGGCCCACACGTTGGACTATTCCATTTATATTATCCCGAAGAATAAGTTCGATTACGATTAGACTACTATAAGGAATGAAAAAGGAGACCATTATGCTAATTGATACACATGCGCACTTGGATTCGTCCGTATTCGACGAGGATCGCGAGGAAGTGATAGATAGAGCCGTCAATGCAGGCATAAGTAAAATTGTGAATGTCGGTTTTAATCGAGAAACTATTCCCACAACAATGGCGCTAGCCAACAAGTATGAGATGATATACGCAGCGGTGGGATGGCATCCGCAGGATGCGGTGAACATGCTGGCAGAGGATCTCGATTGGATTGAAGAGCTCTGTGCACATCCGAAGGTAGTGGCTATTGGAGAAATTGGACTCGACTACTATTGGGATACATCGCCGAAAGAAGTCCAGCATCAGGTATTCCGCGAACAAATCCGCCTCGCAAAGCGTCTCGGTAAGCCAATCATTATACATAATCGAGATGCGCATCAGGATGTAGTCCGTATATTACGAGAAGAGAAAGCAGAAGATATTGGTGGGATCATGCATTGTTATTCCGGTAGCTGGGAGATCGCTCGTCAATGCTTGGATATGAATTTCTACATCTCCTTTGGGGGTCCAGTTACCTTCAAGAATGCAGTTCAGCCCAAGGAAGTACTAGCCAAAGTTCCATTTGATCGACTGTTAATCGAGACGGACTCGCCTTACCTAGCCCCTCATCCATTCCGTGGGAAGAGGAACGAATCTGCCCATGTTATGCTAGTTGCCGAAGCGGCAGCCCAAATTAGGCAGGTAAATATTGATGAAATCATCCAGAAAACAAACTCAAATTCCATAAATTTACTTGGATTTAAGTGACAGTTGGTAGTTCTAGGCGATCTGAATGAGTTAGGTGCCAAAATAGTGGGGTTTGGTCACTATAATGACCGATTTTTCCAAGATACGGAATGAATCTATTGATTTTCGGCATTTTCAGTTACTTTACATGGTCTGTTAATGAACGTAGACTTAATCTCAGAACATTATATTGATTCAAACAGTATCGCTGAGTTCCTTGTATTAGGGGAACGGGGGAACCACCAGAGATAACATGAAGTTCGTGTTGTGACCTGGTAATTAGGGGTGAATTTGACTGATAACACGATTATTACCGTGTTAAGCAGCTAATAGGGCAAGCTCTTCAAGTCCGAATCCGTCAGCTAACCTCGTAAGCGTCTTGAGAGAACGACCTTCGTGCTTACTATCTCTATTCTACCCCTAGCCGCGGACAGTGTTGTTCAGACGGCTATTTATTATGTCTATAGTGGTAAAAAAGTAATGCGAAGCAAGTCAAACACATACTTTTAGGAGGACCGATTAACATTGGGCAACAATAAGAATAACAAGCCCCATGAAAGACGATCATCCATTCTGTCTTTCGCAAGAGGCTGGAAGAATGAGAATATGAATAGAATTAGCATGGTAGGACTCTCTTCCATTGCTCTGATTTTCATGTTTTTATTTATGCTATATGGTACATCCTACAAGGAAATCACACTCGTTATCAACGGCGAGGAAAAAACGGTGACCACTAGACAGTGGAAGCTAGAACGATTACTTGAGGAGCAATCCATTGTATTCGATATACACGATCGAATATCATTACCTGCAAACAGTAAGCTCGTGCATGGTGATACAATAGAGATTCAACAAACTCATCCGTTAGCTGTTGTTGTAGATGGTCAACAGCATATTGTGCATACAATAGGCACTACTGTATCTGAGGCGTTGGATGATCTGAATATCGCATTGAGTAATTATGATAAGACGATTCCGGATTTAGATGCCTCTGTGAAACCAGGCGATTCAGTTAGAATTATCCGAGTGCAGAAGGCCTTCGGAGAAGTGGAGAAGGATCTCCCTTTCAACATTGTCAAAACCAAAGATACCAAGCTAGCCAAAGGTAAAGAGGCGTTATTAAGCGCTGGACAGGAAGGTAAGCTGATTGAAACCGTTGAGTACACGTATGAAGATGGTTTGCTAGCCTTCGAAAGAGTGATTGATAGTACACTTGCAACAGCAAGCGTCGATCAAGTGATCGCGGTGGGTACTAAAAACCCCGTTACCGTTCTATCGGCTGCAAGTCCGACTGTTCAAGAGGTTACGAAAAAAGGATTAACCTTCTCTGTCAAACAGATTCTTACGGGAGTCCAGCTGACAGCGTATGATGCTAATTTCCAGTCTACTGGGAAGAATGTAGGAGATCCTCAGTATGGAATTACATTCTCAGGCACAACGGTTGAAGAAGGTCGGACGATTGCTGTTGATCCTAAAGTGATTCCTATGGGTTGGTGGGTATATATTGAGGGCTATGGTTTCCGCCGAGCTGAAGATAAAGGTAGCGGTGTAAAAGGGAAGCATATCGATATCTACTTCGAGGATGGCGATTACGCGATCGAATTCGGCAGAAAGCGTGGAGCGACTGTCTACATCGTAGGACCGAACAAGCCGCAAGCCAATTAAATGCTATAATGCTCATATAGAAAAATAATTATTTCTGTCTAGAGAGGAGAACCCAAAGGGTTCTTCTCTCTTTCTCGCGAATTAGAAATAATAAGCATATTGAACCTGGAAAGGAAATGTTATGATAAAAGAGGTTATCGTTGTTGAAGGAAAGGACGATACAGCTTCTATTCGTCGAGCTGTAGTTGCAGATACGATTGAAACGGGTGGCTCGGCGATTGATCGAGGAACCATTGAACGTATTCGACTGGCGCAGCAACGAAGAGGCGTGATCATCTTTACAGATCCTGATCATGCGGGTGAACGTATTCGGAAGATCATATCAGACAAGGTAGCTGGCTGTAAGCATGCCTTCATCACCGTAGAAGAGGCTAAGCTGAAGGATGACATTGGAGTGGAGAATGCGAGTCCGGCTGTCATTATGAGAGCCTTGGAGCGAGTGCGAACCGAATTCTCGGGGATGAAGACAGACGTGGGTATGGAGCATCTGATCCAAGCTGGACTCATCAGTCATTCTCGTGCGGCTGAACGCAGATTGGAAATGGGTAAGATACTAGGTATTGGCTATTGCAATGGCAAGCAATTCTATAAACGTTGTACAATGTTTGCTATCACTATAGATGAATTTAATGCGGCATTAACTGAGATGGATGGAGATGGCAATATATGAATAAGGTGTCCACACCTTCGAAAACCAATGATTTGCTAAAGAAATATGATATTAAATTGAAGAAAAGCTTAGGGCAGAATTTTCTTGTTGATCCAAATATATTACGTAATATCGTGGCCGCGGCCGATTTGGATGAAAGCAAAGGAGCATTAGAGATCGGTCCTGGTATAGGAGCGCTAACTCAACATCTTGCTGATGTAGCAGGTCGTGTTGTCGCGGTAGAAATTGACCAAAGATTGTTCCCTGTCCTTAAGGAAACCTTAGCTGAATACCCGAATGTCCAGCTCATCCATGGAGATATATTAAAAATTGACCTGGAGGAGCTGCTCAAGGAGCATTTTCAAGATATGTCACAGGTCAGTGTTGTTGCGAATCTTCCCTATTACGTAACAACGCCCATTGTTATGAAATTATTGGAGGCGCGCTTGCCCTTAGAGCATATTGTGGTCATGGTACAGAAGGAAGTCGCTGAACGGATGGGGGCGGCTCCAGGTACGAAGCAATATGGAAGCTTGAGCGTCGCGGTCCAGTATTATTGTGAGCCTAAGGTTGTGGCGATTGTGCCAGGCTCTGTATTCATCCCGAGACCAGATGTAGATTCTGCCGTTATACGATTAACAGTTCGTTCTAAACCACCAGTTGAAGTTAAGGATGAGCTGTTCTTCTTCGAGGTTATGCAATCCTGCTTTGTTCAACGTCGTAAGACATTGTGGAATAATATGGTCTCTAAGTTTGGTAAGGACAATAAAGATCAGCTCATACGAGCCTTAGAGCGATCTAACATTGATCCATCACGTCGTGGTGAAACGTTGTCGATCGCAGAATTTGCCTGTCTGGCCGAGATGATCCAAGAGGAATTAAGCTGAACTTCGCATAAAGTTAGCACCAATCCTTAACGCCGCCCATAGGATAACTCGAGATCACGGTCTTATCGTGAGAGGGGTGCTAGCATGTGGAGACAAGGGGATCTGGTTTCCCGTAAGTCGTATGGAGACGACATTATCTTCAAGGTAGAGAGTATTCAGCGAGAGGTGGCTATCCTAAGAGGGATTGAGGTTCGTTTAATCGCGGATGCTATGTTATCTGATCTAACAATGAAGGACGAACAGCAATATCATCGAGAGATGGGTATGGACAGTGCGAGAGCCGCAGAAGCGAAGCGACTGCAAGAGTTTAATCAAGAGATAAGGCATGCACGAGTTAAGCAACACCAGTCATCAGCGGAGGACACTCCATACTTCGAGCTACCTGGTCGAGTGCTTCATTTAGATGGGGATGCGACCTACCTGCGTAAGAGTATGGAGATATATGAGCAGCTGAATATTCCTGCTGAGGGTCACTATGTTCGAGAGTCCATGATGTCTGATGCTGTGAATCAGCTGTTACCAGCTGTCAGACCTGATATTCTCATTATTACCGGACATGATGGCTTGATTAGAACGCGTGGCGGCTATGACAAAAGCTATATTGGGAGCTATAAAAATTCAGAGAATTTTGTAAAAGCCGTGATGGCGGCTCGGTATTACGAGCGTAATCGGGATACGCTGACAATCATTGCAGGTGCCTGCCAATCGCATTTTGAAGCCCTGTTACAAGCAGGGGCTAATTTCGCGAGCTCTCCGGCTAGAATTCTTATCCATGCTTTAGACNNTGAAGTTATCCGTCATACGGTGAGTGGAATGGATGGTATAGGTGGAATTGAAACACGCGGTAGCTTTAGAATTGGCCTTCCAAAAATGAAAAATGTGAACAAATTGTGAACTTTTATATTTTAAGTTGTCAAAAACTCAAGAAGTTGGGCGAATTAACCCGTTGACAACGACTTTGCAAGCCTGTTATAATAATTCACCTGATTTGACATTTCACCTCCTCCGAAGTATAATAAACGAGGAAAGAGGTGGTAGCTGACAATGACCAGGAATGCTCTAACGGAAATCAAGCGTAGCTTGGAAGTCCATGTAGGACGTAAGATCATGTTGAAAGCTAACGGCGGGCGTCGTAAGACAATTGAGCGTACCGGCGTTTTAGAAGAAACCTACCCTTCTGTATTCATCGTTAAGCTGGACCAGGAACAACACGCTTTCAAGCGCGTATCCTACAGCTATGCGGATATATTAACAGAATCGGTTGAAGTAACCGTATGTAATGATGAAGGACAAGTTCGAATTATGTATGCACAAGTTCAATAAAGCGCTCAGAGATCAGCATCGGTAACTCAGATGCTGTTTTTTTTTTTTTTTTTT
>DFZX01000007.1 GCA_002383695.1 Caryophanales bacterium UBA4045
ATCATGCTGTCGTAGAAAAAAAAGGGCATTCTGCGTATGGGGCAAAAATTATTATTATAGATTCTAATGGTGAATATGAGTCGTCAATTTGTGAACTTAACAGTACGAATGGTGATATAAAATCTAGAGTTCTTACTGCTGATTTAAATAGACAAGGAGGAGATTTTCTTCAATTACCTGTTTGGGCTTTAAGCGCGGATGACTGGGCTGTACTACTACATGCGTCAGAAAAGACTCAAATTCCAATTATTAAAAGAGCTATAGATATAGCAAGGATTTTCTATGATCCAAATAATACTGATAATTCTTTGAAAAATCACATCTTGGCCTCCACAGTTATTGGCATACTCAATAGCTCAGATTCTTCTCCATCCAAAAGTGATAAGATTAAATCTATTATTACTACATTTGGGACAGATGAGATTAGACTCGATAGAATGATTGAACCTACTGGAAAGAATATAAGAAGTCTATTGAATATAAATTACGGTCAATTATCAGATATTGAAGGCTTACAAGTATATTGTGAAGGATTGATTGTTGAGGATATCAATGATCGTTTATCCAGATCTCAAAATGTAGTTTATGATATTAATCAGTTCAATCAAGCAATTGTATTTGCGGTTCTATACGAGGGTAGTATTAGTTCTCAAAGAATACAAGAATACACGGCAACATTAACGACTCGATTACAGGCACTAATTGACAGTGAACAAGGGAAAATACTAACTAAAACATCATTCAATAATTTGGATGACTACGTAATGGATATTTTAGACTCAAATCAGGTAGTAAATATTGATATAAGTTGCTTAGATGACTCGTCAGGTGAAGTTGTGGTTAAGGTTATAACTAAGCTTTTTTTTGATTACCTGAAAAAATTGAGAAAGAAAGCAGAAATGCCTGTTAATCTGGTTATTGAAGAAGCACATCGATATATTAAGAATGAGTCACATAATGGAGCTCTTAATTATAATATTTTTGAGAGAGTTGCAAAAGAAGGTAGAAAATATGGTCTCTTACTAGGCATTTCTTCGCAAAGACCTAGTGAACTATCAAAAACGGTTGTATCTCAATGTAGTAATTTTATAATTCACAGAGTACAGAACCCCGATGACATTAACTATATTTCTAGAATGGTTCCTTACATAAGCGAAAGTATTATAAATCGCTTAACGTATTTGCAAACAGGTAGTGCTTTGATTTTTGGAACGGCAATCAACTTACCTACCTTAACTAAATTTGAGAAAGCTAACCCACCCACAGATAGTCATAATTCCAAAATATCGGAAAAATGGTATATCGATAATAATGCACCAAATAGTGTAATAGTAAGCTCACCTCCAATTGCAGTAATGGCTTAATTCTATGATATTACTCCATGAATATTACATATTAAATATTGGGATATCGATGTTTAATAGAGGGATTCCCCATTAAACACAGAATAAGACTAATTCTGCTGTGATATTATTTATTTAATAGATGAGAAGATTATAAGAGGTGATTTATATTATGAAAATCATAGATAACGTTAGCGATTTGTTGAAGGACGACTTGGCGGATATGATGCAGCGAAACAGCAAAGTGGCAATTGCGGCATCTTACTTCTCTATCTACGCGTACCAGGAATTAAAAAAGCAACTCGTACATATCGATGAATTGAAATTCATCTTCACTTCACCCTCATTCACAACAGAAAAGGCTAAAAAAGAAAAGCGGGAATTTTACATTCCGCAGTTAAACCGAGAAAAAAGCATATATGGTACAGAATTTGAAGTGAAATTGCGTAATGAACTAACACAGAAAGCAATCGCTCATGAGTGCGCTGATTGGATACGTAAGAAAGTAACATTCAAGACAAATGTCACCCAAGAGAATATGGGTGGCTTCATCAATGTTCAGAATGATCAATCCCGCTATACGTATATGCCAATCAATGGCTTTACAACAGTAGACATCGGTTGTGAGAAAGGTAATAACGTTTATAATATGGTCAACCGATTTGAAGCGCCTTTCAGTGATGCCTACTTCAAATTATTTAATGAAGTTTGGCATAACAAGGACAAACTTCAAGATGTGACGGATGAAGTCATCGATAATATTACTGCTGTATACCGAGAGAATCCTGCAGAATATATATACTTTATAACCCTTTACAACATATTCAACGAATTCTTGGAAGATATCTCTGAAGATGTGCTTCCGAATGAAGCTACCGGATTTAAGGAAAGTGCTATATGGGGTAAACTCTATAATTTTCAGAAGGATGCAGTCCTTGCGATTATTAATAAACTAGAAAAGTTCAATGGATGCATTCTAGCAGATAGTGTAGGTCTAGGTAAGACATTTACGGCACTTGGTGTTATTAAATACTATGAAAATCGAAACAAGTCAGTTCTTGTGCTTTGCCCGAAGAAGCTTTCCGACAACTGGAGTACGTTTAAATTGAATTTACTTAATAATCCGATCGCATCCGATCGGTTACGTTATGATGTCTTATACCATACTGACTTATCACGAACCAGAGGTTATTCTAATGGAATTCCGTTGGATCGTATAAACTGGGGTAATTATGATCTCGTGGTTATTGATGAGTCACATAACTTTAGAAATGGCGGACAAATTTATGGGGACGCTGGAGAAAAAGAAAATCGATACCTTCGACTGATGAATCAGGTAATAAGAAAAGGTGTAAAAACGAAAGTTCTTATGTTATCCGCCACACCGGTAAACAACCGCTTCATTGACTTGAGAAATCAACTAGCTCTTGCCTATGAAGGTGATGAACGCCACATCAATAACAAATTAAATACGAAGAGTAGCATTGATGTGATATTCAGGAGGGCTCAAACGGCCTTTAATGAATGGAGTGAGTTTGATGCATCAGAACGTACAACCGACAATTTGCTCAAGATGCTTGACTTTGATTTCTTCGAGTTATTAGATAGTGTAACAATAGCCCGCTCAAGAAAACATATCGAGCGATACTATGACATGGCAGATATAGGTACATTTCCAGAAAGGAAAAAACCGATACCTATTCGCTGTGGACTGACAAGAAGACCTGATGCTATCAAGTATAATGATATATACGATTATATATCTTCGCTAAACCTAGGTATCTATACACCATCCGACTATATCTTATCCAGTAAAATTGAAAAGTACGAATCTAGATATGGTACGGATATGGGTAACACACGCTTCAAACAATCGGATCGAGAATTAGGTATAATGGTTCTCATGAGAATCAACCTACTCAAACGGTTGGAAAGCTCTGTATATGCATTCAGACTGACAGTGAACAGGATACTAAGCTTGATCGAGGGAACTATTGACGAAATCGAGAATTATGACCCCTCGAAGGTGCTTGAACTCCAAGATCTCAGTAACGTTGACTTCGATCTGGATGATCAGAATACCGACTTTTTCACTGTGGGTAAGAAGGTAAAGATCGATCTACTGGATATGGACTATTTGACATGGTTGGAAGACTTAAAGCAAGATCGAGGAATTCTATTGGAACTGATGAATGGTATGGATCTCATCACTCCTCAACACGATTTAAAGTTAAATGAGTTAATAGATATCATTGAGAAGAAGCTAGCAAATCCTATTAATGAGGGTAATTGCAAGATTATTATATTTTCTGCTTTTGCCGATACGGTTGAATATTTGTACACCCATATTAGCAAGATGCTAAGGAAACAGTATGGATTACATACAGCCATGGTTACAGGAGGCCATGATAGTAAAACCACGATTCCAAAGCTACATACCGATCTTAATACAATACTCACCTGTTTCTCTCCAATCTCAAAGGAGAAGCATCTGATTATGCCGAATGAGCCAGCAGTGATTGATATGTTAATCGCAACAGATTGCATCTCTGAAGGTCAGAATCTACAAGACTGCGACTTTCTCATTAATTATGATATTCATTGGAACCCTGTACGTATCATACAGCGTTTCGGCCGGATTGACCGGATTGGAAGCAGGAATAAAGTTATTCAATTGGTCAACTTTTGGCCAGACTTGGATTTAGATGAATATATCAAGTTAAAATCTAGAGTTGAAACAAGAATGAAGATTTCTGTTATGACGGCAACCGGTGATGATAACCCTATTGATGATGATAAGGGTGACTTAGAGTACCGTAAACAACAGATGGAGAAACTACGTGACGAAGTTGTAGATCTTGAAGAAATGTCAAGTGGTGTATCCATTATGGATTTAGGATTGAATGAATTTAGGATGGACTTGATTGGTTATATCAAGGATAACCCTGACTTGGATAAGTCACCATTCGGAATGCATGCAATTGTAGCTTCTGAAGGTGAAGAAGTTCCTCCTGGTGTCATCTATGTTCTTAAAAACATCAATGATAAAGTGAATGTTGAAAGTCAGAACAGACTCCATCCATTCTTTATGGTTTATATTGCAGAGAACGGTGATGTTGTATCCAATCATCTTCAACCCAAGAAAACCTTGGATATTCTTAGATTAATCTGTAAAGGTAATACAGGACCGATTGCAGAGTTGTGCCGCATATTTAATGAAAGTACAAATGACGGTCGTAAGATGACGAAGTATTCAGACTTGCTTCAAGAGACAATCACCTCGATCATCCATGTGAATGAAGATAGTGACCTTGACAGTCTGTTTAAAGCTGGAGGAACAACGGCACTAAGAACCAACATTAGCGAACTAAATGATTTCGAGTTAATTTGTTTTGTGGTGGTGAAGTAATGCTAAATTTTCCAAACGTGCATTTGCACCTAAGAATGATGCAAAATTCATATCAAATAGCCATGACTATATTCTAATTTATGCAAAGGATATATCCTTATATTCTATTGGGAAATTAGAAAGAACGACAGAAGCAAATGATAGATATAAGAATATTGATAATGATCCAAGAGGTGTTTGGGCTTCTGATAATCTTACTGTTAAAACGTACAGTGCATCATATGATTATGAGATTGTTACCCCTAGTGGTAAGGTTGTGAATCCAACTGATGGAAGGTGTTGGTTCACCAACAAGGAACGAATGATTCAATTAATAGCTGACAATCGCATCTGGTTTGGAACTGATGGGAATAATATGCCAAGACTTAAACGTTTTTTGTCAGAGGTACAATCAGGAATGGTACCTATTTCAATTTGGTACAATAAAGATGTAGGTCACAACCAAGAAGGCAGACAAGAGTTGAAAAAACTTTTTGATGATAAAGGGTACTTTGATGGACCAAAACCTGTGCGTTTGTTAAGAAGAATATTGAAAGTAGCTAATGTTAAGGAAAACGATATTATTCTAGACTTCTTCTCTGGTTCTGCAACCACAGCTCATGCAGTAATGCAATCAAACGTAGTAGAAGACAGTAAACTTAAGTTTATTATGGTACAACTCCCTGAATCAACAGATGAAGAGAGCGAAGCGTATATTGCAGGTTACAAGAATATATGTGAAATTGGTAAAGAGCGTATCAGACGAGCTGGAGAGAAGATCAAGGAAGAAAATAGGGAGATGAATAATATAACTAAGTTTGATATAGGCTTCAGAGTCCTGAAAGTAGACAGCACTAATATGAAAGATGTCTATTACAGTGCAAATGAATATACCCAAGACATACTTGCTGGATTGGAAACTAATATTAAAGATGACCGTACAGATCTAGATTTATTATATGGTGTGCTGCTGGATTGGAACTTACCTTTATCATTTAGCCATAAAATAGAAGAGATTGAAGGAATTACAGTGCATACAGTGGATAACGAATCGCTTATTGCATGTTTTTCAGAGAAGATCTCTGAAAAAGTAGTTCATGAAATTGCCAAACGTCAACCGACAAGAGTGGTCTTTAGAGACAGTAGCTTTACGAGCAGTCCAGCAAAGATCAATGTTTATGAAATTTTCAAATTACATGCTCCAAATACAACTGTTAAAGTTATCTAGGGGGTGAGGAGCATTGAAGCTAAAGTTTAAACACCAGAAGTTTCAAGCCGATGCTGCTACGGCAGTATGTGATGTATTTGCAGGTCAACCAAATATCTCGTCTACATATATCGTCGATCAGGGAAGGGTAAATGAACCCGAGCAGATTATTATGGGTGATGACAGGGACGAGGCGCAGAAGTACTTTACTGGATTCAATAATAAGAAGTTAATTATCTCTGATGATCTGATAAAAGCGAATTTGCAAAGAATACAAAGACAATCGCAAATGGAGCCGTCAAGTAAGCTTGAAGGTAAATATAACTTAACTATTGAGATGGAAACGGGAGTGGGGAAAACCTACACTTATATTAAAACCATGTTTGAATTAAATAAACGATATGGTTGGAGTAAATTCATAGTGGTGATACCTTCAGTTGCCATCCGTGAAGGAGTATTTAAATCGTTTGAACTGACTAGCGTTCACTTTGCTGAAGAATATAATAAGAAAATACGTTACTTCATCTATAACTCTCAAGATCTAACTAAGATCGATAAGTTCGCTAATGATAGCGGAATCAATGTGATGATTATTAACTCACAAGCATTTAATGCCAAGGGAAAAGACGCAAGACGTATCTACATGAAGCTAGATAGCTTTCGTTCACGTCGTCCTATTGATGTCATTGCTGCTACAAATCCTATATTGATTATTGATGAGCCACAATCGGTTGAAGGTACTGCAACCAAAGAAAGATTAAAAGAATTCAAACCTTTAATGACCTTGCGTTATTCTGCAACGCATAAGAAGGATGCTATCTATAATTTGATTTACCGTTTGGATGCTTTAGAGGCTTACAATAAACGCTTAGTGAAGAAAATAGCTGTAAAAGGTATATCTGTTACAGGAACAACTGCAACTGAAAGTTATTTGTACCTTGAGAAAATAAATTTATTTGGTGATAAAGCACCAACTGCTACCCTAGAATATGAAATAAAGGGAGCTAATGGAATAAGGAAATCGTTAAGAACTATTGATGAAGGATATAACTTATATGCAAAATCAGGTGATTTGGATGAGTATAAAGGATTTACGGTCTCCAGAATTAGTGGGTTAACCAATACAGTAGAATTTACTAACGGTGTCATCATCTCAGTTGGTGATGTTATTGGTGCTGTAAATGAGGACCATATTCGACGTATTCAAATTAGGGAAACAATCAAGACACATCTCGAACGTGAACGGCAATTATTTTATCAGGGAATTAAGGTGTTATCTCTTTTCTTCATCGATGAGGTAGCCAAATATAAGCAGTATGATATTGCCGGAACGGCTTTTAATGGTGAATATGCTCAGATCTTCGAAGAAGAGTATAATACGGTGCTTACTGAGTGGCAACTTGCTATTGGTGAAGATGAATATTTAAAATATCTTGATAACATCAATGTGAATAAAACTCATGCGGGCTATTTCTCAATAGATAAAAAAAGCAATCGAATAACTGATAGTAAGATTGGAGACCGAAAGGAATCTACATCTGACGATGCAGATGCGTATGATCTAATCATGAAAGATAAGGAAAGATTACTTAATCGTAAAGAGCCAGTGCGCTTTATCTTCTCCCACTCCGCTCTACGTGAAGGCTGGGACAATCCTAATGTATTTCAAATCTGCACACTAAAGCAGAGTGGTTCAGATGTGCGTAAACGTCAAGAGGTAGGGCGTGGGCTTCGATTATGTGTTAATCAGAATGGAGAGAGAATGGACAGTACCGTGCTTGGTAGTGATGTTCACAACATTAATGTGCTTACCGTCATCGCCAATGAGAGCTATGATAGCTTTGCAAAGCGTCTGCAATCAGAGATTGCAGAATTAGTAGCAGATCGACCGAAGGAAGTTACAGCTGACCTCTTTGAGAACAAGGTTATTCGGGATGTTAATGGCCTTAATGAGCAGGTGATAGACCATAAATTGGCTACTAAACTTACGAATAGCTTTATTCGATATGGATACATTGATGACGATAATACATTAACAGAGAAGTACTACGATGATAAAAAAGGTGGCGCTTTTCTAATTGCCGAGGAATTAGCTCCTTACAAAGCAGACATTATTCAAATTCTAGACAGCATATATGATCCGCGAACGATGGTTCCAGAGAATGCAAACAGTAATAATGTTACATTAGAGATGGATACTGCAAAACTACAAATGAAAGAGTTTAAGGCATTATGGAATAAGATTAATACAAAATCTGCATACGTTGTAGACTTTGACACACAGGAATTGATAGACAAATCGATACGCGCACTTGATAAAGATCTAAGAGTATCTCAGATCTTCTTTAAGGTTGAATATGGAGAAATGAATACGATTAAGTCCAAAGAAGCATTGCAAAGTGGTGAAGCATTCAAGAAAATTACCGGTGGTACCACCAAAGTGGATTCTGCCATCAATTCCAATGTGAAGTACGATTTGATTGGGAAAATTGTTGCTGAATCTGGATTAACACGAAGTGCGGTTGGATCTATATTGAGGGGAATTGAAAAGTTTACCTTCGAACAATTCCACCGTAACCCGGAAGAGTTTATTATCAAGGCATCGAACATAATTAATGAGCAGAAAGCAACAGTTATCATTGAACATATTACCTACAATAAGCTCGATGAATCTTATTCTACTGACATCTTCACGGGCACAACGATAAAGGGAAGACTTGGTGTCAATGCAATGCAAACCGATAGGCATCTATATAATCACATGATCTATGATTCGAAGATAGAGAGGGACTTCGCAGCGGATTTGGACAAATGTGAAGAAGTAGCTTGAATATTTCGATGAAATAGAGCCACCGTTCCGGTGATGAGTGAGCCAGTCCTCCGGAATAAATGAGCCACTTCTCTGGTGGAAGGAGCCGCCAGTGTGCGACAGCTCCCTTAGAAAAATATGAAAGAGTTAGTTGATGAGTCCTTTGCGTTTTCGCATGGAGTCCGTGCCTTCGATTGTGATCTTATAGGATGAATGTACGATTCGATCAAGGATCGCATCTGCCAATGTGCTTTCACCTATTTTTCCATGCCAACCGGCAGGAATGAATTGTGAGCAGAATATGGTGGATCCTCTTTGATGACGTGCCTCCACAATTTCGAGCAAATCGCGAGCCTCG
>DFZX01000070.1 GCA_002383695.1 Caryophanales bacterium UBA4045
TGTGCTTGTGGCGGCGGAATCGAGTTACTGGAGCACGGCAAGCACATTTTTTGTGCTTGTGGCAGTGGAATTTACTCGACAAAGGACCAAAAGCCCCACATGGAATATTCCATGTGGGGCTTTCTACATTTAGCTTTACTATGATTCGTAATAAATCGCTTTACCCGTCTTGGCGGATTCATAGATCGCTTCAAGAATTTCTGTAACGACTAGCGCTTGCTCAGGCATTACAACAGGTTCAGTATCATTGAGAATACAATCGATCCATAATCTAGCCTCGCGTGCAGCATCCTTCTCAACATTGCCGTCATAGAAAGCAACTCCGCCTGCTTGAAGCTCTGGCATAGTTACATACAGCTTACCCAGATCTTCTCCATTAATTCGTAAGCCGTCCTTCATATCCGCACCGGCTTCTGTACCACACAATGTAGACTTTGCTTCATCTATATCAAGCGAATTTAATGCCCAGCTTGACTCAAGAACAATTGTAGCTCCATTCTGCATCGTAATAAATCCAAATGCGGAGTCCTCAACTGTGAATTTCTCTGGATCCCATGGTCCCCATGCATTAGCGGCATCCTTCTTACTACCTAGCTTATGATATACATTCCCAATTACACTTTTCACTTTATAGTTATCCATTAACCACAACGTTAAATCAAGCGCATGTGTACCTATATCAATTAACGGTCCCCCACCTTGCTCCTCCTCATTCAGGAAAACTCCCCAAGTAGGCACAGCTCTTCTACGAATTGCATGGGCTTTGGCGTAATAGATGTCACCCAAATCCCCGCGATCACATATCTGCTTCAGGTGAACAGAATCCGGACGATGCCGGTTATTGTAGCCAATGGTTAGCTTTTTACCCGTACGTTTAGCCGCTTCTAACATTAATCTGGCTTCTGCTGAGGTTTTGGCCATAGGCTTCTCACACAATACATGCTTACCTGCTTCTAGTGCATCTATGGTGATGTAGGAATGTGATTTGTTCGGGGTACACACATGTACAACCTCGATCGTCTTATCCTTTAGCATCTCTTTATAGTCTGTATATACACGGATTCCTTCGTTACCGACAACATCTGCAGCAGCCTGCGCACGCTCTTCAATAATGTCACAGAAAGCGACAAGCTCAACTGTGTCGAGCTTTATCAGACTGGGGATATGCTTGCCGTTAGCAATACCTCCACACCCAATGATCGCTACCCTTACTTTCCTTGTCTTCTCAGCTTTACTCACTTCATTCAGCCTCCCATAATTTTGATTTTTCTTGGCTTTCTTTTCTATATTGACTTGGTGTCATCCCGAATCTTCTACGAAACACATAGTACAGATAATTACTGCTTGTGAACCCGTGCTGCAAAGCAATGTCCTGCACAGAATTCGAACTATTGTTTAAATCCTGACATACATGAGACATCCTTAAATCCTCGAGATACTTGGAAAAAGAAAGCCCTGAACGCTCCGCGAAAATTCGTTGTAGCTGACGTTCGCTAATGGACAGCTTATTCGCAACATCCTCGAGCGTAATCGGTCTTGAGTAATTATCTGCTATGAATTGAGAGGCCAATAAATAACGGTGGATATTCATATCCCTAGATGGAAACTCGAGTGGGACCTCACCCATGTCAAAGGCTTGGACGGTCCTAAGTAGAATTTGAATTATCGCATGCTGGATCGTTGAATTATAGCCTAGCTTCATGCCCGACCAGGAGCGATATGCAGTCAAAAACCAAGGCATAGCGTTACGATGATCAAGCGTTGGTCGGTGTGGTAGCTGTTCAAGCTGCTTGAAGCAGGTATCTGCTTCCATAATGTCCAGATGATTTCCCCAATATTGCTCAGGAACCTCATTACTCTCGAATAGCTTGGTAGCTTCTAGATGTAGGCATAATTCATCCATTGGCTCATCGAGAGCAGACTCCTGATAATGCTCAACCTGTGGCCCGGTAACATATACCATACCCTCGTGCAGGTCAAAGCTCTGGTCCTTCAGTATCACTTTTCCTCGTCCTCTAGGAATGAAATGAAATTCATACTCAGAGTGATGATGGAATGCAATTGTTTTGCCAGGGGGAAAAGATGTAAGATGACAACGAAGCACTCGTATTCCATAGTTTCCCCATTGGAAGCGAATATCGAGACGATCAAGCGCATCAGGCTTGGTCTCCATCATCTGGAATAAGAAAGGTGGACGACCAGCCTTACCCGAGCTCATCGATTCGGACAGGAGCCTTTAAAGTGTTCGATCGATTCGATGCTTCCATCAACCGGGTCAAGTCCACGGCCAGACTGATATTCTCATCGGCAGTTGTGTTATTCTGAATATGCAGCACCCATTGTTCAAAAGCCGTTATTCTTCTTGGAGGTAAATCAGTGATCTCTGTCCAATCATCCGCATATGTAGAGGATCTAGTGCTTTTGATTAGCAGCTTGTCTTCCGGTGTACCATAGAGCAAGCTTCCCTCAGTACCATGAATTTCTATTGTGAATGGAGAATGTGTATTAACGAATCCAGCCTCTACAATACCTACCCCGCCATTCTTATAATTCAGAATAGTTACTGCATTATCCTCAACCTCCTTACCTAGAACGTAACCATAATGAGCACTTACCGATTCGGGAATCCCCATGAACAATCTCGTCAAATACATAGGATGACAGCCCAGATCAATCATTGCCCCGCCACCGCACTGCTCTAGATTATAGAAGCGATCAGGTAACCAGCCCGCTAGTGCTCCATTATGAGATAGACGAACTCTTACAAGGGTTAACTCCCCCAATAAACCTTGATCCAATATGGCTTGAACCGCCAGTGTGTATGCCGCATTCAATCTAGGTAAAGATACGGTTAATTTAACTTGATTCTGTTTCACCGTTGCTATAATTTCATTCGTATCTTCTATATTGTCTGCAATAACTTTTTCTGTGAATATATGCTTGCCCGCCTTAGCTGCAGCGACCATAACATCTCGGTGCATACTCGTTGGAGTAACGATGATAACACCATGAATATCTGGATTCGCCAGCAAATCCTCTATAGATTCATAGAATGTGACACCCTGCTTCTCTGCCTCCTGCTTTCCTCTCTCGGGATCCTCATCCCAAATTGCGACAACACGTGTATCCGGATGCCCGTTCGCTTCACGCAAATAATCACTTGCATGAACATGCCAGAAGCTCAATATAGCTACATTAATCAACATATACCCTCCTCAATTCGGACTATGATATTGCGCAAACCAATATGCTCTACATGATTAAATTATCACATATCCACTTTGTTTTAAAGTGTAATTTCTGATGATAATACTATAAAATTACGACATACATAAACTTGAATTGCTACCATCAATCAATTAAGTAACTTTGAATATAAGCTAATTCATAAATTACTATATCAAAGGCCGATCAACACTCAGAAATGCTGTTGTAAAGTGAAATAAAAAAAATGGATAGAGTTCAGAAATATATTCTGAGAACTCTATCCATTTCTATATCACCAACAAATTTATAAGACTTTCCTAACTACCTCTACTCTTTACTTACCTAAAAGCTCCAAATGTCTGCCAATATGATGGATCAAAGCTAGCTCATACTGCTCTTCTTGATCGATTAAAGCATTATAAAACCTATCCTTGAATAACCATTCTCCTGAAGCATCCTTTGCCTGTAACAATAGACCATACGTAATATGAATCAATTGTCGTGCATTATCCTCATCCATATAGGTCGGCAAATCAGCATCGCTTACTTGATCGAGCGGTTTAATCTTCTTGAAATCTGCAGATACGTGATAGTAAGCCAATGCCTCTTGAACATGATCCGCTGCGTAAGTATGCATTTCGCGATAAAGTGCAGGTTGCACCTTCGCTACCGTACGCACAGCCTCCAGCCAATTCGTTCCAGCTGTCTTAGCGTGGAAACGACCCTTTGTATATTTTGCTATAATTGGGAAAACACTAAACTTATCACTCCCCGAATGAATACTCAGCTTATAACCGAAGTGATCCGCAATCGCCGCATGAATGGCCAACTCCACCTCGAATTGTGCTATGTCTCCGATATAATCGATGCCCTTCTGGAACTCCCCACAAAACCTTGGAGCCATACTGAAGATGTCCACACCTCGAGCATATAATTCTGTTGCAATCAGATAATGAGCAGCAGGCTCTGTCGATGTTAATGTCTCATCTATCGAAATTTCGAAATCAACTGTGCGCCCCGCATTCTGAATGTACGTTTCGTAGATGTGCACCATAAAGTTAATCGCTTCGTGATAGATCAACACCGTTTTCATTAGCCCTAGCTTATCAAACTGGACCGTATTCCCACCTACATCAAACTGTTGATCCAAGTATAAGGCTTCGAAATGTTTCCTAGTATCCTCAGGTAATAAGCCATATCGAGATTCCACCTCGGCCAAGCTCAAGCCCTCAATCGTGTTATCGATATTCTCCGAGCAATCCAAGGTCAGCATCGTAAATCCAAGATCAAGGGACATCTGAATGTCCTCTTCCTTCTTCAGATGATCGCCATCCGCACCGAATCCGCCCGTGTAACCTTCTTGGAAAGCTGCATAACAGGCCGCATCCATCACTTGCTTGTAGTCACGTCCAGTAAGTGCTAGCTCTCGTATACTCTGCTGGGCAAGAATTGGCTTAATATCACGATTAACGACTGTCTTGATATGACCTGGTGATGCCAAACCTAGACGATCACCTAAACCAAGCGTAGCTACTTGCTTGCCAAATGCAATTGGAGCCGTATATGGAAAATACTTGTTCAGCACTAACCGATTTTCATGCGTTAACTCACATTTTTTGTAACCATCGGCTGCTTCCCCCTGCAACGCATCGAACAGCTCACCCGCTCCAACAGCTAACAAAAATCTACGTCGATTTTCTTTAACCATCACTAGTTTCACGTGTGCATAAGTGGCGAAAGATAAAGGGTACACATGGACCCCTTCTTGAGAAATACCAGAGATATCTCCAGCATTCATGGCCTTTATTAAATTATTAAATTTGTTCAAATTGAATCCTCCTTATTACCTAATTGAGTGTGACTTAAATTACTACCTCATAAGGATAACATATGCACTGCTGTGGTTCCACCTAATCTTCTACACAGGCGAAAAGGGAGCAGGTTGCTCCCTGGCCATTTCATTCCAAACTACGAATTAATCGACAATCTTATCTATTTTACTATCCCATGGTTCCAAATATTAGTTAGAACTGAACAAGGTCCTTCACAGTTACCGGCAAGCCCGTTCTTAATGACATATTGCCTGCAATTCCGGTCAGAATTGATTTCGCACCATCAACATGCGAGGCAGCACGCTTGAATCGATCATCCGCAGGAACACCGAATATATCATTCAGCATGACACGATCTCCGCCACCATGACCACCAATTCCCTCTTCAATTTCTACCGAATATGGCTCGTCGAACATTGGGAATACCTTTAACTGCTTACCCTTAAGAGCACCCTCCTGTGACTTCTCTCCACCAGCATTCACATAAGACTTCTCCACAACGTTGACTTCGATACGTCCTTTATTACCATTGAATACGACGCGATACCCTTCCCACGGCATGTAAGCGTTCAGAGAGTAAGTCATAATCGCTTTACTCTTATATTTCACAAGAACACCCATTGTATCCTCGATATTAATTCCATCACCGAACACGCTCTGATCGCGTTGATAACCATCCTCCTTCTCCGCATCTAGATAGAGGCCCTTTAACGAAGGGCTGTCCTCCATATGTAGAGCAAAAGGATCATTCTTAGCAGCCTCACTGCCATGTGCGCGTTGGTAAAACTCGGTTACTCCGCGTTGCTCTGCATTCTCACGACCATAGAAATTCAATCCGCCTAACGCGAATACAGTCTCAGGCTCAGTTCCCAACCAGAAATTCACGAGATCAAAGTGATGCGTAGACTTGTGCACCAACAGTCCACCACTATTACGCTTGTCCCGATGCCATCTGCGGAAGTAATCTGCTCCATGCTCTGTGTTCAATAGCCATTCGAAGTGGACAGAGAATACATCACCAATTGCCCCATCCATAATCAGTTCACGAATTTTCGTGTTATGTGGTGCATAGCGATAATTGAAAGTCACTCTTAGCTGCTTACCTGTCGATTTCACGGTATCAATAATTTCTTGGCACTTCTCTTCGTCAACCGTCATCGGCTTCTCACTAATTACATCACAGCCTGCATGCATGGCACGAATGATATACGTATGATGGGTTCGATCTATGGTGGTTACAATAATCGTATCCGGTTTTTCTATTTCGATCATTCGTTCGAATTCATCTGCTTTATAAGTTGGAATAGCTTTGTGGTCATACTTCGTAGTTAACTGCTTGTTAGCATAATCCATTCGAGTTTGATTCAGATCACAGAATGCTACAAGCTCTGATGTTTCCCTGAATTCCTCTGCTAATGCGGCGTAGAACATCTCTGCACGTCCACCTGTACCAATGAGTGCATATCTTTTTTTCGTCATTACCTACACTTCCCTTCATATGTCTATTAAGAATATTACCGCAATATTACTGAAGCTTCTATGTATATTTTGCGGAAATCACTATTTACCTTGCATATTTTGTCGTGATATACTTGGGAATATCTTTAACTAATTAAACTCAGAGTGGAGGCTCATTCATGTCTGGTTGGATCGAGATTGAACGTATGGTGCGTAGAGGTCATTATACGATGGGAATCAACCATTTTCATGATCATTATGAGCTGTATTATTTGCTATCTGGTGAACGCTATTACTTCATCCAGAATAAGACATATCATGTGCAGAAGGGTGATCTTGTACTCATTGGCAAGCAAACCCTGCACAAAACAGCGGATACAGGTATGGCTGACCACGAACGGATTCTTCTAAGCTTCAACAGTGATTATCTAGGGCTGCCTGCGATTGAACAGCGCCTTACCTCAGCCTTCCAAGGTGAGCCGCATGTTCTTCGACTGAATGTCCAACAGCAGACCTACATGGAAAGGCTGCTATTCGAGCTGGATCGAGAGCAGCAGGAGCAGCACGACCAGCATGAGATCTTCATGCATGCACTCCTACAGCAACTACTGATCGCGGTCCACAGAATCTATGCCAGAGCACAGGATGTGTTCGAATTCGTCTCCCCTACCCACCGGAAGATATCCGAGCTCGCTGATTATATTAACAAGCACTATGCTGAAAGCTTACCTCTATCCGAGGTTTCTGCAGCCTTTCACATGAGTGCATCTTATACAAGTCGAATGTTCAAGCAGGTAACTGGTTTTTCATATATCGAGTACATTAACAGCGTTAGGGTAAAAGAAGCTCAGCGTATGCTACGAGAAACGAAATTAAAAGTAATCCGAATCGCTGAGGATGTCGGCTTCGAGAGCGTCGCTCACTTTGGCCGTGTGTTCAAGCAGATTAGTGGAACAGCCCCCATGGAATACCGCAGAGCCATGTATAGGATGAGTCCCTAACCAAACCTCGACCAATGTCGTATTGTCACTTTCTGTCATACTAGATACAATGGGAAGAGAAGTTATTATTCATAGATTCATAGGGAAGAAGGCTAGACCATCTTGGCGAGCATCTTGATTGTAGACGACTCACTGATTATGCGGCGTAACCTACGAACTATCCTCGAAAGGAATGGCCACGTGGTCGTTGCGGAAGCAACGAACGGTGAGGATGCCATCCGTTTATTCGAGCTACACCATCCTGACCTAGTCACGATGGATATTACGATGCCGATCATGAATGGTATCGAAGCGGTAAAGCGAATTACAACTAAATATACGAAGGCCATCATTATCGTAATCAGTGCATTCGATCAACGCAGCATGTTATTCGAAGCTATGGAGAACGGAGCCAAGCAATACATCATTAAACCCATTACAGAAGCTAAGTTATTGCAAGCGGTCAAATCAACACTAGAAACCGCTATCGCGAATGATCATAATCAAGTAAGTAATCCATTTCCCGACCACCTAAATCATCATATGCCCATTCACATCCATCCGACTAATTCCTCATCCGAACGTGCCGATACGATATCTGTTGAGAATCACGATGGACGATTTGTGATTCGTTTACCTGACCCACTGCTGCCCGAGCACATGAATGCTTGTCGAGTCGCGCTTCAAGGACTTATATTCATACGACCCTTGTTACTTACCATCGATTTTCAAAGTTTAGCCATGATTCAGCCTTGGGCCATCCAAGCCATTCAAGAGATAGCTGAGAGTATTAGACAAGCTGGCGGTAGTCTACAATTCGTCATCAAGGATGATGAGCTTTGCAGAAAATTAATCGACAACCTACCCTCCATTAAAGTCCAGGATGTGAATGCATGAAACTGAGTGGCTTCTCTCGGACAACCATGGTCATCTCGAGTTTCATCTGGATGCTCGTTATTATCGTACCTACCTTAATCATCACAACGATTATCGTTAATCACGTACCTCACAGTGTATCTTGGATATGGCCGTTGGTTGCCTTCATCCAATTTGTTGGTTGTATCGTTGTTGTGTTCATCCAATTTGATCGACGAATTCGCAAACCGTTAGAAGCATTCCAGACGATGCTGGAGAATATCTCTGAGGGATTCATGCCCGAGGATGTACCTGAGGAGCTATTCCGAAGAGCAGATCCTGTCGTATCGGATGCCTATCGCAATGTTATCCAGATTAATCAGATGATGCTGCGCAATGTAGATCATCTGGAGAAAGGTTTCGAGGAGGAACGGTTAGGAAAGCTTAGACAAATCGAGTTAACCGAAGCCTACGGCCGTTTCGTGCCTCACGAATTTCTCGACAATCTGGGCAAAACGAGTATTGTGGATATCCGTCTCGGCGACCATGTGCGAATGCAGATGACGGTGCTATTCTCCGATATCCGTGCTTTTACAGCCTTGTCGGAGAGTATGAGCCCTGAGGAAACCTTTGCTTTCCTCAACGCATATATGTCCTATATGGAGCCTATCGTGAAGAAGCATCACGGATTTATCGACAAATTTATTGGAGATGCCATCATGGCTTTATTCCATTCACCCGATGAGGCCGTCAACGCAGCACTAGACATGCTTGAGCAGCTTCAGGAGTTTAATGGTACACGTACAGCTCAAGATTCTCTTCCCATTGATATCGGAATTGGACTGAATACGGGAACACTCATGCTTGGTATAGTTGGAGGTAAACATCGTATGGAAAGCACTGTAGTGAGTGATGCCGTTAATGTAGCCTCTCGGATTGAGAGCTTGAACAAGCTTTATGGCACCCAAATTCTAATAAGTCAATCCACATATGCTGCCCTTCATAATCCCGCACGCTACTCACTACGCAAGATTGAGCATGCTGTCATTGAAGGCAAGCAGAACACGATAAACATCCACGAGGTCATTCAACTTACAGGAGGTGAAGCATCATGACAACAGAACCAAAGCTTATGAAGCAGCCTGAACAGACGAAGCCACTCAAAGTAAAGAAAAATCGTAGAACACTCAAAAAGCGTATTTATCGCTCCTTCATGTTGTCTTCGATCATAAACGTATCATTTTTCGGGATTATCATTGTGCTTATTCTGGCCTTCGCATTCAAACCAATTCTCATCCTCTCCACTAACTTCATCAGTGGTTCGATTGCATCCGATATGAACAAGCCTTACTTTCTACAAGAGCAGGTCATTACCGACTTACACGAATTTGATCCTAACGCTAAGCAAGCCACTTCTTGGAGGTTGCATCTCGAGGAGATATCGAAGATTGAGTACTATTTTCCCCTATTAGAAATGTCTGGCTTTGAGGCTGTTCATTCTGAAGACGGTCTTGAAGTTCCAGCTGAGCTCGTCTATGTATCTATACAATTGGATAATAAGATTATCTATTCGAATAAACCAGTTAATAGCGATAACTTGGTTATGAACGGTCCCATTGGAGCCTTATTCGAGCTATATACGATAGAAACCACTAAGCCTCTCTTGGATCAAGATGGTGTGGAGGTAGGTAAGGTTTATGTGGGTTTTGTACCAGAAGTAGCCGCTTTCTTCATTGTCGCATTGATTGTCTTGTTCTGTATTCTTATCGTCATATCACTCATTCTGAATGCTATCTTCAGTAAATTATTCACCTTACCGCTTATTAAACCACTGAATCGATTAGAGAGTAATTTCCGTTCTCTAGCTGAGGGTGATTACGCAACGAACATGGAATCTCAATTACTCCAGGTGAAACGACCGTTACGCGAGATCGAATCCATTACGAATTCGAATACACAAATTCTTCAGACGATGAGGGATTATACCGAGCTGCTCCAGCGGCAGAAGGACACCGTTGACGAACAATATGAGGAATTAGAAGCTCAGAATGACGAGCTTATCCGTTCCAAGGAGCTTATAGAAGCGGCACAGCAAGCACTTGAGCATAGAGAACGGTCACTCCGCAATCTATTAGACAATGCAGGTCAAGGATTTCTTACCTTTGGTGTTGACCTAATTATCGATGAGCATTATAGCCAAGAATGTAATCGGATGTTCTATTGCGAATTTGTTGGACGCGCAGTTCCACAAGTTCTATCTTTTGGCGATGAGGACCAGGAGAAATTTCTAACGAATATATTCAGTAGAATTTTCGAAGAGAAGGATGCGTATAAGCGTTCTATCTATATTCCTTTATTGCCTGAAGAAATTACGCGAGACAATAAGATCTTACATATCGAATACAAATTAATTCGTGATCTGGGCAGGGATGGTAGTGATTCGAGACAAGATACCGTTATGATGATCATCCTCACAGATATTACTGAAACCCGCCAGCTGCAGCAAATGATGAATGAAGAGCGAAACATTCTGAACATGGTCGTTCATGTAGTTAGTCATTACAACGATTATGTGGAATGTGCCGGCGATTACCGTCACTTCTGCATAGAGGAGCTTGGTGAAAGACTTGAGGAGAAAAAAGCAACAGTTAAGGATAAATTGATCGAGCTCTATCGAGAGCTTCACACATACAAGGGTAACTTTGCACAGATTGGACTCATTCACATTGTCCGTAAACTTCACGAGGTCGAGAATCTCATCTCACAGATGCTAAAAGAAACTGAATTTATGAGTAAGGAGCAGCTCATCACTTGGGTCAATGAATTACACCTGGAGGATTGGTTAGATGAAGACATCCGTATATTAAAGCAGTATCTTGGCGAGGCCTTCTTCCAGCAGCAGGATGTACTGCTCGTAGATAAGTCGCGTCTCCTTGATATCGAGAAGAAGATGCTAGCTGTACTCTCACCTGCCGAATATCGTTTGCTTCTACCAGAAATTCGTAGACTACGTTACAAATCATTCAAAGAATTACTTCATTCCTACCCAGACTACGTCGCAGAGCTAGCTGAGCGCTTCGAGAAAGGAATTACTCCGTTCCAAGTAGAGGGGGAGGATTTCTTAGCCGATACATCTAAGTATTATGACTTTAGTCGTTCGCTGACACATCTGTTCCGGAATATTGTTGATCATGGAATTGAGCCCTTAGATGAGCGTGTTGCTCTGGATAAAGAGGAATTCGGAACTGTACAATTCAAGCTTGCACTCGAGCAAGGAACGATCGTGATTCAAGTCGGGGACGATGGTTCCGGTATCGATTTGCAGCGAGTTCAGAAGAAAGCTCTCGAGAAAGGATTACTTACTGAAGAGGAGCTACCGCTGCAGACAACAGATTCGTTATTAGCCTTGATCTTCCATCCTGATTTTTCCACCAAATCACAGGTAACTGATATCTCGGGTCGTGGTATGGGTCTCTCCTCCATTCGCGCTGAGGTCGATAAGCTGGGTGGAACCATCCAAGTATTCACGGGAACAGGGCAAGGCACCACATTCAGAATCGAGCTACCTTACGAGGAAATTCATGATTTTCCTCCATTGCAATTCCCAGCTGTACTCGAACCCATTGTGGAGAAAACTAGGGCCTATTTTCAAGAGCATTTACTGTTAGATTTCCAACCATTGTCCTCCTTCGAGCTACTTCCTGTGGATAAGCTAGAGCTCCGCAAAGTGACTACATTCGTTAATATTAGGGGTGCGCTCGAGGGAACCTTCATCTTATCTATCGATCAATCCCTATCTCTTTCTATTGTGAAACGATTCTTATTCGAGGAATTATCGGATGACGAAATTAGTCCGTATATCGAGGATAGTCTAGCTGAATCTGCGAATATTATTCTCGGTAATTCGATGAGAACATTCGATAGCTATGAGGAGTATATCCTCATGGACCCACCGATTACCTTCTTCACAGAGAATGCTTCCGTACGGTATGCCCAATCCGATATATGGCGGTGCGATATGCATTCCACCGATGGCGGTATGAGTGTGTGTTTTATTCTTTCTAATAAGAGCTGAAGCTGCAGTTAATGCTTCTGGAGTAAATCTTTATGATCGCTTTTTCACTACAATAGGATTTAATAGGAGGTCTATGATGCCCAACATATTAATAGTCGATGATTCGATTCTAATGAGAAGAAATTTAAGAATTTTGTTACAGCAAGCTGGTCATACCGTGATTGCGGAAGCAGCCGATGGGATGCAAGCCTTCAGTGAGTATGAGAAGCACCTTCCCGACTTAGTCACAATGGATATCACGATGCCTCTCATGAACGGAATTGATTCAGTTAAGAAAATCATCGCCAAGTATCCACAAGCGAATATTGTTATGATTAGCGCACTTGATCAGAAGAACATGGTATTCGAAGCTATTCAAAGTGGGGCGAAGCATTACATCTTAAAGCCTATTACGATCGAGAAGATACTATCTACTATTAATAGTGTTCTCCAAATCAGCTCAACTGAGGATTTAACTACAGCTTTAGAAAAGTCTCACTCTCACTCAGCAAAAACTAGCTCAGACCCTTTCGCAATTGAGAATAAGAATGGCATATTCATAGTAACCCTTCAATCCTCAATTACATCTACTTCCCTTAAGGATTTAGCATCAGCCATTCAAGGGTTTCTATTCATTAAACCACTTAAGCTTATCTTTGAATTCAAGAACATGACATCCATTCAAGACGACATACTCGAGGGAATTCAACGATTTTCCAAGGATATTGAGCAAGCAGGTGGCGTATGTAGGATTGTATGTGGCGACTTGAATCTAATCATGCACCTGAAGAATAAAAAAGCGTTCGATCGGATCTACACTGAGGTCGCTCAGACGATTCTGTAGATGTGATTCAGTTTATCAATTTAGAGCGGTTTGGCCGCTCTATTCGCACACATCTGCTCCATACTCACTCTGTAGAGGCTCTTCGGTACTCTATTCACAAGAGGTTAATACGCGCTTTGATAAATTCGATACAGATATGGAATAATTTCAAATCCAAGTTTATTTAGCATGATCGTGATATCTTCTCACTCCTACCATAAGGCTATCCCTAGGGTTTTAATAACCTAAGGGATAGCTTTTATTATTATCTATCATCATGCAAGTGTAGCTCAATTATCCTTCGAATGATTCCTCCACACCATCCACACTTAACTCACATCCCTAACAGCTTGATTGCATGCCGACAAGAATGCTTGAGCTGCCGCAAGGACAATGTCCTTGTGCATCGCAGATCCTCGATAGCTGATCCCATTCCGGTTAATCGTGACAACAGCTTCACCATGCGCAGACTCCCCGGACGATAGAGAGTGTAGCTCCAGATCCTCAAACTCCACATCAGTTGCAACAGCTTGCTTGATGCAAGATATTGCTGCTCCAAGAGGACCCTCGCCTACACCAGAGCAGAACAATTCCACGCCAACCCGATGATCATATATCGTTGCAGTCGCTGAATACTCTTCTCTCATCCCCGCGGTGACTTGCAGATCAAGCATCGAATACGTTTCCACCGCCTCGTTGCGTGAGGACCCGATGATCTCAAGAAGCTGGTAATCCGTCACGATCTTGTGCTCATCCGCAACCTCTTTAAACCGAATATATACAGCTTCAAGCTCTTGATCATTCATCACAATTCCGAAGTGATCCGCACGATGCTTGATCGCATGGCGACCTGAATGTTTGCCCAGCACAATCATGCTGCGTGAGATACCTAGCTTCTCAGGATCCATAATCTCATACGTATTTCGATTCTTAAGCAGACCATCCTGGTGTATACCCGACTCATGCTGGAAGGCATTCCTACCCACAACAGGCTTATTAAAAGCAATCGGAAAATGCATGGATCGGCTGATCAATCTAGATGTCTCGTAGATTTCTCCCATCTGTATACCCGTCTCTACACCCAGCTTCTCTTTATGCGTTTCCAATACCATGACCAGTTCTTCTAGTGCACAATTACCTGTGCGCTCACCAACACCATTAACAGTAACCTCAACTTGACTTGCCCCAGCTTGAATGGCTGCGATGCTATTCGCGACTGCCATCCCCAGATCGTTATGACAATGGGCGCTAAATGCTACGCGATCTGCACCCCGAGCTTCAGCACGAACTCGTCGGAACAGGTTGCCATAATCTTCAGGCAATGCATAACCAACCGTATCGGGCAGATTAATGATCGTTGCCCCTTCTGCAATAACCGCCTCTACCATCTCGATCAGAAAATCATTCCCAGTACGCGACGCATCCATTGCGGAATATTCAACACGATCTACAAAACGCTTCGCATAAGCAACCATCTCTCGGGCAATCTGGATGACCTCAGTACGATTCTTACGTAGCTGATAATTAAGGTGAATGTCTGATGAGGAAAGGAAAAGATGTATCCTCCGGTTTGCTGCGTCCTCAGTCGCCTTCACTGCAGCATCAATATCTCCCTTCACAGCGCGAGCGAAGCCCACAATCTCCACCTGTGGGTACATGCGAGAAATTTGTTGCACAGCAGCGAATTCACCTGGACTTGAGACTGGAAATCCCGGCTCGATAACATCTACACCCAGCCTAACCAGTTGTCCAGCAATCGTAATCTTCTGCTCAGGAGTCAGCGTACACCCTGGCGCTTGCTCCCCATCTCGCAATGTTGTATCGAATATCGTGATTTTTCTGTTTGTCATGGTTATTACCTCCTAAAGTTTTGTCGAACGGACTGAGAGCTAATTTCTGGTCTATTAAGTGATAAGCTGTAGAACGCTTTGGACGCTCTATTCTCTAAGTGTTACTGTTTTTCTGTCGAGCGACCTACAAGAATAGTGAAGCATGCAAGTCATTATTAGAACAACAAAAAAGACCCATCATCTCCGTTAAGAGACGACAGGTCTTAGCCATCGCGGTACCACTCTTCTTAGCTCTATCGATCAGAGCTCTCCTCTTGCACGCTGAATAGGGTGCGCGTCCCTATTCAGCATACACCTGTTATCGGGGGTCAGCCGTTACGATATACACACCCTCTTAAAGGCTTCTACCGCACCACTCTCAGGCGAGCTTCTGATCTACCTTCGACTGCGTCGCACCATCCCGCAGCTCTCTGTACCCGGTATCACCATACTACTCCTGTTCATCGTGTTCATCTGTTATATGTGTAAACATACAGAAAAGCCCATCATCTCTATAAGAGACGACGGGACGATCGCGGTACCACTCTTGTTGACTCAATCCATGAGTCCACCTCAAGTAACGAAGATGATGACTCCGGAATCACATCTAGGTTACACCGGATTACGGGGGTTAACCGTTACAATATACTGCCCAGACGGGGTTCCATTGTACCGCTCACAGGTGAGTTCAGGTTTACCTTCGACTGCGTTGCACCACCCGCAGCTCTCTGTTCCCGGTATAGCCTTATAATTCCTGATCTATGCGTTTATTCCATATTCAGTTCCTTTGTGTTGCTTATTATAATCCCGCTTTGCCCGAGAAGTCAATAAACTTTTATCAGCATAAAGATAATTCTTTTAGATAAGCTTCTTAGTATCATCTTAGAAAATCAACTTATGCCCACCTTAGAAATCATCTTAACAATTGGTTTGGCAATGACAATAGCAATAGCAGCTTTGCTTCATAATCAAGCTTATACCCGGAGCTCACTTATTACATTCGGCGGCACTTTACCGGTTAGACCCGCAACCATATTCTCCGCTGCAAGCATCGCCATATCGTTTCGTGTGGCCGTTGTGGCAGAGCCTACATGTGGCATAAGAACAACGTTAGGTAGCTTCAACAATGGATTGTCTAACTCAATCGGTTCAACCTCGAACACATCTAAACCTGCCGCACGAATTGACCCCGATTGAAGTGCTTCAATCAATGCAGATTCGTCTACAATTTGTCCTCTAGAAGCATTGATGAAGATAGCGGTAGGTTTCATCCACGCAAACTGGGCTTGGCCAATCAGCTTTTCGGTTTCCTTAGTAAGTGGTGTCATCACTACAACAAAGTCGGACTGTGTAAGTAATTCTTCCATCGAACAATAGCGGGCTCCAAGGTTGCTTTCTGCCTCGTTATTACGACTGCGATTACTATATAAAACGTCCATATCAAAGCCGAACTTAGCTCTCTTGGCAACTGCTTCCCCAATTCGACCCATACCAATAATTCCTAGGGTTCTGTGATGAACATCAAGGCCGAACATCTCTTCATTCATACCTTTCTTCCACAGGCCTTGTCTCATAAGCTGGTCGAGCTCGCAAATCCTTCTTGCTGTCGCTAGCATCAGCCCCACAATCAGGTCCGCAACGGTATCGTTTAATACACCTGGTGTATGGGTGCCAATTATCCCTCTTTTGCTCATCTCATTGATATCAAAATTATTATACCCCACAGAGATATTACTTATAATCTTGAGTTTGGGAGCATGATCAAGAAGCTCAGCATTAATCATTGTGCCTGATGTAAGTAGACCATCTGCAATCGATAGAAGATCGAACATCTCATTCCTAGTAATACGCCCTTCACCCTGCCACTCTACACAATGACAGTGCTCCTCAAGATATTCTCGGACTTTAGTAGGAACCGGTCTAGCCAAATAGACAGTCTTCTTCATACTAACCTCCTGTGGTCAAAACCGTCATGCAAGTTGCAAGTGACGAACCCCACCAAGTTGTCTATTAAACATCCATTTCTAAGTTTAACTTCGCTCTTCTCATCTTCTTAATCCTACCCGCTGCAATGACGCCAACAGTAATGATAGCAATTATGACCCATTTACCCATTCCTAACGGCTCAACAAAGCTCTTCATTAAAGGTTCGTCAAGCATCATCTTACCTGCAGTAAAGGCTAGAATCGCGGAACCAATATAGATTACGATCGGGAATTTATCTATCAAAACAATGACGAATGTGCTACCAAAAACCATAATAGGAATACTAATGATTAGCCCTAGAACAATCAGTAGAAAATCACCATGAGCTACACCTGCAACAGCAATAACGTTATCAATACCCATCACCATATCAGCGACTATAATCGTACTAACAGCTTGCATGATGGACGATTCCGCTTTAACACTTTCATGCTTCTTCTCTTCAACTAGCAGCTTATAAGCAATCCATATTAATACGATTCCACCAACAAGCAGTAGGCCTGGTACTTTAAGCAACCATACTACAGCGAATGTAGCGACCATACGGATAACGACAGCACCTAACGTACCTAAGAGAATAACCTTCCTCTGATTTTCCTTAGGAATATTCCTCGCTGCGAGAGCAATAACCACTGCATTATCACCTGCTAAAACCAAATCAACCATAATAATTGCAAGTAGTGCCATGACGAACTCAATTGAGAATAATTCCATCTGTCTCTCTCCTCTTATCATCGTATATCAAAATCCAAAAAACTTCTCCGATCATCGGAGCATGGTCAAATTCCAACAAAAAAGACCAATGCCGAAAAAGATCGGCAAAGGTCTTGCTAACAACAAACGAATTGTTGCCAACAAAGCCGGGCTTGTTAGCCGTATTGACGACTTTGCTGCTGGAGCTACTCCCCTTCAGGGTAGAATCTATTTGATTAAGTTAATTATAAAAGATTAAGTGGGACCGTGTCAATTTATATCTCATCAGAACACGGTCTGAACAATTACTTTTAAATAAATTTCAACAATGATATAACGAGCGTCACTGTGAATACACTAAGCAATGTTGAAGAGAGTACTGCTTGCGAGGAAAATTCCACTTCATTGTCAAATTCTACTGCCAACATCAGGCATAAAACTGATGTGGGAACAGCACAGGATAAGACTAAAGCTTGAGCAACAATTCCCTCTATACCAAGTAACCAAATGACAAGAAAACCCAGAGCAGGGCTAACTAGTAATCGTAATGTATTAGATATAATCACATTCGAGAATTGAATTCTCCACTTCATAGCTCCGATCTGAACGCCTAGTGTAATTAGCGCTACGGAGATGAAGGCATTAGCAACATAATCAAGTGGAATGGACAGGGCTGGGATAATGCCAACCTCATATTCTCTAAGAATGAAGGCAATAGGTATACAATATAATGATGGAAAAGATAGTATCGTGCGGATTGTTGCACGGAGAGTGCTCTTATGGGCATTCACACTATAGATCCCGAGTGTATTACCAGCCAAATTCTGAGCCATCATGACAACGGCTTGAATGGATAAGGACACCGTGCTCCCTGCAAACACGAGCTGATTCAGCGGAATCGCATAATTACCACTATTATAAAGATGGACGCTATTGTGCATTGCACTCTTCAAGCTGCCTCTATATCCTCTCACCCGACAGACGATCTCAACTACCAAGAATAGGCTTATAGAGAATATAGCTAAAAACGTCAGCACCTGCATAATCGTTCCCCAGGATAATTCTGATTCATAGATCATCTTAAAGATGATAGCAGGTGAGAATAAATAAAAGTTAAGCTTGGATAATGTCTTCGCGTCCAGTTTAAACGCACGGTACAATATAGCTCCGATGAGGATAATAATGATAATTGGAGTGACGTTATTAATTAAGATATGTAAGAAATAGCTCATCTAAGGTGCTTCCTCCTTGAGATATGTTAAGATTAGAAAAGAATAAAATTTCAGGAGGACATGTGTGAATGCTTAAACCAGGAGAGCTCATTAAACAATTGAACGACATGGTGTTCACCATTCAATTAATAGGCCATACTAAATGTGATCCTACATGGAATAAGCCACCAAAGCAACACCAATTTCATTCCTTCTGGTTCGTCTCCAAAGGCAAGGGGACCTTTATTCTTGATGGCAAGCCTCAAACTGCAGAGCCTGGTAAGCTGTTCGCTATTGTTCCGGGGACTGTATTCGAACGTATACCTGATCCGACAGACCCTTTAGAGTATTATTTTGTCAGATTCGGTGTTGCAGGAGCGTCTGAAGAGGAAGGTCAATGGACATTCCGCCCCTCTCTTGAAGGAGAATTCCCACTTCAGGGAGCCTATAAGCTTAACAATGCCCCCATTATTATAAATCTGTTCGAGCAGCTCCACTACTTTTGGCAACGCAGGGGCAATATGGTGGCGATGCGTCGCAAAATTCTATTCTATGAGCTCCTACTAGCCATCGCTCATGACTTCCGTTCACGCCATGTTGCTGGCAACACAACGTTAGCAATTGAGCATACAATCGAGCATATGGTTAATCACTATTCAGAGGATTTGAACTTACTGAACCTAGCAGCTATGGCCGGACTCAGTCCGAGTCATTATTCACGTCTATTCAAGAAATATTCCGGTTACAGCCCCATCGATTATCTAGCCCACCTTCGAATGGATCGCGCGAAGGAGCTGCTCTCCCTTTCCGATTATCGGCTTAAGGCAATAAGCCAGAGTGTGGGTTATTCGGACGAATTCTACTTCAGCCGGATATTCAAGAAGATCGTAGGCATGTCCCCAACCTCTTATGCTAGCAAGCATGCAAATCAGATAAGACTTGCAGCTAGCAAAAGAATTTAAATGTTGCAGGACAGCTCAGCCCGCTTCATTCATCGTCGAACCTTGTGAATGTAGGTAGAGTTGTTCATAATATCCTTCAAGCTGTAATAGCTCTGTATGATTTCCTTCCTCTACTATTGCACCATCACGCATGACTAATATGCGATCCGCTTGCATGATCGTTGACAACCGATGTGCAATGATTAACGATGTTCTACCTTCTGATACAACGTGAAGAGCAGCTTGGATCAGCTGCTCCGTATGAGAGTCTAGATTAGCTGTGGCTTCATCTAGAACAAGAATCTTCGGCTGGAACACAATAATCCTCGCGAAGGAGATCAATTGGCGCTCACCCGCCGATAGCCCACTTCCCCTCTCAGATAAACGTGTATCATAGCCATCCTTCAATCGTTCGATTAATATATTCGCCCCTACAAACTCACAGGCTTGAATAACCTTCTCACGCGATATCGTGTCGTCGAACATGCGAACATTATCCACTATGGACCCCGAGTAAAGATAAGGCTCCTGCTGTACCAATCCAATCAGTCGATGTAAGCTAGACTGACGTATATTGCGAATATCTATACCGTCAATCGTAACACTACCTCTCTTCACGTCATAGAACCGACAGAGCAAGCTAATTAATGAGCTCTTCCCAGCACCTGTCGTACCGACGATACCAATCATCTCACCAGATTGAATATGCAAATCCAAATCATGAATGACGGGTGTACCATCCTGATAGGCAAATTGGATATGGTTAAAATCGATTCGACCTTCTACCTCATTGAGGTTGATGTCAACGGGCTTCATCGCATCCTTAACCTCTGGATTTATCGAGAAGATACTCCATATGCGCTGAATAGATACCGTAGCGGATTGGAGCATATTCCATTGCTGAGTAATCGTATTGATGGGCTGAAAGAACATCCGAATATAAGTAATGAAGGCGAACAGCGCTCCGAAGGACATGCTCTTATTCAATACCAAGTAACCACCAAGCCATACCACAAAAGCAACAGCTAGGTTACCAAGAATATCGAAGGAACGGTTAAATAGTACATTCGTGCGAATTTCCCTCAGATTAGCCTTTAGGTAATTTTTATTACGATCTGTAAATTGTGATTGCTGTTCCTTCTCTTGATGGAAGGCTTGAATGAGATTCATCCCAGCCAAGTTTTCAGCAACGAAGGAAATCAGACGAGACAAACTCGTACGCGCTAGCTGATAGGTTTTGCGCATATAAGAACGGAAGGCGATAGCAATGAGGAATATGATTGGCAGTAATATAAGACAATATAATGTTAGTGTTGCATCTAGTTGAAACATCAACAGGATGATGAATATTAATGTCAAACCATCCCTTAGTAAGCTGAGTAACACTTGATTAAAAAACTGATTTAGAGCCTCTGTATCACTCGATACATGTGTAATTAAGCTTCCGCTAGGAACGCGGTCGAAGTAAGACATCGATTGCTTCGAGATATGTAAGAACAAGTCCTTACGTATACGCCCAACTATACTCTGACCCGCCTTCTGAAGTAGATTATTCTGCAAGTAAGAGAAAAATAAGTTCGTCAAAGATAAGCCTAAGTAAATTACACAGATCAATATTAATATGCTCAAATTGGTATTGCTGACCAGATAATCATCAATGACAATCTTGAAGAGATAGGGCTGTAGCAACTCAGCACACACAGCTAAGAAGATACATATAAATAATAGAAGAAAGGTTTTCCTATGGGGCTTTACATAGGGTAATAACGCCACAAAGGCTGATCTGTACTTCACTCTTCCGTTCGAGCCTGCATCCTTCTCCATTGAGCTATCCATGCTCTGATCAACATTACTCTTCAACTTTTGATCAATTTTATTGTTCGACATGTGGATTTCCCTCCTCCTGTATCGAATGAAGCATAGCATAAATACCCTTCTGATCAAGGAGCTCTCTATGTGTTCCTCTCTGAACAATACGTCCCTCATCCAATACGATAATGAGATCCGCATACTTCAATGCACTGATTCGATGCGCAATGATAATTGTAGTCTTATCCTTACGTCCAGAGCGTAGTGCAGCTATAATATGATTCTCTGTAACCGAATCAACTGCGCTTACACTATCATCTAGGATCATGATAGGGGCATTCTTGATCATACCGCGAGCTAAACTTGTGCGCTGTCTTTGACCACCGGATAAGGTAACTCCCCGCTCCCCAAGCTTCGTATCGAATTGCTCGGGAAGCTCCGCAATGTTGTTATAGATTTGAGCTTGTTTGGCAGCCATCTCCACATATTCAAATGCCGTATCCCGTTTAAAGAAAGCAATATTGTCACGAATAGATGTACTGAATAGGAAGCCTTCCTGCGGAACATAGGCAACCTGCTCACGAAGACTCTCTAATGTCATCTGACGAATATCCGTATCTCCTACCCATACTGTACCCTCAGGTGGTTCATAGATACGCAGCAAAAGCTTCATCAGCGTTGTCTTACCACTGCCTGTTCTTCCTATGATACCTACGATTGTTCCTGGCTCAATCTCCAGATCAATATCGTGCAATGCCTCTTGGTTAGCATCAGGGTAAGAGAAGGATAAATGCTTAATACGGATATGCGTATTATTCAGATCCAGCGCTTGGGCCGAATCCAGCTCTTGAATGTCCGACCTCTTGCTTAAGAGATCATTAAGCCGTTCTAACGAGGCTCGGGATTTCTGCATCGTATTAATCACATTACCAATCTGCTGTAATGGGTTGACCATCATACGAATGTAGAAGCACAGCGCAACAAATTCACCTAGAGTTATATGATTCTGTATCGTCAAGTAACCGCCCAACCCGATCGTCACCATGAGTGAAAGTGCTCCAAGGAAAGGAATAAGCGCTTGGAACAGGGATGATACTCGAACTAGCTTTAGCTGATTATCTCTAAGCGTATCGACGGTAAAGCTGAATCGTGTATTCATAATTGGCTCTACAGCGAATTTCTTCGTTACTCGCATCCCACCGAATTGCTCCTCTGCCGATTCGGTCATTCGAGCAAGAGATTGCTGAACCGTCAAGGAACGCTCACGTATAACAGGACCAAACCGGACGACAATCCATGGAATATTCAGCATAGGAAGCACACAGACTAATATGAGATAAGGAGGGATTGAGGTCGTAAACAGCATGAAGAACAGTGCAGATAATAGCAGCATGATTGCATTCACAGATTGATTTACACCCATAGATATGGATTCTCGAACGGCGGTTACATCATTCATAACATAGCTAAGCAACTTACCTACACCATTCTTAGAGTAGAAGCTTTCACTTAAGGAAGTGAAATGATCGAATAATCGCTTACGCGTGAAGAATTCGAATATCCGCCCCACATACATAATGTGAAATTGACCAATGCCAGCTAAGATGGCAAAAGCAACGCCTATCCCCATCAGGAATAAGCTGTAATCTACAACCATTGGCTTTGTTAATTCCCCTAGGTTCAATTGATCGGTAAAGCTTTCTAGGATTTTCGGATAATAAGCCTGCACAATATTAGCTACAGCGATGAAGAGTATGCCTGACGCATAGATGTACCATTTCGCCCTGATAAATTGAATTAATAGATGAGTAGATTTCAGAAATATTCACTTCCTAATTGGTGTTATCAGCATATTCAATCGAATTGCTGTCACCTATGATGCACTTCTGTATTAAAGCCTACCATGATCACAGCCTCTAAACCATGGATATATCTACTACAAAGGATGGATTATCTTGCTCTCCCCGTTCAGGCTAATCTGCTCTCAACCTTACATCTCCAATAACTTTTGCTCTACAGTTTACGTTGACAACCTCTTCCGAAGAGTGTATAAACAAGGTTAAAGTTATGACCATTTACATCATTCAAATTCGTTGAAGAGAAAGAGTACGTAACGCATCTGATCCACAGAGAGTCGGCGATTTGCTGGAAGCCGATGATCATGCGAAATACGGAAAATCATCTCTGAGAAGTAAAGCCGAAGCGAGGAACTGTCTAAGCGGCAGAGGAACCTAGTAAGCTTTACCGGATGTCCACCGTTACGGGGAACACGTATGCTAGTACGTTGACTGAGCGCCAATAATTCCTTATATCTAGGAGTAATTATTGGAATTAGGGTGGTATCGCGAGTATATCTCGTCCCTTACAGGACGGGATTTTTTTGTTATCAATTTCGCATTAAACATTTGCAGAGAGAAGGAACTAAGATGAATGATGGCTCTAAGGTCAAGCAAGTTAGTATTGATGATTTTACATCTGCACATCATGTATTGAAGGAGGTCATCAACCGAACTCCTTTACAACGGGACATCCTCTTATCCAACAAGTACAACTGCAATGTATTTTTGAAGCGTGAGGATTTGCAGGTTGTCCGCTCCTTCAAGATTAGAGGCTCCTATAATCTCATTCGCAGTCTAACTGAGGAGCAGCTTCGGCATGGTATCGTATGTGCTAGCGCTGGTAATCATGCTCAAGGTGTTGCCTATTCCTGTAATGCGCTTCAAATTCACGGCAAAATCTATATGCCAACCACCACACCAAGGCAGAAAATAAACCAGGTCGAGATGTTCGGCGGCTCGTATATTGAGATTATTCTATCGGGCGATACCTTCGATGATGCGTCTCACGCTGCCAAGCTATGTAGTGAACAAACAGGCATGGCATTCGTCCACCCATTCGATGATCCAAGGATCGTCGCAGGGAATGGTACAGTTGGCATTGAAATTCTTGAACGAATGGAGGAGACGCCGGACTTTGTGTTCGTTACGATCGGCGGCGGCGGCCTTGCTGCAGGTGTAGGTAGCTACATGAAGGCAATTCATCCTACCATGAAGGTAATCGGTGTAGAACCGGAGGGTGCGGCATCGATGCAGGAGTCTTTTGCCCAAGGAAAGGTTGTTGCTCTAGAGAGTATAGATACATTCGTGGATGGCGCGGCCGTGAAGAAGGTCGGAGCCTTAACCTATCAAATATGCAGAGAAGTTCTGGATGATATCGTGCTGGTTGCTGAGGGGAAGGTGTGTACAACTATTCTCGAATTATACAATCGCAATGCGATTGTGGCGGAGCCTGCTGGAGCTCTAACCATAGCCGCGTTAGATGCATACAAGGAGCAAATACAAGGTAAGAATGTGGTGTGTGTGATTAGCGGCGGGAATAATGATATCGACCGGATGCAGGAAATGAAGGAAAGATCGCTGATCTACGAAGGGCTTAAGCATTACTTCACCGTTAATTTTCCGCAGCGCGCAGGGGCATTAAGAGAATTCCTCGACGATGTATTGGGACCGAATGATGACATTACTCGCTTCGAATATACGAAGAAGCACAACAAGGATAATGGGCCTGCACTCGTGGGCATTGAGCTGAAGTACAAGGAAGACTACGAGCCCCTCATTGCACGAATGCAGGATAGGAAGATGGTGTACACGGAGCTTAATAAAGATCGAACATTATTCAATCTATTGATTTGAGGTTAAAAATCGATCACATACAAATTCAATAGCTTTTCGCTGCTGAGCTGCCTCTACCGTATGTCCCGTGAAGGGATATATTTCTAGCTTCTTATCTGTGGAGGCAGCACTGTTGTAGAGCGGAAAAATCTGCTCTGGTAAGCATACAGTATCCTTTAGCCCAACAGACACCAGCATCGGGACTTGAAGTCGGTCTGCAAGATTCAGCATGTCGAAGTAGCTGAGATTAGCCAATACCAGGTCCAGCTGTTCGGGAAATTTGCGGCAGAATTCAGCAACCTCAGTCAAGGAACCCGTGGAATGAAATACGCCATGATCCATATGACACATATTAGGGATATCCGCTACTACTAAGCTGATATCCTCGTGCATGGCGGTTAATAGTAAGGCTAATCCTCCACCTTGACTACCTCCGATTGCTCCGATACGAGCCTTATCAATTTCCGGTTGATGAGTAAGCCAGTTCATCGCTCGGAGAATATCCACTGAAAGTGCCTTATAATAACAATGGTTCAAATCTAATATATTCTCGGTAATCCAACCTCTCACCATGCCGTGCGAGCTACCAAGATGATTTCCCGTGTCCACACCCTGCCCTCTTACATCGACAGTAAGTACAGCAATTCCCCTTGAAACCCAATGTGAGAATTGCTCAGGCTGGCCCCTGCTGCCTGTATATCCGGGAAAAGTAATCAAGCATGGACATGGCTGTTGCTCATTGGCATCATGTGGCAGTAGCAGAGTGGCGTGGATCTCTGTCTGTGCGAAGCCTTCATAGATAACAGATATGACCTGCATGTCTCTCATTGAGGTTGGCAGATTTAATCTGCTCGAAGTATATGTAGTCTGGATCGCTTCTTTCTTCGTCCTCCTCCAGAACGCATCCAAATCCTCAGGTGCTGAGGAATCGGGACGAAGTAGGTTAAGCTCTTGGATTCTTTTTTCAATGGCATTCATTCATTCCACCTCGTTTTCTTCATATCTGTGTTGAAGTCTTTCTAACTTAAGTAGCTTGGAGTACAATAGAACAGTAATGTTAGCGTAACCATTATCTAACTAGCAGAGGAGCTAAATAACCATGGCCTTCATTCAATGCCAATTTAAATCCAAAGTATTAAATATGAGTACGAGTATGACCGTAATTCTACCAGAAAATATCGCTATCGGCACTCGTGTACCTACTTTATATTTACTCCACGGGTATTCCGATGATGATTCCATATGGACTCGACGAACCTCCATCGAGCGTTATGTAGAAAGTATGGGAATTGCAGTAATCATGCCTCAGGTTCATCGCAGCTTCTATGCTGATATGGATAAAGGCTTGAACTATTGGACATTCCTCAGTGAGGAGTTGCCGCAGGTTGCTCGTTCCATGTTCCCTCTCTCAGTAGAAAGAGCAGATAACTTTGTAGCTGGATTATCTATGGGTGGCTATGGCGCTTTCAAGTGGGCTTTACGCAAGCCAGAATTTTTTGCTGCTGCCGCAAGCCTCTCAGGCGCATTAGTAATGGGTACAGAGCGGAAACATGCGATTCAAGATGCAGTGGGCGAAGATTTAAAACTCATATTCGGGAAGCATGGCTACGCTGAAACGGATAACGACTTGTTATGGTTACTTCAACAAGGTAATACGAATGACGAGCCTCATCCGCTTCTATACCAATGCTGTGGTACAGAAGATTTCCTCTATGAAGACAATATCATATTCCGAAATTTATGCAAGAAGACAAGCTTCTCCCTTACCTATGAAGAGGGACCTGGCGTCCACGATTGGGCTTACTGGGACACCAAGATCCAAGATGTACTAACATGGCTGCCGCTTAAGAAGTAACCCTTATTGTCTGTACCTGCTACCAGATTCGAGCTATAGAGTAGATTTTCTTCCTCATGCGTAAGTCGTCATAAATTTCTTCAAGCTCTCTGCCGGATCCATAGTTGGTTTGTATTCAACGCCTATGTAACCCTTGTANNATCTCACCTGTGCCTGGCTCGTGGCGACCTGGGTGGTCAGCCAGATGGAAGTACCCAATCTGATCATAATATTTCTTGATATTCGGTATCAAGTTTCCTTCGGTAATTTGTTGATGATAGACATCATAGAGCACCTTAATCTGCTCATTACCGACTTCTTTGACAATATGTACCGCTTCTTCCGAAGTATTGAGATAGTAGCCCTTATGATCGACATGTGTATTCAACGGCTCTAAGATTAAAGTTACACCAGATCCCTCTATAATAGGCACACTCGCTCGCAAACCCTCTATAATACTCTCCTGCTGCTTAACACGTGACACTCCTTCAAGCTCATCACCTGTAAGTACGATCAGAAATTTACAATCCAACTTAATCGCCTCTGCAACACTCTGCTCCAAACCCTCTAGGAAAGCACCTCGTGTCGAAGGATCAACCAAGGGTATCGGCTTAGCACAGAATGAAGCCACCTGCATACCCAATGTCTTCTGTAGCTCTGCAATCTCATTCAAATCCTTGTTCTCCCAGCCCCAGAATTCATAGNNNAAATAATTTCTAATGACGGAGAATAAATCATCTGATCACCCCTCGGTTGGATTTTGGAATTTGTTTCATTGTATCACAAAACCTATCTAGTAACTTTAGCTGCTAACAGCTTGCGGGTTTGTTAGTTGAAGCTTGGTTATCCGTCGAAGGGAATAATCTGGTACTTGATTGTTGGTGGTGGTTTGTTGGTGGTTGGTTGGTTGGTGGT
>DFZX01000044.1 GCA_002383695.1 Caryophanales bacterium UBA4045
GGCATTCAGTGTAGCGATGAAGCTAATTTTTGTACTTGCTTTTAGTCTATTACTTCCGATATCAACTGTAGTAGAGAGAGCTTCAGCGGCAGAGGAGGTTATTCTGGCACATAATTTTGATGACGGAACAACACAAGGGTGGGGACCAAGAGGTAGCGTAACGGTCGAATCGGTTACGGATACAGCTCGTTCTGGAACGAATAGCTTGAAGACAATAGGAAGCACTGCGACTTGGAATGGACCAAGCTTAAATGTTACGAAGACGTTGGAGCAGGGAGCTACATATTTAATATCTGGCTATGCTAGATTAGTAGATGGAACTGCTTCTAGCAATCTTAAATTCACTGTACAACGCCAGCCTCAGAGCGGTGATACGGCTTATGATCAAGTAAACACGCCAGTTGCTATAACAGATGCGGATTGGGTGAAGCTTGAGGGAGAATATGTTTTCGATAGTGCTGTCTCTGAGCTGCAGTTGTATGTGGAAAGTGATGATGCTGCAAGTAAATTCTATCTCGATGATATTACAATAACATTAACTGCAGCAGCACCTGCTGAACCTGATTCCGATGCTGGTGATGTGGCTGCAGAACATTCTTTTGAGGATTCTCAATTGAATGGTTGGGGACCAAGAGGTGACGTCGTAGTAGCAATCTCAGATGAGGAGGCAAAAACTGGCGCATACAGCTTGAAGACTACGAATAGAAGCGCAAACTGGAATGGACCAAGTCTGGATGCCTCAATGATTATGGTTAAGGGTGCTCAATATGAGATTAAAGCATCTCTTAAGCTTGTTGAAGCACCAGAAACTCCGAGTACAGTAAAAATTTCAATGGAGAGTAAGCCAGTCGGAGGAGAGACAGGCTGGGGCACCATCGCAGAGTCAGTTGTATCGACTATGGACTGGGTTGAGCTGAGTGGAACGTATACATTTGGAACCGATATGGAAGCAATGAGCCTCTATGTAGAAAGCTCTAATGCGAATGACGAATTCTATATCGATGATTTTTCAATCGTGCTCGTTTCAACACCGGGTGTTCAATTGGATATACCATCACTGTATGAGCAGTATTCAGATGCATTCGAGATCGGTGCAGCGATTAATGCGAATCAAACCGATGGTGATTACGGTGTGTTAATTAAGAAGCACTATAATTCAGTCGTTGCCGAGAATGCTATGGAACCAGGCCCGATTCAGCCAACTGAAGGTAACTTTAACTGGACAGAAGTGGACCAGATCGTGAAGTTCGCCAAGGAGAATGGTCAGACCATCCGATTCCATACACTAGTATGGCATTCACAAGCAGCAGAGTGGATGTTCTTGGATAAAGATGGTAACCCAATGGAGCCTACAGCGGCGAACAAGGAGCTCCTCTTAGATCGTCTAGAAACACATATCCGTGAGGTAGCTGGAAGATACAAGGACGATATCAGAGATTGGGATGTCGTGAATGAAGTTATTGATCCGTCACAGCCTGATGGACTGCGTCGTAGCACATGGTTCGAAATTACAGGTACGGAATATATAGAGCTTGCGTTCAGAGTTACCGATGAGGTAGCTGGTGCAGACGCCAATCTATACATCAATGACTACAGCACGCATGATCCGAAGAAACGTGATTTTCTCTATGATCTAGTAAAAGGCATGCTGGATAAAGGTGTTCCGATTGATGGTATAGGTCACCAAACTCACATCAATATTGCAAGTCCTTCAATAACCTTGATGAGGGAATCGATTGAGAAATTTGCCTCACTAGGTTTAGATAATCAAATTACCGAGTTGGATATTAGCATCTATACGAATGATACAGACACTTATGCAGAAGTGCCCGAGGAAATTCTAATCGAACAAGCACATAGATATAAAGAAGTGTTCGATATGTTCGTGGAGCTGAAGGATGATATCAGCAGCGTCATCCTCTGGGGAACAGACGATAGCAGAACATGGCTCCTTACATTCCCAATTACAAGAATTAACCTACCATTATTATTCGATAAGAATTTACAGGTGAAGCATTCATATTGGGCATTAGTAGATATCACCAAGGTACCCGAAGCTCCTGAGAAGGAAGTCATCGTGAAGCAATTGACTCAAGCTTATAAGGGGAAGCCGAAAATTGATGGTGAGATGGATGCGATCTGGTCCAAAACATCAGAGATAGCTACAGACATATGGGTATCAGGTACTGAGGGAGCGAAAGCTAACGTCAGCACGATGTGGGATGACGGTTACTTATACGTTTATGCGCATGTCATAGACGATAAACTCAGCAAAGCGAGCGCCAATGTATGGGAGCAGGATTCCTTCGAGATCTTCGTTGATCAGAACTATGCACAAACGGACTCTTATGAATCAGATGATGGTCAGTTCCGTGTGAATTATATGAACGAAGCTAGCTTCGGTGGAATGGCTTCTGATGACAACTTTACTTCCGTTACGAAGAAAGTGAAGGATGGTTATATCGTTGAAGCTGCTATTAAGCTGAATCCAGAGTGGATTAAGTCAGGTGCCAAGATCGGTTACGATGTTCAGGTGAACAACGATCAAGACGGTAATGGTACTCGCGACAGTGTCTCCATCTGGAGCGACCCGACGGGATTCTCATTCCAGAGTACACTGAACTTTGGAACACTCGAGCTCGTAAAAGGCAATGTTAAAGGTGATGTCAACAATGATGCTAAGAAGCACATGGTGAAAGCAGGCGATCACTTAACGAAGATAGCTGAATTGTATGGCACGACCTGGCGAGCTCTGCAAGAGTTGAATCAACTGAAAAATCCTAATCTAATCTATCCAGGTCAGGAGATTCTCTTGCCTTAACTTGAAGCCGAGGGATTTAAATGTACAACTGAATATATCCAATGAGGCAATATAGCAATCCAGTATATATAAGAATTGGACAGAATGTTTCTATTAGTGATAATATCTATGCATAAATTAAATATTGTTATGGAAATAGGTTCCAGCTTTCACAAGCTGGTTAAAAGGGAAGTTCGGTAATACCGACACGGGCCCGCCACTGTATGGAATGCTAATCGATGATTAGCTATCTTCTAGTTTATTGCCACTGAGGAAACTTGGGAAGGCACTAGTAGAGAAATTCTAAGTCAGGAGACCTGCCTATTTTATCAACACTATGAACCTACGTGGATAAAGGGAGTGTTAGAAGCTCCCTTTATCTTCGGATATAAGTATGGCGATTTTTACTGCCCACTTATTCACATGACTATAAGGTCAGGCACCTCTAACATTTTTTGTTAGAGGTTTTTTTTGTTCGTGGGACTTCAAGAGGCATGTCAGTAGTACGGATTGTGAATAAGAAGAAATCAGAGAATGTGACGATTTCTCTTGGGATGATCGATCATTCGCGAGATAGCTAGGAGGCTTCCATATGACACATAGAAGATTAGTGATTGCGGGAACTGGCAGTGGCGTAGGCAAGACAACGATGACGATTGGGTTAATGGCAGCTCTACGCAATAAAGGCTATGCGGTTCAAGGATTTAAGTGCGGTCCAGATTACATTGATCCAAGCTATCATACAGCTGTGACAGGAAGAGTGTCACGGAACTTGGATAGCTGGATGCTCAGCCACGATATCGTAAAGGAAATCTTCTGTCGTGGCAGCAAGGATGCGGATATATCAATAATTGAAGGCGTTATGGGTTTATATGATGGCAAAAACGCTCGTTCTAACGAAGGCAGCACTGCCGACACAAGTATGATTTTGGATGCTTCTATTATTCTGGTCGTAAATTGCCAGAGCATGGCACGAAGTGCAGCAGCCATTGTAAAGGGATTCCAATGTCTCACTCCAGGTATCCAGATCGTTGGTGTAATTGCTAATAAGGTTGGCAGTGAAGGACACTACAAAATTGTGAAAGAGGCTATCGAGCAGGAATGCAATGTACCTGTGCTGGGTTTCTTAAAGCGTGAGGATATCATAGAAATTCCAGAAAGGCACTTAGGATTAATTCCATCCATAGAGAGAGGCGAGCTTAAGCCTTTATTCGATAGACTTGCTGAATTAATCACTACTCATATCGATTTAGATAAGCTCATCGAGCTATCTTCCGGCAATCCTGTCACGTATACAGAAACGTTATTTCCTTCCACTCTGAAACCACAGCAAGTAAAGATTGCAATTGCCAAAGATGCTGCATTCAATTTTTATTATCCTGAGAATCTGGAATTAATAGAAGCTTATGGTGCAGAAATTGAGTTTTTCTCACCGTTAGCAGGTGAGCTTGTGCCTACGGATGCAGATGGACTATACATTGGCGGGGGATTTCCCGAGGAGTTTGCGGAGCAATTAATGCGTAATAAGGAGGTCATGGCTTCTATTGTCCGAGGAATTACTGGAGGCATGCCTACCCTTGCAGAATGTGGGGGCTTCATGTACTTAAGTGAGGCTATCGAAGATACACAGGGAACTAGCTATCCAATGATCGGATTGGTTCCAGGTAAGGTAAAGATGCAGCGCAAGCTTGCAGCGCTAGGCTATCGTGAAGTAACGGGTAATGCGGGGAATTTCCTTCTGGGACCACAAGATCAAGCCAGAGGTCATGAATTTCATTACTCCGTATTTGAAGCGAATGAAGGCCAAACGTTCCAGCCTGCCTATGAGACGAAGGGGCTACGGGGGATCAAGCAGGATGGTTATATGAATTTTAATGTGATTGCTGGATACACTCATTTTCATTTCGGATCTGCGCCAGATATGGTACAACGGTGGATCGATCAATGTGTACTTTATAAAACGAGTAGGCGGGGAGGCTAAAGCTCCTTTTGTATAATTCCCTTGCGCTACTGTGGTTGCTGGTATAAGCAGAAAACCGATATGTCTATATTGGACCGGAAAGATGAAGAGTTTGGATATGCCTATCAATTAACATAAATAAGTAACCAGGAAGAATATCAATTGTGTGGGAGGGGCGTATTAAATAATTTCCTTCATAACGTATAAATGGTAAAATTATCATTATGGGTGCATGGCCTTATGAGGAGGAGATTTTATTAACTCAAAAAAACAGTTGTTTATTGGACATATTCTTTTCCGATTTTTATAGTTCTAGCTAGTTCAATCGTAGTTGGAACATCTTATCTTTTTGTCGAGATTCTGAGTTTGCAAATGTAACAAAAAATACTAGTTTATGGGGGTGCATTTGTTGAATAATGTTAATTTTATATTTCCTGTACTAGAGACAGAAAGGTTGAGACTCTCTATATTAACCTTAGATGATACTGAGGCTGTATATAAGCATTTCTCGGATGAAAATGTAACAAGATTTATGGATATAAGTCCATGTAAAGACACTGATGAAGCTGAAGAAATAATTAGATTCCATATTGAAGATACAGGTTGCCGTTGGGAAATCTTTAGCAAAGTTGATAATCAATTCGTAGGCACATGTGGGTTTCATTGCTGGGTTCAAAGTGACCAGCCTAAAGCGGAAATCGGATTTGATTTAGCAAAAGAGCATTGGGGAAAAGGATTTATGCAAGAAGTAATGAAGCATGTAATGGAGTTTGGTTTCAAGCAAATGGATTTAGAAATTATTGAAGCTACAGTTGAACGAGAAAATAACAGATCAATTAATTTGCTTGTAAAATTAAATTTCATAAAGGAATCAGAATTAAGAGACCAGCTAATATATTTTTATATGAGTCGGGAGAGCTGGGGAAAGAACAAGGATGGGATTTTCGCCTAGAGAAGAAAACGATGGAAGTCGAGCAAGGTGATTTTCTTATTGACAAATTAGATTTAGATATATGATTCCTAATATTATTGTGCTAACGGGTGACGAGAGCTTAAAAATCATGAAGGCTGACGATTAACACTGAAGTAACGGGCAGGAAAGTTTAATACTTAATGTCTTTATTTGAATCCCTTATCCTTAAAGGAAGGGATGTTTCTATTTTTATTCAACTATTTCTATTAAATTGTGCTAGTTTACTAGTAGATTTGTCCAAATCGTTTTATCGATGGCTTCATAGAGTATAGCATGAAGCAATTAATAGAGCTTCATTCAAAAATTCTTTAAAGGTGATGAGAAATATGAAAAAAGCTTTCAAGATTAAGAACTACAATCGTGTAGTCCGTCAGGCGAAAGCCAAAATTCATGCCAGAGGTAAAGTAAGTTAAAGGTTTTGGTGCTGGGGCAGCCGGAGGTATCGGAACTGGCTTTGGTTCAGGGTTTGGATCAGGCTTTAGCTCTTGCGGTTCTCAGTACGGCAACTACACTGGTCCTAGCTTACAGTCACGTCTATATGGATGGGCTGTGGCAAGCACACTAGTAACTGTAAGTTTAGAGAGTGGAACTTTCCGAGGTCGTGTTATTTCAGTAGATGGAAATGGTTTTGAATTAACCGTTACTGTTCCTGTAACTAGTCAATTTACAGTTGGTGCGATTGTCTACGTTAACTTCTATCAAATGCTGTTTCCGCTGGTAACTTCTAAATTAGCTTGACGAACCTGCCTGCTGCACCCAAGCTTCCTCCTAGAATAATAGGGGCCCTTCGGGGTCCTGTACATAAACAAGGATATATTTACTTCGCTAGTAATAAGCCCAAAATTGTCTATTTTGGTGTCTGTCTAATCACATTTCATGCACTTTTCATACATTAAATTAAATTAGCGAGAGGAGGGTTTTAGATAGGTTAGGCAGCAGCTGGAGCAGGTTGTGGAAACATCTATACTAGCACTGGAGCAATTCTTGTATTGTTCATCTTGCTAGTCATCATCTCCGGACTGTTTTTTGGTCTTAATTACTCTAACCTAACTTAAAGGAGGAATTCGAATGGGTTACGCAGCAGGTGCTGGTGTAGGTGCATGTGGAGGTAACGTATTCACAAGCACTGGAACGATCCTTGTGCTATTTATTTTATTAGTTATCATCTCCCGAACTGTTTTCTTTAGCTAATTCATTGTACTTGATAAAAACCCCACTTGTTATGTGGTGGTCATACCCCCGTCAAGTAGACAGATGAAAAAAGCTATGCAGCCAGCGCGTGCCGGTTGAATATATGCACGCGCTGGCTGCATCGTCACTCGTCCCTCATGTTAACATAAGGTTTTTTCTGAGTGTCTACTTAAAGGGGATAATACCAGTGGCGGGGTTTTTAGTGCTTCCTTATGATATTTAAATTAAATTCAACATAATACCACGTATTCCGTTGGATTTCCCTCCTACTGGGTAATACTACTATTAAAAAAGGAACGAATACGATGATAGAAAAACGGATTAATGCTCTGAAATGGAATGAAATCGAGGATAATATAGAGCGTTTGGGATTTTCTTCAATTCCGGCTTTGTTAACCCCTGTTGAATGTGCAGAGCTGGTAAGAAGGTACCCAGTAGAGGAGGATTACCGAAGTGTGATTAATATGAAGCGATATCGCTTTGGAGAGGGAGAATATAAATATTATTCTGCTCCGCTTCCCTCCATCATAACAGCTTTAAGAGAAAGCTTTTATCCTTATTTAGCCCGCATCGCAAACAGTTGGATGGAACGTCTTAAGCAATCTAATCAGTATCCTGACAGTCTGCCAGAATTCCTAAGCCTATGCCATGCAACAGAACAAAATAAACCTACACCACTTATCCTTAAATACGAACAAGGTGGGTTTAACTGTTTGCATCAGGATTTATATGGTGAGATTTATTTTCCCTTTCAAGTGCTGATTCTGCTAAGTGAGGAGACATCTTTTGAAGGCGGCGAATTTATGATGGTTGAACAAATCCCTCGCGTTCAATCTAGAGGGCATGTAATTTCTCTGTCACAGGGGGAGGGAGTGATCTTTCCAACACAGTTTCGTCCCGTTCTTGGCCAACGAGGCTATTATAGAACAAATCTAAAACATGGAGTGAGTACATTAACAAGTGGAATTCGTTATTCATTGGGCATTATTTTCCGCGATGCTAAATAGCCATGATTTTGTTCTTTATTGGTATAAAGAATGAACAAATTGAAAGCTGCCTCTAAAGTAATCAGAGGCAGTTTCAAGGTTGGGATTGATGAGCGCATGTAATATAAGCTTATTCCAATTTAATTCAAATTGCTTGGGTAGGACACAAAAATGGGCAGAAAGTGAACTTTTTCATATATCCTTTGTGCTTTTTATTGTAGGTGGGTGTCTTTTCTATCAATATATAATGTTCCATCTTGCTGCACTTCAGCGTAAAACACATCTTCTATAGAACTAATACCCGATTGACTTAATTTTTGATCCACCCATGTCCTATCCAAATTTAATTTTTTTAAATTCTTTGTGACAAGGATTCCATCTGCAATAATCTCGGTGGATATAGGAAATGAGGTCTGTTTACTTGTGATGTTTAAATCTGATTTTGTTACCGATTGCTTATCAACTGTTTTCATAACTGAAATTTTCCCGTTGGTTTCAAATATAGCATAATCTACATCTTTCACAGAAAAAATATCCTTTTGCCTTAACATAGCATTCAATGAGTCGAGATCTAAACGACTTTTTTGTAATGCAGATTCCACAATTTTTCCTTCTTTAATAACTATTATCGGGTCGCCTGTCGTAATTTTTCGCGCCTTCTTGGATTTAAGATCAATAAAGTCCATGGCAAGTGTAAATACACTCCAGCCAATTAAAGCCAGAACACCGTGGATAATTTTAAAGTTATTTATTGTTACTAAGCTCGCGGCAATCGACCCAATAGCAATGGCAGAAACAAAATTAAAGAATGTGATTTGACTAATTTCTTTACGCCCCATAATACGTGTTAAACAAAAAAGTACTACGAAACCAATGAAAACTCGAAGCAACAATTCAGATGTTTCCAAATTCTATTCACTCCTTTTTAAATAGGTTCTCCTTCAGAGTTGTTTTTAATTAATGAACTCAAAAACATGAGAACTATTTATCATTTAAGAATAATTCTAGGTTCTTTTATAAGGAATACCTAAAAGGGTGATTATGTTGTATATTCACAAAAAAGTGCTCTTATTTCCCGTTCAAGTTTCAAATCCGAATCCTACGTGTGCGGTATTAGAACAGTTTGGAGGCGTTAATGGTGAACTGAAGCGTGTCTGCAGTATTTTGCTCAAAGTTTTAGTACTTCGGATCCTGCGATAAGAGACTAATTAATGGATATTTCAACGGAGGAAATTTCTCACTTGGAAATGGTCGGAACGTGTATTACTCAACTGATGGGTGGACGTGATAAAGACCCCAGTGAATTTGGTGGACAGGACGTAGAAATGGCTACAGAAGGAATGTTCATGACCCAGGCGGAGCAAGGGATCAACCAAATGTTCCAGGCTAACTCAACATTGCAAAAAAGTATGGGCTAGCTGGCCACGGATTAGATTTTGTGGATTCTTCAGGTTTCCGTTTACTGGTAACTATAACGTGGGGGATTTAATATTTAATTTACATTCTAATTTAGCTGCAGAGTTGAGGGCTAGTGTACGAGGAATTACATCGCCACGTACAAGATAAGGGTGCAAGGGAAATGTTTGACTTCCTTATTAAACGTGAAGAAGCACATGCTCAACTATTTAGTGAAGCGATTGAAAGAGCAAAAGATCTCGGCGAATTAAAACCTTCGTTTGGTGATAGAAAATTCTCCAATTTATATCCCGATTTATCAGAAGGAGGCTTAGGGGCTACCACGTTTAAGATTAGTGCAAAGCAAAAGGTTTTCTCCGGTCCGATTCAGGGGGACCCCGATACTGATCAGCCGTTTCAGTAATAAGGATGAGATCGTTAATTTAAAATTAACGATCTTTTTTAGTGTCGCCCAGCATGGG
>DFZX01000086.1 GCA_002383695.1 Caryophanales bacterium UBA4045
CTTTCTGGCCCCGTTAGTCGATTATTTCGACTATCCTACTCAATTCCTGCTACTTTCCTGCCCCGTTAGTCGATTATTTCGACTATCCTACTCAATTCCTGCTACTTTCCGGCCCCGTTAGTCGATTATTTCGACTATCCTACTCGATTCCTGCTACTTTCTGGCCCCGTTAGTCGATTATTTCGACTATCCTGCTCGATTCCTGCTACTTTCCGGCTCCGTTAGTCGATTACTTCGACTATCCTACTCAATTCCTGCTACTTTCCGGCCCCGTTAGTCGATTATTTCGACTATCCTACTCGATTTCTGCTACTTTCTGGCCCCGTTAGTCGATTATTTCGACTATCCTACTCAATTCCTGCTACTTCCCGGCTCCGTTAGTCGATTACTTCGACTATCTCCCTCGATTCCGGGCTACTCTCCATGTCATTCCACTACTGAGATTAGTTGATAAAGAAGCCACTTACATTCCAACCAACTACTTTTCTCGATAACTTCACTGCAACTTCACTGCAACTTCACTGCAACTTCACTGCAACTTCATTGCAACTTCATAGATTCTTGACATGTTCGGATTATAATAAAGACAAGAAACGAAAGGAGTGAAAGAGGATGAAGAGAAAAATATGGTTAGGATTAATTGCCTTAGTATTAGCTCTTGCAATTGGAACAACCGCATTTGCTCTGGAGAATAACGGGACATTCGAACAAATGCAACCGCAGATGAAGCAAATGCATCCTGATCTTACAGATGAGCAAATTCTGGATATGTACCAAAATTGCCATTCTGAAGATGGGTCCATACAGCATATGAAGAATGGCATGAGTAACATGATGAACCGTAATATTACTTCATAATATCCTAAAGAGGAGTCGTTCATTAGAACGACTCCTCTTGTTGTATTACAGCCTGTAACTTTTGCGATAAACCCATCCTACCCACCTTAACTCACGACTCAACCTCCACTTTCAGCGAAGAAGATTGGAAACCTTATGATAAATGTAGTGCCGCGATTCACTTCGCTTTCAATTTCAATCTGACCATCTTGTAGTTCTACCAGCTTCTTAACTATAGCAAGCCCTAGTCCGGTTCCACCAAGCTCACGTGATCTAGATTTCTCGACGCGGTAAAATCGATCAAAGACGAAGGGTAATTCCTCACTAGGAATGCCCAGCCCGGTATCCGCAATTCTGATGATCACATGAGAATGATCATTGGATATGTTGACCCGAATCGATCCTGTTATCGTATATCTAATCGCATTATCGAGTAAATTGAAGAAGATTTGCTCCATTCGGTTTCCATCGCCCATTACATATGGAATTCCCGCCATCATATCCTGTTCCAGAATTATCCCTTTCGCTGTGACTCTAGGACCTACCTTGCTTAATACGTGTTGAAGTGCCTCTGAAGGGTCCATCCATTCTTTGTTGAAACTAATCTTTCCTTCTTCCATCTTGGATAACTCGAAGAGATCCTCTACCAGACCTTTCATTCTACTAGCCTCTTGATGAATAATGAGTAAATACTTGGATTTCTCCTCTTCTGATTCAACTAATCCATCTGCTAATACCTGTGAGTAACCTTCCAGGTACGTAATCGGAGTGCGTAGTTCATGCGAAATATTCGCGAAAAATTCGCTTCGAGTATCTCTGTATCGCTTTAGCTCATCTCCCAGTTCATTGATCGTTCGGGCGAGTGAACCGGCCTCATCATCTGACATGACTTCAACCTTGACATCTAAATCACCTTTGGCCATCCGTCGCGCAGCATTCTCCATCTGCAGAAGCGGCCGTGATAATCTGCGGGATATCAAATAAGTCATTCCTATCGCGATCAATAAAGCGCCAACCCCTGATAGGATAAGTAAGGATTGAAGCTTATTAACGGCTTCTATCGCTGATTCGACTGGCGCAATAACACCGAGTGCTCCAATGAAGGATTCCCCAGCTAATGGGCTGATAGTCAAGTGATATTGTTCTCCTGTATCATTCATCTCTTCACTATTAAGAAACATATGAAGTGATAATTGTCTAATTTCATCGGGCATCAGTGCATCTATGCTCGGGGGGGCATACATGTTGGTTTCCATAATGGACTTACCCGTGTGATCGAATACGATGACATCCACACCGTTTACTTCGGCCATCATTCCGATCATGGATGATGACATCATACCTCCTCGGCCCATTAGCTCCACATAACGAGCAGAGAGATGCTCCAATTCCTTCTCTAAATTATCAAAGTAAAAGTTAGAGAAGATCGTGCTGATCACAAACCCAAGAGGTGCCAATATAACAAGAAATAAACCCATTATCGTCAATCCTAATTTTACCGCGATACGATTTCTAATCAATGAGCTCACCTTCGTTCATTAAACTTATAACCGACACCCCATACCGTTTGGATGGGATTGTAAGGCAATGCTGCTTTCTGTATCTTCTCTCGAATATTCTTAATATGTGTATCCACAGTTCGCACATCACCAAGGTAATCGGGTCCCCAAACCACGTCTAGCAGCATTTCCCGCGTATAGGCCCGCTTGGGATGTTCAGCGAACAAATAGAAGAGGTCAAACTCCTTCAGTGTTAAATCTACAATTCGTCCATCAACCTGTACTTCTCTTCCTTCTTGATTAATAATCAGCTGATCAAATTCGATTCGCTTGGAATTCATAGGCTCCACTTGCTGTACAATTGAATTCCTTCTGATCAGTGCAAACACTCTTGCAACTAATTCATCAGGTTCAAACGGTTTTGACAAGTAATCATCAGCTCCAAGCTGTAAGCCTTTTACTTTATCCTTCGTATCCGTACGAGCCGTTAACATCAATATAGGAACGTTGCTGAACTCACGTAAATTCTCACATACCTGCCATCCGTCCATGCCAGGCATCATAATATCCAAAATCAATAGATCGAATTCGTCGCTCCGAGCTAACTCAATAGCTTCTACTCCATTCGTTGCTTGAATAACATCAAACCCATTCTTATTCAAATAGATTTTTATAAGGTTTCTCATATTCCATTCATCATCAACGATTAATATCTTTAATTTGTTCATGGAATAACCGCATCCAATCGCTACGAATTTATTATTACATATAAATCATATAGCACCTCTCACACTTGCAAACTGAACCATAATCTGAGTTCCCTTACCCTGCTCACTATGAACCTTAATCTGACCTTGATGCTGTTCAACAATCCATCTCGCAATAGGCAGGCCAAGACCTGTCCCAGCTGGAAATTGGATTCGTGCTAGCTCTCCGCGGAAGAAACGTTCGAATATATGCGGCAGCTCCTTTTCATTAACCCCAAACCCTGTGTCGATGACTTCAATGCGTACAAGGCTATCTTGATTCTTAGCTCGAATCCAAACCGTACCGCCGGGCTGTGAATAACGTATCGCGTTCTCGATAAGAATAATAAGTAATTGCTTCATTAAATCTCTACTACCCCAGACCATCGTTAATGGATCTAACTGGCACTCTATTTCTACTAAGCTACTCCAATTACGGATTTCACGGATAACCTCTAGACCTACCTCATGAATATCCACAATATCATATGCAATTTCTTGTCCAGCATCTGCTCTAGCCAACGTTAATAATTCAGCAACCAGTCTTGACATACGGACCGCTTCTCGTTTCATATCGCCTAAAATTTCTTGTTTCTCCGATTCCGGCATTCGATCTGCAAATTGTAGGATGTCAATATTACCACGTATCGTGGTAAGTGGCGTGCGGAGCTCATGGGAGGCATTCTCAACAAACCTCTTCTGACTAAGATAAGCATTCTCCAAGCTCTGTAGCATCTCATTAAAGGTTTCCACTAATAGTCCTAGATCATCACGGGCTCCATCATGCATAACCCGTTGCTCGAATCCTTGTGTATGGGCAATGGCTTTGGCCGTATCCGTTATCATCGCTATCGGTTGAAAGGTCTTTCTAGCTAGATACCATCCTGACAATGCAGCTAAGCAAAGTCCGAACACAGTAAAGTAAATAATCAGCCAGAACAGAAATCTCATTGATCGATCTATATTTTGGAGAGAAATCTCTGACAATACATACCCAAGCACTTCATTATCATTAACGATCGTTTGCACATACATCCGATAACGAATCTGATCTTGATCAGCAAATGTATGAAGTGGCTCCTTCATACCATGCATCTCTGGGAGTGTAATGTTCGGCTTCTGAAGCTTACCACCTCCAGTTGCAATACTCTGACCCGTTATGTCCTCAATAGCAAACACTACACCATTCAGAGATAAATTCTTAAATTCGAGCTGGAGCATAGAAAGCGAAACACCTTTGCCAAGCTCCGTATACGTTTCTTTCAGAATGTACTCAGAAATGCTCACAAGCGAGTGATCAATTTCATTATAATGGGACCTTCGTTGGATCAAATATATGGAGGAAATAATCAAGATCATCAATAATCCAAAAATGAGACAATACCAAAGTGTAAGCTTTAGTCGTATTGGAATCGTCCTCATAATCGGATCGCATAACCAGCACCACGTACGGTATGAATTAATCGTGGCTCGCTTAGCAGCTCCGTCTTCTGCCGTAAATACCCTACATAAACCTCTAGCACATTGGATTCTCCTTGGAAATCATAGCCCCATACCCGCTCCATGATGACATCTCGCGTCAATACTTGCATAGGGTTCTGTAGGAAGAAGAACATCAGATTGTACTCCGTGGTTGATAATTCGATTGTTCGATCACCACGTTTGGCAACGCGAGTCCCTAAGTGTAAAGTTAAATCCTCGAAAGTAAGCTGATCCTTAACTATGGGTTTCGTAGCCCGTCTGAGCAGTGCCTTCACCCTCGCAGCGAGCTCTTGGAAGTCAAACGGCTTCACTAAGTAATCGTCGGCTCCCGTCTCTAGACCCATTACACGATCTGCTATGGAATCCCTAGCTGTTACCATAAGCACCGGGACCTCCGTTTCCTTCCGAAGTCTCCGACAAACCTCAAGTCCATCTATCCCTGGCATCATCACATCCAGAATGATCAAATCAGGCTGCCGTTCGAGTGCCTTTAGAAGACCTGATCTCCCATCTGCAGTAACAGCTACCTCGTAGCCCTCATAAGTAAGTCCGCGGCGCATCATGGTTGATATTGTTATATCATCGTCAATAATCAGAATGTATGAATCCATAATTGAATCAACCCCTTTCGTACAGATTAACAATGTAATTCATGTACGCATGTGAGGAAAATCACAGATCATCATACTCTATGAGACATAGGTAGAGAGAACAAGTAAATATTCATTACTGTAAAAATAATCATCAGCGCATAATAAGGAAGCAGTGTTGTCCACTTTCCTTTATTACCAATCCGATAAACGGTATATACAGAGCCGACTAATCCAAGTGCAACGACCGCGTACTGAAGAAACTGAACGACACCCGCTGAAGCCAAGCCTACATTACCAGACATCTCATATCCGAACAAGGATACCGTGTTAAACCATATGGCTTTACCTTCTGTCAATGCATGGAATAGATTGTGGGCTAGGTGTCCTGCCAAGTCGAGCGGTATGATCGCATAACCCAAACGAACGAAGTTTTCACGAATTTTGATTCCTGAAACTCGACCAGTTGCTATCTTAGCCGTCAACCAAAGCATACCAATCGGTAACGTCATTAAGATCACAAAGGCGAATGTAAAGTTAACCGTATAATTGCTGGTTTGGGTGACCATTCCGATTGCATGTAGAATATCCTGCCAAATTTCTAGCATCGTTATATTCTGAACAAATACAATACCCATAATGACTGCTGCTAGGAACGCATGCTCCATCTTCGGATTCTTGATTCCCCATAGCTCTGCAGTAGGTTTTCTTGGTGAGATTCGAATAGAATCGTTCGGACAAGTCTTCACACAGTTTCCACACAAATTACAGTCCGCGCTTGTATCCATCGTTCTAACATATTGAAACATGGGACAGCCTTCCGTTACTCCATCACCCTTGAAGCAGGATTGAGATTTACAGGTTTTGCAGATTTCTGGCGTTCCACGTAATTCCAACATCCCGGATCTTGAGTAGTTTCCGGCCAAACCACCTAGAAAGCATAACGTCTTACAGAATGTCCTTTTCTCATAGAATACAGAGGTTGCTACCACCATTGTTGTTAAGAGTAATAGTAAGTATCCAGAGCCACGCGGGGATTCAACAATTCCCCAGATATGGTCGGACCAGGTGATCATAATGAAGAATATATCAATGAGCCATATCCCATACTTCTTAAGAATCTTAGGCATCGGCCTCTCACTACCCACTAACTGTCGAACGATATCGCTCACTTTCCCGAAGGGACATACCGCACACCAGAATCGACCTAGAACTAAGAATAATATAGGGATCAGTGGCCACCATAATACCCATGTCATTGAGGTACCGAAGTTCCGACTCGGATTAACCGTCCCAAGAACAAGCTCTACAACGATAACTCCAAACACACCCATCGCCAACCATTGGAAGATGCCCGGATACCAGCGGCTGCGAATGAAGTTACGGATCATTGGATAGTCGAGGAAATTTATTCGCTTATTCATGCTGACGTCCCCTTTCTATAGAACCATTTCAGATAAATACCTATAATAATGAAAAGGAGGTTTATGGCTGCGAAGCCACCAAGCACCTTATAATTCGGCGGAGTTTCTGCCACCTCTTTATGATGACCCTGCTCAGTCTGCTTGGTTTGTTCACCTTCATGCTCAGCTTGCTCGCTTTCATGCTCAGTTTGATTCATTTTAGAATGGTCTACTTCTACTACCTCTACTACTTTTTCTACAACTTCATCTTCTACTTCCACTTCTTCTACGTTTACCTCTTGCTCCGTGATCACACCCTGAAGAGAATCGTGCGTTTGATGCGGAACAACGCTGTCAGCTTTATCAGCTAATGCGGTAGATATCCCTAGTACTGATATAATGGCGATCATGAACATGATTTTCCTCATCCTTAAGGTAAACCTCCTTTAACCTGGTCAGCTTGCTTCTTGTGTAAGCATAGCCTATTATTCTGAGACTTATCTGAGACAAAGATGAGAGTAATCTAAGAGTTTGCAAAAACCCCAAAGCAATAATCTGCTTTGGGGTTTTATATATGAGCATTGTGCTCCCGTCGTCGTTACTTCTTCCTACTTCTCATCAATAGAACAATGATTGCAAGCAATAGAAGGGTAATGATCAGTCGGGGGAAATTTTGCTTCATAAAGAATAGGTCATTCCCTACTAGCGTTTCCAGCGCAATGGAGGGTGCTTTGCCGAGTAAAGTTACCACGATAAAGTCCACGAAGGTAATCTGGGAAACAGAAGCAGCGAACGTAATAACTGCTGAGGGAAGGAAGGGTGTTAATCGTGCAGTAAATAAGAGGAGCATTCGTCTACCTCTAGAGGCTTGATTTACTTGATTCAACCATTTCCATGATTCGTTACGTACGCCCCTTATTCTTCGAAAACCCCAACGATATAACAGGAAGGAAACCGCTGCTCCAAGTACTTCGCCAGCTACTGAAATTATGAATCCCGGAATTAATCCGAATACCACCGCATTGGCTCCTGACAAGAAGATGGAGGGTATGAAGCCGAGAATACTAATGATGATATTCAGTAACAGACTGACAATGACCGCCCATATTCCAAAGCTCTTTATCCATGCCGAAAAATCTTCAATCTGAAAAAACCAATCCATCTTTTCACTTACCTTTCCCCTTACAGAGAACAGTTTACACATATTTGATATCGCATTAAAGTATTTTTTATCGTAAAGCTAATTAATGTATAAAAAATCAGCTACTCCCCGTTGAATACCGAGAAGTAGCCGAAATCTTCTTTACATATATGATTCGATTTTTGCAATGCTTTTTTTGATCTCAATGATTTTTAAATTTTTTAACAGTGCTAACATTCCCTTGATTAAGACAGCTTGGGGCTCATCATTATCAAATTCACTTTCTAGAACCTTAAGAGAGGACTGTACTTCCTTTAATGTTTCGGGTTCTAGGTTAGCTTCTAGCAATATGTTTCTAATAAATTGGATTTCATCGAATACCTCTTGATTTAATCTCATCTCATATAGATAGGAATTCGCTATTTCATCAATGAACTGAGAGTTTAGTATGGGTTTAAGCTTTGATATGAGCATCCCTTTTACAATGTCGTCCAAGCGTTCAACGATATTATGAGAAATCTCATTCACATCTAATTTCAATTTATGCATCATGATTAAACCCAAATACCCATCAGACATGGAATCAAAAAGGATAGCTGCATCATAGGAGAAAGGCTTCACTTTCTCCCCATATGATTCAATGATGCAATGCTGAGTGGCAAATAACATCTTTGCTTTAAACATAATGATTAGCTGGTGTATTTCATCATTGATTTCAAAGCTTTCTTTCATAAACATCGATATAAAATCACGATTACTTGAAAATTGTTCACACTTCATAACGATTTGTCGGGCTAACCTATCACGTGGCTGCTTGCTTGGGTCGCTCATCATCAATTCAAATTCTTTAACGAATACATTCATATAATATTTACATATATAAACGAGCAGATCTTCCTTTGAATTAAAGTAAAAATATAGTGAGCCCTTAGCAATTCCCAAGGTATCAGCAATTTGCTGAATAGACGTTGCGTGATACCCTTTTTCTGAGAATAGCTTTACGGAAGCCTCCATAATTTTTTGTTTTTTATCACTCAAGATGCTCAGCCTCCGTTTAAACTTCTACTGAAAGATCATCTTCACGCTTTTTGGTTTTACGGAATTTCGCAAAGAATTCATACACTATTGGTACAATGACCAAGGTTAATACCGTTGAGCTCAATAGTCCCCCAATAACAGTAACACCTAAGCCCTTGGAGATTAAGCTGCCATTCGTGCCCTCGAAGCCTAGTGCAAGCGGCAGTAAAGCGCCTATCGTAGCTAATGCCGTCATTAATATCGGTCGAAGTCTTGTCCCGGCTGCTTCGATTAAAGCATCTCTCGTGGTAAAGCCTTCCTTCTCCTTATTAATAACTCGATCGATAAGCACAATCGCATTAGTGACAACAATTCCGATAAGCATTAATATACCCATCATTGCTGGTGCACTAATGGTTTCCCCTGCTACGAAGAGTCCGAATAAGGAACCGATCGCGATAAATGGAAGTGAGAATAAGATAACAAGTGGCGTTATCGCTCCGCCAAATGTGATGACCAGTAAGAAATAAACAATTGCTACTGCTGCAGCCATCGCTAAGCCTAGCTGTGTAAACGTTTCGTTGATTTGTTCAGTTATACCTCCAAATTCAACATTAACCGTGGATGGCATATCAAGCTTATCCACTTGACTCTCCAGATCAGCAGAAGCTTTACCTACATCACTGACTACAATATTTGCAGTAACCTCAGCGAACAATTGCCCGTTCTTACGAGCTACTGACCCTGCTGTGATACCTTCCTCAACACTAACTAAATTGCCTAGAGGCACTTCTATTCCAACAGGCGTGGCTATCATAGAGCCTTTAATATCTTCAATAGATTCAAATTGCTTCTGATCCACATTAACATAAACCTGATATTCATTACCATCTACTTGTATCTCTGTTAATACCGGTCGTTCACGTACAGGACTTAAATGCATGGCAATCTGTCCTGCTGTTAAACCAACTTGGCTTAAAGCCTGCTGATTCGCGACTAGCTTATATTGCTCATAGGTTTTTGAAATACTTGTTTCTACTTTCTCAAAGGATTTATCGGCTTGAACCAGCGCTACGACTTGCTCAACAATAGGTTTAATTTCTTCCATCGTGTTGCCATAGACGATAAGGCTAAGTGTATTGCCTCCCAATCCACCAGAGAAATCCAACGTTCCCCACTCACCCGGGGCGGCGGAATCTTCGACTAGCGCTTGGATTAAGCTCTCTTTTTCTGATTCAAAATCCTCTATATCACTCTCATACAGCACATAGAACAAGGCCGATTTGGAAGGTCCTGGACTCATAGGATTAGCCCCACCTACAGAATACTGCAAATCGGTAACCCCATTACGAGCGAGAATTAGCGTCTCTGACTGTAAGGCAGTCTGCTCTACATCTGACAGTAGCTCTCCTGGACCTGGGCTGTAGGTGATCATTGCATACTTCTGCTCCTCTTCAGGGATAAAGCTCGTTCCAACAACAGGAACTAAGAACAGACTCGCCACAAGGACGATTACGGCAATGGATGAAGTGATGAATTTATGATTTAGCGTCCACTTTAGGAGCTGTTGATACTTGATTCCCAGTGCCCCTGGCTTTTCTTCGTGTGTTCCTTTCGTTTTTACGCCATTCTTAAATAAAAGATGGGTCATCATAGGTACGATCGTTATCGCAACTAGCAAGGAAGCCAATAGTGCGAATACCATCGTTAAGGCAAATGGCATGAAAATTTCTCCAATGGGTCCATTCACTGTGCCGAGTGGTACAAATACAGCAATGGTAACCAATGTAGATGACAGAATAGGCTTGAACATTTCACGTGTAGCATCAAGTATTAAAGCTTTACCTTTTAATTTTTCGGACTTCATCTGCATTCGCCGATAGTTATTCTCGATAACTACAATGGAATCATCAACAACTCGACCTATTGCAACGGTCATTGCACCCAAAGTCATAATGTTCAGGGTAATGTCCATTTGTTTGAGAACAAGTAAAGTCATAATAAGAGATAAAGGAATAGATATGATGGATATGATTGTCGTACGAATATTTCTTAAGAATAGCAAAATAATAATTAAAGCAAATACTGCACCGAACATTGCTTTATTCAGCATCGTGCTCACTGATTCTTCAATCGGAGCGCCTTGATCTAACAATACCAATATTTCTACGCCTGTATAATCCTTTTTGATCTGATCAATTTGGCTCTTAACCGCATTGACGACCTCCACCGTATTCGCATCAGCCGCTTTCGTGATGTTAATACCAATCGATTCTATACCATTCGTACGGGAGATGGACTCTGCTCGCTCGACGAGCTGAATATCTGCAATATCCTTCAATTGGAGTGCGCCTGGATTCGGCACATCACTCGTTGGCATCATAGGAATGAAGATATTCTCTAAATCCTGAATAGAAGTAATGTCCCCATCGACGATAATCGATTTCTCGGATTGATCCAGCTCAAACAGTCCAAGTGGCACTTCAAGTGCTGACCCCTGTATGATGCCTCTAACCAGATCCTCACTTACTCCTAGTGAAGCCATCTTCGCTTGATCGAAGGTAAGAACTACCTCCTTAAGCTGTTGACCTGCAATGGCAACAATGCCCACTCCGTCAATGCCCTCGAGATTATGCTTAATTTCGGTCTCAACTAGCTTGGTCATCTCTTCTAGCGATTGACCTTCTCCGGATATACTTAGCGACATAACAGGAAAGGCATTAATACTTATCGCTGAGATATTGGCTTCCTGCACACCTTGTGGTCTTACAAATCCACTGAGTGCAGTACGTAGCTCAGTCTCAGCTTCTTTCATATCTACGCTATAATCGTATTCTACAATAATAGAGGATACATTCTCCGATGATGTTGAATTAACAACCTCTACACCATTCAAGTTTCTAATTCTTTGTTCAAGTGGAATCGTTACGGAATTCGCAACCTCCTCAGAGGATGCTCCTGGGTATACACTGAAGACGGTCAGAATAGGAATTTCAATATCAGGTATCGTTTCCTGCTTCATGCCTAGACCTGCATACAATCCAGCGACGACAACCATAATCGTCAATAACCAGACTGCAAACTTGTTGTTCAACGAAAAATTAATAATACCTTTCATACGCTCCACACTCCTAGTGAATTTATCTATCTATCTATTGACTTTCGTTCAACTATATACACATAGTATTTGAACGACGGTCAACAGTCAAGCTTTTCATACTTAATTTTCTATTTTTCTACGTCAGCAAGATTAACAGGCATGGCACAGTGGAAGAAGGAAGTGCTCGAGACTCGATGATTTTAAGGGTTGATTTGTACTCTACAGTTCATCTCCTGCTCACAAGTCACGCTCTAAGGTCGATTTTGAGAGTGTCGATTAATTGGAGGATCAGAAAATTTATGCAGTTACATGTATGATCGGT
>DFZX01000103.1 GCA_002383695.1 Caryophanales bacterium UBA4045
GACGATCTCCCTCTGCTGCAGTCACTTTCAGGCCCCGTTAGTCGATTTTATCGACGATCTCACTCTGCTGCAGTCAATTTCAGGTCCCGTTAGTCGATTTTATCGACGATCTCCCTCTGTTCTAGCTACTTTTCTTGTTCCAAGTTCCTTAGGCGCACGACCCATAATAAAACACTGAAATCAATTGCTATTTCAGTGTTATTCTTAGTTTAGATTCTGTTAGCCTTTATTAGTGTTTCCCTGATTCGACCAATCTCGTAATCTACAATCACCTTTTCACCCGGCGGCACTCCTGCGACCTTCCAGTAGGCCGCTCTATCTTGGAGTAACCACCTGCTCTGAAACCAGCGAATCGGCCCACCATGAGTGACAACTATAATTGTCTCTTCTGTTGTCTCTTCTGTTGTCTCTTCTGTTGTCTCTTCTGTTGTCTCTTCTGTTGTCTCTTCTGTTGTCTCTTTAGTCTCATTATCTGTTGAAGTACCAGACGAAGTATTAGTCTCAGCGTCATATGTAGTATCTGTCGTGGCACCAGTCGTCCTATTAGTCAGTGGTACATCCATCTTCTCCACAAACCATTCATCCACACGGTGACCTAATTGGTTTAAGGTTTCACCATCTGGGGGCGCAAGAGTGAAGGGGTCATCGTACCAGCGTCGCATCAACTCTTGATCCATGCACATGACCTCATCATAGGTCCGCCCTTCCCATTGCCCAAAATCTAATTCTCGAAGACGAGAATCCGGAGTAGCCTCTACCGCTAACCTTTTTCCGATAATACTTGCTGTCTCAGTACATCTACCGAGATCACTCGTGTACAATCTCACTTCACCTAAGCTTGAGAAACTTTTCGCATCATTTATACTTACATCTTCTGGAATACGCTTTTCAAAAATCTCCGCTATACGCTCAGCCACAATCTCAGCCTGCTCATATCCTCGTTTCGTCAATGGAGAATCGATATGACCTAAGTAGCAGCCTTTTACATTCGCCTCTGTCTCTCCATGCCTGACCCATATCCATCTCACATCTCGATACCCATTACTGCTGGGATACCATCCTCATAATAGTGCTTGACTGGATTCATCTCTGTTACTAGATCGGCAATCTCTATGATCTCTGGTTGAGCATCCCGTCCTGTAAGCACTAGATGCATACCTTGGGGACGATTGCGAATCATATCGAGCACTTCTCCCAGAGGTAGAACATCATCAACAGGAAACTTGCTTATCGCCAGTGCATTGTTAATCTCATCGAGAATAACCAGCTGATGCTTACCCTCCATAATTCGCTCCTTCGCATAAGCCCAAGCTGATGCTAGCGCCACGCGATGCTCCTCCGGTGTCTTCAACCACGTAAAGCCAATACCCAGCTGATAGATCTCAATGCCTAGCTTATCGAATACAATCTTCTCACCGTAAGTGCGCTGTGGCGATTTAATAAATTGAATAACTAGTACATTGAAGCCTCGACCTACGGCACGAACTGCTAATCCAAGGGCTGCGGTAGTTTTTCCCTTACCATGGCCTGTATATACTAGCGTCAAGCCCCGTTCCTTACTCGGTTGTGTCGTCATCCTCATTATCCACCTCTCTATTGTTGTCCATCTATGATTTGATACATGAATTCCATATTCACATACTGTCTAACGTGGTCTGCCAATCGGTCGAAGGAATGCTCCCTTAGCGAATCGTAGAAAATCCCAGCTTCAGGTATCGGCATGCCTTTCTCCCGGCGCACCTCATTCAACCAAGCTTGGCGCAGCTGATCATTATGTAACACCCCATGAATATAGGTGCCCCACACCAGCCCATCGCTACTCATCACACCATCGGAGTGATACGTTTCTGGCTTGTCAGCTAGTTGAGTAAGGCGAATGCGGAAGGGATGAATAACATTTTCTAGAAAAATAGTCCGTCCCACATGAATCTCGTAACCTTCGACCATCATCCCATTCTCGGCGAATCCTGCCACCACTTGACCGGTTACTTGTTCGGTTCTCTTCTCTGGAGCAAAAGTAGTTTGCATTGGAAATATGTCCAGTCCTGGCAACTCAGCAATATCAGATTCGACTCCTTGCGGATCAAGCAACATACGTCCCATCATCTGATATCCAGCACATATACCAGTTAACCTTCCACCACCTGCAACGTAATCAAGCAGCATCTGCTCGAATCCGGCTTTCCTTAGGAAGAGTAAATCCTCCACCGTATTCTTGCTACCCGGAATGATGATAATATCAGGATTACCCCATTCCTTGGTCGAGCTAATATAACGGACACTAACATCAGACTCGACCAACAATGGATCAAAATCAGTGAAATTCGAAATGCGCGGTAACCGAATCACAACGATATCCAGCTGTACATCTGAAGTGCTCTTCTCAGAAAACCTGTTGTCGAGCGAAGCAGAGTCCTCGTCTTCTATGGATAGATCATCTAGATAAGGAATGACACCTAATACGGGTTTACCAATCCGTGTTTCAAGCCAATCTAATCCCGGAGTTAATAAAGATACGTCTCCACGGAATTTATTAATGATAATCCCCTTAACACGATCACGCTCATTGGGTTCAAGAATTTCCATCGTTCCGACGATGGCGGCGAATACACCACCTCGATCAATGTCGGCGACCAGAATAACAGGTGCGTCTGCCCAAGCTGCCAATCGCATATTGACGATATCCCGATCCTTTAGATTGATCTCTGCAGGGCTACCCGCTCCCTCGATCACGATGACATCGTAAGTCTCTCTTAGTCTCGCTAAAGCTTCCTTCACAACTAGCTCAGCATGAGGAAGATATTGCTCCCGATATTCCCGCGCACCCAGATCACCGAAAGGCTTGCCATGAACAATGACTTGAGCGACCATGTCCTTCTTCGGTTTCAACAAGATAGGATTCATATCGGTAGTAGCCACGACCCCACATGCATCGGCTTGCATGCCCTGAGCACGGCCGATTTCCTTGCCGTCCCGTGTAACATAAGAATTTAGTGACATATTCTGTGATTTGAAGGGCGCAACCTGCCGGCCATCCTGCTTGAGGATACGACATAAAGCAGCGGTGAGTAGGCTCTTACCTACGTCTGATGCCGTACCCTGAATCATAATCGTAACTGCCGTCATGATACACACTCCTTCAATGCCTTCAGAAGGCGCTCATTGTCATGACGAAATCGAATAGCAATTCGGAAGTAAGACGTATCCAACCCTTGGAATAATGAAGCGTCTCGAATTAGGATGCCTCGTTCTGCCATCGCTCTCTGTAGCTGCTGTACGTTCATCCCAATATGCTTCGGCATGGAGATCAATAGAAAGTTCACATCACTTGGGTAAACAATAAGACCTAGCACTTGCAATTGCCCAGTTAACCATGCGCGTTCTTCAACCAACCACGCTCTAGTTGTCGTCGCATAATCATGTTCATCCAGCACGGCTTCTCCGATTAGTTGGGCAAGATAATTAACACTCCATTGTGTCTGTATCACCTTCATCCTCCGAATCAATTGAGGATGCGCAACCAGAAAGCCAAGACGAATGCCAGGAATCGCATAGAACTTCGTCATCGAGCGGATGACTACGATATGCTCTGATTCCGATGCATGGCGAATATAGGAGTGATCCTTCTCATCTGGGAGAAAGTCCATGAACGCTTCATCTAGAATTAATCCCATTCCGGAATCTCGCAGCTCATTAAGTACAGGCATAGGAATCAACCGACCTGTTGGGTTGTTCGGATGCCCAAGGAACACGTTACGGGAAGCTATAATACCACTGTCTATCTTCAGCTCGAATTGCTGATCCGCGCGCAGGAGGAGATCACTAATCCGCCCACCAGTCTTGTGCACAGCTTCTTCATATTCAGAGAATGAGGGACGAGCAAGCACTGTCTCTTCTGGGCAGAGCACTCGAATCACTAGATCTATCAGCTCCGCTGCTCCGTTACCCACGATGATACTATCCATAGGAATCTGGTAAGCTTCAGACAGCTTACTACGCAAACCCCGCACCGCCGGATCGGGATATCGTGTTATTTCTCGCCAATGCTCCCTCATGATATGAGCTACTACATCCGGAGGTCCCCACGGATTCATATTCGAGCTATAATCAAGCCAATCCACTGCGGGCTGTCCATAAGCTTCTGTAGCTGAGCGCAAATCTCCACCATGACCATATCGTTCCAGTGTCATTGAACTAACCTCCCCATCTAACCCCAATTGTAGATATATCCAACGAGTGCCAATAGTAAGCTCAGCTCGAGCAGCTCATTCAATGCACCATATACATCACCGGTAAGTCCACCTAGCTTTCGATGGACATAAGCAGCCGCTATCACTCCAATACCATAGGTAACGAGAAGCATCGCTAAGACCACCAAGCTGGACACAATCCAGTCGCCCCCACTGGAAATGAGTAAACATAATGATGATAGAACAATCGCGTTGATCGATGTGATCACAGCCTGCTTCTTGCCTACTGCGTTGAACAATGACCCCATGCCCGATTCCCGCCTTGCATAAGGCCATCCAGAAATCGCAACGACCATGAAGGTTCGACTCCAGATGGGAATGAGCAGCAGGACAATCATTCCGCGTTCATCGCTCATATTTAGGAGGGAGATGAGTAGGGATATTTTGAATAATAGATAGAATACACACACCATTACCCCCATCGCACCCACACGACTGTCCTTCATAATCTCCAGCATCCGCTCACGTGAACGATGACTCATGATCCCATCCGCCGTGTCCATTAATCCATCCAAGTGCAGTCCGCCAGATAGAAAGGTCCACACAATCACAAGCACAATGCCGCTAATCGATGTGGGTAGGAAGAAATTTAGCAGGCTAGCAGCGCCAACGATTACAATACCGATTACAAGCCCAACCCACGGGTAAAAAATAACACTATTCCGATACAACCGATCTGCATAGGGAAGCGAAACAGGTACAGGGATGCGAGTTAGAAATTGAAATGCGGCGATACATGCCTGCAGCCAGCCTATAATAACCATCCAACGATGCCGCATAACAGCCCTCCCACGATAAAATAACTGACCCCGTATAATAACCGAACTGTATGTATAATGTCCTCTTGCCTAATCTTCCGATGAGGCCATCCGAGTCGTGCCCGCTCGCTAACAATGCCACCATAATAATTCGTGCCTCCTAGCTCAATGCCCAAGCTTCCTGCAACAGCGGCTTCCGGAATACCACTATTCGGGCTAGGATGCTTATGGGCGAAGGTGATCATCGCTTTCCAGGCACCACTCGCTGAGGTAGGGCGATACACGGTGGATACAAGAATGAGCAGGAGTCCTGTCAACCGAGCCGGAATCCAGTTCAACACATCGTCCATCCGAGCTGATGCCCAGCCAAAATGCAAATATCGCTCATTGCGATAACCAACCATTGAATCCAGCGTGTTCGTCGCTCTGTATAGCATGGCTAGGGGGGCAGCGCCGAGTAGGGCGAAGAACAGTGGCGAAACAACTGCATCGACTGTATTCTCTGCGACTGTCTCAATGGTTGCTCTTGCTAGCTCCTGCTCATCTAGCTCATCCGTATCACGACCGACGATATATGCGGTATATTTGCGAGCTTCGGCGATAAGTCCGTTACGAAGGGGTTCATATACTTGAATGGCTGCAGCTTTAAGTCCTTTGATCGCTATAGTCGTGGAGATCAACCAAGTATTCAGAGCGTAGCCTAACCAGGGGTGAATCGCATCAGCTATAGCAATTAAGCCCCATGTGATGGAGAAGCTTGATAGCGTGATCATGAGCATCAAAGCTATACCATTGCGACGTTGATGCTGTCGACTATGACTATGCTGAGTGTGATTCTGTCGACTATGCTGACCACCATGCTGAATTTGATGCTTCATCTGTAAGGCGCTATCCAGTAGTTGCTTCTCCCAATAGCTAATCCACCTGCCAATAATAATAACTGGATGTGGGAGCCAGCGCGGATCACCGAGTAGCCAATCTATGATTATTGCTGCAAGAAGCATTAGCATGATCTCTGGCAACGAATAGAAGATCACTACATTCACCCATTCCTATCGCTAGTAAAGTGGAATTGCTTGCTCTTCAGCTCTATCGGTATCCCTGCTGTTACTAAGAACACCTGCTGACTGATACTCGCTATTCGTTGATTCATCGTACCAGCAAGGTCTCGGAACATTCTGCCAAGTGGATACTCGGGAACTACGCTGTCACCAACCTCGTTTGTAACTAGAATAATATGGCACTGGGCTGCAGACAAGGCGGCTATCAATCGGTCTACCTCACCCCTAACACAGCCCTCAGGGTCATCCCCATGCTCATAATGGAGTAGCCAATTCGACAACCATAGCGTTAAACAATCGACGAGGATAACGGGGAGAGCCTGTTGGCTTTGCATACTCTGGTCACTTTGGTCACTCTTCTTACTCAGAACACCACACAGATCATAAGACTCCTCGATGGTTTCCCAGTTAAATCCGGATAACTCTCTTCGCTCACGATGTCTGTCCGCTCTTACACACATTTCCTCATCCAGCGCTTGGGCTGTAGCAATATAAATGCCACTCGATCCGAGATGAGCTGCATATTGCTCAGCAAAGCTACTCTTGCCGCTTCTCGCTCCACCAGTAACTAGAATAACCATCAACAATCTCTCCTTCCACTTTTTTACACTCTTCGCTTCAATGTCCTTCTCTAAGGACGATTTTCTACTCTACAGCCCATT
>DFZX01000101.1 GCA_002383695.1 Caryophanales bacterium UBA4045
TAGAGGCTCTTCGGTACTCTATTTGCTACAAGTTACTCTTTCCATCGGCTGTAAAGGCTCTTCGGTACTCTATCTGCTACAAGTTACTCTTTCTATCGGCTGTAAAGGCTCTTCGGTACTCTATTTGCACCCCAACTACTCTTTCACTCGGCTATAGAGAGTGATCTTCATTCGACTAACGGGCCTCCCAAACCATTGTTTTTTAGTAGATACTTCTATTCTTTCTTCCGTTCAGCTATAATGCTAGAGTGAGAGATATGCTTAACCAATTAAATTTTTACAGCCAGTAGGTGCCTTCGATACAGCTTATGCTGTGGATAAGGTTAAAAGGGAAGCCGGTTCAAATCCGGCGCGGTCCCGCCACTGTATATCGGGGACAACCTCGTATGACCACTGTTCCGTAAGGGATGGGAAGGTGAGGAAGTCATATAGGATCGGCAACCATATTACTTTCCACAATTGTTAGCAATGCACCCACGGTTTATGGGTCTTTGCTAGGAATCTAGTGGAAGTTATATGCTTGCCGACCCAAACCCGTAAGTCAGGAAACCTGCCTATTCGGCCTTGCCAATGAACATCCTTCGTGGAAAAAGGACTGGCTGAATCGGGATATTTATAACATCTAGCATGTTTATATATGTGGCCCCCTGATCTGCTAACCCCTTGTTTCCTATATGGAATCAAGGGGTTTTCTCGTTGTTTGGCTTTGTCGGTAAAAATAATGGTGCAAGCCCTTCTCCAAAAACCACTTCGAAGGGAAGATTACGCATGAGGCAATTTGGATTATTAGTAGTTATGGTATTGATGTTAGTAGGTTTGATCGGATGTAACACAGCGAAGGAGAACGAGGATTCAGCAAACAATGTCAGCACGAATGTAGTTGAGAACGCAGCTGGCAACAAAACGAATGATCAAGCAGAAAAAACGAACAACGAGAAAGAGCCGGCAACCGAAGCGAAAGCTACGGTTTATCCACTTAAAGTAAAGGATGCAACAGGCGAAGAATTTACCTTCAGTGAAGCACCTCAACGTATAGTTTCGACTTCTGTGTCTGAAACCGAAATTTTATATTCATTAGGTCTAGGGGATAAGGTTGTGGGTGTGTCTGACTATGACAATTACCCAGCGGAGGTATTAGAGAAGCCGAAGGTGGGCGGAGTCACAAACCCGAATGTAGAAGTAATTATTGCCTCTAATGCAGATCTAGTTATCGCAGGGATATCGATGAAGGCTCCAGTAGTGGAGGAGTTCCGTTCTCTTAATGTGAACCTATTCAAGACGGACCCAGAGAACGTAGAAGATATTCTAGAGAATATTCTGTTGTTCGGAGTAATCAACGATAAGCAGCTTGAGGCAGAAGCGGTTGTTGCCAAGATGAGAGAGGATATTCGCAAGGTTACTGAGGCGGCAGCCGCGATTGCACCTGAGGATCAGAAGAAGGTATACATTGAGTTCTCTCCAGGATGGACAGTAGGCAAGGGTGAGTTTATGGATGAGCTTATCACTATGGCTGGTGGTATTAATATTGCATCCGATCTTGAAGGCTGGAATGCAATTAATGAAGAGAAGATTATCGCAGATAACCCTGAAGTGATATTCTACCCATTGAATATTACGGATACTGATAGTGGTAAACGTATGGAAGATCTTATTCCAAGCCGTAGTGGTTGGGATAAGATCACTGCGATCGTAGACAACCGGATGGTTGGTTTAGATAAAGATATATTATCACGTGCAGGTCCAAGGACTACACAGGGATTGATTGATATCTTCAATGGTATCTATCCGGGATTGCTGAAGGAATGAGTCGGAGAGTTGTCATGTGGGGAGGAGTGGGAATCTTACTCCTCCTTCTTTCCGTTGTTGTAAGTGTATCTATGGGAGCAGCACAGCTGCCCCTATCAGATGTATGGGGTATATTGTGGCATCAGCTTCCTTTTGTTGGTCACTGGGTTACTGTAGATTGGCCGGAGTCCTCAGAGCAGATTATATGGATGGTTCGTCTACCACGTGTTATCTTGGCTATCCTTGTGGGTGCATGCTTATCTCTTGCTGGAGCAGGATTCCAGGGTGTTCTGCGAAATCCGCTGGCTGATCCATATACGTTAGGTGTTGCTTCAGGTGCGGCAGTTGGTGCAGCATTCTTGATTCTTTTTAGTATCCAGATTGTCTGGCTTGGTATATGGACGATACCGATTGTAGCCTTCTTCACAGGCCTATTGAGTTTATTCATTGTACTTCGTTTGGCTAGAATTCATGGTAAATTCCAACTGGAGACACTGATTCTATCCGGTGTAGTTGTACAAGCGTTCTTAGGTTCGATGGTATCGTTCATGGTTTCACTGTCCGATCAAGCCGTGAATGAAATTGTATTCTGGCTGATGGGAAGCTTGAGTATGAGGGGCTGGACCTTCGCGATGGTGCTTCTTCCTTACTTGGCAGTTGGCATTGTCGTACTCCTGTCATATGGAAGGACTTTGAATTTATTCGCACTAGGTGAGCGCCAAGCTGAGCATCTAGGTGTCCATGTGGCGAGGACTCGCTTGATTGTGTTGATTGTCTCTACATTAATCACCGCTGCAGCTGTATCCATAGCCGGAACTATCGGATTCGTAGGACTTGTTGTTCCACATTTAGTTCGACTGATGGTAGGACCCGACTATCGGATTCTGTTACCTACAACCGTTATCTTCGGAGGAATTTATGTGCTCTGGGCAGATACACTCGCACGAACATTACTCAGTCCAACAGATATTCCGTTAGGTGTAATAACCGCTTTCTTGGGTGCACCCTTCTTTGCTTATCTACTAAGAAAGAACAAAAGAATGATGAGGGCATAACAACATGATACATGTAAACAACCTCAAAAAATCCTACGGAGAAGATACGATTTTGAACAATCTTATTTTGTCAGTGGAAAAAGGTGAGTTCTTCGGAGTTCTCGGTCCTAATGGTAGTGGGAAGTCGACGCTGTTAAAGCTGCTATCTGGTGTAGAGAAATGCGATTCAGGTCACATACAGTTTGATGGAAAATCGTTGGATACATACTCGCGAAAGCAATTGTCCCGCAAGCTAGCTGTGCTGCAGCAAGAAGCACTTCCTCCTGTGAATTTTACGGTGAGAGAGGTCGTGGAGATGGGAAGGTTTCCTTATCAGAATTGGTTGGGTGAGGAGAAAGCTGACCATGGTAAGCTCGTGGATTCCATCATAGATCAGCTTGGACTCGTAGAATTGCAGGATCGATCCTTGTTACATCTGAGTGGGGGAGAGCGGCAACGGGTAGCACTGGGTAAAGTAATGGCACAGCAGCCTGAGCTACTCTTATTGGATGAGCCCACAACCTATCTAGATATTGGGTATCAAATTCAGATGATGGATCACATCAAGGCATGGCAGCTTGAGGCGGGAATAACGGTTGTTGCTGTGCTACATGAACTGAACCTAGCGTCAATCTACTGTGATCGAATGTTACTGCTACATCAGGGAGAAGTTTTACAAATAGGTACGCCGTCGGACATTCTACAGACTGGTCTTATTCAAAAGGTGTACGGTACAAGACCGATCATTATTGATCATCCAGTACATGCGTTACCACAGGTCATACTTCAGCAAGGGGGATCTTCCATTGAATAAGTTAGAACAGACAATTTCAAGGATTGAGCTACTGAATGAAGAAGCTGGGCAGAAAGCCTCTGATTATCTAAATACGTTGACGAAGCCGCTAGGAAGCTTAGGTCGACTAGAGGAGCTGGCAATCCAGCTCGCTGGAATTACAGAGGAGCTCCCACTCGAAATTATGCGCAAAGCAATTATTATTATGGCTGGTGATCACGGAGTATGTGAGGAGGGAGTAAGTGCATTCCCTCAAGAGGTTACTCCACAGATGGTCATGAATTTTCTGCATGGAGGAGCCGCAATTAATGTGTTGGCACGCCAGGCAGGAGCTGATGTCATCTGCGTGGATATCGGTGTTAATGCTGATTTGGAGCATCCCGATTTGTATAGTCGGAAGGTTCGCAGGGGAACCGCTAATATGGCTTGTGGTGCTGCAATGAGTCGAGATGAAGCCATATTGGCAATTTCGCATGGGATTGAGATGGTAGAGGAGCTTGTGGGCAAAGGCTATCGATTATTCGCAACCGGTGAGATGGGAATTGGCAATACTACGGCAAGTGCAGCGATGCTATCGGTGCTGACTGGCGTGGATATCGAGCAGGCTGTTGGACGCGGAACGGGCGTTGATGATACGGGTTTGTTGAAGAAGAAGGACACCATTAAACGTGCCATTGCTATGAACAACCCTGATGTTAATGATCCATTAGATGTACTCAGTAAGCTTGGTGGACTTGAGATAGCTGGACTTACGGGAGTGATTCTGGGATGTGCCGCTCTTCGTTGTCCGGTAGTTATTGACGGCTTCATTGCTTCCGTTGCTGCACTGATCGCAACCCGATTGGCTCCACAATCCATTGCTTATATGATTCCTTCCCATGTATCACAAGAGTCGGGACATCGTCTATTGCTTGAACAGCTTCATCTCACACCGATGATCGATATGAAGATGCGACTCGGAGAAGGTACTGGGGCAGTATTATGCTTACATCTCATAGACGCCGCAGTGCTCATTATGCAAGAGATGGCGACCTTCGAACAAGCGAGTGTATCGAGCAGTTAGGTAATAGATATCGGTAACAGTACGCTGAGAGTGAAGTTGGAGCAGGAAATGGGCTGTAGAGTAGAAAATCAACCTTAGAGCGTGACTTGGGAGCAGGAAATGGGCTGTAGAGTAGAAAATGAGACATCTTTACTATTTTTTTACTGGTTACACATCCAGAACCATTTTATAGGTCATATATCAACCATATAAAATGGTTCTGGATGTGTAACCAGTAAAAAAATAGTAA
>DFZX01000006.1 GCA_002383695.1 Caryophanales bacterium UBA4045
TCCGGAATATTCCATAATCTCCATAGACACCTTGAAGTTATCCAATGTAAAATGTCTATGGAGATAATGGAATATTCCGGAACATTGTTAAATACGTTTATGTTAGTCAGCACGACAACATTGTTACAACTGTGCTCATGCGCGTTGGCCGGGTATGCATTTGCAAAATTACGGTTCAGGGGTAGTAACATATTGTTCGGGGCTGTTATATTGACGATCCTAGTTCCACCCCAAACAATCATTTTGCCTTTATATTTGAATTTTAAACATTTTGATATCCTTGGTCTGTATCATTTGTTCACGGGGGAAGAGGGTATCCAGCTGTTAAACACATACTGGCCCTTTCTATTAACAGCGGGCACGGCCAATTCGCTTAAATCCGGATTGTATATTTATATATTTCGGCAGTTTTTTCGTGGATTACCAAAAGAGATGGAGGAAGCTTCCTTTGTTGATGGTGCATCTGTGTTCCAAACGTTCCGTTTAATTATGCTTCCTAATTCCATACCGGCAGTAGTTACGGTGTTGTTGTTCTCCTTTGTATGGCAGTGGAACGATAGCTTTTTCTCCAGCATCTACTTAACAAGCTCGGAAATAATGTCAACCAAGCTTGCACAGCTTCCGAATAATATTAAAGTACTCTTATATGGGGAAACGGCCGACCCATTCTATGCTTCCATGCTTTCCGATACAGGTGTGCTTTTGGCTATTCTGCCGCTTATCATTATTTACTTGTTCTTCCAACGTTATTTCGTAGAAAGTGTGGAGCGTTCGGGCTTAGTTGGTTAAGGATATTCGAATATGTCACAAGCGGTACAATCATACCAACTTCTATAATGAGGTGAGCAACATTGACTTTACAAGGGCTTAACATAAGTCAGAATAAACGGTTTTTGACCTATGAGGATGGGAAACCTTTCTTCTGGCTTGGAGACACAGCGTGGGAGCTCTTTCACAAGCTAAATCGAGAAGAAGTAGATGAGTATTTATGTCAGCGAGCGAATCTTAAATATAATGTTATCCAAGCGGTTGCATTAGCGGAATTGGATGGATTAGCTGTAGATAACGCATATGGAAGAAAGCCACTTAAGATGAACACCGAAGGTGAATATGATCCACAGCTACCGGATACAGACGGCACGAATCATTATTGGGATCATGTTGATTATGTGATCGAACGTGCGGAGTCGTTGGGCATTTATATTGCCTTGTTACCAACATGGGGTGACAAGTTCAATCTGAAGCATGGAACAGGCCCGGTTATATTTAACGAGAGCAATGCGCTAGCATATGGGCAATGGTTAGGTAGCAGGTATAAGAACCAGTCTAATATCATTTGGGTGTTAGGTGGTGACCGTCCATTAAGCACTTATGAACACTTTGCCATTATTCGAACCATGGCAGCAGGATTGAAGTTAGGAGATGGTGGGCGTCACTTGATGACGTTCCATCCACAAGGGTGGCAGTCATCATCTTATCATCTTCACAATGAGGCTTGGCTTGATTTCAATATGATACAATCTGGACACGGTCAGCAGCAAATCTTAAATTATACGAAGCTTAATGAGGATTACAATCTGCAACCAATTAAACCGGTATTGGATGCTGAGCCTTGTTACGAGGATATCCCAGTTAGTTTTAAACCAGAGAACGGATATTTTGACGAAGCAGATGTTCGTATGGCTGCATATTATGCGGTTTTCTCAGGTGCTTTTGGACACACTTATGGGCATCATTGTATCTGGTCTATGTCGAAGGAACCCAATGACAATTACATCATGCATTGGCGCGATGCGTTGTCACGTCCGGGTGCCGTCCAAATGCAATATGTGCGCAACTTAATGGAATCTCGTCCGTTCACAGATAGAGTGCCGGATCAGAGCATCATTGCGAACAACCGCCCAGGCGCTAACTATATGGTTGCTACTAGGGGGACGAGTTATGCAATGATCTATATTCCGAATGGTGTTCCGGTAAATGTCGTTATGGGGAGTATTGTCGGGGTAAAGGTGAAAGCCTCTTGGTATGCCCCACATAGTGGTCAATATATTGATGTGGGAATATTCCTTAATATGGGTACGCACTCATTCCAGCCGCCATCAAGTGGCCGTGGAAATGATTGGGTATTAGTATTGGATTCGGTAACGAGCAGCTCATGATCTCCCCGTTAAAGTGAGATTCCTACCGGATGAAAGAGCAGTCCCCAAGTCATCGAAGACTTGGAGGACTGCTCTTTTCTATTTATTGCTTGCTGAACTCGAAGCTCGTGATGGAATATGGTGGAAACGTATAATTAAACAATGTACTAACCTGATCTACTTCTATACCTTCTATATCTGGCAGCTGTAATTGTGAATCAGCGGTTACGCCATTAATGCTGGCCGTTTTCCCGCCTACCGATGAGCTTGTCATGTCCCATCTTAGTGCACTCGAAGCAGGAGTGAAATCGTTGAATTCGAGGGTAGCTGGTATGGCCTCTTCCGTGTTCTTGTTGATGACCATCACATACAGCTTGTCCTCGCCTTCTCTTGTGCTTGCCCAAATCGTTAAGTTTTGGTCGTCACTAGATACCGACTGCAGCAATTGGTCACCAAAATAGCGGCTGTACATCACGTAAGTATACCAGATGGGACGAAGGGTGAAGCGGTTGTCAGCCATCGCATACTTTTGCGGTTCTGATAGCAGTAAAAATTGGGTGAGTAGATCAACCCCATTGTAGGCCATTCGACCAAGGATGTCTCCGAACCATAATGCATTGGCCATCGTATCGGACACACCAGACTCTGAATTTCCACCAGCTACGGGCGAGACCTCCGTTAATCCAATTAAGGCATCTTGTGCATATTGATCTCTAAGATGAATTAAGCTATCTGTATTTGTTTTTACGAAACGGTCTGCGAATTTGATAGAACCAATCTGATCCCAGATGCTGGCATTCGCCCCGTAGTCGAAGGTTAATAAGTTGTCGATGGCTGGGTACTGTGCATGATTTGGATCCTTTACACCATCATATAGCGGATACCAGTGTAGATTAACAACATCCACTTGATCTCCGGCGTGCTGCAATACTGGCGTTAGCCAATCTTTTATGGATACCGGCTGTGCTGGACCTGCGTTTAGTATCGTGATGCTTGAATCAACTGCCTTCATAGCTTTTGCATATCGAACTAACCGATCGGCATAGTCAAGTCCATTGGAATTTCCCCAATATTGCGGTTCATTCCCTATTTCAAAGTAGTTGACATTGTAGTCATGCTCTATGTTTAAGTATTTGACAAGATCTGCGGCCATTTCGGGATTATCTATTTTGGCATTGACGATGATAAGTGGCTCCGCACCAGATTCCTTACATAGTTGAATAAACGCGTCCAGATGATCCGCCCTCATCCTCCTTGTGTAGGGAGCTGTGCCACGATGCCATTCACTAGAGTTGGTTCGATCAAAACCGGTGAGATCAGCTTCATGTCCCGCGGGGTATCTCAACATCCCCATCCCCGCTTCCTTCACCATGTTCAGCAACCTAGGATCCAATGTTGGAAAGTAGGTCGATTGCGTCCATATGCCGACATTGGATCCTAACATCTCGGGCTTAAAGGGATAAACCTCTGTTCCCGCATGAATGGTGAGATGGGCTTTGTCGATAGTCTCTTTCATAGGTGTGCCTATGGGCGATTCGGTTGGCATCACTGTCAGACTCTCCTCCTTTGGTTCGATCAAATTGGGTTTCTCTTGCTCAATAGGAGCTTTTGTTTCAGAGGTACATGAGATCAGTAGCATGAATAACAAAATAAGGGGCAAGGATAAGTGCGGTTTTATCATAAATCCTCCTTGGGATATTTTTATTCATTATATCCTCTGGACGCCCCTTGTTGCTTGAACGATATGTATATTTAATTGAAAATTAATGATTAGTTAGTTTCTAGCGGCTCCAAGAGCCTTGTTCAAGTAAATCTGATAATTGTTCAACTTTTAAAAAACATACTTAAATTATTTCAACCAAAATATCAATTATATCATGTTGAATTTCGAATGATTTCAGTAACATGAAGACAAAGGAGGGACAGGAATACAATAGCTGCAAGCTACTTTTATTGAGGAGGTTATTCATGTTGAATCGTAAGCTTTTCCAAACTTTTGTTGTCTGGCTATGTGCTGTAAGTGTTGTTTATGGAGGGGGCTTTCTCGGTATGATGCCCGAGTCCAAAGCTTATGCGGCAGATGCCGTATTAGCGGTTGATGCTAATACGGTAGTTGCACCGATGAAGGATACCATTCGCGGTACGAATGTAGGTCTATGGACAAGGAATGAATTTCATCCCATCAGCAATCGAACCGAGAGGTATGTCAATCTAATCAAAGAAGCAGGCATCACTATGATGCGATTTCCCGCCGGTGCCGAAGCAGATTTGGTGTACTGGGACCGCACCAATTCCTACGAGTGGCATACCGGACCAAGTCCTTACACAAGAACGATCACAGCGGATATCTTTAACAGCTTTATGAGCTTGGTTCAAGAGGTCGGGGCGGAGCCGATGATCACGGTTAACGCCAAGATCAACGATAAAGAAATGGCCGCTGATATGGTTAGATACGCGAATATTGAGATGAACTACAACATTAAATATTGGGAAATCGGTAATGAGCCTGAATTTTATAGTGGTGAATTCGCCATCACACCGGAAGGGGTGGCAATCAGAATACAGGAGTATATGGATGCGATGAAGGCGGTCGACCCGACCATTCAGATCGTAGGGCCAGCCAATGCGCAGCCTACACAATTAACGGGTTGGACTAAGCCAATTCTCTCCGCACTGGCCGATCAGAACAAGCCTGTTGATGCGATATCTGTCCATTGGTATCCGCTTTGGGGCGGTCAGACTAATACAAATTCGTCCTCCTACCCGACGATCGATAATCTCTTAACCTATGAAGGTCCGGATTATCCGAATTCGTATATAAGCTGGGCTAATAAGTTCACTGATACGACACTCACGGACAATTTAGTCAGTTATCGGGATGAGTATGCGCCAGGTGCTTTGATCGGCATCACTGAGATGGGGCAAGTGACAGGGGGAGGAGAAGGAGCAGGAATCGGTGACACGATGGCCGGAGCCTTATGGATGGGGGATGTTCTAGGCCGACTTGCCTATCATCAAGTGGATTATATCACCCAGTTTTTACTGCAGGGCGACCAAGCGTACGGCTTGATGGACATGAATAAGAATGTACGTCCTGCTTACTATGTATATCCGCTTTTGAAGAGACATTTTGGCGACCAGATGGTATCCACGAGCTCCAGCGACAATCAAAATCTCACCATCTGGGCCAGCAAACGGACCGAAGTGTCCGGTAAGCTATATTTAATGGTCGTAAATAAAAATCAAACACAAGATATGAATGCGACGATTGAGCTTTCAAATTTCACACCTCAATGGAATGCTTCTACCTGGGTGCTTAACGCTCCAGCCATAGATTCTTCAACTGGGGCCAATATCAATGGCGTGCAGGTTGCTATGAACGGAACACTTCCGAATATATCTGGAAATACGATAACGGGTGTGTCGCAAAGCTTCAACAGAACGTACCCTGCGCATTCGATCACGATGATAGAAATGACGGAAACGGGGACAACTACGGAAGTGCCAGCCAAATACCTTGGTCAATATGCGGGTCAAATGAATGAGAGGAAAGGCGCTGAAGATTGGCCTGGAAACCCAACCGATACTCCAGATGGATGGGGGAAGATCTACCGGACAGGAACGGCCCAGTGGTCTGTTCATTTCCCAGAGACGGGGGACTATAAGTTTACGATTCACGCTTATGGGGAAGGGGAGTCTCCTACCTTCCAAGTGAAGCTCGATGGTGTGGACATCCAGGGAGCGTCCTTCAGTCCTGGTAGTCAATGGTTTAATTATGAAGGAAGTCTGGGCACAGTTGCAGCTGGCACGCATACTGTCGAGATCTATAATGATAGTATAATCGCACTCAATAATATCGACGTGGCGCATATTGAGATCGTAGGTGCCGCACCGGGTCATTTCTCCCTGATGTCCCCTGCTGACCAGTCGATGCAAGATTCGGCGTCGGTTACGCTAGATTGGACACAGATCGTGGCGGGTAGAACATTTGAGCCGTTCGGTGCGGATCAGTATACCGTCTTAGTTGCTGATAACGAAGCTATGGCCAATCCGATCGTCCATACCACGGTAGCGTCCACCTCACATCAAGTGAACAATCTGAAAGGCAATACGACGTATTATTGGAGCGTAATCGCTGCCAACGCGAACGGTGCGACACCAGCTGATGCAGCATTAAGCTTCACGACGCCGGAAATCCTCATGCCTGACACACCCGTTCGTTACCTCGGACAATATGCCGAACACATGAATGAAAGGAAAACAGCGGCTGATTGGCCTGGAAACGTAACCGATACGCCCGATGGATGGGGCAAAATCTGGCGAACGGCAACTGCGCAGTGGACTGTGAATTTCCCCATGGATGGTGAATATGCCTTTAAGACCCGCGCTTATGGGGACGGGGAGGCACCTGCCTTCCAAGTGAAGCTTGATGGTAAGAATGTGCCCAATACGGTCTTCAACCCAGGCAACGGCTGGGCGGACTACGAAGGAAGTCTAGGAATGATTTCTGCAGGCATGCATAGTGTACAAATTACTAATGTCAGTTCCATCGGGCTTAACAATATCGGCGTGGCGCATATTGAGATTGTCGGAGCAGCGCCAGGCTCGTTCTCCCTGATGTCGCCAACCAACCAAGCGACGGTGGGCTCTACACAAGTTCTGATGGATTGGACACAGACTGTGGCGGGCAAGTCGTATGCCCCTTTCGCTGCAGATGAATACATGCTAGTTGTGGCTGATAACGCCGATCTTATGAATCCGATCGTTCAAGAATCGGTAACGGCAACTAAGCACTTAGTAGACCATCTGGAGAACAATACGACTTATTATTGGAATGTGGTGGCGAGGAATGCCAATGGCTCGACATCAGCAGAGAAGTCTTTCAGCTTCACGACTCCCGCACTGTCCGTACCAGAGGCACCTGCACGTTACCTTGGTCAGTATGCGGATAATATGAATGAAAGAAGAACAGCGGCACATTCTCCCGGCAATACGACGGATACTCCACAGGGATGGGGCAAGATTTGGCGGACGGGAAAAGCCTGGTGGTCCATCCAATTCCCGGAAACAGGCCAGTATAACTTTGCGATCAGAGCTTATGGTGAAGGAGAAGCTCCGTCCTTCCAAGTGAGGCTCGATGGTCAAGACCTCCCGAACGGCTTCTTCACTGCGGACAACAGCTGGTCAGACTATCACGGCAGTGTGGGGGTCACGGCAGGTACGCATATCATAGAAATTCATAACAATAGTATAGTCCCGCTGAACAACATTGACGTGGCTCATATCGACGTGTATGGGGCAGCACCAGGGCACTTCACCCTAATGTCACCTGCAAATCAAGCGATCATGGATACGTCAACTTTAACACTGGATTGGACCCAAGTCGTGGCGGGCAAGTCGTATGCTCCCTTCGCTGCGGATGAATACACCGTCATAATTGCTGATAACCCCGAGCTGGCAAATCCGATCAACCAAGAGACGGTAACGGCGACAGTACATCCAGTCAACGGATTGAGGGGTAACACTACGTATTATTGGAGTGTGACCGCTAGGAATGCCAATGGAACGACGCCAGCGGATAACGTATTCAGTTTTATGACTGCGGAGCTGTCTGACGAGCTGGCGCCTGTGACCACTGCAGAGCTGCAAGGTGACTTGCTCAACGAATGGTATCGATCGGATGTTGCTATCACCTTGGTAGCCGAGGATGAAGGCAGCGGAATAGCAAGCACTCAATATCGCTTTCAAGACAGCGAAGCTGCTTGGTCCGACTACAATGATTCGATCGTGTTTCATGAAGAGGGAATCCACACAATCGAATATCGTTCGATTGATCTTGCAGGTAATATCGAAGAACCGAAACTAGTGCAGATCAAGATAGATAAAACCGCACCGAGCTGGTTTGTGACGGTCAATGGAGAAACGGTGATTAGCGGCGCAGTATTCCAGGATGATCAGGAGATTTCTTTTGTACTGGTTGCTAGTGACACGCTATCCGGTGTGAGCGAAGCTTCGCTCAGCTTGGACGGACGGCCTTACGAATCCGGAGAACGCATGGACCTGGACCTATCGGGCATGCTAGGTGACCATGTTTTGGAGGTAGCAGTCACCGATCATGCAGGCCATATTTCAGTAGCTTCCATCAGCTTCAGTGTTGAGCTAAGCGTGAGCTTGGAAGCTCTCGTACAACGGATCGAGGAATATGTGCAGTCAGGCGCACTTGCGGGGCCGCTCGTTAATCAGCTTACGAATATGCTTGCAACAGCGGAGCATCACTTGAATAAAGGCGATTCAGAAAAAGCTGCCAAGCATATGGATGATTTTCTGAAGCTTCTGGAGAAGCCAGCTTCTAGCACCCATGTGACGGAGGAGGCGCGGGCTATTCTTAGAACCTTCGCGAAAGTACTGATCGAGGAATGGACAGCCGAAGGATAAGGTTCAGCCTTCATCCGGTGTACCTTTCGAAAAATCCAAACGCTTGAGGGATAGCTCGCTTCAGGATAATGTGCTTGGATTATGAAATAGAGGGGTTGAGCAGATGTGATATGATTGCTTAACCTCTCTACTCTTCTTGTCCATCGCAGGATCTTTTTTCAACTGTTTCTAGAACTAGTTCATGTTGAAGTTGCATTTAAATTAGTAAAATCAAACCAAACAGACATCTGCGGTTAGTTAGAGAGGGCGTGACAAGATGTGGATGAGAGAAATACCGTTATCGGATTCATACGATGTGTTGGTGGTAGGCGGTGGGTCTGCCGGAGCTACGGCAGCTATTCAAGCAGCCCGAGCAGGAGCGAGAACAGCACTTATTGAGAAAAATAGTATCTTGGGCGGCACAACGGTTGTTGCTGCGGTAGATTTTCCAGGATTGTTCCACGCACAGGGGAAACAGGTTATTGCCGGAATAGGCTGGGAAGCCATTGAGCGGACAGTAGCCAAGGGTGGAGCAGCTTTACCAGACTTCTCAATTTCTGTAGGGGAGAGACATTGGGAGCACCAAGTGAGAGTCAATAAATTCGTCTATAGTACGGTAATCGAGGAGATGTGTCTTGAAGCCGGAGTGATATTGAGATACCACGAAATACCCGCGGCCATATTCGTTGAGGGTGATGAACGTCGACTTATTACGGCAGGTAAAGCTGGCCTGATGGCAATTGGATTTAGTAAGCTGATCGATGCAACCGGTGATGCTAATATGACTGAGATGATGGGCTACGCGCGGGAGAAGGGCGAGACGCTGCAGCCTGGCACATTGGTCTATAAGCTTGCTGGCTACGAGCTGGATCAGGTCGATGAGGACAAGCTGAGGGAGCTTTATCATAAGGCTTTGCAAGCAGGGGAGATAAAGGAAACCGATCATCTACCAGGAGATACTCCGCTATTCAGGGAGCTTAGAAGCAGGGGGAGTAGCTCGTTACATATAACCGGTATTGATGGTTCTACATCAATGTCCAAAACGCATGCGGAAATTGAGGCGCGGAAGGCATTGATGCGTATTTATACACTATTAAAGAGCATTCCCGGTTGCGAAAATCTATATGTGGATTTCTTCGCCAATGAATGCGGGATTCGTGAAACTTGGCGTATTATCGGAGAGGAGCATATCGATGCTAACAGTTATCTGAGCGGACACCTATGGCCGGATGCGATAGGCTACAGCTACTATCCAATTGACATTCATAAGCATGATTCGAATACAACCGACGTACGTCCTCTTGCCGAGGGTGTGGTTCCAACGATCCCTTACGGGGCTTTAATTCCCCGTGGGAGTGAGCATTTGCTAGTTGCTGGGCGATGCGCTGCCGGAGACCAGGTTGCTCATTCAGCATATCGAGTTCAGGCTAGCTGTATGGCCATGGGGCAAGCGGCAGGTGCGGCTGCGGCCATTGCCGCACGACACGATATATCAGTTCGCCATGTAGATATTGAGGAAGTCAGGCAATTGCTACGGGAGCACAAGGCAATTGTACCTACCTTGTAGGAAATAAGTAAAAGGTACATGTAGAGGAGGCGTCATGAGGATGAAATTCACGATTATACAATCACCAAAGGCAGCAGAATTGGTGGAATCACTGACATTTAGGGAGCTGTTGAATCAGGTAAGCTGTCCAACCTTTATGAGAATAGGTCCAGATCGTACAGATCAATTCGGATCCATGTTCTTTCACCCAAGTGATCGAGAAGAGCTGGAAACCAACATAGCACGCTTTAAATCTAATTGCACAATCCCCCCATTCATCGTGAGCGATCTCGAATGTGGTGCGGGTGATATGGTGCTTGGAGCAACAGGGTTTCCATCTATGATGGCGCTTGGTCAGACAGACTCGGAGGAGCTTGCCTATGAGGTTGGAGCCATTGCTGCGAAGGAGGCGGGAGAGATCGGATACAATTGGACATTCTCCCCTGTTGCAGATTTAGCCTATGACCCGGATAGTCCTGTTGTCAGTATGCGAAGTGCAGGTATGCAGCCAGAGCATGCTGTGAAGATGGTTTCATCCTATATGCACGGACTACAGGATAATGGCATGATGGCGACGATCAAGCATTATCCAGGGGATGGCTTCGGTACATATGATCAGCATCTAACTACACCGATTAATCCTCTGAGCAAGGATGAATGGAGACGCGGGCCTGGCAAGGTATTTAAGGAGCTCATTGATTCGGGCGCTATGTCCGTTATGCCGGGTCATATCTCATTGCCTGCTTTCGACGATATAGATGAAGCTACAGGCATGTACCCACCTGCTACCCTATCCAGGAAGCTACTTGTTGATTTACTTCGCGGTGAGCTTGGCTTTGAGGGGTTGATTGTGACGGATGCAGTAGAGATGGGTGGACTTGTAGGGTATATGAACTATTTTGACGCATGTGCGTTAGCTCTTGAGAATGGCTGTGACGTCTTACTCTTCCCTCGAATGGACGAGTTTTTCTATAGGGAGATGGAGCTGAGGCTCGAGTCTGGCATGCTGTCGATCAGCACCTTGAAGGAGCGTGCGTGCCGAATCGTTTCTCTCAAAATTCAGATGGGGCTACTTGATAATAAAGGGTCTAGCGTCGAGGCACCGGATTTAATGCGTAATCGTGAGGCAGCGAGAGAAGTTGTGGCTCAGAGCATTACAGTCGTTAGAGATAGACAAGGTCTTGTTCCATTCTCTATCACGAAACAGACCCGGGTGCTTCATGTGGTGATTATGAACAATCATGAACGGTATACAGAGCTACACGACAAGATGAGACAGGAGATTGGAAAATACACAGACCAAGTCACTCAGATGATCGACCCAGGTCCAGACAAACTATATAATGCGATGTGTGAGCAAGCCTTTGATCTAGTTATATGTTCAATTGGTAGTATGCTCAGCTACGGACTTAATGTGGTACGCCTGCATGATGAAATCGCTAGAAACATGATGGGCGGCTGGACCAAACTGGGTACGCCGATTATCTTCGTATCACACTTCCATCCTTTCATTCATAAGGAATATGAGGCTTCTATCGATACGATCGTGAATACGTATGGAGACGTTGCGTGTACAGTTGAATGTTTAATAGATGGACTCATAGGCAAAAAGTCGTTAAACCGAACCTTGTATACGCACAATTGACTTATTATAATAAGTAATAGAATGAATCATATAAATTACAGATGAGGTGTTGGCATGATACATACGATAGATTGGGAAGTAGGCTGGAGTGATCGTGAGTTTGAAGCACCAGCTCGTTGGGTACCAGCTACAGTACCTGGGGCGGTTCAATTAGATTGGGCCAAGGCTGAGCAATGGGATGATCATACCTATGGTGAGAATTGGCGACAATACGAGTGGATGGAGGATAAGTATTGGACGTACCGTGCTCATCTGCAAGCTCTTAGCTTATCTGAGGGGGAGAGGTTATATTTTGTTTCCCGAGGAATTGACTATAGCTTTACGATCCGTCTGAACGGTATAGAGTTACTACGGCAGGAAGGTATGTTTACTCCAGTAAAATTGGATATTACCGACCAGATTCGCCAAGGTGTCGAGCTTGAAATTGTAATTGAGCCAGCTCCGAAGCGGGTGGATGCACCGATAAGCCGTTCACAAGCAGATCAATGCTGCAAACCTGCTGTTAGCTATGGCTGGGACTGGCATCCTCGATTAATTCCGCTCGGGATATGGGACGATACGTATTTGAGCATACGAAATGATGCTCATATTGTGAGTGCTGAGGTCATCTATGAATTGAGTGATTCACTAGATCAAGTGGACTTGAATCTTCAAGTTTATCTTAACCAGATTGACTCTGAGGAGCTTGTTTGGCGAATGATCAATCCAGAGGGTGAGACGGTATTCGAGCATTCATGCGCTGTAGTGAACAAGAAATGTACGATACAAGCATCGATTGATAAACCGAAATTATGGTGGCCTCATGACCATGGGGAACAGCCGCTCTACACATCGGAGGTTTATATCTATTCGACTAGGGAGAGCCGTTCGATTGCAGATCATCAAAGTCAGCGGATCGGCTTCCGAAGAGTAAAGCTGGTTATGCATGAGGGAGCATGGAAGGAGCCCTCTAAATTCCCCAAAAGCCGCAGTAATCCTCCCATTACTTTAGAGGTCAATGGCAGGAATGTTTTCTGCAAGGGGACAAACTGGGTTCATCCTAGTATATTCCCAGGGACAATCACCGCAGATGACTATTACGTATTATTAGAGCTGGCTAAGACAGCGAATATGAATATGCTCCGTATATGGGGAGGCGGCATTGTTAATAAGGAGTCCTTCTTCGAGCATTGTGATGAGCTTGGATTAATGGTATGGCAGGAGTTTCCGTTAGCCTGTAATTTATATCCCGATTCACCAGCTTACTTAAAGATATTGGATCAGGAATCCCGATCCATCATTACTCGCTTACGCAAGCACACCTCTGTTGTGCTGTGGTGCGGGGGCAATGAATTATTCAATGCATGGTCGAAGATGACAGATCAATCATTACCGCTCAGACTATTAAATGCGAACTGCTATGAATTGGATCGGAATACACCGTTTATCATGACATCTCCTCTGGATGGCATGGGTCATGGTCACTATATGTTTCAGTACAGTCCGAGTGAAGATGTGCTACAAGCGATGGCCAAAGCGCAGAATACAGCCTATACTGAATTCGGTGTTCCGTCTCCATCATCGGTTGAACAATTGATGAGCTTTATCCCCCCTGAGGAGTTATTCCCACCTAAACCTGGAACCTCTTGGGAAAGCCACCATGCGTTTAATGCTTTGTCTGAGAATATGTGGCTAATGGCTGATCAGATCGAGCATTATTTTGGCCCCTATGAATCGCTAGAACAATTGGTCGAATATGGACAGCTGCTACAGGCAGAGGGATACAAATGTATATATGAAGAAGCTAGACGACAGAAGCCCAAATGCTCCATGGCGTTGAACTGGTGCTATAATGAACCTTGGCCTAGTGCGGCGAATAATAGTATTGTCAGCTGGCCAGCCAAGCCTAAGCCATCTTATTATGCGGTTCAAGCCTCATGCCGGCCTATATTAGCGAGCTCACGGATACCTAAATTCTCCTGGCAGGATGGAGAGTGGTTCGAGCCTGAGCTTTGGTTATTGAACGACAGTCCGAGCACGGTGCAATCAGGACGAATGGAAGCGTATCTAACTCTAGGGGCTGGAACAAGACAGCTGTTGCTGACATGGGATTTTGCAAGCCTGGAAGCTAACGTCAATCGAAGAGGACCGACCGCTAGATTTCTGCTACCAAACGATGATTGCACGAGACTAACGCTTGAGCTGATCGTAGTGGATAGACAAGAATGGAATTCGGCATATACACTCGTTTACAAGGGCAGTGGCTTCCCGGAGAAAATATCTAGAAGTACACTGAATTTCTAGATTCTTTAAAAGAAGAGGCTGTCTCATCTTCTTTTATTAAAATGTTCAGATGGACTGGTTTTTTTTGTGATCTCAGGGTATGAAGAGCCTTTTGAAATTTTTTCATAACAGTATGGTATACTAAATCTAAATAGATAAAGGGAGTGATGATCACATGGCAATAAAAATCAATGTTCAGGAAACACCAAATCCAAATGCAATCAAGATAAATGCGAGTGAACGATTATTCGAAGGTCCGGCGAGTACATCTTTAAAAAGTGGTGCAGAAACAGATCATCCACTAGCCAAAGCTCTATTAGCCATCGAAGGGATCGACAACATATTCGGGATTAACGATTTTGTTACAATTAGCAAAAAAAGTGATGTCCAATGGGATACAATTATGCCAAGCGTGCAAGAAGCATTTAATACGGTTTTTGTATAAGTAACCATATGGGAATGTAGGAGGATGAGCCGATGATACAGATTAAAGAATTTATTGATTCCGATATCACGCTAGCAGAGAAATCAGCTAACGAATTCTTGTCTAAGCTTCGTGAGGATCAATTTATTGACATCAGGTATGGGACGTTTGTTAAGAAGCTTGCTGTGAATTCAGAGGCTCAGAGAAGCGCGATAGTTATCGTATATAGAGTTGATGATGTACTGAAAAAAGAATAGATTGCTGTTTATACATGGGGCTGTCCCAAAGTAGGTATGCTTGCTTGGCTAGACAGCTTGCCTGATGAGAAATCGATAAATTTAAAGAAATGGCGGTGTCAGGGAGGTTATCCCAGCACCGCCATTTCCGCTTTCCGTCGTCTCCTTGCTTTCATACCGAAACAGCAAGTTGCGTCCAACTGCACACGTCCAAGTGTATTCGGACTCGTCGTACTGCCAGTTATCCAGCTTGCTAATATTTTGCTGCCACTTCTTTAATTTTCCCTTGTGGTACGTGCTGTACTTCACCAATGCTTCCAGTTGTTCGCTTTCCAAGTAATCATAGTTTTCTTCCCCGCCATATCCTGCGTCTGCGATGACTGTTTTCGGAAGAAGCACACGTACCGCTTTTTTCAAAGGCTTGTCCTTAGGCTGCGACTGTGGTTTTTTCTTAGACTTACGGTCTACTCGATTGAGAAACCTGATGCGTAAGGGAGAGCTGTGGATGGAAGAGTTTACGTCCGCATTTGAATGTCGTGTTCTCACCTTTACCTATTGTTGAACACGTCATTCTACGGCGGCTGGAAGCCATGGCTCTCCCTGTAGCAATCCTAGTTTCTCAAAACTTTATTTGAAGAGCCTGATCCTTGCGATACTGGTTCGGGGATATCCCAACCAGCTTCTTGAATACCTTGCTGAAATACTTCTCATCCTGATAGCCGACCATCTCAGAAATTTGTACAATCCTGAGCTGGGGATTGTGCAGGAGTAGCTTGGCTTTATCAATTCGAATGCGTCCAATAAAGTCAGAGATATTCTCATTCATCTCTTGCTTGAATTTCCTCGAGATATACTCTCTGCTGAGAAAGTATCGCTCTGCAATATGCTGTAGGGCAATATCCTCTTGATAATGATCTTGAATGTATTCGGCAATTTCATAGATGATATTATTACTTCTAGCGTGTTGATTGGTGAGGAATGTGGATAGAGTAAGCATATGCTGAGTAAATTCATCCTGCCAGAGTGGAATGGACAATCGACCTTCTTCATCCACTGGAATGATAAATGAGCTTGAATGAATAGAGCTTGACAGCTTGTTCGCCTGTTCATCAGAGTAGAACTCCTTCAAGCAGCGGGACTTGAATACGGTGAATTCATGAATCCAGAGCTCTAGGTGCTCGAACGTTATTGCTTCTAAGGTTCTAATTTCCTTGAACCAATCATCCACTGCTGTCTGAATCTGTCCATGACCGCCGCTCAGAAGAGCTACACGTATGCGCTCTTGATGCTTGTTAAAGTGAAGTGTGGTCATCCTTGGATGATCATTCACCGTAAAGCTGTAAATCCAGTTACCCTTGTGCAATAGGTTCCGCTGCTTGAGTACAGAGCTGGCTTCTTTATAAGACATCGGCAGCTCCAAGGGAAAGCTCTTAACGCTTCCTATACCAAAATCAAATCTTACGGCAAACGTTCTATATATGCCTTCATTTATATCTTTTATAAGAGAGGGTAGGTTATCTACATGACGCCATGCAATGATCACTAGCTCGTGGGTATTACTCCAATTGCGGAATGCATAGCCTATCTGATCTTTACGTAAAAATTCATTGGTAATATTAGCGATCGAATAACAAAGTAAATCAAGATTGGAAGCAAATTTATCCTTGATTTTCTTCTGCATGGTTTCCAAGCTTAGAATGGCGACTCTCCCCTGCTTTATCAGACGATTTATAGCGAACTCAGATTCGAGCTCATTGGCTATGGTCGGATAGATGCGGGGTTCTTCCATAAGGTTAGAGAATATCTTATCCCAATAAATCGGTTTTATCTGATTGATCTTCATATTCTGATTCTGGCTCTGGCTACGAATGAGCTCGTCCGATTTACTAGCAACTATCGCTTTCTGAAGTGCTTCATTCAGCTCTACCTCATCGATTGGCTTGAGAATGTAATCCATTCCACCATACTTAACAGCGTGTCTTACATAGTTGAAGTCGTCATGACCGCTAATGACAATGGTCTTACTATTAGGTGCATATTGATGAATCCACTCCAGAAGCTCTGACCCACTAACCAAGGGCATAAGCATATCTGTAAAAATAATGTCGGGTGACTCAGCTTCTATCATTCGAATCGCTGTAGCCCCTTCAGGTGCCTCAAGAATTTCATCAATCCCATAGCTCTCCCAATCAACTAGCATTCGTATGGCATCTCTTACATGCTTCTCGTCATCAACAATGAGTGCCTTCATCATGGATTATCTCCTTCATCTAGGGGAACAGCTAAAGTTACCTTAAGACCTTGTGGTTGTCTAGCTTCTAGTGTAATTTGTGTGTTCTTGCTGAAGTATAGACGCAGCCGAGAAATCACATTGATCAATCCAATGTTATTCGTCTCTATGCCCTCGTCCCAAGTATGAAGACGATTTAATAAGCCTTGTATCGTTTCTAATTGCTGAGGCTCCATACCAATTCCGTTGTCCTCTACGCTGATTTCTAGCTGATTGCCTAGAAGCTTAGTGGAAATTCGGATTTCCCCAACATTATTCTGTTTCACAAACCCATGCTTAAAGCAGTTTTCAACTATCGGCTGAAGGATCATTCTTGGGACATCGATTCGCTTCGTTTCTTCTTCCATGTCCACGTGAAATTGAAGCTTCTCATCAAAGCGCTGAGCTTGAAGATCGAGATACGATTTCACATAGTCAATTTCAGAAGATAAGGGAACGAGTGTCTCATTCGTCTTCATCTGATAACGCATCATCTTGCCTAATGAAGAGATAAGCGAATATATCTTCTTCTCATTATTTTGTAAAGCCAAGGTTCCTATAGATTGTAGTGCATTGTTCATAAAATGTGGGTTAACCTGCGCCTGAAGTGCCTTCAATTGATTGGTCTTATTCGCAATTTCTAACCGGTATTCCTTGTTGATCAGCTGATTTAATCGTTGCATCATCTGGTGGAATCGTCGGGATAATATGCCAATCTCATCTGTTCGGTTCGTATCTAATTCTGCGTTCAATTGCCCCGATTCAATCTTGTTAATATAACGAATTAACTGCTTAATTGGTGAGGTGAAGTGAAACGAAATATATAAGGTGGCAATAACTGCAATGATCAGGAATATAGCGACAACAAGGCTATTGATCAGTGTGAGCTGTCTGGCATTCTTATAAAGCTGCTCATAGGGCACTCGCTTCACTAAGGTCCATTCAGCGAATGGCGTTGATAAGGTTTGGTATATATGAATACCATCGAAATTGTCATCAAGGTATTCGAAATTCCCGGCTAATGTAGGCTGATTTAATATATCATCTATCCATAAAGATGTATGCTCCTCCATTTGATTCATTTCTGAGGAATAGATAATGGAACCATCCTGATTAAGCAAGTAAAGCTGCTCATCACCGGAGGTGTAGAGCATTTCACTGATTTCTGCAATCATATTCATCTGTACGTCTATAGAAAGGGTTCCGAGTATGAGATCAGAAGGCTGGTTCAGAATTTCTCTATGAATGGTTATGACTTGATGCTTAGTTTCAAAAGGGAATTTAGCTATGCCATAAGAATGACTTAGGTGTGTTGATTCGATATATTCATGCGAGCTCTCCTCAAATTCAGGCTTGAATGATGGGCCGGGAGAATTCCTGAGTAAATTATAGGCGAACCGAAAAGATATATCCTCCTTATTCATATATAAGTGAATTTGCTTTACCTCTTGAAGTGAATTGGACATCATCTGTAAGCTTCGATAAATTTCTTGCTCCTCGGCAAATTGAATGCCACCGTTCTCAAAAATTTTATATAAGCTCTGTTCATTATTGAAATCTTGATAAAGAAGTAACGAGGTTTGATTGATACGGTTCAAATAATTAAGGATATTCGTGCTCCCCTGATAGATCAACGTCGTATTATCTTGAATGTAATCTTCCCTCACAGCTTCCTTGGTGTAGTTATAGGTCAGAATAATGGAGAAGGAAATTGGGATAATAATTGCACATAGCAGAAAGATGACTAGTTTCAATCTTAAGCTATTCTGATACAGCTTCATAATGATTTCCCCCTATCCATGAGCAAGCTCTTCAAGTGTAGCAGGTGAAATCAATAAATTCCACCTATTAGATCATCATTATCTGTGTTTATAGTGGGGAATAATTTTTATACTTGATGAAATGGGGAGAGTGATCATGACTATGGAGCATACAAGAAGTAAGAGACTTTCAGAGCGCATACAGCAGCTTGTTTTTGTAGGACCGGCAACGCTGTTCTTTGCCATTATTGTAGTAATTCCATTTCTGCTAAGCATTTACTACGCGTTTACGAGCTGGAATGGCGTGACATCGATAGTAACATGGGTAGGCTTCGATAATTACAAACAAATCATTATGGAGGATGATGGCTTTAGGGATTCATTCTGGTTTACTGCCCGATTTACAATAGCGGCTGTAGCAATTACGAATATAGTCGGTTTCCTATTGGCTTTGTTGTTAACACAAAAATTAAAGACAAGTAATTTCCTAAGAACTGTATTCTTTCTTCCGAATGTAATTGGGGGACTACTGCTTGGATTTATATGGTCTTTCATCTTCGTTAAAGGATTTGCGGCAGTTGGGGATATAACGGGCATCGGTTTCTTCGAGCTTCCATGGCTGGGCACTTCAGCAACTGCCTTCTGGGGTATTGTTATCGTTTTTGTATGGCAGCTTTCCGGCTATCTGATGGTTATCTATATCGCTGCAATTATGAACGTTCCAAAAGAGCTAATGGAGGCGGCGAGAATTGATGGAGCTACGCGGCTCCAATTGTTAAGGAGCATCATTGTACCTCTGATTATGCCAGCAGTTACTGTCTGCTTATTCTTAACGATTTCTTGGTCCTTTAAGATATTCGATTTGAACTTTTCGTTAACGAAGGGCGGACCCTTTGGTTCAACCGAATCTGTGGCAATTAATATTTATCAAGAAGCATTCCGTAATAATCGTTATGGAATAGGTACTGCCAAAGCGCTAATCTTCTTCGTCATTGTAGCTGCGATAACAATGCTACAGGTGTACTTTACTAAGAGGAAAGAGGTGGAAGCATAATGAGAGCATATTCACCGCGCCTCTTTGGATTAGAATTTATTGGTTGGTTAGTTGCTATTCTATTCTTAGTTCCCTTTTACTTCGTTGGTATTAATTCGGTTAAGGGCTTTGGAGATTTGTTAAGTAATGCAGCAGGCTGGCCTGAGGCCTTCCGCTTTGATAATTACTCACGTGTATGGGGTATAATGAGATTTCCAAGTGCTTTTGTTAACTCATTTCTGCTAACTGTACTCAGTAACATCGGGTTAATTATCATCAGCTCTATGGCCGCATATCGAATGGTTAGAAAACCAAGCCGCTTTAATATGATGCTACTGTTTCTATTCGTATCAGCCATGGTTATTCCCTTTCAATCGATTATGATTCCATTAGTTAAGGTTGCAAGTGAGCTTAATCTGATGAATAGTTTATGGGGACTCATCATTGCTTACTTCGGTTTTGGAGTGTCGCTCAACATCTTCTTATTCCATGGATTTATCAAATCAGTTCCTAAGGAAATTGAAGAATCAGCAGTCGTAGACGGATGTAGCCCGTATGGTGTGTTCTGGAGAATTGTATTCCCCTTATTGAAGCCAATGACAGTTACGATCGTTCTATTGAACAGCTTATGGATCTGGAATGATTTCTTATTACCTTTATTATTCTTGTATGATCCGGAGCTTAGAACGATTCCGCTAGCGACCTATTCCTTCTTCGGGCAATATACGAAGCAGTGGGACTTAGCACTCGCAGGGCTAGTAATGGGTATAACACCGATCATCATTTTCTTCTTACTTATGCAAAAACATATTATTGCAGGTATAACCGCAGGGTCTGTTAAGGGATAATAGAAAAGGGATCTAGAAGGTCAACAAGTTACCCCTTTTTGTTCAATATTATAAGTTATTCATCATCCATATGTTTCTTATAATCAGTATGTGGTCAATAATACAACAATAATTGGAGGGTCTAAAGAAATGAGAAAACTAAGCTTTGTAGCTATGGCTATCGTATTGATGCTATCCATTGTTCTAGCAGGTTGCGGAACGAACAATAATGTAGCAAATACAGGGAATGCAGAGAACACAGGAAATGCAGGAGATAAGACCGATCCGCCTAAGGATGTAACCATTAAGATGTTCCAATTTAAGGTTGAAATAGCTGAACAGCTTACGAAGATGATCGATGAATATGAGTCACTGCATCCTGGTGTGACGATTGAAGTGGAAACCGTTGGAGGTGGTGCTGATTATGGTGCAGCACTAAAAGCGAAATTCAACTCTAATGATAAGCCTGATATTTTTAACAATGGTGGTTTTACTGATTTGGATTTATGGCTCGAGCACCTTGAAGATTTATCGGATCAGCCATGGGTTGAGAACTTAGTGGATGTGGCTAAGGAGCCCATGACGAAGGACGGTAAGCTCTATGGGCAAGCATTAAATCTTGAGGGCTATGGTTTTATCTACAACAAGGATTTGTTCGAGAAAGCAGGTATTACTGAGAAACCAACTACGCTAGAAGCGCTTGAAGCAGCGGCAGTGAAATTACAAGCGGCAGGGATTACACCTTTCGTGAATGGTTATGGAGAATGGTGGGTACTAGGTAATCACTTCGTGAATATTCCTTTTGCTCAGCAAGCAGATGCAGATGCATATATTAAAGGCTTAAGCGAGGGTACAGAGAAAATCACAGGTAATGAAGTGTTCGATCAGTGGACACAGTTATTCGATCTAACACTGAAATACGGGAATAAGAATCCGTTACAGACGGATTACAATACACAGGTAACCGAATTTGCTACAGGTAAGGCTGCGATGACACAGCAAGGTAACTGGACGCAGGTTGCAATCACAGAAACCAATCCAGAGATCAACATGGGCTTCCTACCTATGCCAATTAATAATAATGCGGCAGATATGGATAAATTGCCGGTAGGCGTTCCTAATAACTGGGTTGTTCATAAGAATTCCGAAGTGAAGGAAGAAGCGAAGGCTTTCTTGAACTGGATGGTTAGCGACAAGGTAGGACAGAGATATATTACTGAAGAATTCAAATTCATTCCTGCTTTCAAGAATATTGAAGCGGATGAAGAGGTTCTAGGACAGCTTGCAGCGGATATTATTGAATACAGTAAAGCCGGTAAGACATTGAGCTGGAACTGGTTTAAGTTCCCAGGCGGCGAAGCTTCTAGTAATGAGTTTGGCGACGCGATGCAGGCTTATGTAGGGCAACAAATGACGAAAGAGCAGTTACTCGAGTCATTCCAGAAGACATGGGATACCATGAGTAAGTAAATATTCATGAGGTAAATGCAGTAGATAAAGGCCATACAATACTCGTTTGTCGAGTATTGTATGGCCTTTATCCATGGTTTTATTCCATCCATTATGGATTTTGTATGGCTACAGAATTCACATTAAATTCGTCAAAATCACGTCGCTCTACTCGGCGAGGATAGGAGATCTGAATGCCGTTCATTCGTAGTTCGCGGAGTAGCTCCTTACGCATAATATTACAAGCCGTCCAATAATGCAGATCACTAACTAGACAAATAACTGTATATTTGGCACCTAATGCATTATTCTCAACGTCGGTAATGCCATAAAGCTGTGGTGGTTCGATGACATTGCCTACACCATCTAATAGGAAGAGGTGGGAATGCTCTTGTGTCATGCGATAGGAAATCGTATTAATTGCTTTCTCGATTTCACCAGGCTCAATCTCATAAGGGACGGTAATATTAACAATCGCTCTCATTCTGTCTCGATTATAGTTCTGACTAATTGTGATAGCAGAATTCTGAATAACGACTACATGCTGTGCCCACGTTCTTATCTTAGTCGCACGTAATCCCACACTGACAACCGTACCATTAATTTCACCGTTATTAATCGTGACATAATCACCCACGGAAAACTGGTCCTCGAATATAATGAAGAAGCCTGTTATTAAATCTTTGACCAATGTTTGAGCACCGAATCCGACAGCCAGGCCGATCACACCAGCACTTGCAATGATAGGGCCGATTTCCACACTCATGTTACTGAGACACATAAGGACTGCAATAATGAAGAATACATATCGGGTGAAAGAAAGAAGAAGTGACTCAAGTGTTTTTTCCTGTTTTACCCCTAGGCGGGCTACCATAAATATTCTGCGAATCAGAAGTAATCGTAGCTTCAATGCTACCCATGTCCCAACTAGTACGAGTGCAATAACACCGATTTTATTAAGTGCGATTCCTAAAATAGCTACCCAGTAACTAAAGGTCAAGTACGGTTCGACTATAACATATAATTGATCCCACCAACTCATTTTTTGTTCTCATCCCCCTCTATACAAGCTTAAAGTTATTGAATAAATAGTTTTTTTAAGTCTAAAGGAACAAGGTGAGATTGGCAATGGCGTTTGAGAAGACGATGTGCCCTGGGGTAATCTGTAGTTGCCATACTTTGTATGTATGAACTAACGTGGGTTATAATATAATGAGTCAAAGTGAAAGACCGTAAACCTTTATGAGGAACGGTCTTCTTCTGCGATAATAACTGGCGATGATGAGGTGTTAGTAATGTGGTTCTCTAAGTCTCAAGAGGATGTTCTGCAAGAGCTACAAGTAGAAGCTACTAAAGGTCTGACAATAGATGAGATTAAATCTAGACAGGAACAATATGGTGCCAATAAGCTAAAAGGTAAACCGAAGAAAAGCATGGTCGCGCTCTTCTTCTCCCAGCTTAGAGACATGCTCATCTATGTGCTTCTAGGCGCAGCGGTGATCACACTCGCGATTGGGGAATATGTGGATACCATTATCATACTTGTAGTAGTTGTGTTGAATGCTGTAATCGGTGTAATCCAAGAGAACAAAGCAGAGAAAGCTATTGAAGCTCTGCAGAATATGACAACGCCTCAATCACTGGTTAGACGTGATAATGAGGTTAAAGAAATTAATGCTGAGGATATTGTGCCTGGGGATATTGTCATACTTGATGCGGGTAGATATATACCGGCGGACATTAGGTTATTAGTTAGCGCCAATTTACAGATTGAGGAATCTGCCTTAACGGGTGAATCTGTGCCTTCAGATAAGAATGCGGATGCCCTTCATGAAGATCCCAAGACGCCAATTGGAGACAGATCTAACATGGCCTTTATGTCTACTTTGGTTACATATGGTAGAGGTGAAGGTGTTGTTATTGCCACGGCAATGGATACGGAAATGGGTAGGATTGCTAAGATACTAGATGAAGACACGAAGGAAATGACGCCCTTACAGAAAAAATTAGATGAGCTTGGGAAGATACTTGGGTTTACGGCGATTGGAATATGTATATTCATATTCATCATTGGTTTAATTCAAGACAGAGACTTATTCGAGATGTTCCTGATCTCAATAAGCCTAGCAGTTGCAGCAATTCCCGAGGGTCTTCCTGCGATAGTTGCCATTGTATTAGCGCTTGGTGTAACCCGAATGTCGAAGATTAATGCGATTGTGAAGAAGCTACCCGCAGTTGAAACCCTAGGCTCGGTGAATATTATTTGTTCCGACAAGACAGGCACATTAACCCAGAATAAGATGACGGTTGTTAAGCACTACACAGTTGACTCCGGTAACGCGGAGCCCCCGGTCGAGCTGATCAAAGCCTTGGTGTTATGCTCGGATGCAACATTCGAGAATGGTGAAGGGACAGGAGACCCAACAGAGGTAGCATTAGTCGTATTCGGTGAACAGAACAATTTAGCGAAGAAAGCCTTAGAAAAAGATAACAAGAGGGTTTCCGAGAAGCCATTCGATTCCGAGCGGAAGCTGATGTCAACTTTGAATGAGACCGAAGGCGGTTATTGTGTATATACAAAGGGAGCCATCGATCAGCTGGTTGATATATCATCCTCCGTTCTAGTCGATGGTAAGGAAGTGAAGCTGACTGATGAGCTGAAGCAGAAAGTTCTAAATGCTGCCGAAGCGATGTCCAATGAGGCGCTCAGAGTGCTTGGTGCCGCATATAAGAATACGGACCAGCTCATTGATCCTGCTGAGATGGAACAGAATCTCACGCTGCTAGGATTTGTCGGAATGATTGACCCTCCAAGAACTGAAGTAAAGGACTCGATTAAGGAAGCGGCAACAGCTGGAATTACGTCCATCATGATTACTGGTGATCATAAGAATACCGCTGTAGCGATTGCCAAACAATTAGGAATAGCTCAATCGATCGAGCAGAGTATGATTGGTGCAGAAATCGACGAACTAACAGATGAGGAATTCTCACAGAGGATCCGCAATATCCGAGTATTCGCCAGGGTATCACCAGAGCATAAGGTGAAGATTGTTAAGGCATTTAAAGAACAGGGGAATATCGTTTCGATGACTGGCGATGGAGTGAATGATGCGCCCTCGTTGAAAAATGCCGATATCGGAGTTGCCATGGGTATTACAGGCACAGATGTTTCCAAGAGCGCGAGTGATATGATCTTAACCGATGATAATTTCACGACGATCGTAAAAGCGATTAAGGAAGGAAGGAACATCTATCTTAATATTAGGAAGGCTGTCATCTTTCTCTTATCTTGTAATCTTGGAGAGGTCATAGCGATACTTGCATCCATTCTATTCGTCTGGCCAGTTCCACTATTAGCCACCCAAATTCTATGGGTTAATTTAGTGACGGATACCCTACCAGCCATTGCGCTTGGAGTCGATCCTGGCGAAGAGGATGTGATGAAGCAGAAGCCTAGGAATCCTAAGGAGAGCTTCTTCGCGAAGGGTGCAGGCTTGCGTGCTATCCTCGGTGGATCACTGATAGGTATTATGACATTGATCGCCTTTTATATGGGATTAAGGGAGCATGGATTCAGTTTAGGCGCAGATGATATTACTGAAGAAGCTATGACCTATGCGAGAACAATGTCATTTGTTGTGCTTGCTGCCTCACAGCTGCTGTACTCCTTCACGATGAGAAGTGCTACAAAGTCGATTTTTCAAGTTGGATTATTCTCAAACCTGTACTTAGTAGGTGCTGTAGTGATTGGTTTTGCTTTACAGTTCACGGTAATCACGATACCCTTCTTGGCTTCAGCCTTTAAGGTTCAGAATCTCAGCTTAAGTGACTGGGGATTAGTATTCGTTTTAGCGTTAGTTCCACTAATTGTGAATGAATTAATAAAGCTATTCGGACGTATTGTGAGGTAGCAAGGTAGCTTGAGGTGGGGGGAAAAGGCCTAGGCCTTTTCTTTGCGTTACTCGAATGCTTCGTCTGTATATTGGCGCATTCAGCGCCAACAGAGTATGAATATAACTGTCGTAAAACTGGATGTATATCACGTAGAGTCTGTTTTTATAGGTATGGTGCCGGCAATTCTCGTCCTTTTCGTTGTGACAGTATTTCGGGAATGTGTAGCTCGCGAAGGATGGACACTACCTCTGGAATACTATCTTTTTCGAATTTTCTTAGAATGCTGTTTACTTGCGATTTAAGGGTCGAGTGTTCAACGTACCTAACGTTACAGATCTCCTGTCGAGAATAACCTTTCATCAATAACTCAAGAACCTCCAGCTCAGTCGGTGTAAGCTGGGTAATGATATGGAAATTGCGCAGCAGACTGTGCTCTACTGTCTTGATCCTTTTGAATTCTCGTGTTATCTTGCCGGCTATGTTGGCATGTAAAGATGGTTTATCATTAAACGCATCTTTGATTCCGCTTATTATTGTCTCAGCAGACATATTCTTTAGGAGATAATTAGTAACACCCAGCTCAAAGGCTTGGAAAACCGTTTCATCCGTTTCACAAACAGTAAGCATCACAATCTTAATATCGGGCATATAGGATAAAATTTCAGAAGTAGCCCGTAAGCCCGCCAGCTTGTCCTCCAGCTCAATATCCATCAGAATAATGTCAGGTTTGTACAGTGCAGCTAGCATGGTTCCCTCATAGCCGTTTGAAGCTCTTCCAACGAATAGAAGCTGAGGGTCTTTGGATAGAATCGTCTGATAACGTTTGGCGATTAGGTTATCGTCCTCAACAATTAATACCTTAATTAGAGATTCACTCATGTCGGTTCTCCTTCCTGCTCTTGATTTGCCAAGATGGCAATTAAGGGTATGATGATGTGAATGGCAGTGCCTTCTCCCTTTCGACTTTCCACGCTCATTTTACCTTCATGTGATGTTATGATGCTGTGACATAGGGACAGCCCCATCCCCCAGCTTCTCGAGGTAGGCTTCGATGAGAAGAAGGGCTGGAAGATCAGCTCCAGATTCTCTTCTGGGATACCAATGCCATTATCGCGAATAATGAATTCTACCCACTTATTCTTAATGCTGATCAGAAGATCAATTGTTCTTACCTTCTCTGGTATATGCTCCAAGGCATCAATCGCATTCCCTATTATATTCTCGACGACTTGGGAAAAATAATAAGGATCGGCCATAATAAGTGGGGTTGGCTGGCGACGAACAAAGTTAACCTTCACATGCTTGAGCTCCATCTCCATATGCTCCAGCAAATCCTCCGTTAGCTTATATAAGGAAATGGGTTTCAGATCAAGCTTGGACCTCGAGGTTTTACGATGGACGTCATCCAATCGCTCATATGCTTGCCTGCAGCGCTGTTCAATTACTCTGATTTCCTGAACGACATCAGGAGATTTCTCAACCATTTGCTCCAAGAATTCGGCCTGCGCCATGATGGCCAGAAGCTCATTCTTCATATAATGACTGAACACTCGCGAGGTAAGCACTGCTGAATCGATATTGCGCGAGATGACTAATTCCTGGGTCTTAATACTGTTGTGTAGACGCGAATATTTGTAAATCCCATATAAGCTAATAATGAGACAGAAGGTAGCTATAAAGGGTAGAAGGGTGTACATAGTTGGATTACCTGGCAGAATGATCGGTTTATAACGGATAAAGTGAGCGGCTTTTGAGACCGTAATTAATATGTTGGGTGCCCAGAAATTAATATAATAATAAATGACTTGTAAGGAGATATAACAAAGCAGGATCATCAGAATATTACTGCGGATTTGCCGAACCTTGGGCGCATCGAATAACGCATATATGAATAGAGAAATACCGGCCACGACATAAAGGGTATTCGTGATAAAGGTGATACGATGAATGATATCATAAGTGGTAGCAAGGTTCTGGGAAGTCATTAAGCTCGGATAAAGCCCGTAATACATATAAGTGTAAATGGAAGGGTCGTATAGTAATATTTGAATACTTGCTGGGATCGCTAGAATCAGCATGATCAGTCGACCTTTTCTAGCAGGGACGGTAAAGGCGAAAAAAATAGCGGATAGAAGCCCGAAATAGAGAAATAGCATGCTACTAATGTTAAGAATTCGAATTAAATAATGCCTGGATATAGGGAGAAACATCAGCTGATTCTGCATCGTAGGACTAATTCTGAAATAGCTATATAAGCTGTTGTAATAGTATGCGTCCTTGGACAAATAGATGAAAATACTGGACATGACAAATAAAAATGAAAGTCCCATAAAAAACATGAATAAAGTGGACTTTGTATATTTTTGCTTTATGAAGAGAAATATGGAGAACGCGATAAAGAGGATAAATACAAGAAGTATAAACATAACTGTCCCACTTTAAGTTGGCTTTTAATTAAAGAGTGTAGATCATATGTGTATGATTGTATAGGTTGAAATTTCTTCAACCCTTGCAACGATTTCACACTCTTTTATGCTACACCTTAATCATTAATGTGCATAGGGGGTACATAAAAGTTCAACCTTATGCATGTGAGTAGTTAGCTTTACTATAGAAATATAACATAAAGAGGAGGGTTTACAATGAAAGCTTCAAGCAAAGTTATCAGTATAGTGATGGTGGCCGTTCTAGTCTTTATTATGGTCGGTTGTAGTTCAGACAATGCAAACGATAATAATACAAACCAAGGGGATCAGAATGTAGTCTTGCAGTATTACACCTGGACTGATGAAGAGGAATACATGCAGAAGGTGGTCGATACCTTCAATACTCAGAATACGGATATTGAGGTCAAGTTAAATACGATCAGCAATAACTCTAATGAATACAGCACAAAGATTATGAATAACTTATCTGGCGGCTCCGAGATGGATATTTACAGCATCAATGGAACAGCTAGTCTAGGACTTTATACTTCCAAAAATCAATTACTGGATTTGTCGGATCGGATCAAGGATGCAAACTTAGATATAGGTGCATATGGTCCGAGTTATCAGGATATTATTGATGTGCTGACCGATGGGAAATATTATGCATTACCTTACCGTACTTCACAATGGGCGTTATTCTACAATAAAGGAATTTTTGACAAGGAAGGTATCGATTATCCGACTTCACAGTTGACTTGGGAGGAATATGCAAAGCTTGCCAAGCAATTAACAAAAGGCGAAGGAGCGGACAAGCAGTGGGGCGGATACTATGCGGATTGGATAACTGCACCTCTCGGCGCACTACAAAGCGGTAGCACCATATTGGATGACAGCTTGAATAACGTAGGGGATTGGCTTACGTACTTGGATCAGATTTATTATCAGGATCAATCCCACATGAGCTATAAACAAATGAAAGCAGAAAGTATTGACTGGATTAAACAGTTTGAAGTCGGTAATGTTGCTATGCTGATTAATGGGGAATGGACGATTAATATGCTGAAATCAGATATCACAGCGGGCAATACGGATATAGAATTTGACATGGCTCCATTGCCACTACCGAGTGGAGTTAAGGACCCCATTACTGTGGGGGGAGTTAGTACCTTTATTGGTATAAACCCGGCCAGTAGTAAGCTCGATGCGGCCTTTAAATTTGTTCAATTTCTTACCGGTGACGAAGGAGAATCAATTATCGCTGAATCCAGCGTACTCCCTGCATTCTCAAGTGAGAAGACGAAATCCTCCTTCCTTAATGCTACAGGAATTCAGGGAAGTAGCTACTTCTTCGAAGCGAAGACGGTCGTAGAGAACCAGCCAATTCAACAAATAGATGAAGTTAACCGAGTATTCAGTGAGCAACGGGATTTATACTTATTCCAAGAGCAGGATGTTAATCAAACAATGACCGAATTTAAAAAACAACGAAAGACAGTTCTCGATAAGTAGAGAGATATTAGATATCGGCAACCGCCTCGATCATTGCGGTTGCCGTATTTCTTTAAGAGGGGAGTGCTATTGTGAATATGTGGAGATTGAATGTTAAGCCCTATTTGACAGGCACATTATTTATCCTTCCAGCTCTAGTGTTATTCGCTGTGTTTATTCTGCTACCCCTTATCTATGGAATGATGATGAGCTTTACAGATTACGGGGGATTTAATATCAAAGCTAATTTTATTGGACTGGATAATTACACCAAACTATTTAGAGACGATTACTTCAAGATATCTCTAAAGAATAATGCAATTTATACGGTACTATTCGTACCATTGACCATGTTCATGTCATTATTGTCAGCACTTGCTTTGAACCATATCATCCATCTGCGCAAGTATTTCCGAATGATATTCTATTTTCCCCAAATTACTTCAATGGTGTCTATAGCGATTGTATGGGGATTGTTACTGAATCCAGATCGAGGACCTATTAATATCATGTTAGAAGGGATTGGGATAGCCAATCCACCTGAATGGTTAATGTCATCAACATGGGCGCTCTTCGCTATTATTCTAGTTTCCGTATGGAAGAGCTTTGGTTACTATATGATTATTCTGCTTGCGGGTATGCAGGGTATTCCTGAATATTTGTATGAATCAGCCAAGCTCGATGGCGCTGGTGCGTGGAAGAGGTTCCTGTATGTGACCCTTCCAGGCTTATCGCCAACATTGTTCATGGTGCTTATTCTAACCATTATCAATTCCTTTCAAGTGTTTGATCTTGTATCGATTATGACCAACGGTGGACCTGGACGTTCTACTAATGTGTTGGTATTCAGAATTTATCAGGAAGCATTTGTTAACTATAAGATGGGATATGCTGCTGCCATGTCTGCAATCCTATTCATCATTATTATAATTGTGTCTATTATCCAATTCAGGCTAGAAAAAAAATGGGTGACCTATTAACTATGGAGGGGGAGTGAGTATGCAATCTGCAATTCGTCGCCTTACTAGAGAAAGATTCCTATATTCACTGTTGTTCGTTATATTGGCCATATTTTCTATTATCATGCTATTTCCATTTTTATGGATGATTTCCGCTTCCCTTAGGACAGATATCGAAATCTTCAGAAACCCCATGAACTGGATTCCGCAATCGTTGTATGTGAATAATTATATCGAGGTTTGGTCTACAATTCCTTTTGGTCGATACTTCTATAATAGCGTTAAATTAACTGTCATTATAACAGTTGTACAGGTTCTGATTTGCTCGATGGCAGCCTATGCTTTTGCGAGGCTTAAGGTTCCGTTTAAGAACATCATCTTCATCTTATTTATGACCAATCTCATGGTGCCTTGGCACTCGATTATGGTTCCGCAGTTTTCAATTGTGAGCAATTTAGGTCTTTACAATACGCACACTGGATATATTCTGATCCAACTATTTAGCGGATTCGGTATTTTTCTACTTCGGCAATTTTTTATGACTCTACCTATTGAGATGAATGAAGCGGCGAGGATCGATGGCTGTAGTGAGTGGGGGATCTATTGGAGAATCATCATGCCGTTGTCTAAGGCTGGTATGTCTACATTGGCGATATTCACCTTTACCTTTATGTGGAATGATTACCTAGCACCACTCATTTATATTAATGATGACACTCTGAAGACGCTGCAGCTAGGACTCAAGAATTTTCAGACCGAGCATACGATGGATTATGGACTGATGATGGCTGGTACGTTATGTGCAACGATACCGATGCTTTTTGTTTTCTTAGCTGGAGAAAGCTTTTTCACCAGAGGAATTGCCACGACTGGCATGAAAAACTAAATGGTTGCATAACGAAGGGAGAAGACTATGACACAGAAATTTGTACAAGTAACTGGCGAGAAGTTTACAGTAGACGGAGAGAACATCGTATTCAGAGGGTTTGGGCTGGGATCGTGGATGAATTTGGAGCATTTTATGATTGGCCTTCCCGGCACCGATACGATGATTAAAGAAGCATTCTCAGCGGTGTACGGTCAAGAGCGGAGCGAACAATTTTTCGATCGATTTCTGATGGAGTTCGTGGGTGAGGAGGACTTTGAATTCTTAAAAGGCTTAGGAGTTAACTCGCTTCGAATTCCGTTCAACTATAAGTATTTCATTGACGACAGATATCCAACTCGTTACAAGGAGGATGGCTTTAAGTATCTGGATCATATCGTTTCACTATGCGAGAAGCATGGCATCTATGCGATCTTGGATTTGCATTCTGTTCCAGGAGGGCAGAATCCAGATTGGCATTGTGATACCACCAGTGGACTTCCTCTGTTCTGGAAATACGGTGCTCTACGAGAAAGTGTAATAGGTTTATGGGGACACATCGCCGAACATTATCGGGATAATCCCTGGATAGCAGCCTACGATATCGTCAATGAGCCATCGATGGTCACAGATGCGGAAGTGTTCAATGAGTTTTATCATAAGGTTATCGCAGAAATCCGTAAGGTAGATAACCAACATATTATCTTCATTGAAGGTAATCATTTCACAACTGACTTCTCTATGCTTGATCCAGTTGATGATCCGCAGGTAGCTTATACATTCCACTTCTATCCTTTTGTAGATGAGCCTGCTGTGCTTACACCCGAGATGGATCGCGCCAAGCGAAAACAGATTTTTACTACCGCTTTTAATAAGCTTGTTAGTATTCGTGATAAGTATAAGAGGCCGGTATGGTGTGGAGAATTGGGAATGATCCTAGAGCCAGAAGGCATAGAACTCCAGGTTAATATTATTGAAGATATGTTGGATCTCTGTGAAGCGAACGATGTAGGGTGGGCACTGTGGACATACAAGGACGCTGCTTGTATGGGGATCGTATATCCGCAGGAGGACACACCTTGGCGACAACTGACCGACTCGATTAGAAAAGTCTGGAATCAGCAGGAAGAGCAAGCAAAGGGTGAGGAGCTCGTCGATTACATGGCCAATACGTATTTCCAACCAATTGGTGAGGAGATGCGCTATCCTCTACAATTTCGGATGAGAACGATTATGCAGGTGATTTGTGTAGAGCAGAATTTAAAGCCGTTCCTATATGAACTACCTTGGGAGGCTGCGTTCAAGCTTCCAGAATCGTTTCACTTTGATAAATGTAAGCATTGGAACGAGCTAGCCAACTCTGTTCGAAAATATACGGGGAGTCCGTTATCTTAGTTCGTGTAGTCAGGCATTAAAATGAGAATCATATTAATCAGTAGAAAAGTACCCGTCAATGGGTGCCTTTCTACTGATTATCCGCTACTTACAATCGATTACTCGGGTACCGACAACCCAAGCCCCTCAGCGATTCGTGATCCGAATTCAGGATCAGCTTTATACCAGTGACCAATTTGAAGAAGTTTAATTTCAACGTTCTCTACTGGCGATATTGCACCAACAATATTAGCGACCAAACGTGTGCGCTCATCCTCACTTAACAGTCGGTATAAGTCACCTGGCTGTGTGTAGTGATCATCATGATCATAACCTACACTATCAGCCATGCCTGACACTTCGAATGGAGCGGACTTATCTACAGCTGATTCCGTTGCTCCACCAAGACTATTAGGCTCGTAGTATGCCGGTGATGTGCTACTGTTACCATCTGCCCGCATAGCGCCATCACGTTGATTATTGTTCACCTCTGCAATTGGGCGGTTGATTGGCAGCGTATTATGGTTCGCACCCACGCGATATCGATGTGCATCGCCATAAGCGAATAAGCGACCCTGCAGCATCTTATCCGGAGAGGCTTCAATACCAGGTACGAATGAGCCTGGGGAGAACGTAGCCTGTTCTACTTCGGCAAAGTAGTTCTCGGGATTCTTATTCAGCACCATGCGTCCTAACTCGATCAGTGGATAGTCCTTCTGTGACCATACCTTAGTCACATCGAATGGATCGAACCGATATGTATCCGCATCCTCGATCGGCATAATTTGAACACATAGCTTCCATGCAGGGAAATCACCTTTATCAATGGCATTGAATAAATCCTCCGTATGATAATCTGGATTCTCTCCAGCAAGCTTTGCTGCAAGGTCTACATCCAGATTCTTAACACCCTGCTCAGTTTTGAAGTGATACTTCACCCATACAGCTTGACCCTCGGCATTAACCCATTTGAACGTATGGCTTCCAAAGCCGTGCATATGACGGAAGGTTGCCGGGATACCACGATCAGACATGAGAATGGTAACCTGATGTAACGATTCAGGGGATAAGGCCCAGAAGTCCCAGACTGCATTAGGGTTTTTTAAGTGCGTTTGTGGATGGCGTTTCTGTGTATGAATAAAATCGGGAAATTTAATCGCATCACGAATGAAGAAGACAGGAGTGTTGTTACCAACTAAGTCATAGTTACCTTCTTCGGTGTAGAATTTAACTGCGAAGCCACGTGGGTCACGTACAGTATCAGCAGAACCTAGTTCACCAGCAACAGTAGAAAACCTTATGAACATCGGTGTTCGTTTACCTATTGCAGAGAAGAGATTAGCCTTGGTATATTGCGAGAGATCATTGGTAACTTCAAAATAACCGTGTGCGCCTGCTCCTTTAGCATGAACGACACGCTCAGGAACACGTTCTCTATTGAAATGTGCTAGTTTTTCTAACAGGTGTACATCTTGAATGAGAGCTGGACCACGTGAACCTGCTGTCATCGAGTTCTGATTATCCCCTACTGGAGCACCCGTACTGGTAGTAAGCTTGTTCTTGTCATTACTCAATCGAATCACCTCTTAAATTAAGATAGTAGTACTATATAATATGATAACACTTATTCACTTAGAGTGTATGAGGAAAGTCAATGAAAGATTAGTGAAATAGGTATTAAATTTGGATTGGAAGCAGCCCGAGGTATCGTTGTGCCAGACACAGATCGATGAAGAGTTGATTCGAAGTGCTTAACTGGAAACAGCAGCATTACTTCATGGAACAATAATGAACTAAGGGCTATCGTCTAGTTGAAGACACGATAGCCCTATTCATTAAGTAGCATCCACTAATTGCTCTCCATCTTGGTCCATTTGCGATTGTGATTGGACGTGTTGGGGAATATTTCACCAGCCTTAAGGCTGATTTTCTGAGGATTGTTAATGCCCATAATTCGATCGTTCTCACCAATTTCAATATAGAAAGCTGAATTAGGCGCTTCCTCGCCAGGTCGAAATTCCGTTCTTTCACCCATCTGAATCACCTCCCCATATTAATGTAGTTACTTTGGTTAGAATTACTTCCATGGGAAAAAATATACATGCAATTACTACCTCACAAGCGCTTTTGCCGTTATAAGTGGAAATTAAGGGTTGATAAATTTGTTTTTTTTGTGTCAACTGTTTCTTCTTAAATATGTTATAATTGTTCGGGGTTAATGTGAAAAATTCATGAATTTGTCGAAAGTTTGACGTATCTACTTAATCCATATGCGGATACTATGATTTATAATTTATTATATTATTTAATATTAATGTGAGGTGAATATCGTTGCCGCTTCAAGTCGTGAACAGTCCTTTTAATCAAGAGCAGGTTGATCTGCTCAATCGTCTCCTACCAACATTATCGGAGACGCAACAGATATGGCTAAGTGGATATCTTACTGCTCTCCAAGGTGCAGGATCCGTAGTGTCAGCTGGCACTAATCTGCAAGCTGTACCCGTAGCTTCTCCAGTTCAGCCTATAGCATCCCAAGAGGTGACCATACTCTTCGGTTCACAGACTGGTAATAGTCAAAGATTGGCCAAGGTTCTATCAAGCAAGCTAGAGGAAAAGGGACTTCAGGTTACACTTTCCTCTATGAGTAACTTCAAACCTAATACGATCAAGAAAGTACGGAACTTATTGATCGTTGTTAGCACCCATGGTGAAGGAGATCCACCGGATAATGCACTTCCCTTCTACGAGTTTCTCTATAGTAAGAGAGCTCCTCAACTAGAGGAGATGAAGTTTGCTGTACTCTCACTAGGTGACAGCTCTTATGAATTCTTCTGCAAAACTGGCAAGGATTTCGATCAACGCCTAGCAGAGTTGAATGCTACAAGACTTACGCCACGAACCGATTGTGACTTGGATTATGACGAGCCTGCCGGAGAATGGATGGAGAATGTAGTGAGTTCTTTAACTGGCGTTCTAGATACTCCAGCTCCAGCAGCTTCCATCAATATGGCTGTAGAGAACGGACAGTCAGCTGGTCAGCTGACGTATTCACGTACGAGTCCTTTTGAAGCTGAGGTGCTTGAGAATTTAAATTTAAACGGACGTGGCTCGAGTAGGGAGACTAGACACCTTGAGTTATCACTGGAGGGCTCTAATCTTCAATATGAACCAGGGGATAGCTTAGGTGTATATCCTGAGAACAATCCGATGCTAGTAGATACACTCATAGAAACGATGGGCTGGCAACCAGAAGAGCCTGTTCAGGTGAATAAGCAAGGTGATGTGCGCTCATTGCGTGATGCATTATTAAATAATTATGAAATTACTGTATTAACGAAGCCTTTAATGGAGCAAGCAGCTAAGCTGTCCTCTGCGAATGGCTTAGGAGAGCTCTTGGAATCGGGTCGTGAACAGGATCTCAGAGCATATATGAAGGAGCGGGACCTATTAGATTTAGTACAGGATTTCTCCTTCAAGGGCGTGCCTGCCGCTGAATTTGTCTCTATTCTTCGTAAGATGCCAGCTCGTCTCTATTCGATTGCAAGCAGCTCGAAGGCAAATCCAGACGAGGTACACCTCACGATCAGAACGGTACGATATGAGGCTAACGGACGTGATAGGAATGGTGTAGCCTCTGTACAGTGCGCAGAGCGGCTGCAGGCTGGTGATAAATTACCCGTTTACATTCATCAGAATCCGAATTTCAAGCTTCCTGCAAGTCCAGATACATCCATTATCATGATTGGACCTGGGACGGGTGTTGCTCCATTCCGTGCGTTCGTACAAGAACGAGAAGAGAGTGGCACCGAAGGAAAGTCATGGTTGTTCTATGGCGATCAACACTTCACGACGGACTTCCTGTATCAGATTGAATGGCAACGATGGTTGAAGGATGGTATTCTAACACGATTGGATGTCGCATTCTCTCGCGATACCGCCAAGAAGGTGTATGTTCAGCATCGTATGCTTGAGAAGAGTAAGGAACTCTTCCGATGGATAACAGAAGGTGCCCATGTATATGTATGTGGTGATGAGAAGCACATGGCACATGACGTTCATGCAGCTTTGGCCATCATTCTTGAACAAGAAGGCGGAATGAGCTCGGATGAGGCAGCAGCCTATCTAGCCGACATGCAGCAGCAGAAGCGTTATCAGCGTGATGTGTACTAGTATGATACAAGAGCATAGACTCATGAACGAAAGCGAGGAGATAGCACTGTGAAACAAGATCGGTTTGCCCCATCGAATGCCCCTCACAGCGAGGTTGAGCATATTAAGATATCGAGTCGTTATCTAAGAGGTAGTCTCGTAGAAACGCTTGAGGATGTTATTACCGCGTCCATTCCAGAGGATGATAACCGGTTGATGAAGCATCATGGTAGCTATATGCAGGATGATCGTGATTTGCGGAATGAGCGCCATCGGCAGAAGCTCGAGCCGGCTTTTCAATTCATGCTGCGTGTAAGGGCGCCTGGTGGTGTTGTAACCGCACAGCAATGGTTGGAATTGGATGATATCGCGCTCAAATATACACGTGGCACAATTAAGCTAACCACAAGACAATCATTCCAATATCATGGCATATTAAAGTGGAACATGAAGGAAACGATACGCAAGATTAATGATACTTTACTTACCACATTAGGGGCTTGTGGCGATGTGAATCGTAATGTAATGTGCAATCCGAATCCGTATCAATCGGAGGCTCATTCTGAGGTTTATGAATGGGCATCAAAGCTCAGCGATTACCTTGCTCCTCGCACACGCGCCTATCACGAGATTTGGCTTGATGGTGAGAAGGTCGTGGACACGCAGGAGGATTATGATAATACGGAGCCGATGTACGGACCTGTATATCTGCCTCGTAAATTCAAGATTGGTATCACTGTACCGCCCACGAATGATGTGGACATCTATTCGCAGGACTTAGGCTTTATTGCGATCTATGAGAATGGCAGGCTACAAGGCTTTAATGTTACAGTAGGTGGCGGTATGGGGATGACTCATGGTGATACGGCTACTTATCCTCAGCTAGGTAAAGTGATCGGCTTCTGTACACCGGACAAGATCGTCGATTTGGCAGAGAAGACCATAACCATTCAACGTGATTACGGAGACCGCTCTGTGCGTAAGCATGCTCGGTTTAAGTACACGATAGATGATCGTGGAATTGAGTGGTTCATAAATGAGCTAAGCGATAGACTTGGATGGCAGCTAGAGGAAGCGCGTCCTTATCACTTCGACCTTAATGGTGATCGTTATGGTTGGGTGAAAGGAACAGACGGCAAGTGGCATCTAACGCTATTCATCGAGAATGGTCGGGTCCTAGATGAGAATGGTTACCTTCTGATGACTGGCTTACGCGAAATTGCGAAAGTTCATACAGGTGACTTCCGGCTCACTCCGAACCAGAACATCATCATTAGCAATGTAACGACACAGAAGAAACGTAAGATAGAGGACTTAGTTAAGAAATATGAACTCAATGATGGTTTAAGGGATTCTGCGTTGCGTAGGAACTCGATGTCTTGTGTGGCTCTACCTACTTGTGGGATGGCGATGGCGGAATCGGAGCGATACTTCCCAACGCTTCTGAGCAAGATCGAACCGATCCTAGACGAGCTTGGTCTTCGTGATGAGGAAATCATTATTCGGATGACAGGCTGTCCGAATGGCTGTGCTCGACCAGGTTTGGGCGAGATCTCTTTCATTGGTAAGGCTGTAGGTAGATATAATCTGTACCTCGGAGCTGGCTTTGCAGGAGAACGGCTTAACAAGCTTTACAAAGAGAATATCAACGAACAAGAAATCCTGGATACATTAAAACCGATCTTCACACAATTTGCTCAAGAAAAACAAGCAGGCGAGCACTTCGGTGATTTCGTTATCCGTGCTGGTATTGTTAAAGCGACGACCGACGGAATGAATTTTCACGAGTAATTGTAATGGATTCATAATCGATTAACACGATTCAATTTGGGGACCACATCACTTGTGGTCTTTTTCTTTCGCAATACGCTCGTTATTTGACAGATGGGCTATATTATGAAAAAATGTCATTAGCAGTCGAGTGATTAGAGTGCTAATCGCTGGAATCATACATAACGAGGAGAGATCTAAGTGGCTAAGAAACAATTTAAAGCAGAATCAAAGAGATTATTGGAAATGATGATTAATTCCATTTACACCCAGAGAGAGATTTTTCTAAGAGAGCTAATTTCTAATGCAAGTGATGCTATCGACAAAATATATTACAGAGCATTAACCGATGATGCGTTGGTTTTTGACAAAGACAGCTATTATGTACAAGTGGTCGCAGATAAGGACAACCGAACATTAACAATTACCGATACAGGTATTGGAATGACCAAGGAGGATCTCGAGAATAATCTGGGTATTATTGCTAAGAGTGGCTCACTCGCATTCAAGAATGACAATGAAGCGAAGGACGGTCATGATATCATTGGTCAATTCGGTGTTGGTTTCTACTCAGCATTCATGGTAGCCGACGTAGTTACTGTTGTTAGTAAAGCGCTAGGCAGCGATGAAGCTTTCAAATGGGAGTCACAGGGCGTAGATGGTTATACGATCGTGCCGTTCGAGAAGGAAACAATTGGTACAGAGATTACACTTCAGATTAAAGAGAGCACGGAAGACGAGGATTTCGAAGAGTATCTGGATGCGTATCGATTAAAAGCGATTATCAAGAAATATTCCGATTTCATCCGATATCCGATTAAGATGGAAGAGGATATTATTAACAGCATGGTACCGATCTGGAAGAAGAATAAAAGCGAGCTTACCCAAGAGGATTACGAAAACTTCTACGCAGAGAAGCACTACGGCTTCGATAAACCACTTAAGCATTTGCATATCAATGCTGATGGCGCGGTTGTCTATCATGCCGTTCTGTTCATCCCAGAGAATATTCCTTTCGACTACTATACGAAGGAGTACGCGAAGGGCTTAGAGCTCTACTCTAAGAGTGTGTTGATCATGGAGAAGTGTGCTGATCTCCTGCCTGATTATTTTAGCTTCGTTAAGGGTATGGTGGATTCGGAGGACTTGTCACTGAACATCTCGAGGGAGATGCTGCAGCACGATCGTCAATTGAAAATCATAGCCAAGAATATTACTAGCAAAATAAAGAGTCAGCTCCAATCCTTGCTGAAGGATGAGCGAGATAAGTACGAGCAGTTCTACAAATCGTTCGGTAGACAGCTGAAGTATGGCGTATACAGCGATTATGGCAGCCATAAAGAGGTGCTACAGGATTTATTGATGTTCTATTCATCCACCGAGAAGAAGCTCGTCACGCTTGATGAGTACGTATCTAGAATGCCAGAGGATCAGAAATACATTTATTATGCTTCTGGTGAATCGAATGAACGGATTGAGAAGCTTCCTCAGATCGAGCTTGTGATGGACAAGGGCTATGAGATGCTGTATTTCACTGATGAGATTGACGAATTTGCGATTAAGATGATTATGAAATATAAGGACAAAGAGTTTAAATCTGTATCGAGCGGAGATTTAGGTATAGATGCTGCGGATCATACAGAGGATTCTGAAGCAGAGGACAATGATAATAAAGAGCTTCTAGCCTACATGACGAATATTCTGGCCGATAAGGTGAAGAACGTAAAGGTAAGCAAGAGATTAAAATCTCACCCTGTATGCTTGTCTTCTGAAGGTGAGTTAACGATAGAGATGGAGAAGATCCTAAAGTCGATGCCTGATAATCAGAATGTAAAGGCAGACAAGGTTTTAGAAATTAATCCAAATCATGAAGTGTTCCAGAAGCTAAAAGGAGCATTCGAGAGTGATAAAGAAAAGCTCAATCTTTATACGAGCTTGTTGTACAACCAAGCATTACTCATTGAAGGCTTACCGATTCAGGATCCAGTAGAATTCACGAACGATATTTGTAAGATCATGGTATAAATGAATGAAGCTCAAAGCCGAATGATGCCGCTATGGATCGTTCGGTTTTTTTTGCCATATCGAATTTTAGTCATTAAGATGTACTAATTTATCGAATAAGGGTATGATTAGAGTAAGAGTAATTTTATTTTAATAAATGGTTCTGAAAAAGGGGATTTGATGTGCAAGTGAATTTAATTTTTACTACAAAAGGGAAAGTTGCTATCGGGAATTTTACCAATGATGAATTGATGGAGATATTCAGGAGGTATACGAATACTTTATTGAAGAAGTACACGCTCGAGGTTTCGATTCCGAATGAGTTGAACCTGGATATTATTGGTGACGGAAATTTAACGGTAATCTTGGACAATGTGAAATGTGATGTCGACTTATTCTTCAGAGAGCTTGGGAGAGATATTAAAATTCCTCTTAAGAAAAGACTGGATGGAAAGTTGGACAATGTATTCAAGGTGGAAAAAGTCGGTTAGAGCATCGAGTGATGGCGTACAGATATTTTGTGCGTCATATCCCTATGCTCGATATTGACAAATTTAACTGTAACAAATATAATAACAGTATGCATATGGGAAAGAGGTGTAATGGTGAATAGTGAATTTACGATTGCTGTTCACAGCCTAGTATTCCTAGCCTATAAGACCGATCATATGGCAACAAGTGATATGATTGCCCATAATGTCAATACGCATCCCTCCCGTGTTCGTAAGGTAATGAGCTGTATGCGCAAGAGTGGGTACATCGTAACAAAGGAAGGCTTAGGCGGCGGGTATATGCTTAACTGCAATCCAGAGGAAGTCTCACTAGCTGAAATTTACCGTGCAACTTCAATCGGATCGATGAAGCCATCGTGGTGCTCTGGGAAGGTAGACGAGGCATGCGTGGTGGCCTGTAATATGGCGGAGGTGATGGACCATATATTCTGTGATGCAGAGCAACAGCTTCTTATCTATTTGCAGCAGACGAAGATCAGTGACGTCCTTGAACGTGTGCGGGATGCTCAAATTCAGAGGTAATGATTTTTTATATTTGAACTGTCTTAATAATTGTGACAGATAACCATTCTAACAGAAAGCCATTCTAACAGAAAGCCATTCTAACAGAAAGCGGTGATGAGGTATGACCACATTAAAATTCCCACTTATTCAAGAAGGCGATTGGATTAGTGGTACTACACAGTTGGATGAGAAATTTATCGGTTTTGTCCAATCGACGAATGAGGATGGCATCATTAAGGTATGGGCGACCCAGAGCGATCGAGAAGAGATTGTAGGCACCTCCATACAAGCTAAGTCTGCTAGGGTGAGGAAGCTATCGGATTCTGCACTAACCTCGCCAGAGGAGGTCAAGAGCTTGATCGAGCTTGCACTGGATACTCAGGATAAGGAATGGTTCGCACAGCTACGTGCTGAGCTGGCGATTGTATCAACTGTAGTAACGAATACGAATGGAGCGTTATCAATAACAAAATTGAAGGAGAGATTCTAATGGCGATCGTCAAGATTACAGATGCTACGTTTCAAGAAACGATTAAAGAGGGTTTAGTATTAGTGGATTTCTGGGCACCCTGGTGTGGCCCTTGTAAGATGATTGCACCTATATTGGAGCAGCTGAACACCAAGATTGGTGATTCCTTAACCATTGCTAAGATCAATGTGGACGAAAATCCAGAGAAGGCTGGTCAGTATGGGGTTATGAGCATCCCGACCTTGAAGGTGTTCAAGGATGGTGTGGATATCGGTACTTATGTAGGCTTGCGCCCTTTAGAAGAGCTAGAAGCAATTGTAGCGAGAGCTTAACTAGATTGATCATACGTTTGGACTGGAACGGGGGCTATTGTCCCTCGTTCCTATTTGTGTCGCCCAGCATGGGCGTTATCTATAGGGTGCAAGTCCCGAGTGACGAAGGCAGTAGTAGTCATTAGCTAATGACAAGGGTGTCCACCGTGAGGTGGAATCTGAAGGAAGTCGGCGGCAAACCTCCGGTTCGAGGTACACGAACCTCATA
>DFZX01000098.1 GCA_002383695.1 Caryophanales bacterium UBA4045
ATTCGGACTTTTTCAGTGGCCTCGAGAATTTCTCAGGAGAGTTTTTCTTGCGATTAGTCAAGTTATATTTTGTGCTTTCTACGGTAGCGAGTTTCCACAGCTCAACAAGCACATTTATTGTGCTTGTTAAGGCGGTAGCGAGTTTCAGCAGCTCAACAAGCACATTTATTGTGCTTGTTACGGCGGTAGCGAGTTTCAGCAGCTCAACAAGCACATTTGTTGTGCTTGTTAGTGCGTGAGCGAGTCTCAGCAGCTCAACAAGCACATTTATTGTGCTTGTTACGGCGTGAGCGAGTCTCAGCAGCTCAACAAGCACATTTATTGTGCTTGTTACGGTGGTAACGAGTCTCAGCAGCTCAACAAGCACATTTATTGTGCTTGTTAAGGCGGTAGCGAGTCTCAGCAGCTCAACAAGCACATTTATTGTGCTTGTTAAGGCGGTTTATAGGATGAGTTCCGAATAGTGAAGAGGGCGGTAGCAGCCAATATTGTAATTTTTCGTGGCGAGCGTGGAATAATTTAACTGCTATCCGTCCATACTGAATATATGTGGCTATTGGCTGGATTTCGTTGTGGATATTCCTGCATACGAATTGTTATACCGACCACTAGTATGATGACCAACAATAATTCTAGGAGAGATGCTAATTGAAATCAATCAGATTAATAGCTTTATTAAGTACCTTCGTGTTCGTATTAGTGGCTCCATTAACTGCTCTAGCAGATCATGAGCCAGGACATATGGAGGTGAATGCAAAGAACGAGGAAACGAACGGGAATCAGCAGGTAAAGGATAAAGAGAAAGCGAGCTCCGTTGATATAGCACCGAATGCCAAGTCAGCCCTGCTGATTGATGCAGATACAGGCACTGTTATCTATGAGAAGAATAGTAATGAGCGACTTGCACCTGCTAGTATCACTAAGGTAATGACGATGCTACTGATTATGGAGTCTCTAGAACGTGGTGAAATTAAGCTTGAGGAGAAGGTCACAGTCAGTGAGCATGCAGCATCGATGGGTGGCTCGCAAATTTTCTTGCAGGTCGGTGAAGAGATGTCAGTTGAGGATTTGCTCAAAGGCATTGCAATGGCTTCAGCTAATGATGCTTCTGTTGCACTTGCAGAGAAGATAACGGGCTCAGAAGAGATGTTCATCGAACGTATGAATGAGAGGGCTGAACAGCTAGGATTGAAAAACACGCACTTTGTTAACACGAATGGGTTACCCGCGAAGGATCATTATTCATCTGCTCATGATATTGCGATGATGTCGAAGGAATTACTCAAGCACCCTTCGATTACACAATACACGGGCAAATATCAGGATTACTTAAGGAACGATACGGAGAATCCATTCTGGCTCGTGAATACGAATAAGCTGGTGAGATTTTATCAGGGTGCGGATGGGTTGAAGACCGGGTATACGAGTGAAGCGAAATTCTGCTTAACCGCTACAGCGATAAAGGATTCTTTTCGAGTTATAGCCGTAGTCCTTGGTGAACCGAATACGAAAACTCGGAATGCTGAGGTATCTCAGCTATTTAACTATGCCTTCTCACAATTCACGAACATGCCGATCTACCAAGCTGGGGAGAAGATGGGTACGGTCAAGGTGGAGAAGGGTGACGTGGAGCAGGTACAATTAACAGCTAAGCATCGATATAGCATTCTTCTGAAGAAGGGTGAGAAGAAGGATGATATTCGGCATGAGGTTAAGTTTAGATCAGAGCTGAAAGCTCCTATTGCCATTGGGGAATCAATCGGAAAGCTAACCGTCTATAAAGGTGACACACCTGTGGCTGAATTTACTGTAGAATCACCCATTGAAGTAAAGCAAGCTAGCTGGTGGACGCTTATGAAAAGAACGACAAGTAAGCTCTTCTTTCTTGACTAAGGACCGATCGAATGGCTTATATCGCCCATTCCTTGACTGCGAATAAGAGCAGGTTTTGTAGGATAAGCTCGACCTGCTTCTAGTTTTGTCGAGCATAAAGGATTACTGATAAAAAAGTAGAATTGAATGTTCATTGGGAGAGGGGAAGGTGAACAAACATGAGTCTGCAAATCGAGATGGAGCAACACCGTAAGGCTCTCATCGTCAGACTTAAAGGGGAATTAGACCATCACACTGCTGAGACCGTTAAGGCACGTATGGAGGAAGCCATTAGACGAGAGGACAGCCTACACATCATCCTCAGCTTGAAGGACCTTACCTTTATGGATAGCTCAGGTTTAGGCGTAATTCTTGGTCGCTATAAGCAAATTACTGGAAAAGGCGGGAAGATGGTCGTCTGTGACATCCAACCCGAAATTTATCGGCTTTTTGAAATGTCAGGTTTGTTCAAAATTGTTGCGTTACAAGCTAGTGAGCGAGCGGCATTGTCGAGTCTGGAGGTGGCTTTATGAGCTACAACAACTTCATGACGCTTCAATTCGCTAGCAAATCGGAGAACGAAGCCTTTGCACGTATTACTGTAGCTGCTTTTGTTTCCCAGCTCGATCCCACATTGAATGAATTGACTGACATTAAAACCGTTATTTCTGAGGCGGTAACGAATTCGATTATTCATGGGTATGAGAATGATCAGGATGGTGTAATCACGATTTCTGCTCGCATTGAAGCGGATACCATTCATATCACGATCGAGGATCAAGGTCGAGGAATAGAAGATATCGAGCAAGCGATGCAGCCGTTGTTCACCTCTAAACCTGAGCTAGAACGCTCTGGGATGGGTTTTACGATTATGGAAAACTTCATGGATAACATGGAGATATCCACAAGTGTGGGCAATGGGACTATCGTACGTATGTCCAAACGAATTGAGTCGAAGAAGGCCTTGTATAACTAGGTAGGTTGTTCAGAATAGAGGGGATGAGCGATGGATGTGAATTTGAAGCATGCCTCACACCGATATTTGGACGATCCTGAAGTCAAAAGGCTGATTGCACTAAGTCAATCTGGTGACAATCTTGCCCGAGATACGCTCGTTCAATGTAACATACGTTTAGTGTGGTCGGTTGTGCAGCGTTTCATAAACCGGGGCTACGACCCGGATGATTTATTCCAAATTGGATGTATCGGATTATTGAAATCCGTAGACAAATTTGATCTGAGCTATGAAGTTAAATTCTCGACCTATGCGGTACCGATGATCATTGGTGAAATCCAGCGCTTTCTTCGCGATGATGGTACATTAAAGGTAAGCCGGTCGATGAAGGAGCTCGCGAATAAGGTTCGAAAAGCGTCCGACGATCTATCGAAGACACTTGGAAAGATTCCAACGATAAATGAAATCGCTGAGTACTTAGACGTTACCGTGTCCGATATCGTCTTCGCCCAGGAAGCAAACAGGCCTCTGTCATCGATTCATGAGACTGTATTCGAGAATGATGGGGATCCCATAACCCTGATGGATCAAATTGCAGATGAATCAGATGAACGCTGGTTTGATAAGCTTGCCTTGACGGAGGCAATAGACACGCTGAATGAGCGTGAACGACTTATTGTGTACCTTCGCTACTTCCGCGATCAAACACAGTCAGAAGTTGCTAGACGGCTAGGTATTTCTCAAGTCCAAGTATCACGTTTGGAGAAGAAAATATTACAGTCCATCAAGGACCAGATAGCGCAATAGCTATCTGGTTTTTTCATGTGACTTTCCTGTTTTTCATAACTTAATGACTATCCGCACTTCCTTTTATGCATATTAAAGGGGAAGTTCTGTATGCGAAGGGATGGATCCTAAGTTGGAGATACAAGCGATTTCTCGTCATTTAGATAAAAACAAGGAAATCTTAAAAGAAGCAGTTGGTCTTGAGGATAGCTTCGATTTAATAGCCAAGGATTTGGAAATCGGGAAAAAATCAGCTTTCTTATTCGCGGTGAATGGTTTTGTGAAGGACGAAGTATTGGCTGATATCATGGTGAGGTTGAGTTATGTTGAGCGTGATCAAATTGTGCCTAGTACCTTAAAGTCAATTTTAGTTAAATATATACCACATGTGCAATCCGAAGAAGTCGAGGATATGACGAAGCTTGTCCTTATGGTATTATCCGGGAGCAGTGCCATATTCATTGAAGGAGAAACCAGTGCGATTGTCATCGATGTGAAGACGTTACCTGTGAGGTCCATTGAGGAGCCGGATCTGGAGCGGGTAGTACGTGGCTCACGAGACGGGTTTACAGAAACTTTATTAACGAATGTAACGCTTGTTAGGCGGAGAATTCGTGACCCGCAATTAAGACTAGAGATGACGAAAATCGGTAGTCGATCTGAAACGGATGTATGTATTGCCTATATAAAGGATATTGCTGATGAAGCATTGATCGAATCTATCCGTAAGAAATTGAAGAAGACGCAAGTGGATGGTATTCCTATAGCCGATAAGCAGCTTGAGGAATTGCTTATCGATAAAGGCTGGAATCCCTATCCGCTAGTCCGATATTCAGAGCGCCCCGATGTCGTCTCCGTGCATTTGTTGGAAGGGAATGTCATTCTATTTGTAGATACCTCCCCTAGCGTTATGATCTTGCCAACAACCTTCTTTCACCTGATTCAGCACGTTGAGGAATATCGCCAAACCCCTTTAATTGGCAGTTATTTGCGATGGGTTCGTTACATCGGTATCCTAGCTTCCCTGTTCTTGCTACCGCTCTGGTTTCTTCTCGTTGCGCACCCAGAGCTGAAGCCCCCAGGACTTGAATTTTTAGGTCCTAATGAGAAGGCACATCTACCATTGATCCTCCAATTTTTTATTGCTGAGCTCGGGATTGATTTGATGCGGATGGCAGCGGTACATACACCGACACCACTAGCAACTGCTATGGGATTAGTAGCCGCAATTCTGATCGGGGATATTGCAGTAAAGACGGGATTATGGGTGAATGAGGTTATTCTATATATTGCAGTTGCCGCTATAGGTATGTTCGCTACTCCTAGCTATGAATTAAGCCTCGCTAACCGTATGGTTCGCTTACTTCTGCTCGCACTCGTTGCCATATTTAAGGTACCTGGGCTTGTGGTAGGCACAACTGTCATTCTATTGGTGTTAATTATTCAGAGATCCTTTAACACGCCATATATGTGGCCGTTCATCCCATTCAATGCCAAGGCACTGTTTACAGTGCTTGTGCGCCAGCCTTTTTCACAAATGAAAAAAAGACCAAGCATTAATAAAACTGTGGATAATACGCGCAGACGATAGTGATGGTTGTTTTTTCTGATTAGTGTATGGTAAATTTAAGAGTATTCTTGAAAGTTTTTGATGACAGCACAAAGGGTCGATAAGACTACAGCGAAAGTATATGCTAATTATAGGGGGAACGTAACAGATGTATCTTCATGGGACAAGTCGCATTAATGGACAGGGGCACTTAGAAATCGGTGGTTGTGATACAACAAACTTAGTAGAACAGTATGGTACACCATTATATGTAATGGACGAGGCATTGATTCGCCAGCGTGCACGTGAATTCACGAATGCTTTCCAAGCTTCTGGATTAAGGTTTCAGGTAGCTTATGCGAGTAAGGCATTCTGTGTTATGGCGATGTGTAAGCTAGCTGAGCAAGAAGGTTTATCTCTGGATGTTGTATCCGATGGAGAATTGTATACCGCACTTAAATCAGGCTTTCCTGTAGAACGAATTCACTTCCATGGCAATAATAAATCTCCGTTCGAAATTGAGATGGCGATTGATGCGAAGATCGGGTGCTTTGTAGTAGATAATTTTACAGAATTGTATCTCTTGAATGAAATCGCAGGGCAGAAGGGTCGGAGTGTTAAAGTACTATTCCGAGTAACGCCTGGGGTTGAGGCACATACGCATGAATACATCTCAACGGGGCAAACGGATTCGAAATTCGGATTTGATATCGGCAATGGTCAGGCTAAACAAGCTATCGAAATCGCTAAGGGCTTAGTGAACATTGAAATTCTAGGCATCCATTCTCATATCGGCTCGCAAATTTTCGAGGTTGAGGGCTTCCGTATGGCCGCTGATCGCGTAGCTGAATTCGCCACGAGCATTCGTACTGAGCTTGATGTTACTTTCCAAGTAATCAATCTGGGTGGAGGCTTTGGCATTCGGTATAGCGAAGGAGATACACCACTTCTGATTAGTGAGTATGTGAAGGCGATTACGGACGCGATTAAGGATTGCTTCGGCAAAGCTGATTATCCACTACCAGAAATTTGGGTTGAGCCAGGTCGCAGTATGGTTGGTGATGCGGGAACAACGTTATATACAATTGGTACCTACAAGGATATTCCTGGTGTCCGCAAATATGTAGCTGTTGATGGTGGGATGACAGATAATCCACGACCTGCGTTATACGAATCCGTCTATGAGGCGATGCTTGCAAATCGAGCGAATGAAGCGAATGAAGAAGTCGTATCAATTGCAGGTAAAGCTTGTGAGAGCGGCGATATGCTAATCTGGAACTTGTCATTACCTAAGTCTAAATCAGGTGACATTCTTGCAGTATCTTGCACGGGCGCTTATAATTATGCGATGGCCAGTAACTATAATCGAATTCGCCGCCCAGCGGTTGTATTCGTTCAAGCAGGTCAAGCAGATATAGTCGTTCAGCGTGAATCGCACCATAACATAGTCGATAATGATTTGATTCCGGAACGATTACAGAAAACTACTACGTCAGCAGCTGCGAACTAAAGGTCGGCTATAATATTACTTCCCACTTTTGTTGGCAAAATAACTACGGTTTAAGGGTTTTTGCCAACAATTTAGTGGAGGTTATAGTATAGCCGTGCCTAAACTTACGCAACGTGCGAGAAGGAGAAATTAATCATGGGTAAACAAGCAAAGATCACAATGGAGAATGGTGCAGAGGTTGTTATTGACCTGTTCACAGAGGATGCTCCGAATACTGTAGCAAATTTCGAGAAGCTAGCTAACCAAGGCTTCTACAATGGACTGGTATTTCACCGTGTAATTCCGGGCTTCATGGCTCAAGGTGGCTGTCCTACAGGTACAGGTACTGGTGGTCCAGGCTACCAAATCGATTGCGAAATCAACTCGAATAAGCATGTACGTGGAACATTAGCAATGGCACATGCAGGTCGTAATACTGGCGGAAGTCAGTTCTATATCTGCTATGGTCCTCAACCACATTTAGATGGTCAGCACACAACTTTTGGTGTTGTGGTGTCTGGTATGGAGAACGTAGATGCGATTAAAGGTCGCGACAAGATGGAAAAGGTAGAAATTATCGAAGCCTAGGAGATCAACTATACTAGCTTAATCATCTTGCTCATTTACCTAATATGAAGTATGAAGCACCTGGAGGCTATTACTCTGGGTGCTTCTTATATTACCTGAAAAACAGGCAGTCCAATCAACCACTTCATGAATAAACTACATGAGGGTGATTAGATATGAATAAGAAAATTACGTACAGAGCAGGCGATATTCTTACGGCTTGTGATAATGAACTAGCTATACCCGATGGAATTCTAGGGCATAGTGCAATTGTGATTAATAAATCACAGATGATTGAAGCGGTTATTTCACGCCCCCACATGCAGACAGCAAGCATTAGTAAGTTTGTGAAGAATCATCCAAAGCATGCCATCTACAGGCCAAAGGAAAGCTCGTTAGGTAAGGCCGCAGCTGCTTACGCAAGATCTTATCTGGATCAGAGGAACAACTATCTGCGTTACGGCCTCGAAAGACCATCATTCTCATTCTCAACGGATACGGTACTCCATGATCCCTGGTCAACTATTTATTGCTCTAAGCTCGTCTGGCTCTGTTACCATCACGGAGCAGGTTATACGTTTCCTAATGATCACTTCTTGTTTACCCCAGAGGACTTAGATACGCACCTAAAAAAAGATTCAAAATTCATTATGCTCTACCGCCATCGGAAATTCAATTTTCTGATAGATACGTGATCCTCTGAATATCTAAGCAAGCATATTACGAAGATCGTAAAAACTGTCCAGACCAAGGATATGTACTCATCATAGGATAACGTAGTTCAAGCGGGAGGAGGAACCTAATATGGCATATGGCGCTGGATGTGGTGTAGGTGCGGCTCCAGTTGCGAGCACAGGATTATTCACTTCCACAGGAGCAATCCTCGTTCTATTCATCTTATTGGTAATTATCAGCCGTGCTTTCATCATCTAATTATGTGAGATAGACTAAGAAACAAAGATTGCCCAGCCCTTTATGGCTAAGCAATCTTTGTTTTTGTGGTTTCATCGACGTCCCTTATTAGGAATGCGCAATGATATAGACATTTCTTTATTGTATATGTATAATATTGCTGATAATAGTCATTCTTCGGGGCAGGGTGAAATTCCCTACCGGCGGTGATGTGTTCGGATGAAATCCGAGCCTCAGTCCGTGACCCGGTCGCCTGCAAATGGTGAGCGGTGGATCTGGTGTAATTCCAGAGCCGACAGTTAAAGTCTGGATGGGAGAAGAATGCACGGACTTTAGTATTCCCTATTCCAATAGGGCTTGTGCTTTATTTCACAACATGTGAAATGAGTCAAGTTTACTTTGAATTGACCGTGTGATTTTCCCATTAATGCCCCGGCAGTAGCTGGAGGGCATTTTTTTATTGCACAAACTACAATCATTGAGGAGTAGAGCGCAAGTATTCTCTGCTATAGCTGTATATGGCATGGTTGTAGTAAGTATGATTTTTATCACTTTATTTGCATCATTGTTCATGTATGTTGGTAATATTAATCACAATTGTAGAGATGGGGGTTCATACACTGGATGTCATCAACGATCAACATTACATGCGACTTGCTCTGCAGCTTGCGGAGGCCGCTAATGGACAGACGGATATTAATCCTATAGTCGGCTGTGTAGTGGTTAAGAATGGTAGCATTGTAGGAACTGGCGCCCATTTACGGCGAGGCGGACCTCATGCCGAGGTTCATGCACTGAATATGGCAGGTCAAGATGCTGAGGGATCTACGGTCTATGTCACACTCGAGCCCTGTAGTCATCATGGTAAGACCCCTCCTTGTGCAGACAGACTTATTGAGGAAAAGGTTATTCGAGTGGTGGTTGCAACGATCGACCCTAATCCAGAAGTAGCAGGAGCTGGAGTTGCAAAGCTAAGGGAGCATGGGATAGAGGTTGTTGTAGGTGTAATGGAGCGAGAAGCACGAGCTTTAAATTTGATCTTCGAAAAATATATGTTAACCAGAATCCCATATGTAACGATGAAAACTGCTTGCTCCTTAGACGGTAAGATAGCGTCTCGGTCTGGGGATAGCAAATGGATTTCTAATGATGCTTCCCGTCAGCTCGTTCATGCAATGAGACACCAGCACCAAGCAATTATGGTCGGTATTGAGACTGTTCTCGCTGATAACCCTAGCTTGAGCACGAGGCTATCGGTTCCAAGTCATCAACCGATCAGGATCATTGTGGATAGTCAATTGCGAACACCGAATAAAGCCGCAGTTCTTACAACTGATGAAGTGAATCGAACGATTATACTCACTACAGAGCTTGCGTCAGCTCAGCGTCAGCTCGAGCTGCTTGCTAAGGGTGTTCAAATCATTCGATGTGGGGCTGGTCCTCATGTAGACCTTCAGCTAGCCATGCAGGAGCTTGGGAAGCTTGAGATTAGTTCCGTCTTACTCGAAGGTGGAGGAAGGTTGAACGGTGCAATGCTTGAAGCCGGTCTTATTGATCACCTAATCTTATTCTATGCACCTTTATTCATCGGGGGAAGAGACGCACCAGGAGCTTTAACGTTCAATGGCATAGCGAGTATCAGCGAGGCCATACAGCTTGAAGAGATGAAATTGCAGCAAATCGATAACAATTTCTGTGTGAGTGGTTATCCATCTAATCGTTGGAAGGGAGCGAATCCATGTTCACTGGAATCATAGAAGAAATTGGTAGCTTACGCTCCGTTCAATCTAAAGGGCAGTCGATGGTACTTACGATAGACGCAGTGAAAGTACTCGAGGATATCCGATTAGGAGATAGCATATCCGTGAATGGTGTTTGTCTAACTGCAGTGGCATTTGATTCAAAATCCTTCTCTGTTGATGTCATGCCAGAAACATTCCGTCAGACGAACATCTCTAAGCTTGGGCATGGAGCACGTGTGAATTTAGAGAGAGCGATGCAAGCCAACGGTCGGTTTGGTGGTCACATGGTTCAAGGTCATATCGATGGCTGTGGAGTTATCCGGTCCCGTCATAATGATGAGAATGCCGTTGTGTATGACATAGAGCCTGATCAGAAGGCCATGTTCCGCTATATCATTGGTCGAGGATCCATCACAATAGATGGTATCAGCTTAACCGTTGTTCGGACGAATGAAACGACATTCACAGTTTCTATCATTCCCCACACATTGGCACAGACCATTCTGAATGATAAACGTGCTGGAGATGTTGTTAATCTAGAAACAGATATTCTAGGCAAATATATCGAGCACTTGATCCATTATAAGGAACCCTCTGAATCAAGTAATAAGAAGGTTAATTCGATCACAACAGCTTTCCTAGCAGAAAACGGCTTTATATGAAAGTATTAGAGTTGAGGAGGATAATATCATGAACAGTACGATAAAATTGGATACCATCGAATCAGCGATCTATGATTTGATCCTCGGTAAGGTCATTATAGTAGTAGATGATGAGGATCGTGAGAATGAAGGGGATTTTATTGCTTTAGCGGATAAGGCAACACCAGAAGTAATTAACTTTATGATTAGTGAAGGTCGAGGGCTAGTTTGTGTGCCTATTACCGCTGATCGTGCCGCTGAGCTAGAATTACCCTTGATGGTTGCACAGAATACCGATGCACACGGCACGAATTTCACCGTATCCGTAGATTTTCATGATACTTCAACAGGCATATCCGCACCTGAGCGATCGAGAACGGTGAAGTCACTGATCTTACCCAATACGAAACCATCGGAATTCCGCAGACCCGGCCATATCTTCCCGTTAATCGCCAAGAAGGGCGGCGTTCTTCGAAGAGCTGGTCATACAGAAGCCGCTGTAGATTTAGCCATTATGTGCGGCTCTTACCCCGCTGCAGTCATCTGCGAAATAATTAATGAGAATGGTACGATGTCGAGATTGCCTGATCTTGTTAAGCTTGCTAAGAAGCATGATCTTAAGCTAGTCTCCATCCAGGACCTAATTCGGTATCGTAATGAGAAAGAGAAGCTCGTTCAACGAGTTGTTGAAGTGAAGATGCCAACCGATTATGGGACATTCGTTACAGTTGGTTACACGAATGAAGTTGACAATAAGGAGCATGTCGCTCTTGTAAAAGGGAAAATTGACGGCGACCTTCCTGTACTGGTACGAATGCACTCCGAATGCTTGACAGGTGATGTATTCCATTCCCATCGATGCGATTGTGGTCCGCAGTTAGATGCCGCGATGAAACAAATAGATGAAGCGGGATCAGGCATTATTGTTTATCTGCGACAAGAGGGTCGGGGCATTGGTTTGTTAAATAAGTTAAAGGCTTATGAGCTGCAGGAGCAGGGATTGGACACGGTTGAAGCGAATATTAAGTTGGGGTTCGCTCCCGATCTTCGAGATTATGGCATCGGAGCACAAATTCTGAAGGATTTGGGAGTCAAACAAATTCGGCTGCTTACGAATAATCCCCGTAAAATTGTTGGGCTAGAAGGCTACGGTCTACAGGTAGTGGATCAAGTGCCTCTCCAAGTTGAATATAACGAGGATAATGATATTTACATGAATACCAAGAAAGACAAGATGGGGCATTTACTTGACCTAAATCAACCAAGAAAGTAAATAAAAATTCCAATTAAAAACTAAAGGAGAAATAAACAATGAACAAATTATATGAAGGCATGTTAATATCAGAGAAGTTAACGTACGGTATTGTAGTCGGACGGTTTAATGAATTTATCTCAGGTAAGCTATTATCAGGAGCGCTTGATGGACTTAAACGACATGGCGTTCAAGACAATGAAATCGATGTTGCTTGGGTACCGGGTGCTTACGAAATTTCACTGATTGCACAGAAGATGGCTGAAAGTGGAAAGTATGATGCGGTTATCACACTTGGGGCGGTAATACGTGGATCTACACCTCACTTTGAATATGTAAGTGGAGAAGTGTCTAAGGGTGTTGCTAGTGTCTCGCTTAAGACAGGAATCCCGGTTATTTTCGGTGTGTTAACAACAGATTCAATCGAACAAGCCATTGAGCGTGCAGGTACGAAAGCAGGGAATAAAGGTTGGGAAGCAGCAGTTACCGCGATTGAGATGGCTAACCTTGTGAAGCAATTTCAATAATTAATTCGAGCGAATATATGGGGAGTTAACCATGAGTGTTCAATATAAATTGGAGGCTTTCGAGGGTCCACTTGACCTACTCCTCCATCTAATTGATAAGAATGAGGTCGATATCTACAATATTCCGATCAGCGATATCACGAATCAGTATATGTCCTATCTATCTTCAATGGATGATTTACAGATGGATATTACTAGTGATTTTTTGGTCATGGCTGCTACGCTGTTGTCGATTAAGAGTAAGATGCTCTTGCCGAAGCCTCCAGTCATTGATCTAGATGGGCTTGAGTTGGATACAGATATTGACCCTCGCATGGAGCTCGTACAGAAGCTGCTTGAGTATCGTAAATTTAAAGGGATTGCCGAGCATCTGAGGGAAAAGGAAATCGGACGCAGCTTAATTTATATGCGCGAGCCAGAGGACTTAACTCCCTATCAACCGAAAGTTATCGTAAATCCACTTATCGGTTTACATCTAGCTGACATCATGTTCGCGTTTCAACATGCCCTTAGGCGATCTGTGAGTCGTAATCGAGTAACGAAGATTCATCGGGATGAGATCTCGGTGAAGGACCGTATCCGTCAGCTTGTTGAAGCACTAGAGGAGCAAGGTGGTCAGATGCTGTTCTCCCGCTTACTGGGAGAAGAGATGACAAGGGAAGATATCATTGTAACCTTCCTAGCTTTATTAGAGTTGATTAAGATTAAGAAGGTATCCTGTTATCAGCACAATCTGTTCGACGAAATTGTGATTCGCTTAAGAGAGGAGGGGGAGCAGATTGGAATCTCCGATCTTGAAGTCGATTATTGAGGGCTTGCTGTTTGTAGCTGGGGATGAAGGCTTAGAAGCTGTACATATTGCAGAGGTCGTTGAGCAGGAAACGAGAATGGTCAAGAATATGATTAAGGAGCTACAAAGTGATTATGCAAGTCAAGGTAGAGGTATGCAAATTTTTGAAACCGCTGGAGCTTTCAGATTAGCCTCATTACCCGAGCATGCCATCTACTTCGAACGATTAGCTGCTTCTCCAACGCGATCAGGCCTATCTCAAGCTGCATTAGAAACGCTAGCAATAATCGTATATAAGCAGCCTCTTACTCGAATTGATATCGAAGAGATTCGAGGCGTAAAGACAGACCGAGCCTTGCAATCATTAATAACTAAAGGATTAATTCGCGAGGTAGGCCGGGCTGAACAGGTTGGTCGGCCAATTCTCTATGGTACAACAAAGCCCTTCTTAGATTACTTCGGATTGAACAGTCTAAAGGACTTGCCCGCTACAACCTCATTTGAGATAGAATATAATCTGGAAGAGGAGACTAGACTTCTGTTCGAGAAGCTTGAGGGTCGACAGCTTACGATTGATGATGTGTGAATAATATTTCCATACAAAGGAAATCATAAACTTGAGAAACGTGGGATGGTCCGCGTGACTTAGGTTTATTTTTTTACTAAATATTCTGAACTTCTAGCAGTTATCTACGATATGAATAGGAGGATGTAGAAATGGTTTGGGTATGGATTCTGATGTTGCTTATCGTTGTAATGTTTGTTGTGTTATTCAGTAAAGTAACTGCCCAAATTGTTTATTCTCGTAAAGAGGAGGATGACAACTTCTATGTGCGGATAAAAGCTCTATTCGGCGTAATTCGATTTCGATACGCAATACCCAACATTAATTTTCAGGGATTTAAGAAAGGTCTTTCTATCGAGCGTGAGGAGACAACCAATATCCCTATGCTAGACAAAAAAGATCATATAACTGTGGATCGAAAGGATGTCGTATCTCGTTATGAACAATTGAAGGTGCTGATCGGTCATGTATTAGGCTTTAATCGTTGGTTAATGACCACGCTGAAACGCACACACTGTAGTCAGATTAGCTGGGCTACGGATATTGGGTTAGATGATGCGGCTGAAACTGCCATTACTACGGGTATGATCTGGGGATTAAAGACGTCAATATTAGGTATACTATTCAATCAGATTAGGCTGGAAGCTCAACCACAATTGGCGGTTGTTCCCCACTTCAACCATACCCAATTCAGTACGGACTTTGAATGTAACGTTAATATCCGTTTGGGTTATGCACTACTTGCAGGAATGTACCTGCTTATTCGTATTTATAAGGTGAAGGGTGGAATTAAAACATGGCGGAACATCCTAACTAAGGCCTGATGTATATACAAGTGATTTTCAAATATTCATACATAGTTCATTCATCCTTAGGGCATAATATTAAATGCGTAAAGCCCTTAATATAAAGGATTCAAGAATAAAAGGAGGATATATATGGCTGATCACCCAATTCAAGGACTAATGCAAACCGCGATGGAGAATATTAAGGAAATGGTGGATGTTAATACGATCGTTGGCGATCCAGTAGAAACACCCGACGGAAGTATTATACTACCCATTTCTAAGGTTGGATTTGGATTTGCGGCAGGCGGAAGTGATTTCAGGATTGACAAAGACAAGGATCAACACCCTGGAATAGGAAAAGCTCAAGGTGAAAATGCTAATGTTTTATTGCCATTCGGTGGAGGTAGCGGGGGCGGAGTATCGATAACGCCGATCGCATTCCTAGTCGTCGGTATGAATGGTGTTAAGGTTGTACCTCTTGACAATAATACACATCTGTACGAGCGAATTATTGATCTTGCTCCGCAGGTAGTTGAGAAGATACAAAGCATGCTCAGTAGTGGCAAAGATCAACCCAATTCGATGACAACTGCTGCAAGTATGGGAATGACTACGCCAATTTCCACTACTACACCAACAACAACAACAACAACAACAACACCAGATATGGGGCGAACAAATTAAATCAATTCAGCAGACGATTTGGGCGTCGACAGGCATATTGTGCTTGTTGCTCAATCGCAGACGCGCCGGGGCTCCACAAGCACAAAAAATGTGCTTGTTTAAAAGCGTCTCGGTTTAAAAGAAACTCGGACCTAGTAGAGAACCCTCTACTAGGTTTTTTCTATGTATATCCAATAGGGATAAGCATATATATGGAGAAAGGACAGGACAGGCGGTGAAGTTGGTTTGGTGAATTTGGTATATTTAGTGAATGTAGAAAAGCTAACGAAATTGAATTTTGTGAAGCTGGTGGAGTCGCGAACAAGAACGATTGTAATCGTAAATATAGTTTTACTAATCCTTATTTACATAACACCTCTGAACGCCGTTGCAGCAGCTCCGACGATCAGCACGAACGCAGAGGCTACAGCTCTGATCGATGTAAGCTCAGGTCGAATTCTATATAGTAATAATGGAGATAAACCACTACGCATCGCCAGTCTGACGAAGATTATGACTGCGATTGTAGCTATAGAGGCTGGTTCATTATCAGATAAGGTTAAGGTAAGCGTGAAGGCATATGGCGTTGAAGGCTCTTCGATTTACTTGCATCTTGGTGAGGAGATGAACTTACACCATATGTTATATGGGTTAATGTTACGCTCGGGCAACGATGCTGCGACGGCAATTGCCGAACATATTGGTGGCTCATTAGATGGTTTTATCATGATGATGAATGACAAAGCTGAGCAGCTCGGAATGACACATTCTCATTTTACCAATCCACATGGACTAGATGCTAAGGAGCATTATTCTAGTGCGAACGATATGGCGAAATTAACAGCTTATGCCCTACAAAATCCCATCTTCAGAGAAATTGTAAAGACTCCTTCTATTAACGTCCCAAACCCTAATGAGGAATGGGACCATCGATGGCGTAACAAGAATAAGATGCTGTATTTGTACGAGGGTGCAGATGGCGTTAAGACGGGTTTTACGAAACTGTCTAATCGAACGCTAGTATCCTCCGCTACAAGGGGCGGTCAACAATTGGCAGCTGTCACCTTGAATGACGGTAATGATTGGGCGGACCATGCAAATTTGCTTGATTTCGGATTTAAGCATTATCCGCTTAGAGTTATTCAATCGAGAAGTGAGCCATTAAAAGGTACCACGTTTGTAAGTCCTACAACCTTCGTATATCCACTGCGAGAAGATGAGCAGCTAGACATTCATGTAGAAATTATTCAGGAGGATACATTATCAGGACGACTAGGAATTAGAGCAGCTGTTGAATATCACTTAGGGACTACGTTAATCGGAAAACAGCTTTTTTATAATGAGAATAATCCTAGATTAAAGAAGTTGAACAATAGCAAAGAACATACAACATTCCGAGCTACTCAAGCTAATATGGTGATTCATGATGATGCATTCTCGATGATGAGACGATTATTCAAGGCTCTGTTCACGTTGAACGAATACTGATCACATAGAGATGAGGTGCCCTTATGGTGAACTGGATATGGCTTTTCTTTATTACTGTTGGTTTTCTATTCGCCGCTGTAAATGGTAGGATCGACCTCGTGACAGAGGCATTATTCGAAGGGGCGAAATCTGGTGTTACGGTATGCTTTGGATTAATTAGTATTCTTGTATTCTGGCTAGGTATTATGAGGATCGCTGAACAATCAGGGATGCTAGAAAAGCTAGCTGTACTTTTAAGACCCATTGTGACGTTCTTATTCCCCGATGTACCCAAAAATCATCCGGCGATTGGGTATATTCTATCTAATATGAGTGCGAATATTCTGGGTCTTGGCAACGCGGCCACACCTATGGGAATTAAAGCGATGCAGGAGCTACAGAAGCTGAATCCAGATCCCAAGACTGCAACGCCAGCAATGTGTACACTTCTTGCCATTAATACCTCAAGCATAACCATGATTCCCACTACCATAATTGCCATTCGTATGAGCTTTGGTTCAGTGAATCCTACTGAGATCGTTGGTACTACATTACTTGCGACTATGGTAGCTACAATTGCGGCTGTAATGGCCGACCGATGGTATCGTGCGAGAGAGCTCAAGCATCAGAAACTTAAGCCTCCTATTCATTCACGTGAGGAGAATAAAAGTGCTTAATTTGGTTAATACCATTTCAGCTTGGGCAATCCCTGTGCTTATTGTACTTATTCCTCTTTATGCTGCTTATCGAAAAGTACCTGTCTACGAAGCATTCGTGGATGGTGCTAAGGATGGGTTCGATACGGCCATTAAGATTATTCCGCACTTGGTAGGTATGATGGCATCGATTAGCATTTTTCGGGCATCAGGTGCATTAGACGCGATGATCGGCGTAATTCGGCCTTTATTTGAACGATTCGGAATTCCAGGAGAGGTGTTACCTCTAGCCTTACTGCGACCAATCACAGGGGCAGGATCGCTCGCATTTACCGCTGACTTGATGCAGCACTTTGGACCTGATTCTATGATCGGTCGTATGGCTTCAACCATTCAGGGTAGTACGGATACTACCTTGTATGTGTTAGTTGTTTATTTTGGGGCAGTCGGAATTCATAAATCCAAATATGCATTAAAAGTCGGCTTATTCTCAGACTTTGTTGGATTTATCGCCGCTATCGTTATCTGTCTCCTCGTTTTCTAAAACTACTTGGAAGTATGAACTTGTGATTTCTTGTGGAGACAGGTATCATATGATCTGAGGTGGTTTTTACCAATGGAACGATTACAGAAAGTATTGGCTCAAGCAGGTGTAGGCTCACGCCGCAAATGTGAAGAAATTATCAAAGCAGGTCGAGTAGAAGTAAATGGTGAATGTATTACTGAGCTTGGTGTGAAGGTTAGTCCAACGGATATAATCGCAGTGGATGGTCGAGCAATCAAGACCGAGAACAAGGTTTATTTGATTTTCCATAAGCCTAAAGGTGTTATTACGAGTGCCAATGATCCAGAGGGTCGAAGAACCGTTATGGACTATATTAAAGATGTATCTGAGCGGTTATATCCGGTCGGACGTTTGGATTACGATACAGAAGGTTTATTGTTATTAACGAATGATGGCGAATTTGCAAACCGTCTAACCCATCCCAAATTTCATGTTCCCAAAACATATCACGCAACCGTCAATGGTGTTCCACACGGATCACTTCTAGAGAAGCTCGCACAGGGAGTTATGCTCGACGATGGAATAACTGCTCCTGCAGTTGTGGATTATTATGACATTGGTGATACTCAGAAGCAGTCTATTATCTCTATAACGATTCATGAAGGTCGGAACCGTCAAGTGCGGAGAATGTTCGATGCCATTAATTATCCAGTGGTTCGACTAAGAAGGGTGCAATATGGACCTTTATTCTTACAGGGACTTCCGCGCGGCAAATCTCGACCCTTGACTGCGAAGGAGATCGAAGATCTGATGGACACCGGTTTCTCAACACCAAAAGACACATAATTTTCAATTTACGCTGTTTGGATACGAAGTGTAATCATTTATAATGAATACAAGTGAGGGTTATCACAGACAGCCACACAATTGTTAATACAGGATAGGTGATGAGCTTTGAAAAAGTATAGAAGATGGGTACAGGTATTCATATTATTAGCCATTTTTATTGTTGGTGGTATTACACTTGCCGACAATCTTTTTAGCGAGAATACAATTCCCAAGGTTGGCTCGAAGGCTCCTGATTTTACGCTGCCCGGAATGAATGGTGAACAATATCGATTGTCTGATTATAAAGGGAAAATTGTCGTGCTTAATTTCTGGGGAACCTATTGTCCACCCTGTGTGGAAGAGATGCCCATTATTCAGAATTACTATGAGAATTACGCTGCTGATCAGAACGTAGAGATACTCGCAATTAATGAGAATGATCCTATCGTAAGCGTGAAGGCATTCTTCCGGCAGCACAAGCTAACCTTTCCATCCTTGCTAGACAAGGATGTCGTTCGTAGAGAGTACGGTGTAATGAATTACCCAACAACGATATTTATTAACGAGAACGGCAAGATCGAAGTGATATTCGAAGGTGCCATGGATGAAGCTTTCTTGTCCTCTACATTGGCTGCTATTAAATCAAGCTAAAGCCGTTATCTGGAGGAAACTACCCATGCTACACAATACCAAATGTGAATGTGGACATCAGAACCCGGTCGGAACGGTGCTTTGTGAGTCCTGTGGTAAACCGTTAGAGGATGAATATAGTACTGAGCCACTCGAAATGAGATACGACGGAATTGCTCGTCGCTCACAACGCGAGAATCCAGCACTTATTGATCGTATTTGGCGGTTTTTCTCCTCTGTAAAAGTTGCCATTATACTAATATTCATTACCTTATGTGCTTCAATCATTGGAACCATATATCCACAAGAGAATACATTCCTTAATGTAGATCCTTCTGTCTATTATGAGAAGACCTACGGTCTAAGCGGGCAAATTTATTACTTGCTTGGATTATCAGATACCTACAATTCCTGGTGGTTCAAGCTCTTGCTCATCATGATTGGTGCATCACTAATCATCTGCAGCCTTGATCGTGTTCTGCCACTTTATCGTGCGTTGAATAAGCAACAAATCCGAAAGCATATGAGTTTTCTAATCAGACAGCGTGTGGTTTTCCAAGGAAAGCTTCCTTCTACGAGCGTTACCGCAGCTTCCTTCATTGAACAGCTCGTTCCCGTATTGAAGAAGAAAGGGTATCGCGTCCATACCGAGGGTGCTGCACTTTTAGCTGAGAAGCATCGATTTAGCCGCTGGGGTCCATATATTAACCATATTGGACTCATTATTTTCCTACTTGCTGTATTAATGAGGGGCTTACCTGGCTTTTATATGGATCAATATAATGGCTTTCTTGAAGGGGTACCCGTTAAGATTGAGAACACCCCCTATTATCTGGAGAATGAACAATTTACAGTTGAATATTACACGGAAGATGACTTGCCTCTTGAATTCCGTGGACAAGGTCGCGCGGTTCCCAAGCTATTCGAGACGAAAGCTATACTCTATGAGTGTGTAGCAGATTGTGAAAGCATGGATCCCACATTGAATAAAGTTCACGAACAGAATATTGTAGTGAATAAGCCGTTAAAATATAAAGGGTTACTCGCCTACCAATTCGACTTTCGAGAAACGATTCAAATTCGTTCGGTTCATGTATCCCTTACGAATAAGAATAGTCAAACATCGTTTGGCCCCTTTGAGCTCAATACAAACGCACCTAAAGAATCATACGAGGTAGGTCCGTATACGTTAACACTGAAGGATTATTATCCCGAATTTATGCTGAATGATAAGGGGATACCTTTTACTAACTCGAAAACTCCACTTGCACCTGCTTTTGTATTCTTAATACAAGGACCTGATCTGGCGGAGGAGGGTGAGGTATACATATACTTCCCCCGTGATGTGGACAAGCAACGCTTCAGTCAAAACAAGCTTAATGCGGCTTTAGTCGATATCATTGATATTGGCGTAGGCTCGATGGAGGATGTTGGCATATCACAATTTACAAGCTTTCTAAATATTAGAGTGGATAAGGCATTACCTTATATCTTCGTAGGTGGAGTAATCTTCATGATCGGAGTAATTATGGGGATCTATTGGCAGCATCGACGAATATGGATTCGAATCGATGATGAGCACGATATTACGATCGGTGCACATACGAGTAAAAATTGGTTTGGAATTCGTAAAGAATTATCTGTTGTGTTAGGAAAAGCGGGCATAGCTGTTGAGCCGAAACAATTGGAGAACGGGGTGAAACAATCATGAACTATGAACAATGGAGTGAGAATGCCTTACTATTAGCATTCATCCTGTATAATGTATCTTTCATCATTTATGTGATTGCGATTGCTGGTAAGAAGTGGAGTAATCGTGATCCCATTGCACATGTACGTCGATGGAGTAAATTAGCGGTCTCCTTGACGATTATTGGATTTGCATCACAAATCACTTACTTCATCACCAGATGGATTGCTTCGGGACATGTTCCCACGTCCAATATGTTTGAGTTCATAACCTTCTTGTCAATGGCCATCATTGCCGCATTTATCGTACTCTTCGCCATCTATCGTATATCAGCACTAGGCTTGTTCTCTCTGCCTGTGAGTATCATATTGATAGCTTACGCTGGCGTATTCCCCCAGGAGGTTCAACCGCTTATTCCGGCACTTCAAAGCTATTGGCTTTATATCCATGTAACAACAGCAGCATTAGGAGAGGCATTCTTCGCAATTGGTTTCGCTGCTGGTCTCATGTACTTATTACGAACTATTGATTATAGCTCGACAACCAAGGAAGCACGGAAAAGTCGTCTTGGTATCGAATTCACCATATACGCCATTATTGTTGTTATTGGCTTTGTGTTAGTAACCAATGGATTTAAGTCGACAGATTATTCCGCTCAGTTCACACAAGAGGAGCAGCAGGTAGACGCGAAGACAGGTGAATCTGTTACCGTAACGAAGATAACAGATTATAAGCTTCCCCCTTTCATTCAACCTGCTAATAGTACTACTGCGCATATGGATTCTTTTATTGGCATGGAGAAGCCATTATTGTCTGCTCCCTCGTGGATGAAGGGTCTGGATGCTGCGCGAAAGCTGAATACGATCATCTGGTCACTCCTGACTGGATTAATCCTATATGGGCTCCTACGACTCATTGTTCGTAAGCCGCTCGGAACCGTATTACAGCGAATGATGGGTAGCATTGATGCAGATGATTTAGATGAAATTAGCTACCGTGCCATTGCCATCGGCTATCCGATCTTTGCTCTTGGTGCCTTGATCTTCGCCATGATCTGGGCACATGAAGCATGGGGGAGATTTTGGGGATGGGACCCTAAGGAAACTTGGGCACTTATAACCTTCCTGTTCTATACCGTTTATCTTCATCTTCGTTTATCACGTGGCTGGCAAGGAAACAAATCTTCTTGGCTTTCAGTCATAGGTTTCCTAGTTGTTATGTTCACTTTGATTGGTGTTAACTTAATTATAGCGGGCTTGCATTCATATGCAGGCGTGTAGGGGAGAGATTATAAATGGAAGATACATCGAAAAAGATTCTTGTTGTAGATGACGAAGACCGAATTCGAAGACTTCTGCGCATGTATCTGGAGAAGGAAGGCTATGAGATTGATGAAGCTGAAGACGGCGAAACAGCCCTAACCATGGCAATAGAGAATGACTATGCACTAGTCCTACTTGATGTGATGCTTCCAGGAATTGATGGCACCGAGGTTTGTGCCAGATTGCGTACTGAGAAGTCTACTCCTGTAATTATGCTGACTGCCAAAGGGGAGGAGACCAATCGTGTTCAAGGCTTTGAAGCTGGAGCTGACGATTACGTTGCGAAGCCCTTCAGTCCTCGTGAGGTCATTTACCGAGTTAAGGCTATACTTAGACGTTCCTCCGCTACTGCGTTCCTATCCAAAACTACAACGGGTGGTGGCAATGACATTGTATTCCCTAATCTGATGATTGAGCATGACGCTCATCGTGTAACTGCAGGCGGGCAAGAGGTGGGACTTACTCCTAAGGAATATGAGCTGCTTCATTACTTGGCCGTCTCGCCTGATAAAGTATTCTCAAGAGAGCAGCTTCTAAAGGATGTATGGAATTATGAATTTTTCGGTGATTTACGAACTGTGGATACACATGTGAAGCGACTACGTGAAAAGCTGAATAAGGTTTCCGCTGAAGCAGCAACTATGATTACCACCGTATGGGGTGTTGGTTATAAGCTTGAGGTGGCAAAGTAAATGGCGCTCTGGAAAAGTGTAGTCGGCAAGCTATGGATGACGATCATCTTTCTAGTTGCAGTTGTACTCATCATACTAGGTGCTTTTCTACTTGAATATATTGATGCTACCTTCAATAATTCTGGAGATGTGAAGAAGCTATTCGTTTATACAGGTATTATTGGATTTCTACTTACAACATTCTTCGCTTTTTTCTTATCTACTCAAATCACGAGACCACTTATGTATATGAAGAAGGCAGCAGATCTAATTTCTAAAGGTGATTATAGTACACGAGTACCTGTAGCTTCCTCTGACGAAATCGGACAGTTATCGAAGACAATGAATTTTATGGCAGAGAAGCTAGAAGGAACAATAAATGATTTAAGTTTAGAGAGGGACCGGCTGTCGAGTGTAATTCGAAGCATGACCGATGCAGTTATAACCTTCGATGCCGCTGGTACAGTCATTCTGGCTAATCCTCATGGTGCACAGCTGTTAGAAGAGTGGAGTCATATTCGTTGGGATGAAGAGTTGGCTATTCCGAAGGATCGTATTCCTGAGCCTTTAATGTCTGTATATCATGCCGTTCAAGAACGTGGTATTCAAGTTAATTCTAAACTCCATGTTAATAGTGGAGTTTGGTCAGTTGTCATGGCACCCTTAAACGCTAATCATACCGTTCAAGGTGCTGTTGCTGTGCTTAGGAATGTAACGGAGGAATTCCTGCTTGAGAAGCTACGTAAGGACTTCGTAGCGAATGTGTCACATGAGCTTAGAACGCCGCTTTCTATGCTGCAGGGCTATAGTGAGGCGCTTCTAGATGATATTGCAGGCACAGCTGAGGAAAGAATAGAGCTCGCTCAGGTAATTCATGACGAATCCTTAAGAATGGGTCGACTCGTTCAAGACCTGTTGGACTTGGCGAGAATGGAAGCAGGTAAACTTGATCTGAAGAGAGAGCAAGTAGATGTCCAAACGATCCTGAAACGTGTAGTCAGGAAATTCTCTGTGCTCTGTAAAGAAAGAGGTATTATACTTAAACCTAATGACCCGAACGCAGAGCTCGTTCTCGAGAGCGCGGATGAAGACCGAATTGAACAGATACTCACGAATTTATTGGATAATGCGGTACGACACTCGAAGAAAGCTAGCCAAATTACGATAGATGCTAAGACTGCTGAAGTGGCAGGCAAATGGGTCGTTCAGCTGATCGTTGAAGACCATGGACAGGGAATTGACGAGAGCAGTCTGCCCTATATATTCGATCGCTTCTATAAGGCCGATAAAGCTCGAACACGAGGGATATCCGGCGGTACAGGACTAGGGTTAGCTATTGTTAAGAATATTGTGGATGCTCATCGTGGAACTATTGAGGTACACAGTATAGTGAATGAAGGTACGATATTCACAATTAATTTACCGGTTCGATGATATAAAATAAAATAATAGTGCTCACTGTGTGACGATTAAGATAATAATATGTTGGAAAATATTGTTTCACGTGAAAATAAATGTATGAATTAGCTCGAATTAAAGGGGCTGCATGTTGTAGATAATCTCTACAATGATGCAGCCCCTTCGTCATGTCATATGAATCAAATTATAAAGTAACTTCCTTAACATTGATCATTTCTGGAAGCATCGCAAGCTGTTCAATTACTTCTTTAGGTGCTTGCTTATCAACAGTGATGATCATGATTGCTGATCCACCGATATCCTTACGACCTACCTGCATCGTAGCTATGTTCACATTGTTATTGCCAAGAACAGTTCCTAGACGTCCAATAATACCTGGCTTATCATTATGAGAAACTAGAATGATATTGCCTCCTGGAGAGATATCGACAGGGTACTGATCAATTTGTACAATACGCGGACCGTAACCATTCAATAGCGTTCCCGCAATGACTCGCACTTCTTTTTTCGTTTTTAGAGAAAGTGTAACTAGATTGGTGAAGCCTTTGGCTAATGGTGACTTTTGAACAATGACGTTCACATCACGTTGTTTAGCCAGATGAAGGGAATTAATCATATTTACTTGCTCTATACCAAGGTGGTGGGCAAATACGCCTTTAACCACATTGCGGGTAAGCGCCATGGTATCCACATCAGATAATTCTCCAGAGTAATTAATAGTTATCTCTTCAACGGGTCCGTCAACTAGCTGGATAAGAAAGCGTCCCATATTCTCGCCTAACAAGAAGTAAGGTAGCAGCTTATTAAGAACATCAGCAGGAATAGGAGGCATGTTCACTGCGTTCTTGAAGGGCTCACTACGAAGGATATGAAGTACTTCCTCTGAGACGTCAATTGCGACATTCTCTTGAGCTTCAAAGGTTGATGCACCAAGGTGAGGAGTAACGATCACTTTGGAGTTCGATAGGAAAGGGTGGTCTGCTGGTGGCGGCTCTACTTCAAACACGTCAAAAGCTGCACCTGCTACGATACCCTCATCAATCGCTTCAACTAGCGCATACTCATCAACAAGACCGCCACGAGCACAGTTGATAATACGCATACCTTTTTTCATTATTTCGAATTGCGGTTTTCCGATAATATGGTGTGTTTCATTAGTTAAAGGTGTATGTAAAGTAATGAAATCAGCTTTAGCGGATATTTCATTGACTGAGCCAAGCTTGATTCCTAGTTTATCAGCACGATCTTCTGTAAGGAAGGGGTCATAACCAAGTACATCCATTCCGAATGCCTTCGCTCGCTTGGCAACCTCACTTCCGATCCGACCCATGCCAATGACACCCAACACTTTATTACGCAATTCAACGCCTAAGAAGGTTTTGCGATCCCATTCCCCAGAAATTGTTTTCTTATGAGCTTGTGGAATATGTCGAGCAAGTGACATCATCATAGCAAATGCATGCTCACAGGTTGTAATTGTATTACCATCAGGTGCATTGATTACAACGATTCCAAGCTGGGTGGCTGCATCTAAATCAATATTGTCAACACCTACGCCAGCTCGTCCAACTACCTTAAGCTTCTTCCCAGCTTGCATGATGCCAGCTGTAACCTTTGTTTGACTCCGTACGAGTAGTGCATCGTAGTCTGCAATAATTGCAATTAATTCCGCCTCAGAAAGTCCTGGTTTCCTGTCTACCGTAACATCACCAGCATCATAAAGCTGTTGAATCCCCATATCACTAATTGGATCTGATACTAATACTTTGTACAATGTATTCCTCTCCTGTCTATAAATTGCTAGCAACTGATTGTTCATCAGTTTTATGCCCGTTCTAAGCTGACATGACTGTACTCATTTTATAGCATATAACTCACATAATGCAATGTATTGCCTTGAACAATTCATGAATTTTCGTTATTGTTCAGTTAATATGTTGTGAAAAATGTCAGGAGGTCATCTAGATGGAGCATGAACATGAGATTAGTCCCGAGCAATTTTTACAGTGGATGGAAGGACGTAGTACGAATAATGAAGCAATAATCATTGATGTAAGAGAGGACTTCGAATGGGATTATTATCATCTGGACGATACAGAACTTATGCCAATGCAGACGGTACCCGCACGTATGCATGAATTGCCTACGCAAGGTGCCATCTTCGTCATTTGCGCTCATGGAGTTCGAAGTGCTGCCGTTTGTCATTATTTAACTCGTCAAGGCTTAACGAATTGTATTAATGTGATAGGCGGAATGGCTGCTGTCGCGGCACTAAAAGGCTTTCAGTATGATTGATTTATTCATAGAAGAAGGGAAGCTGCGGCAAGGTTTCATTCTTATAGAAAACCTGTCGCTTCTTCAGATAATCACCATTTCTAACGGCATTTGTATCAACGAGCATTTCCATCATTGGTTTAATCGTTAAGAACGCCATCTTCTTGGCTTGTCCATTCGTTATCATCTCATCAATCCTAATTGTTAGATCCTGTGGGTAGAAGGAGGCATAATTCTTGGTCTCCTCTAGGATTTGCGAAACGAATACATTCTTGATATTCAGATTCATTTGTGCCCATTCGTTAAGGGTGACATCACCCTTGTTTGCTAGCTCCATACCTGTTAGATTGGGATTCATTGATTCGTTCCAGCTCACAATGGAAGAGAAGTAATCCGATTGAGCTATTAAAGCGAAGTTCTTCGCCTCTTTGAAGAATACTTCATTGTTAACCATTTCAATAATTTTAGTGCCTTGCTGGCTAGTTGCTTTTGACCGGAATTCAGTAGCAGCATTGGAGAACAGTTTAAGGCTCTTTAAATAATTACTGTGTGCCTCCTGTAGCAGGGGGGAGGTAGAAGGCATAGACATGGATTCAATGGTCTTGAATTTCTCGTCAGCCAGCTTACTTAATTCCTTAAAGATACTTTGAGGATCCACAGATTCACTTTCAAGTTCTATAGCGTCTAAATGCTCAAACCATTTTTTTTGGAAATCTCGGTAAGGTAAATAAATCGTATGATAGAATGAAACCAAGTATTGTTGATGATAAGCGGTTAGCTCTTTGGCCATCTCTTGTTTTTCTGCCATGAGGAGCTCATATTTAATAGTTGTCTTGTCTTTACCTACTTTAATCCCATAGAAAAATGCGCCAAGAGCGCCTATAATAACGAATAAAAAGAGCAATGTCATTAAATAATCAGCCATTGATAATTTTTTGTTCATAAGGGACTTGACCTCCCTGCTTCAAATTACAATATAAGTTTATCCTAGTATAGGCGATGTCAGGATAAAAGGGAATATGTCGAATGGAGTATCGGTATAAATGAAACGTGCAAAATTAAAATTTAAATTGAGAAAAGTAAATATTCAGGAACTCAGTGAGCGAACTTTATTAATAAACCTATATTTCACCCAAGGATTGATCCTACTGATTGCAGTAATACTCATATGGTGGTTGGATATTACAATGGATATTCTATTCACTGCACATGATGGAGCTGGAGTAACAATCATTACATATGGTATCCTGTTCGCCGCATTAGTGTTATTGTCCGACTATATATTAGCACGTTGGATTCCCAAGCATATAAGCGATGATGGAGGAATGAATAAGAAAATTTTTGCTAATCGTCCACTATGGCATCTAATTACTATTTGTCTAGTGGTGTCTATCTGTGAAGAGCTATTATTCAGAGGAACGATTCAGAATGGGATAGGGGTTTATTGGACAAGTATCGTGTTCACAGTCATTCACGTACGGTATTTACAGCATTGGTTGATGACACTGTTAGTTTTTGGAATTAGTTATGGTTTGGGATGGATATATATCCAAACGGGAACCTTATTAACACCAATAATTGCCCATTTTATGATTGATTTTGTGCTTGGATATTATTTGCGAGGTGGCAAAAAGGAATGAAGGACCCGAAGAAAGTTTCTGAGCTTATAGAGCTGCACCTTGAGTTGAGGGGGAAGTCCCAGGCGATACAGCTACCCGACGATCATACGAGCTCACTCTTTGACGAGAATACACTCCCACCTAGGCGGGAGATATTCCCATCGAAAAAACCAAAGCTCACAAGGATTTTCTATAACACGCTGTTTGTATTATTCCTTATGCTAGTAATTGGATTAACGATATGGGGGGCGAAGATGAAATGAAGTGGTTCGTTGCTTTCATTCATCTGGCCACCAGCTCAATGGAACGAGGATCAACAAAGCTATATCCTTGCTCTTCAATTTTGGTAAGTAATTCGTCTAAAGCTTCGACAGTCCAAGCTAGCTCATGCATGAGAATATTGCTGCCGGGTCTTAGCTGATCCATGACTGAATCGATCACACCTTGAGGTTTTCGTATATTATCAGCCCAATCTAATGAACCATTAGACCAAGTCATATATAGCATACCTTCCTCGCTAACCTTTGCGAGAACATCTTCATTGCCGGCACCGTTCGGTGGACGGAAAAACAAAGGTGGCTCCCCGATTAATTCCTCTACAATCGTCTGTACATCTTCGATTTGTTGGTTTATTTTCTCACGTGTTTCCTTCTTTAAATTGATATGATCCCACGAATGATTGCCAATAATTTGACCACGTTCATGAATAAGCTTAAGCAATTCCGGCTTCTGTTTAATCCGATACCCGTTTACAAAGAAGATCGCCTTCGCCTGATGTTTATCCAAGATATCTAACAAATTCGTAAGCATCTCTTCATCCTTCGGACCATCATCGAAAGTAAGTAGTACGATATTCTTGTTATCCGCTTCATCGTTCGGCTTAATATAATAATTTGAAGTCATATGATAATTGCGTTCGATCGGCTTATCCTCTAAGTCGACCTCTGTCTCTATGGGTTCTGGTTCAACTGGTTCAGGCTCTGGGGTAGGAATGGGTGGAGACGGTGTCGCATCAGGCTCGGCATTAGTTGTTGGTTGCTCATTTAATTCAGGTGATTTCACTGTCGATTCAGAATTACACCCTGCTGTAATGATAATACTGAATGTAAGTATGGCTGTGATGAGGTATTTCATGTGTCATCTCCCTTGGTATATGTGACTTAGCCTGTGTGGAAGTTTGTCATCATTCATAATACCACAACGAAATCTGTATAAATCATTTAAAATATTGTCATACTATGTTTCATACCTATTAAGGAGTGATTTAATCGTGCGAATGGGAGGATTTATCGTTGGAGGTTTGGTAGGTGCTGCTGCGGCAGTATACTTCTCGAATAACAATCGACCCAAGCTAATGTCAGCAATCAATTGGAATCAAGCTGTTGATAAGGCAGGTCAGTTCGCTCAATCAGCTAAGAGTATGTGGGACACTTCCTCAATCATGCAGAATACAGTAACTAAGGACCCCGTCGTAAAGCAAGAAGTAGACAAGATTCTAGAAGAGAATAATATACAACAGCCTATGCAAACAAATTAAGCGAAATTGTAGTTGACCATCGCCTTATAACTGGCGATGGTTTTGTTATGTTTATGCGTATTTGCTTTATTTAGTAGTGCAATAGCACTCATGAAATGGTAACATGATGGAGAAGGCGGAATGTGTTCACCACGCCATATCGACTGACATAATCTGTTATAACCGGTTGTTGTGGAGGAGGATCCTATCATGAAAATTGAACGTTTGAGTCCGGATAAGATAAGGATTTTCCTAACTTTTGATGATTTAGTGGAACGCGGGATCCAGAAGGATGATATTTGGCGCGAAATACCAAAGGTCCATGAGTTATTTAGTGAAATGATGGACCAAGCTTATTCCGAGCTAGGTTTTGATGCAACTGGTCCATTAGCAGTTGAGGTATTTGCTTTACCTGTGCAAGGAATGGTCATCATTGTCACTCGAGGTAAGATGAGTCATCAGCATTTTCGAGGAGAATCCGATTTAGAGACGTATGATGGAGAAGAAGAAGTTTACGAAATGGAAGTTACACTCGAACAGAGCGATCTCATATCCTTTGTGTTTAAAGACTTTGAGGATCTATTGCGTGCAGCCAAGGTTATACGTCAATTTGTTCCCGACCATGGTGGTGCACTTTTCTCATATAAGGACAAATATTACTTGCAGTTAGAACCTCATGAGATGGAAGACAGAGACTACAACACCTTGATATCTGTATTATCTGAGTATGGGGATGCAACATCAGTTACCCCTTCGGTTCTAGCGGAGTACGGTAAGGTAGTTATTGCTGAGAATGCGGTTAATGTTCTGTGTTCACATTTCTAACTCCTTGCAATCTGGCTAGCATCACTTTGGACTTGTAAATCAATAGGAGAGGGGCTCTAGTGTATAGTGGCTTTCTCATTGCTCATGGCCGCCATCGCTCCGGGTATTGCTTTGCTGGCCTACTTCTACTTGAAGGACCTCTACGAGTCAGAACCGATATCTGTGGTGGCTCGTATGTTCATTCTTGGAATTTTAACTGTGTTTCCCACTATGGTTGTGCAGCGGGGGTTCGTCTTAGGTTTAGGCGAAAACCCACTGCTATTTGCTTTTGGAATTTCAGCTGGTATCGAAGAATTTATAAAATGGTTCCTTGTCTACTTCTTAATATTCCGTAATTCATCAATTAAACAGCCCTATGATGGCATTGTATATGCTACAGCGGTTTCATTGGGTTTCGCAACATTAGAGAATGTGTTATTCTCTTGGTTTTACCAGCCGTCATTCTCTACACTCCTATACAGAGCCATGCTACCGGTATCAGGTCATGCTCTATTCGGAGTGATTATGGGCTATTACCTCGGTAAAGCGAAATTAAATCCTACACAAGAGAAAAAATATGTTACATACGCACTATTTCTCCCGATATTCTGGCATGGTTCATTCGATTACATTCTATTGCAGGCAAGTAGTTACTGGTTATGGCTCATAGTGCCCTTCATGTTCATTCTATGGATGCGTGGAATTCGCAAAGTCAATCGAGCCAATCGAATGCCTGTCATTCGATGAATAAACAACCTTCCAACAACAGAGACTAAACAGTAGATTAGACTTGTTGGTGGAAGGAGACGAATCAGAATGTATCGGAGACTAAGTGCAGTACTATTCCCCATTCTTATAGTTGCTTTAGTAGGGACTGGTGTATGGGGCTATCAAGAGCATCAGGAGAAGAATTCTATCCTCATTAAGGCGGAGAATCAATACCAAAGGGCGTTTCATGATTTATCCTACTATATGGGGCAATTGAAGCAGGAGCTTGGTAAGACCATGGCTGTAAGCTCAACCTCTCAGGATTATCAGCAACGTCGATTAATCCAAGTTTGGCGCATGACCAGTCAAGCACAGAATCAGATAAATCAACTACCTCTGACACTGCTACCCTTTAATGAAACTGAAGTATTCCTCGACAAAATCGCTAACTTTTCTTATCGGACCTCGATAAGGGATTTGTCGAAGGAGCCTCTATCGGACAAAGAGAATAAGACGTTAACTACACTTTACACACGATCAAAGGAGCTTTCCAAGGAGCTTGAAACCATTCAATCAGAGGTGTTAAGTCAGAATCTGCGTTGGATGGATGTCGAGGTTGCTCTTGCCTCAGAGAAGACCACAATCGATAATAAAATCATTGATGGCTTCAAAATAATGGATAAAACAGTGGGCGAATACGATGAGGTTGAATGGGGTCCCTCTGTACAAGGTCTATATGAAAAGCGCTCGGTACAAGCACTTTCAGGAGCAAATATGACTGAGAATAAGATCAGGCAGAAGGCTTCTGCATTCATTAAGGGCGTAGCTCCGGATCAATGGGTAATTACAGAGAATGGAGATGGTACTGAGTATTCCTCGTTTAGCGTTTCTGCAGAGAAGGAGGATGGAACTGCACTCAGTCTTGATTATTCCAAAAAAGGGGGTCACTTATTGTGGTACATCAATCCCCGCACAGTGAAGCAAGAGAAGCTTTCCATTATACAGGCTAGGGATATAGCAGAGCGCTATTTGGCGAATAATAAGTACGGTCCCGTTTCACCTGTGAACTATGATCAATATGATAAAGTTAGCAGCATTACATTTGCAGCTTCCCAGGGTGGTATTGTTTACTACCCCCGCAAGGTTACCGTGAGAGTAGCGATGGATAACGGTGAAATCGTTGGTTTACAAGCACAAGAATATGTATATGAATCAGCAAAGAAGAATTTGAGCAAGCCTAAGCTGACCGTGACAGAAGCTGCTAAGCTGTTAAATCCAAAGTTCAGAAAAATTTCGAGTAACCAATCCTATATTGAGAATGATTTGGATCAGGAAGTATTGTGCTACGAGTTCACTGGTAAAATTAATGGTAGCCATTACCGAATTTTCTTAAATGCGGATACAGGAGCAGAGGAAAAGGTCGAAACCATAGAACCCGCTGAGTCTGGGTTTGGTCAAGAGAGAGGGTCGTAATTGGCCCCTTTTTTTGCTTTTTCTTGGCTTGTTCGATCTTCTTCTAGACGGTATAATGCCATTATCAGCATATATAGGAGAAGGTGTGAAGTTGCTTCCAATTATTAATCAACAATTATTCATCCAGGTTGCCTCAATGGACGAAGTGGAGTCTCAGCATGAGTATAAATCTCGTATTTCGGATATGAATGAATCGTATATTGCCATGGAGGTTCCCCTCAGTGTGAAGACGGGGAAGCTGAAACGCCTAGTTCCCGGCGATCAGATTTCCGCCTACTTTATTACAGATGGCGGGGTAAAGAACTTTTTCTCAACAGAAGTATTGGGTCTTCGAGATGATGTAATTAAGCTTGTGCTGATTAAACCACCTGAAATTGAAGCGATCACTCGTGTACAGCGCCGAAATTACCTGCGTGTACCCGCTGAGCTTGAGATTGCAGTTAAGCTTCAGGATAAATTGCAAATTATCGGGACTACTGACGATGTTAGTGGTGGTGGTCTTTCTTTCGTTTGTGATGGACAATTCCCATTTAAAGCCAAAGAGATTATTTCGTGCTGGCTGTTATTGCAATATAAAGCAGGGACGGTCGAGCATATGCCCTTTCTTGCAGAGATCGTAAGAATTAAACCTTTAGAAACAGGCAGACAGCTTCTCATGTGTAGCTTTACGGACATTGCAGAGCATGAGCGACAGAAGGTCATTCGATATTGCTTTGAGCGACAATTTGATCTTAGGAAACAATGAATAATTTAACGATGGGAGCATATACTACGGGCCATATCCCATGAATGGAGTGGCTTACGTTATGAAACAGAACAATGAAAAATTCAATTACATCGAAGTGTTTATTTTGTTCTCCTCTGTGATAGAGCATTGGCTAAAGCGTGTGATTATTGTAATATTATTGACCGTAGTTATAATACAACTATTATTACAATCCATTGAAATCCGTTATTACCTCACGACGATTGATAAGCTTGAGGGCATTGTTAATGAGTCTACATATAGAGAATGATTTTGCACGAGGGCTATAATTGTGGTATAATTTTCTTCGGATGCAGGCAAAGCCTGCTTTTTTGTTGAAGTATATCAGGGGGAAATTAGGTTTGAATCATACACGAACAAAAATTAAAGTAGCCATTGATGGACCAGCTGGTGCAGGAAAAAGCTCAGTAGCCAAGATGACTGCAGAGAAATTAGGATATGTGTATGTAGATACAGGTGCTATGTACCGAGCCATCACATGGTATATACTGGATCTCAACCTAACTTTTAACGATCATCAAGGTATTCAAAGTTTATTAGATCACATAGACCTTACGCTTAAACCAACCGAAGCTGGACAAGAGGTTTGGATTAATGGTCAGAATGTGACATCCTTAATAAGATCTCCTCTTATCAATCAATATGTTTCACATGTAGCTCAGATGTCGAACGTACGCCAATTCCTAACAGACATTCAGAAGAAGATGGCCTCTAATGGGGGCATCATTATGGATGGTCGTGATATTGGGACAGTTGTCATGCCTGATGCACAATTGAAGATATACTTAACTGCATCTGTTCAAGAAAGAGCCCGCAGAAGATATGTGGAAATGAAGGCTGCTGGTAATGAGCAAGAGTTGGGTCAATTGATGGAAGATATAAGCGAGCGGGATCGAATGGATGAACAGAGAGAAGTATCCCCTCTAAGACAAGCAGAGGACGCTATTTATCTAGATTGCTCGAAGCTTTCGATGCACCAAGTTGTTGATGCTATAGTAGAATTAAGTATCTCGAAGATTAATGAGGCGGGTTAATCATGGTATATTCGTTTGCTCACTTTATTACGTGGTTATTCTTTAGCACCATATATCGTGTTAAGGCCTCTGGTCTTGAGCATATTCCTCAGCATGGTGCAGTAATCGTTTGCTGCAACCATATTAGTACGCTAGATCCACCGCTACTCGGCACTCCGCTTAAGCGTAAGATACACTATATGGCTAAAGCAGAATTATTCCGGTTTCCTGGATTAGCATGGCTACTACTTCAGCTTGGCGCCTTCCCTGTTAAAAGAGGGGGCGTAAGCAAGGATGCGATTAAGAGGTCTCTTGAGCTTCTCAAGGATGGTAAAGTTATCGGCGTATTTCCAGAAGGAACAAGGAATCGTCCGGATGAACCAGGTAAGAAGGGTGCTGCCAGCTTAGCTCTAAAATCAGGAGCAACAGTAATTCCAGCTGCTATTATTGGTCGATATTCCTTATTCAGAACAATTAGGATTATCTATGGTAAGCCAATAGATTTATCTGGCTTTGCAGATGGTGGTTCGACCTCTGATGCTTTAGAGCAAGCCACGGAAAAAATCATGTCAGAAATTCGAAAATTGATAACTGGCCATGAATTGAAATAAGATTTAGATTTATACTAGTAAGAAAATTGAGTAGACATGTGCCCGATTGAAAGTAATAGGTGGGTAGTGAATCGAGGAGGAAATTGAAATGACGAAAGAGACAAAGGTAGAAGAAACAGTATCAACAGCTAAGGTGACAAAAGAACCTAAGGCGAAGAAAAAGGTTGTAGCTCCTGAAGAGATAGTAGCAACGGAAGCAGCAGAAGAAATTTCTGCTCCAGCTTCAGCAATTGAAGAAACACCAGCAGAAGCTGAAGCTCCGGTGGAAGTTGAAGTACCTACAGCTGTTGAAACACCGGAGGCTGTTGAAGCCCCAGCGGTAGAAGAAGCTCAAGAAGTAAGTCAAGCAGATTTAGATAAGAGCGTAGTATTGAAGAAGGGCGATTCGGTTCGTGGTAAAATCGTAAAGATTGAAGACGATAAAGCCTATGTTGATGTGGGCTACAAATATGATGGTATTATTCCTCTTCGTGAGTTATCTGCTCTATCTGTTCAGAATGCTGCAGATGTTGTATCGATTGGTCAAGAGGTTGAGTGTAAGGTAAGCAGTATTAATGATGCAAAGGAAACGATGACTTTATCTAAACGTGCAATTGACAGCGTACATGCATGGGAGCAGCTTAAGACGAAATTCGAAAGCGGCGAGGTATTCGAAGCTGTAGTTGCTGATGTTGTTAAAGGTGGATTAGTTGTAGATGTTGGAGTTCGCGGTTTTGTACCGGCTTCCATGGTAGAACGCCATTTTGTAGATGATTTCAGTGACTATAAAGGAAGAACTCTTCGACTAAAGGTGAAGGAAATCGATCAAGAGAACAACAAAGTTATCCTTTCTCAGAAAGATGTTCTAGATGCTGAATTCCAAATTAGCAAACAGCAGCTACTATCTGAAATTACAATTGGTCAATTAATGGAAGGAACGATACAGCGTTTAACTACTTTTGGTGCTTTTGTAGACCTAGGTGGAATAGATGGATTAGTTCATGTATCTGAGCTTTCATGGTCCCACGTTGAGAAGCCAGCTGATGTTGTTAAAGAAGGTGACTTAGTTCAGGTGAGAGTACTCAAGGTTGACGCTACGAATGATCGTGTAAGCTTGAGTATTAAGCAAGCCCAACCAGGTCCATGGGAGCAAGTCGAGAATACCTTTAAGACAGGTGAAGTTGTCGAAGGTAAGGTTAGACGTCTAGCTGCTTTTGGAGCATTCGTAGAAATCGCTCCAGGTGTTGAGGGATTAGTTCATATCTCACAAATTTCACATAAGCATATTGGCACTCCTCATGAAGTATTGAGGGAAGGTCAGACGATTCAAGTGAAGATTATGGAGATTAACACGGATGATAAGCGAGTAAGCCTTAGCATAAAGGAAACAGAAGAAGCACCACCTGCTGCTGAAAAGCCAGAAAGAAAAGAACGTCGTGAACCACGTGATCCGAATGCTGATGCCTATACGAATGAGAGCTTCAATATTACACTAGGTGAACGATTCGGCGATAAATTGAGTAAATTCAAATAAACTCACATTAAAGCGAGCTCTACGGGGCTCGTTTTTTATTAAAAATGTAGTGAAGAGGAGTAAATGTATCTGGATTGACAAACAATGAAGGAGATTGAAAATTAAAGCCTGATTGTGTAGGTGAACCTTCATGAATCCAGGATACTTGTCTTATATCTCAATGACCTGCTTTGTCATTCTAATGTTTAGTGGCTGGCGAGATGAATTGATTGGGAATGTAAACAGATGGATGATTATAATTTTTGTCGGTTTATGGTTTGCTCTGATGCCGTTTTCTTGGCAAATGACACCTAATATCACTTTTCATCTTAGTACTACTCTAATTGTTGCTCTGATCTTGATTGAATGTTGGAGACTACACACTAGCACGTCATTGTTACAATTATTACTTTTCAGCCTGATTGTAACTTCCTGGCATGGCTTTATGCTGTATAGTCAACGTTGGAGTCCAATATATGTAATCGGCCCCGTCATTGACATTGCCATTGGGGAGGCTCTCCTTATAGCGGGCTTCATTAAGAATCCTTTGCACCAAATCACTATTGTTTCTTGTGGGGTTATGGTGGGCGTTCTTCTTGATCAGGTATGGAGTGATCCTCTCCATATTCAGATTGGACATGTTACGGCATGGGACCACCTATTTGTCGCCCTATTCTTTACAAGAGCAGCTGCTCTAATCGTACAATGGTCTCGCAACAAATTACTACATAAATAGACAAATGATTGAATGAATATATGAACAATGGAACATGGAGGTATGAGGCATGGCTCGACCCGTTATTGCAATTGTAGGACGTGCGAACGTTGGTAAATCAACTATTTTCAACCGAATTATTGGTGATAATCTGGCAATCGTAGAGGATAAGCCGGGTATTACTCGCGATCGTTTATATGGTCGCAGTGAATGGAATGGACTGCCCTTCAACATTATTGATACTGGTGGTATCGAAGTCTTCGAATCGGATGAGCTGTTGAAGTCAGTACGCGTACAAGCAGAATTAGCGATTGAAGAAGCGGATGTTATTATATTCATAACCGATGCCAAGATCGGTGTAACCTCCGATGATGAAGAGGTTGCCAAGCTGTTATATCGCTCGAAAAAACCGATCATTCTTGCAGTGAATAAAGTTGACAACATTCAAATGCATAATGAAATTTATGAGTTCTACCAATTGGGATTTGGTGAACCGATTGCCATTTCTGGTGCACATGGTACTGGTGTTGGTGATCTGTTAGATGCTGCTGTCTTGTTGTTCCCAGAGATAGGCGAGGACGAATATGGCGAGGACGTCATTAAGGTAGCACTTATTGGTAGACCTAATGTTGGTAAATCGTCTTTAGTCAACGCGCTACTTGGTGAAGAACGAGTCATCGTTAGTAATGTTGCCGGTACAACACGCGATGCGATCGATACACCCTTTGAATATGAAGGTCAGAAGTATGTTCTTATTGATACAGCTGGCATGCGTAAACGAGGCAAGGTCTATGAGAATACGGAAAAATATAGCGTCATGCGTGCACTCAAAGCGATTGAACGTGCGGACGTTGTCCTTGTGGTCATTAATGGTGAAGAGGGTATCATCGAGCAGGACAAACATATTGCAGGGTATTCACATGAAGCTGGTAAGGCTGCAATCTTCGTTGTGAACAAATGGGACATTGTGGAGAAGGATGAGAAGACGCTCCAGAAGTTCTCTCAGACGATTAAAGATCACTTCTTATTCATGACCTATGCACCGCATGTATTCGTTTCTGCTCTGACTAAACAAAGAATTCATAAAATTCTTCCTGTTGTAAACCTAGTTTCTGAACAGCATAATATGCGGATCGCCACACATATTCTTAATGATGTATTGATGGATGCAGTTGCTATTAATCTGCCTCCAACTGATAAAGGTAAACGGATGAAACTGAATTATGCAACTCAAGTTGCAGTGAAGCCACCAACATTTGTCCTATTCGTTAATGATCCTGAGCTCATGCATTTCTCTTATGAACGTTATCTGGAGAATAAAGTACGTGCTGCCTTTACCTTTGAAGGTACACCTGTTCGTTTTGTTGTAAGGAAGAAATCTTCAGAGGAGTAGATCCAATGTTATCTATTGTGCTTATTATTGGAAGTTATTTGTTAGGTTCGATTATGTTTAGTGTTATTATGGGAAAGTTAGTAGCTGGCATTGATATACGCAACCATGGGAGTGGTAATGCTGGAGCTACGAATACACTGCGAATTATCGGGAAAGGACCTGCAATCGTTGTTTTCCTGCTAGATATTGCAAAGGGTGTGCTAGCCGTGTGGTTAGCTAAGTGGTTTGTGCCTGAGCAATATGGGGTCGCTGTTCTATGTGGAGTTGCTGTAATATTAGGACATAATTGGCCTATTTTCTTTAATTTTCGAGGTGGCAAAGGTATTGCGACTACAGTAGGAATGATTGTAACTCTAGCATTTCTACCAACATTATTCGCTGGGATTATTGCAATTCTCACTATTCTTATTACTAGATATGTATCACTAGGATCACTCTTGTTGACTATATTCCTTCCTATATTCATCTATATTATGGATCGACCGATGGAATTGTTCTGGGGTAGCTTGCTCATTCTAGTAATTGCATGGGTTAAGCATCGGAAGAATATTGTGAAGATCATCAAGGGAACAGAGAACAAGCTAGGATCACGCAGCAGTAATTAAGGGCATCACTAGCCCCAACAGAACGCTAAGGAGGTTTCCCTATTGATATCGAATAAGGTTTCTGTGTTCGTCGCTGGAAGCTGGGGAACTGCCCTTGCCTGTGTCTTAGCAACGAATGGGCATGAAGTTACAATATGGTCACGGAATGCCGAACAAGTAGAAGAGATCAACAAGCTGCACCAGAATCATCGGTTTCTTGGAGATCATCGGCTTCCTATGAATATCAAAGCTACGACCTCTATGGAGGTAGCTACACTTCATGCCGATGCTATTCTCTTAGCTGCACCGAGCTCAGCGATGAGACAGGTAACTCGAGAGCTTCAAGCCTTTCTACCCTCTGATATATTGATCATTCATGCAGCCAAAGGGTTTGAGACGGGCTCATTATTTCCTATGTCGAAGGTAATTGCTGAGGAGCTTACTCAGATTGACGCTAACCGAATCGTAGTCTTATCTGGACCTTCTCATGCTGAAGAAGTTATACAACAATTCCCTACGACCATTGTTGTTGCTTCGGCTTCGATAGAAGCCGCTAAAGCTGCTCAGGATTTGTTAATCAACAATGATTTTAGGGTATATACGAATTTAGATATCCAAGGTGTTGAGCTAGCAGGAGCACTCAAGAATATTATTGCTATAGGTGCAGGTATGGTCGATGGCTTGAGCTTCGGAGATAATGCGAAGGCCGCATTAATTACGAGGGGATTGGCCGAGATCACTCGTCTAGGGGTAACAATGGGTGCAAATCCACTTACCTTCGCTGGGCTTGCGGGTATTGGGGATCTGATTGTTACATGCACTAGCCGACACAGTCGAAATTGGCGGGCTGGGTACCAGATCGCGCAGGGTACAGCTGTCCAAGTGGTGCTTAGCGAGATGGGCATGGTCGTTGAGGGTGTGAAAACCACGAATGCTGCAATGGCACTTGCACGTCAATATCAAGTCGATATGCCCATTACGGAACAGCTGTACCTTGTCTTATTCGAGGACAAGGATCCAAGACTCGCCGTAGAGGATCTGATGGGTAGAGGTAGGACCCAAGAGGATGTTATTACGCCTTAACACGCACTCGAAAAAAAATAGATAAAAATAGCCTACACCGTCATTGGTTATTCCTCATAAGATACATAGGAACAACTGCGAGTTACTATTCGCATGGTTCATATATGTGTATGAGGAGGTCAGCAATGAGTTCCAAGGATCTGTCGAAGGATGTATTAAACGCCGTCAAAAGAAAAACAGGTAAAAATATCTCAGAAAAAGATATTAAGAATGTGGCTAGTGGAGTTAGTTCATCCACAATGAAGAGTGAACAACAGCTGAGACAGCTGATCAAACAGGTTTCCAAGATGGCCAACGTACCAGTATCAGAATCTACTGTACAGGAGCTAGTCGGTGCAATTAAGAAAAGTGGAATTAATCCCAATAATATGGACCAGATGATAAAAACAGTTTTGGGTAAGAAGTGAAGCGCAGAAGCAGCGCTTCTCTTTTTTTTTGTGATGGGGAAAGTATAATGGTATAATGAGGGCTGAAATTGAACGGACGGGGAGAATAAACGATGAGCAGTATGGACAAAATGTGGGCATCATTAATCGCTATCGCTTTAATGTTAGTTGCTTCAGTTCTCATTACAGTAGCTCGTACCAAAACAACCGGCATGATAAGAATACTGTTATCGATCATTGCTTTCTTATTATTTATTCCTATCGTCATACTCATGTTATTGTCATTGTTCTAAATTGGGGAGGGTTTATACGATTGTTAGATCTCAAGGGAAATAAGATACATAAACAGGTGGAGTCTATTATTGGACAATCTATCCTTGATATTGCGTTGAAGAACGATATTGACTGGGGATTCTCTTGCACGCGTGGAACCTGCGCACGTTGCCGCTGTATCGTCGAGTCGGGTAGCGAGCATCTTGCGGGGTCAACGGATGAGGAATGGGATCGGCTAGATGATGAGGAGCTAGAACAAGGTTACCGTCTTGCTTGCCAAGCTATCGTTCGTACAGAAGGTACAATCGTGGCCATTAATAAACCTTATTTCTGACATAAGAGTAGGGGAGGATAATTGGATGCAGCTAGAGGTTGTGTTCCTACCAGATAACAAGCGTGTTAAAGTTAGATCAGGAACAACATTACTAGATGCTAGTAGATCAGCTAAGGTAAGCATTCGTACACGCTGTGGCGGTAAGGCTGCATGTCTGATGTGTAAAGTAATTGTTCCCGAACAAGCTGGTCTTGCATCTCCTAATCAGAATGAACGGTTAAAATTGGGTTCACTCTTGGATGATCATTATCGTTTGTCTTGTCAAGCAAGAGTATGTGGCGATGTTATCGCCACGATACCTGAGGACCCGCTCAAGGCTGCAATCCGTCGACAACTAGCTCTTCAGGCTGAGGATGATGGAATATTCTAAAATATAAAGGTGGCTAAAGCGCTAATGAAGCGATGGCTAATTACAGCTCTACTCCTATCCATGGTGATCATGTTAACAGGTTGCTTGTATCCGAAGGATCGCCTTCAAGAGAATAAGATCTCCACTGGGGAATATATCATCTTAGTTCAGAATGCAGTGGAAACCTACAAGCAGCGAACAGGTGTATTGCCTATCAAGAATAGTAAAGAGGATACACCTCTATTCGAGAAGTACCTGATTGATTTTAAGAAGCTGCTCGATTATAACGTAATTAGTCAAATACCTGCTGATGCTTATGAAGCTGGTGGAGCGAATTATTATGTCATTGTTGATCCCGAAGGCGAAATGAAAGTAAAGCTTATGGATTTGGTCATTGCTGGTGAGGTTTCTGATATTCAGAGGAAGATAGATTCTTATGTAGCTGCGGGAAATAAGCTACCTCTAGGAGATCAAGTGAAGCCAAGCTTTTATCATATAAACTTCGAGCAATTAGGCATGAAAAGTGTACAGGTTAGGAGTGTGTATTCGGAGATGTACCTGTCCATCCTAATTCATCAATCAGGTCGGATTATCGTTGATTATGCACCTGAGGTTATGAAAGCAATCACGATGAAGGAAATCACCTCACCTGATCCGAATATGGACTTACGAGCATATTTGATAGAGCAGTCTAATTATATTCCAGTAAATTCGTATCCTTATTATTGGAAGGGCAATGAACCTGTTATATCCGAATAAAGCAAATGAGGTGATCAGATGACAACCATTCGAAATATCTATTGTGTCGGACGCAATTACGGGCAACATGCAGCCGAGCTTGGCAATGCGGTGCCAAACAGTCCTATGATCTTTATGAAGCCTTCACACGCTGCTTTCTTGATGGATGGTCGTCCTTTAACGCTTACCAACCAATATGGCTCGGTACACTATGAAGCAGAAGTGGTAGTGCGTATTGGTCGACGATATGAAACAGGTATTGAAGTAGAGGAGCTATTAAGTAGCTTTGCTCTAGGTTTAGACTTAACGTTGCGCGATTTGCAATCGGAGCTGAAAAAGCAGCAATACCCATGGTTGAAAGCTAAGGGTTTCCAATACTCTGCGCCAATTACGGAGTTTCAGTCCATACCTCTAGGAAAAGGGCTTACTGAGACGGCGTTCTCTCTTCGAATTAATGGAGTTGAACGTCAGAGAGCTAGCCTGAAGGAAGCCATATTTGACCTCTCTGCACTAATTGAGCACATCGGTACTCACTATGGTTTGGATGAGGGTGATATGATCTTTACTGGGACTCCATCTGGAGTTGGACAGTTGAATGCGGATGACCATTTAGAGCTATATTGGAACGATCACCGATTGGGGTTTTGTCAGGTGAATTTCCAATCGTAGTAGGTTTAGATAAAAAAGAGGCTGTTCAAGATCTTTTGAACTGCCTCTTTTTCATGTGCGCCCAGCATGGGCGCACATGGAGTGGTTATTTAAGCGGTTCGTAATCTCCGTAAGCCGTGCTCTTTGGACTTGCATGCTTCCCTAGAAAATCAATATGTGTCTTCACTTCCGAACAGCTCCCCATTGCATCCAGTACATACTCGAAGATAATCGCATTACTCTCTACAATTTCAGGGTATTGTGCATCTGGACATACCTTCTGCTTTAGAGCGTCGGTTGATGCACCATGACCGAACACGACAACATGATCATGGGTACTAAGAAGAGGGCGCAGCTCATTCTCGTAGAACATTGAGGTTCTTGTACGAACATGCTCCATCGTTTCTGGCCATTGGGTGGGCCACCAGGACGGTTCGACCATGTAGGGCTCTCTAAACATAGAATAGGGAAATTCTTTAATAATCTGGCTGCTTATCTCCCAGGGGTAATGCTGCTTTAATGGTGCTCCATTAAACTCAGTGAATATTTCACTCATTTCTGGCACCAAAATAATCGGAATATCCTTATTATCAGCAAGTGGAGAGGCTGTCTGAATAACTCTGCGAAACGGACTGCTATAAATCGTGTTGATGCTTATGTTCCGGAAAAATTCTACAATTAGCTGTGATTGAATTACTCCTAGTGGAGAAACGCCGCAGTTGGGTGTTGTCGCTTGGCCAATGTTCTCTAACGATTGTCCATGTCTAATGATGTATAAGTGAATAGTTAACCAATCCTTTCTTACTATGCTAATTAAGATGGTACTTGATCTTCATCAATAAAGCCAATGTCACTGCAGGCTTTACTATTTTGCGTGATATTTAAATAGAATATGATTTGCCTTCTTATCATATAACTGAATAGATGAACCATGTAACGGGATGGAGGGAGCAGCGGAGATAAATAGTATGCATAAACGCTCATGCTGTACATATATTGTTACAAGTCCTTATGGTTGTACGAGTCACTTCATGATCAGGATAGGAGGCAATCTCATTGGAAAAAATTGATATTTTTA
>DFZX01000054.1 GCA_002383695.1 Caryophanales bacterium UBA4045
GCTTGGCCCGCCGCCTCGGTTGTAGCAAGCACATTTATTGTGCTTGCTCGGGCTTGGGCTGCCGCCTCGGTTTCAACAAGCACATTTATTGTGCTTGCTCGAGCTTGGGCTGCCGCCTCGGTTTCAACAAGCACATTTATTGTGCTTGCTCGAGCTTGGCCCGCCGCCTCGGTTGTAGCAAGCACATTTATTGTGCTTGCTCGAGCTCGGGCTGCTGCCTCGGATGCAACAAGCACATTTTATTGTGCTTGCTCGGGCTTCTATCTGCCTAAGTATCAGGTACGGACCTGTATAAGTAAGTATCTTAAGTGATTCTTCTCTTATTAAATGAATTCCGACGTAACTTAGAATGAGACAACCTAACAGGATCAGATTTTTGCACCGGTTGTTGCTTCTTCCACTTTTCCTTTTTTTGTCGCTTCAGTTGTTCTTCTTGTCCAAGTTGCACCTTTAGTTCTTGCTTCTCTTCTCGCTCCCGTAGTTCTGGCTACTTTTGCTACATTTGCTACTTTTGCTGCTTTTGCTACATTTGCTGCTTTTGCTACATTTGCTGCTTTTGCTACTTTTGCTGCTTTTGCTACTTTTGCTGCTTTTGCTACATTTGCTACTTTTGCTACTTTTGCTACTTTTGCTGCTTTTGCTGCTTTTGTTGCTTTTGTTCCTTTTGTACCTTTCGTCCCTTTTGTTCCTTTTGTTCCTTTTGTCGCTTCTGTTGTTCTTCCTGCCCAAGTCGCTCCCGCCGTTCTTGCAGCACTTGTACCTCGTATCGGTCCTGTCGGTCCTGTCGGTCCTGTCGGTCCTGTCGGTCCTGTCGCCCCTGCAGCTCTTGAGCTTTGTATGTGGAGTACAAATCCTTCCATAATGGTGACAGCTGAACAAAGGATTTATACAAACCTTCCATTTGATTCATCGTCTGTATCATTTGTTGCATCCCTGTATTCAGCTCTTTCATGAAACGCTCGAGGTCACTCATCGATTCGCCTCATCCCTTCTGTTATTTGTTACATATCTTATGAGGTCATTAAAATCATTGCTAATTAATTGGGCTCCATGTATATGTTAGTCACTAACCTCGCCCAGATTTCATACTATAAACCAAACGTTAAGGGAATGATCAAATGCCACATATCAACAACATCTTCAACATCCGGATCAACAACGTATCTAGTAATGGATCCGTCAATTTCGGCAATGTCATTATCAAAGGAAATTCAGCGAATGCCAAGTCAGTCGGTGGGCAATCCGTTACGGGTGACTTATACGGCAGCCCCGCTAATCATAACTTTAGTAAGAATATCTCGAATGATCCTGATCTCATTGATCAACCTCAAACTCAAGTATAACCACACAGAGATAAGGAGGACGACTATGCCCCACGCTAATAATATAGTGAATATTCGTATTAATAATGTATCAGGCAACGGAAGTGTGAATATGGGGAGCGCTATTCACAAAGGTTATGCGGCTAATGCCGAAGGAGTTGGCGGTCAGACCATTATTGGGGATGAATACGCCTCATCGTCAAACCACAATAGTATTCTTAATTTCAATAATGACCCCGATCTCGTAGATCAACCTCAGGCGCAAGTATAAACTCAAATTTCAATCTTTAAGCTCATTTCAATCTTTAAGCTCATTTCAATCTTTAAGCTCATTTCAATCTTTAAGCTCATTTCAATCTTTAAGCTCATTTCAAACTTAAAACCCGATTATTATACTCATACCTTATTGTGAAAAGTACATTGAAGCCAAGGAGGTGCACGAATATGCTAACGATTAATATTATGAAGCTTGAAGTGAATACAATAAGTAATATTGGTTCATTGAATATTGGGAAGGCGATTGTTTGTTACAATAGGGCTATTACCAAAGAAATCTCAACTGTTACTGGACCTTCTTCTACTCCAACCGTACCAACACCAACACCAACAACCCAGATTCCTCCACCTGTACCAACAATCACACCTACCCAGGTTGCTCCACCCGCACCGACAATCTCACCCGCACCTGTTGTTCGTTCTAATCCTTAAAGAGAAGGGAGGTCAGCTTGTGGAACAGCCCATTCACCCCTATTACCTACACATAGAGAGAAATCTTCAAGCGTTATGGGACAATCAGCAGCAACACAAGAAGCAGGTGGAGGAGCGACTCAGTGCGTTAGAGAGTGAGCATGCACAGCTGAAGGAACGAATGAATCAAATCAAAACTATCTCTATTGAGAATATTAACTACAAAATTCAAGAGCTTACCGTACAGCAATTATCTGGGACATTAAATATAGGCATGTCAGCATTGACAGACCCTGAGGAAATTAAGAAATGGTTAGCTCCCGACTCCGATTATGTAGAACCACCGGCTGACACACAGCCGATGGATTAACTCAATTAAATGAAAACTGTGCGAGTAATAATAACAAGAAGGATGAATAGCACCAAGATAACGCCAGTTGAAGTATATAAACCACCAACACCTGCTCCAACGCCTGCTCCAACGCCAGCACCAGCACAATAGCCCATGCAATGACCTCCCTTCCTGAAACCTAATGTCAATGTATGCCACAGGATTCAGGTTGGTATGGACACCTGTAACGTAAAGCCTTATTTCATTCAGCATCCTTCAGCTTCTTAACTTCCTCATCCGTAATCTGCACCTCACCATAACGAGCTTTATTATATAAAGTCATTAATCTAGATGGCAGCCGCTGCTTCGGCTTCAGCGATTGCCAATTCCGTTCGATCTCTAGTGGTGTCTGACTTCGCTTAAACTCATAACCTCTCTTCATAGCGGCCTGTAAGATATCTCTGTACAAGTAGCGCACACGCTCTCTATTATCCTGAGGCTCACGACGATCTGGACCACGTTGGATCAATTCGCGAAACCATTTGCCTAACTGGGGAGCTTCAATCTTCTCTTCCTCATCCAAATAACCGACCTGTAATTCTCTGGTTAATTTAGCCGTAGAGAAAAATCGCGAGAACATAGGCATTATTAGCTTTATGATCAAGAAATATAGGAATAGGATCGTCAGCACGAATACAATGATATAGCCAATATAGTAGATAATCATATCCAATATCTCTCTAAGCAGTGACTTCTCTGCAATTTCCGGCATATCCATCCCTCCGGAGTTAACTGGTGGAAGCTCATCTGGCTCTGGAGGTTGATCCTTATTGGGTCTGGACAAGATTTCATTCAACCAAGCCATTATCCCATATATAAATGACTTTACCATCTGCAATAATCGATCGATATTAATCGTAATAAAGAGAATAATTACTACTACGCCGGTTCCTATACGATTCGCTCTACGGACATTCAGCGCAGTCAATTGTCCCACTTGTGTATTCTGAGAAGCAAGCTCCACCTGTTTGGAATTGAACGTGAAGAGTGCGTGGATGATACAATAGAGACCCGTCCAATATAAGTACACGGAGTAAATTTTCAATTCAGGAAAGAACATAAAGATCAATGGTGTTACAAAATAAAGACAAATACTACTCACATAAAAGCTATGCGAGAACAAGACATCCCATTGTACATAACGGAATCGATAGCCTCGGATGACAGCAATAGTAGTTAGCATACAGAATACGATACCTCCCACATTCAAACCAAACAATGAGATAGAAACCACCACCCCAATGACCATACACAATAACCATTCGAGATACCTGACTAATGCGTATCTCCCTAGCGCAAATCCTAACATGTAACAGAGGAGAACAGCCGCTACCCCCATGAATAGATTAGCAATTCCTAAGAAATGATTTAACAATAATATAATTGGAAAATAATATAAAATTTCGTGAGCAGCATGCAAAGCTGCGGAAACCCAAGCATTCTTCATTATAGGGCTGTCTCCCTTCCCGCGAGACTTTCCTTCTCAAGGGAAAGAATCTGCACACTATGGCCCTTTGCTCTTAAGCGCTCCATATGATCAGCGATGATAGGTGTCATATGAGCCGTTATAATCATATAGTCATTTTTCTCCAAATTATCCACAAGCTCTTCCTCCAACAAGGAGTGAAAGGCTAGCTTCCGCTTCATCTGTAAGCGCGACATCGCATCAAGGATGCTGAGCAGATGCTCATTCCCGCCATATGAAGGCATTCTGAATGTCTCCATTGAACGATCTAAGCTATGTGCATTGTGACCAAAGCCCGCTGTCATACCTTGCGATATGGCATTCATAATGATCGTCGCCGCATAAGCGATACCCTTCTCAATTAGGGCCTCATCGGTAACAATATCCCACATCGCTTCAGTAACCTCGATATTCAATAGAACAACTAATCGATGGTCCGAAGTAAAATCACGTTGATAGACCTGCAGCTGACCTGTACGAGCAGTGGCCTTCCAACTAATCTGATTCATCCCATCTCCATAACGATATTGCCTAACACCCGAGATGATGAAAGGGTCATCTACGATCCAACGACGAACAGAGATATCTCCCTGCCAGTTATGTGAAGGAATGGGCACTTCTTGCATCGGAACAAGCGAAGGATAGACAACGAGATTCGCTTGCAGGTTTATTTTGCGAGTATGCGTCTTAATTCCTAATAAATCACCGGCTGTCATGACTACGGATTCCATCCGATAAATACCACGCTTCGTGCAACGCACCTCGTGCCTACGACGAATTCGTCGATAGGGATATAACGTGAAGAAGCTTTTGTGGTGCTGGGATCTCTCACCCTGGTGTATGTCTATACCCGTTACAGTATGGAACTGAAGACTCGCATCGATTGTCGACTCCATCCTTAGCCAGATTACGGGTAGCGGCTTCGCGTTCGTAATGACCTCAACAATTTCGACCGTGTCTCCAACATAACAGGTTGATTGATTAAAAGCACGTGAGTAGCTCACGCGAGACAATGAGAAGCCGCCAAGTATAAAGCTCTGAATAACGACAATAACTATACAAATGAGGATGACCCATGTAATTCCCATATATCCGCTACACCATCCCGATTTCCTGTTCAGTAGGTACGGTAATCATGTTCAATAAACGCCCAATTAGCTGTTCCGCTTCGCTTGCTTGCGCTTTGTATTTGTTCTTTAGAAGTAAACGATGTGCTAGGACTGGCTCTGCCACAGCTTTAATATCATCTGGTATTACATAATCACGGTCTTGAATAATAGCCCACACCTGAGCAGCCTTGAGCAAGGCTTGTGTTCCTCGAGGACTTATACCCAGAGCAATCTCAGGATGGGTTCTAGAAGCTTCGGCAATTTTAACAATATAACGTAACAGATCCTCACTAATCTTGACACGGCTTGCTGCTTGTTGAGCATCCATAATTTCTTGTCGTTGAACGACTGATGTAAGAACATCCATAGGATTGTTTAGCTGGAAACGCTGCAAGATGCCTAAACCCTCTTCTGCACTAGGATATCCCATCTTAATCTTCATCATAAATCGGTCCAGCTGCGCTTCTGGCAATGGGAATGTACCTTGATTATCTATTGGATTCTGTGTAGCCATAACCATGAAGGGTCGATCAAGCCGATGTGTTATCCCATCAATACTAATCTGGCGCTCCTCCATACATTCTAATAAACTTGATTGCGTACGAGGTGTTGCCCGATTTATCTCATCAGCAAGTACAATATTCGCAAAAAGTGGACCGGGTCTAAATTCGAATTCGCCCATTTTTTGATTATAGAAATTAATACCACTGATATCCGAAGGAAGTAAATCTGGTGTGAATTGTATACGTTGGAATGAACAATCCATTGATTTCGCTAGCACTTTGGCTAACAACGTTTTGCCGGTTCCTGGTACATCCTCTAATAGTACATGCCCTGAGGCAATGAGTGCGGTTAACATTTGATTAACAACCTGATCCTTACCGATAATGACCTGACCTATATTTGTTCGTATCCGGTCTACGATTTCTCTAACAGCTACAAATTCCATTTCTCCGCTTCCTTCCAAAATCTATATTTTCCAGCCTATACCTATTCTATCTGAAACAGCGCCTATTGAAAACCTTACATGAACTGCTAGAGTATTGTTCTTATGCTACAATATAGAAACCGTGTATACTATAAATTTTAATACCCATTTAAGATCATTATGACATGAAGGGAGCTATCTGCATGAGTACTGAGCTCAATCAAGAACAAGAACGTGTGGACCAAGTCGTCCGTCTCGTACGCAAGCATATAGATGTGGTGGAGCGCGAAGTAAGCCTGCTTAAGGAGGATGTCGTCGATATTCGCAAACACTTCTGGGATGATGTTACTGTGAATGATGAGCATCCAGATGATATAACAGAAACCTTCGCTAGCATGAAGCAGCAAGCAGAGATGCTCTCACAACGAGAACGAAGTCATCGTCATGGCTTCCAACAGTTGGCTGTTCTTAAGAAGCTACAAGATTCCTGCTACTTCGGACGAATTGATTTCTCTGAGGATGGCAGTGCTACTACGGATTCAATCTATATCGGACTCGCTTCGCTCATGGACGACTCCGGTAATGAATTCCTCATCTACGATTGGAGAGCACCCGTATCGAGTCTCTATTATGATTATCCGCCAGGGGCTGCCCACTATGAAACGCCCGGAGGAACGATTGAAGGAAACATTCGTCAGAAGCGTCAATATCTGATTCGACATGGCGTCATTGATACGATGTTCGATACAAGTATTACCATTGGCGATGATTTACTACAGCAGGTATTGGGTCGAAGTAAGGACCTACACATGAAGAGTATCGTCGCAACGATCCAACAGGAGCAGAACCGGATTATTCGCCACGAGGGTCATCGCCTGCTCGTCGTTCAAGGAGCAGCTGGTAGTGGGAAAACCTCTGCGGCCTTACAGCGTGTTGCCTACTTATTATATAAGCATCGAGATACCTTGCGCGCGGATCAAATTGTGCTCTTCTCTCCTAATTCGATGTTCAACAGCTATGTATCCAGTGTACTTCCCGAGCTTGGTGAAGAGAATATGCAGCAGACAACGTTCCAAGAGTATCTGGAAAATCGACTCGGTCGCACATTCGAGGTCGAAGACCCGTATTCACAATTGGAATATGTGCTCTCAGGAACTGGTGAGGAGGATGAAGCAGATATTGAATATCAAGCCAGATTAGCGGGTATTCGATTCAAGGCTTCCTATGAATTTTTCGAGGGTATTAAGCTATATATTCAATCATTGGAATCGACAGGTATGCTATTCCGCGGTATCCGGTTTCGTGGTCAAGTGATCATAACCGCTCAGCGTCTCACAGAACAATTCTACACCTACAATTCATCTATCCGCTTCCATAATCGGATTGGTCAGCTTGCTGAATGGGTGATGGAGCAGCTGAATGACTTGGAACGCAAGGAACGAGGGAAATCCTGGGTGCAAGATGAGATCCAATCCATGAGTGTAGAGGATTATCAGAAAGCCTATGAGCTCTTGAGTAGAAAGCAAGCATTCTCAGAGAACACCTTTAATGATTTTGAACGAGAGAATGTTCTACTTAGTCGCACAGTTATCCGTAAGCATATGAAGCCTTTGCGTAATATGGTTCGTGAGCTTCGATTTGTTAATATGCTTGGGATCTATAAGCGACTATTTAGTCACCCAACCACTTTATTAAATTTACTTGGTGAACGTATGGAGCAGCTTGAGCTGTGGGAGGATGTTTGCAAACAAACCGTGGAGAAGCTTGATCGTAAGGAGCTTGCCTATGAGGATGCGACACCTTACCTGCTCTTGAAGGAATTAATTGAAGGCTTTCAGACGAATAGTGCGATTAGACATGTATTCGTCGATGAAGCTCAGGACTACTCGCCGTTCCAGTTTGAGTTCCTGAAGAGATTGTTCCCCCGTGCACAAATGACGGTTCTTGGTGATTTCAATCAAGCGATTTATGCTCACTCCGCTGAACGGAATGGATTTGATACATTACCTAACCTATATGGTGCTGAGGTTACGGAGACGATTATCCTAACACGTAGCTATCGATCTACCAAGCCGATCATCGAATTCGCTCGCGGACTAGTCGCGGGGGGTGAGTCGATTATTCCATTCGAACGTGGGGGAGACAAACCATCGATCATACATGTCGATGACCTAGCAGCATTGCACCTAGCGATTATTAATCGAGTTTCGGAATTGCAGATTGAAGGCTATCGGACTATTGCCGTCATCGGCAAGACAACCGATGAATGTGCCACTGCCTTCGAAGCACTCCAATCGGTCGAGGGTATTCAGCTTATGACCAAACAAACGAGCGATTTCGATGATGGTATATCAGTTATCCCTTCCTATCTAGCGAAGGGAATCGAATTTGACGCTGTTATTGTCTATAATGCATCACAGGATAGCTATAATCGCGAGAGTGAACGCAGACTATTCTATACGGTCTGTACACGAGCAATGCACCGACTCGATCTATTCGTCCTTGGTGCACCAAGCCCATTCCTTGCCGATGCTGCTGCACACACATACAAGAACAACCCACTCCAGGTTCACTAGGAGCGGGTTGTTCTTGTTGATCGATATGACCAAATAAACAGTAAAGCGTAACCTTCTAGGTTCAGCGCATCAACTTCTACCGTTAGCGCATCAGTAGCCATGCAAAGAGTAACTCATACGTTTAGCGCATCTTTTAGCCTTGTTCTAGAGTAACTCCTACGTTTAGCGCAACATTTTTCGTTATAGTGTCATGTAAATGTAGTAAATTTGCTAGTAAAGTAAAATTTCGATGAATAGCGCAAGTTTCTTCGCTATAGCTCCTACGGGTGATCCTCTGTCAATAAAGTGGACAAAAAAATAACGAACATCTCGGATTTTATGCCACCACTTTTCTGTAATAGTTCTGCTCAAACTGATGAGCAGTCTTGTAGCCTAATGTGGAGTGAAGCCGAAGTCGGTTGTAATCAAATTCGATGTATGTGTAGAGTTCCCTTTCGGCTTGTTTGCGGGTCTTGAATTTCGTCTGGTACACCAATTCTTTCTTCAAAGTGCTATGGAAGGACTCTATACACGCATTGTCGTAACAGTTTCCTTTGCGGCTCATACTTCCGGTCATCCCATACGATGTTAATCGCTTTCGGTACTCATCACAGGCGTATTGGGAGCCTCGATCTGAATGGTGAATCAAGCCTGAACCGGGTTTTTGGCGATGATACGCCTGATCTAGAGCGTCTAGAACCAACTCCTGTGTCATACGAGATCCAACGGACCATCCTACGATTTTGCGCGAGAACAAATCCATGACACTAGCCAGGTATAACCAGCCTTCTCCAGTTCTAATGTATGTGATATCCGAAACCCAAACTTTTTTCGGCGCAACTACATGGAACTTCCGATCAAGGACGTTGTCAAAGACAGGCATGGAGTGATTGGAGTTTGTTGTTGCCTTGTACTTCCGAACAGTGATGGCCTTCAGCCTCATCTCTTTCATAAGACGGCTGACTGTTTTGGATGATACCGAGCAGCCTTCGTCATGCAATGCGGCAGTGATCGTCGGACTTCCTGCACGACGTTTAAAATGGTAATAGTAATGCCGAATGCGCTTCTTTAGCCGCTTCCGACGCATTTCACAGGCGCTGGGCTCGCTCTTCAACCATTTGTAATAACCGCTCGATGATACTTTCAATACACTGCACATCTTCTGGACACGATACTGTAAGCGGTGTTTATAAATAAACGTAAAAATCAGTCTCGGTCTTTCGTGAAGAAGTGCATCGCTTTTTTTAATATTTCGTTTTCCTCTTGCAACTCCTTATTAGACTGTTCGAGCTTCTTGAGGCGATCGTAGTCGACAAATACCTGGGTCTGTTCCTTAACCGCACCACTTCCATACTGTTTAATCCACGGGTTTAAAGTACTTTTAGAAATTCCTAATTCTCGTGATATTTCACTTAGTGTCTTGCCCGTTGATTCCATGTGTTCGATCGTCTTCTGTTTAAACTCTTTACTGTAACTTTCACGTATTTCTCCCATGACACACCTCGTCCATTTAATGTATCTATTATAAAGGATGTTCGTTAAGGTGTGTCCACTAAATAGTCTAGCATCAGGGACAACGCTATAGCGAAGAAACTTGCGCTATTCCATGACATTCCATCGATCTATGCAAATTTAGCGAAGTTTGACCTCATAGTAGCGCTAAATCTAGCGCTACTTTAAGCGCTAATTCACAATCTGCTCGATAGCACACTCTTCACCTATCTAACTGCCCACAATTGAATAACTCACATACATGAGCTTCTAACTCAAGCCACATCAGTTGCTTCCTACTCAATCCGCACCCTTGCCTCCTACTCGATCCGAAGCGCTTGCTCCTGAGCGATCAGACATAACTCCGCTGCCTTGAACGCATGCTCCTGAGTCATCGCATTTTCTGTACGATGTATACAATCAAGCACCAGCTGCCCAAAGAAGGGGAAGCCTACTTGCCCGCTGAGCGAATAGTGCTTCATCCCCTCCTGATTGACTAGGTATAACTGATCACCGTTAGAATCGCGAGCGATATCTACATACTTTCTCAGCTCGATATATCCTTCTGTCCCCAATATGGTTGTTCGTCCGTCTCCCCATGTGGATAGTCCATCGGGCGTCAGCCAATCGACACGGCAATAGTTGGTTGCTCCATTATCTCCGAGCAATGTAATATCACCAAAATCCTCAAGCTCGGGATATTGCTTATTGTTATAGTTGGCTACTTTACTGCTAAGCACCTTCGCATCCTTGCAGCTCGCGTAGAATAGAAATTGTTCAATCTGATGACTACCAATATCACAAAGAATGCCGCCATATCGCTCATGCTCGAAAAACCATGATGGACGAGAGGCTGCACTTAAACGATGAGGTCCGAATCCGATAACCTGCACAACACGACCAATTGCACCCTCATCTATGAGCTGACCTGCAAATACGGCACTTTCCACATGTAACCGCTCGCTATAATAAACCATATATTTCATACCCGTTGCTGCCGTCTTCGCTCTCGCTTGCTCTAATTGCGCCATTGTCGTAAAAGGAGCTTTATCTGTAAAATAGTCCTTGCCGCTATCCATAACACGTAGACCCAGCGCACATCGGTCTGCTGGCACTGCCGCTGCAGCAACCAATTTCACCTCAGCATCAAGTAAAACCTGAGCCTCCGAGGTAGCAGCCTTGGCTTGCGGGAATTTCTCAATAAATTGAGCAACCTTATCGGAATCAGGATCATATACCCACTTTAATGTAGCGCCTGCTTCAATTAATCCATTACACATGCCATAGATATGGCCATGATCTAATGCGATTGCGGCGAATACGAACTCGCCTGGATTAACGACCGGATTGGGTTTCCCCACTGGAGCATAGCTCATGCCATCACTTTTCTGCATCCTTAGTCTCCTCATCATTTACGTATCATACCTTTAAGTATGTATTCGCTCTCATTCATAAATAGTGTATCATATGAAATGTAAACATGCTTTACTACCATTACTCATTCAAGCACAACATTTAACTCTGATTGAAGTATGGTCTCTATTAAATAAGAGGAGTTATTCTAATGAAAGTCAAGCATACTGGCATTCATCCCATTGATATTAGTAGAACTACAAAGCCTTATACGGATAATCATTTCCACACCCATAACCAATTTGAAATCTATTATTTTCATGAGGGTACATGTACATACCTTATCGGGGATCGAATCTACATGCTTTCACCCGGAGACTTGATCATTATGCATGGCATGACCTTACATTGTCCGAAGATCGATTTAAATGATGTATATGACCGAACGACCATTCATTTTGATCCCTCATATATACAGCAACTAATCAAACCCCCTTATACAGTCAATGTGTTAAAACCATTCCAGGATCTACATAATCACCGAATTCATCTCGAAGGCGAACCTAGAATGGAGCTCGAGCGATTGCTACAGCAATTAACAGCATTGTCCAAACAAGGAGACGTCTTAGCAAACAACCGCTACCTACTAGTTTTCTTAGATTTATTACATTTTCTATACGGACTTTATCAGAAGCCAATGGAGCAAATTCAAACCTTCTCATCCGCGAAGGAACGTTATGTTCAGGATATTATCACCTTTATCGAGGACAATTATCAGACCGAAATCCATCTAGAGCAGCTAGAAAGTCACATGCATATTAGCAAAAATTACTTGTCCAATAGCTTTCGTGAAGTAACAGGAACAACGATCTTCCAATACCTGACTCAACGGAGGATCAACCAAGCGAAGGTATTATTCTTAATGGAACAAGAAAAATCCGTCACAGATATTAGCTACCGTGTCGGATTCAAGCATCCAGCTCACTTCAGCCGGGTGTTCAAGGATATTGTTGGATGTACAGCTGATGAATACAGACGTACAATGTAATCTCATCTTCTAGCTTACCTAGGCATTTCATCGACACACGACTTACAGATTATCTTATCCTGGTAAGTAATTAATGTGTTATTCGCAACACCGCAGAACATACAGGTAGGCACGAATTTCTTCAACAATATCCTGTCACTATCTACATAGATTTCTAGAGGATCACCAATATCAATATTATACGTTCTCCTTAATTCTATAGGTATAACAATACGGCCTAATTCATCAACTCTACGCACAATACCAGTAGCCTTCATTTCATACCCTCCATGTTCTGTTCTGTTTGAGTGAATGAATTCGACAATCGTCATGCAATTCCCTGCTAATTGTCATTTATAAAACCAATAATACACATAATACCATTTCTACTATCGTTTATTCGTTTGTCACTCCTGCTTTCATCTGAAAGCCGTATTCCTCGAATATCTCTCCCACCTCATCTGACTGAAGGAAATCAGAGTAAAGCTCAGCAGCCTCTGAATGGCGACTATTCTTCACAATACCCATTGGATATTCAATGAATCCATGATCCTCAGCATCAAAGCTATATACAACCTCTACCTTATTCGATGTTCTAGCATCTGACTTATACACGATACCTGCGTCTACATTCCCTGTTTCCACATAGGATAACACCTGTCGGACGTCTTTGGCATATACGATTTTGTGCTGCACCGTATCCCATACACCCGTAGCCATGAACGCCGCTTTCGCATACTCCCCGGCAGGAACAGTCTTCACTTCACCCATTGCTATCATCTGTAACCTGCTTATTGCGGATAAATCATCCCAAGCTCCTCCAGCGCCCTCGGGCACGATAACGACCAGCTCATTACTAAGCAGGCTCACTGATTGCTCTTGATCGATAAGCCCCGCTTCGATCAGACTTCGCATCTGCCTTTTTCCCGCCGAGAGGAAGATATCTACAGGGGCTCCTTGCTCAATTTGGTGCTGTAATGCACCGGATGAACCGTAATTATACGTAACTGTGATCCCTTTATGTTGTTGTTCGAATAATAGTCCGATTTCTTCTAAACTGTTTGCTAAGCTCGCTGCTGCTGATACAAGCAGTTCAGCTTCTAGACCTGAAGCATCCTCAAGCGAATTGTTCACCTGTACAGAACATCCTATTAATAGAAGCAACAAATTTCCAAATAAGAAAAGCTTCATCTTCATCTTCTTCCTTATAACAATCACAAATCGGTCCCTTCTTTCTCCCCTTTGAGAGAGCAATCCGAACAAGTTAACTGACCGTTCTCCTCCATATTCCCGTTCAGAAATCCGTCCAAACAATAAACGTTTACGCCACATGTATGACATTCGCCTACAAGCTCTTTCATCTATTCACCACCAGAGTCATATGATATGATAATGTGAAGGCTCCGAAACAGGAGTCTATTTTATTATATCAAAGAACTTTTAGGAGGTTAAGAAATGCGGAAAATTCTTAGGGTTATGACACCGGGGGAACGAACACGTATTGGAGGTGAAATTTACTATGAGCCATAGTGTAATCAATCCTGTCTTCACTGGTCTCATCAAGCAATTGGTATATTTCGATGAGAATAGCACATTGATGCTGGATAAATACTATCCGAAATTTGATCCAGACCGCAAAGAAATCGAAACACTCATGGGTAATTATCGAGACAGGCTAGAGCATATCGTTAGAAATTTCAAATCGGATATTCTAGCTTCCACCGTATTGATTGGCAGTCAAGTCACGGTATTGAATGAATTAGATGACCAATATGAAGCCTATACGATTGTGTTTCCTGAGTATTCAGATATGGATCAGCTTTTCATATCGTGCTATTCCCCTATGGGTAGACAATTGTTACTTTCTAGAATAGGTGAAACCATCACTGTATTCACACCAGCAGGTAGCATTGCTCTTACGATAACTAAAATTGAGTTTCTAGTTTACGAGAATTAATCACGAAGAAAAGAAGGCATTCCACTCCCTACGGAGTGGTGTGCCTTCCCTATGTTAATGGAGTGAACGGAACATTCTCGACCCGGATTGAAGCTGTTGGACACCCTTGCTGGGCTTCGTCTAAATCATCCAGAAGATGCTCGGGAACATCCACCACACCACGATTATCGTCACCTACCAGAATATTCTCAGCAAGACCTTCAGCATCATAGTCAAAAATATCAGGTGCATGAATCCCACATGAACCACAAGCTATGCACGTATTCTTGTCAACCGATGTATAGGCAGGCACGAAACTTCAACTCCTTTACTACGAGACTCTAATTACCATTAAACGTCCTTAGCATATCGCTCATCTGGAACCTTACTTAATACTACATAAAGACTGCATGGAACGTCTCCAGAATTCTTATAGGAGAATTGTTCGCTTCCATCACAATGTACAACATCACCCTTCGTAACTTCGCTGTTCTCCCCATCGACAGTCATCGTTCCATTACCTTCTAGCATGAGGATATATACGTCCGTGTTCGGATGCTGATGCTTAGGTAGCTCCTGACCGGGCATGAAATTGAGTGCAAATACGACACTTTCACCTTTTTTGTGAATAATCCTTTTTGTGAATTGTGTGTCATTATATTCTTGAGCCAAGCTTAATTCTTTCTTCTCCATATGAATCAGCCTCCTGAAAGTTTTATCTTCTTCTCTTATTATAGATTGAAGCAGCTTCATCAGTGTGATGTAGATCACAACGACAAAGCGCTAACCCTTTGATTCAATAACGGAATGTGCGTGACAGCTCGATGAGATAAATAATCGTAAACCCAACGGCCGCAATCTGCCCGATCACAGCTAACAGCGGAATCTCTAGCAGGTATCCTGCAACCACAATCACAATACCGATAAGGTATCCCATTAACTCAAGAGTCATTCTGCGCTCTGGCAGCATATTCGTCAGTAATACAGCATTCTTCTTCTCTTCCCTCGTCTGATATCTGTGCGCCCACCATAGGAACGGTAGGATTTTGGACAGATAGCTGAGAATCGTAGGTGAGAACCAGCCCAATACAAGAATTGTAATGAGAATCTCCAGTAGCTGAGAATGACTGCCATAGATGATATCGTATCCATTCCATAGAAGGAACATTACACTCATCATCGGAATGAGATGTAGGGCGATACTTACCACACCTACCGGGCGTTTACTCCGACTTAGCTTGCGAATATCATATATGTATTTGATAAACCAGCCAAGGGTAATGAACATCAACATCGATGCTCCCATAGCGAGCCAATCCAAACTCCACCAGAGCGCTATCGCTTGGAACCATACACCAGCATGATATCCCCCGATAATCCAATAGACATTGCTCCCAGGCTTCTTGGAGGATACATAGAACATAGGAAGCAGCTTCACGCTGAATATGAGAATAAACCCACTTAACCACCCTGCTATACCAAACCATAGATGACTTCCAAGAATGATATCATAATAATCAGAATAACCCTCATAGGCAAAAGAAAGCCCCATCCTAATCCCTAATGAGATTGTGAGGATAAGGGCAATTACGCTTAAACCTACCCCGAATATGAATACATTCCATTCCTTCTTCCGAATGAACGTCATTGCCAAATTAATCGCATACAGCAGCACGGCTGCCGCAACCGATATACCTCCTATGACAATCAATTTTTCTCCAACTAAGAATCCCGTAATCATCGACAGGTACCCAAGCGTATATAGAACGAATTGGATGTAACCCATACCACGACTGAATAACGAAGTGCGCATGATGACTTGTACGAGCTGAAAGTTAGCCCCCATAGCAACCGTGGTCGCCCAACCTAATAGCAGTAGATGGGCTAGAAACCACCCTTTAGGATTTCGCATGCTCTGAAACTCCACTAGCTCCGGGAATATCCATACCCCTGCCACCATTGCAACTAAGAACATGACCATCCCCACGGCAAAATAAAGCATACTCAGCCTCAGAATATATAAATTCGAAGCAACCTTCTTCACCTGAGTATTCGTTGTAGCTCCAGTAGCAGAATCTGTCATCAATTGTTGTTCCCCCTTTGATAATTCCCAGTCCATACTGTGCATACTATGTGCAGCTGCAATAATTCGCAGTATCACTTTTATATCATAACTCTAATGTGATGCACATCACACCACGGATTTTGCTGAGGTTTAAAATGAACCTGTATCAAAAACTAAGTTGATGCTCACGAAGTAGATGAACTACTTACGTTTACATCACAAACCTTTAGGAGGAACCAACATGAACACATTCGCAGCAACCGTAATCGCCACAGAATACCCGCCTCAACTCAAGCATAAGGTCATATTCGAAACTTTTGATGCTTTAAAGCCTGAGGAAGCAATGTTACTTGTTAATGATCACGATCCGCGTCCATTGCGCTTTCAATTTGAATCCATGCATGCAGGCGCATATACTTGGGAGTATCTAGAAGAAGGTCCTGAGATATTCCGCGTGAAAATTGGTAAGCTATAAGGAGCTGACTTCATATGGCGAATATTCAAGTGATTGATGAGAAGACCATTAAGATTGCTGTAACACTAGACGATGCTAAAGCTATGATTCAAGAAGCATCAAGTAAATTAGCGACATATGCTCAAGATATCGTTACCATTTATGAGAAAATGCCGGAATTTGAATATACCTTTTTCTGCTTCTATGCGTATGATACTGCTGCTCTATTCGAACACATCCTAGAGATTGATCCGAAAAACTATACATCGTTTTCTTTAGATGCACCAGATTCGTTCTTCTATACACTTTACGGTGGAATGGCTGGGTTATATCAGAGCGCATTGAATCAAATAGCAGCTTAATATTTGTTGAATGTGGTTATAGATTTACGAAAGCTAAAGGAGTGATACGTTTGTCGAATATTGTGGAATTGGATGTACGACCTTATCTGCGTAAGAAGCTAGAGCCATTCCAAGTTATTATGGAAGCAGTGAAGAAGCTAGAGAAAGAAGATACATTTATCTTACATGCTACCTTTAAGCCTACTCCCTTGTTAGGTTTACTAAAAACGAAGGGCTATAATAATAAGGTGGAGCAGGTTGATGCTGAGCATTGGATTACGACATTCAAGCACAAGAGTCAGAAGCAGCAATCCGACTCGGAGCCAGAAGAGATCACATTCGAGGATCAAGAAATCGCACCTGCCTGCCCAGAGCAATCAGCTCATACCTATCATCTCGATAATCGGGGATTAGAGCCGCCACAGCCGATGATCCGTACACTATCCATGCTACAGAAGGTGCAGTCTGGAGATAAAGTTACGATCCATAATGACAGAGTTCCGATGTTTCTTATCGAGGAATTAAACACCTTGGGTTATTTATATGAGGTTGAAGATCAAGAAGATAGCTCTGCCAAAGTAACAATTACGAAATCTTAGAGAGGGGTCAAACCTATGTTCCGACTTCCCTTTCTATTCATTATCACAGGTATCATCAGCTTTATTCTATTCCAATTATTGACCGTTTTCGATCTAGCTAGTTGGATGGGAGATCATCCTAGAAATCCAACTGGCTGGTTTCGAATTCATCTATTGGTGCTTGGCTGGGGTACAATGATCGCAATGGGTGCTGTGTATCAGTTGATCAATGTAGTTCTGCAATCTAACATCTATAGTCAGAAGCTTGGTTTTGCTCATTATGGATTTTTTGCCGTGGGAACTACAGGATTACTTCTTGGCTTTCATAATATGAATGTGGTATGGATAGCAGGATTCGCTACCATCGCTTTTATCGGAATCATCCTGTTTGCTTGGAATATGGGTATGACTTTACTTCGTGCATCACAATGGAATACGGTTACGATCAGTACCGCTTGCTCCGTCATCTACTTAACCTTAACTGGACTTACTGGAATGGCTATGGGCTTGAATTTCCACTTTAACCAATGGGGTAACTTCCATGATCAATTATTCGGTGCCCATCTATGGTTTGGTACACTCGGATGGTTCGGGCTCATCATTACCGGAATCAGCTATAAGATGCTCCCTATGTTCTACCTGTCACATGGTTTTCCTACTTATATGCAGCGAGTCATCATAGTTCTTTGGAATGCTGGTGTATTAATGGGCTCCGTAGCGTTCTTATTAGATTGGCCAGTATATATGAAATGGGTCGGACTGTTATTCATCGTACTAGCTTTCATTGCATATAACATTCATATTTCACAAATATACAAAGCTCGTCATAAGCCTGAGCCTGGTTATGGCATCATCTGGTCTATCCGAGCCGCAAGAACACTAATGATAGTTGGAATCATCACACTTATACTCTTCCCCTTCTTCCCCGAGTACATGTACCAGACGAACATCATCATGATTTTGGGATGGATCTACTTGTGGGGCTGGGTAGCTATGACGATATTGGGTTACCTATCCAAGATTGTTCCCTTCCTATGGTGGACACATAAATATGGTCCGCAGGTTGGTAAGAAACGAATACCTACTATGGCTGATCTAATCAACGATCGTTACGTTCATTACGGTTTAACTGTTATTGTGATCTCATTAATTATCCTTATATTTGGATTAGGATGGAACCTTTCATCACTTATCGCAATCGGAGGAAGCTTTCTAGCCTTAGGATCATTAATCTACATTAGTTTAATAGCTCGTGTATTCATACGATAGCTCTACAATATGCTCAGATATATCTGAGCATTTATACACAGAATTCCGAATACGAGGAGGTTTATTATGGATACGCTACAAGAATGCCTGAAGAATGTCATTGATCCTGAGCTCGGAGTCAACATTGTTGATCTGGGGCTCATATACGATATTGATGAACATGATGGTCACGTACACGTAACCATGACACTGACGACACCAGGCTGTCCCATGCATGATATGATTACTAGTGGTGTCGAGCGTGCATTAATGGAACTACCCAAAGTTGGATCCGTCAAGGTTGAAATCGTCTGGCAACCAGCATGGTCACCTGCTCAGATGTCGGATGCAGCCAAGGAACAATTGGGCTATCTTGAATAGTTTAGTTCCATCTCCTACGATGTAAGTATATACTTACACTGTAGGATTTTTATTGTATGAAAGGGAGTTGTATGTATGCACGATAAGATAGAGATGCTTCGCCTCATTCCAATGTTTCGAGATCTAAGCCCAGATGAGCTTGAACAGATCTGGGGAATTTCGATCCCGAGATCATATCGGAAGAGAACGATCGTCTTTACTGAAGGAAGCGACAAGGAAGCCGTATATTTTATCCAAGACGGACTTGTTAAGGCATTCAAAACCGACGAGAACGGTAATGAGCACATCGTTTCTTTCCTCAAGACTGGTGATATGTTTCCCCACACGGGCTTCTTCAATCAGAATCCGTATCCAGCCACAGCAGAAGTCATTGTCGATACGCAGCTAATAGCCATACCTGTCCGACAATTCGAGCAATTATTAACGAACATACCAGCCATCTCGATTAAATTACTAAGGGCGATGAGCGAGAAAATTAGAGAGCTTCAAGGGAAGCTACAGGAGCTTACGGGTAATGATGTTCAAGATCGCGGATTGTTGTTCCTGATCAAGCTTGCGGAGAATTATGGGACCCTAAGGAATGGCTCTGTACATATCGATGTGCCTATGACGAATCAAGAATTTGCAGATACCATCGGATCAACGCGAGAGACGGTCAATCGACTCATTAACCAGCTTCGGAAGGAAGATATTCTCGAGACCAATCGTAATGGTTATATTATTCTCGATTTTGAAGCACTCAAGAATTGGTCCCATAAGTGACTATATTCTTCTCTTGAACAACACTGTGAGCAGCAACACATTTGGATATAAATATTTGAGATTGTTACGATATAACGACAGACAGTGAAATGTGTTCCCCATCACAATTGCAACATGCTCGGTGACGTAATCTTAAGCTATCAAAGATAACCGATCCGAGTAATAATTCTCGACACATAGGATAATACAAGTGCTTATCCTTTTCGGTTACTTGTGAAAATAATCACAATAAATTAGAAAAGGATTGGTGATCTATATGCTGATGCTTAAGAAAAGTGTAGTTGTTCTTGCAGCATTCGTGTTAATCGCAGCAGGCTGTGGAGTTAATAATGTACAAGAAGTGCCTCAAGAAGTTGAAGTAACGAGTGAAGTAGAGAAAATAAACCAAGCGCCTATCGAGCCTATTGTTGTAAGAGAGGGAAATGTTGTGAATATTGAGATGACTGCTCAAATCACTGACGTGGAAATCTCCTCTGGTGTGTTCTACAATGCATGGACTTTCAATGGAACTGTTCCTGGTCCTGTGCTTCGAGTGAAAGAAGGCGATCTAATCAACTTCACCTTGAAGAATATCGATCCTAACATTCCACACTCCATGGACTTCCATGCCGTACACGCGGCTCCGAGTATTAAATTTATCGATGTGATGCCTAATGAAGAAGGTACATTCACTTATCCTGCGAATACACCCGGAGTATTCATGTACCACTGTGGTACGAAACCGGTTCTAGCACATATAGCGAATGGCATGTATGGTGTCATTATTGTTGAACCAACGGATGGTTACCCTACTGACGCTGACATTGATCGGGAATATACATTAGTGCAGAGCGAATGGTATGCAGAGAATGACTTTAACGCATTCTTGAATGAAGAACCTGAATATGTGGTATTCAACGGTAATGATTTCACCCTTAAAGACAAGCCGATGCTTGCAAAGGTTGGTGACAAGGTTCGCTTCTATGTGAATAATGTTGGACCTAACGAGGTTAGCTCCTTCCATGTCGTAGGTACCATCATGGATAATGTATATATGGATGGTAATCCTAAGAATAGACTTTACGGTATGCAAACCATTATGCTTCCTGCAAGTGGTGGTGCTGTAGTTGAAGTAACCGTAACTGAGGAAGGCGACTACCCTATCGTTACTCACCAATTCGACCATGCTACTAAAGGCGCAGTAGCCATTCTAAGAGTAACAAAAGATGGTCTTGATCATGGCGGGGAAGCTATGAGCCATTAATACTGCAGGATTTCAAGCAATAATACCCTTATTCTAATGCAACTAAAGAGAATGCCCATTTGGTTCGGGTTACCAAACTGGGCATTCTTTTTGTATTATCCACATAAATATTAAGCGCTGCTCAGCAATCTACTTCACTTTTCCTTCATCCATGGCGGATCGCCATGTTTATGTAGCAGTTGATTAATCGTATAAATGGTCCATGGAATAATTACCGATAGTGCCGCACAGAACAGAATCAATCCGGATGGAATAAATCCTACAAACGTCTCCCACATCCTATTCACCCTTTCTTTTTTCCGTTTTATTCACATTACCCGCTCTTCGTATTTTCACTTTCGTTTCTATCTTTATTTCACTTTTAGCAAAATAATTGTCTCCGCTATCCCAATCGGCTTTCACTTGCTTCCATGTATCATAATGGTTCCCCCTAAGATAAGCTCCAAGTCCTAATACATCCTTCTTATATTCTTGTTGGACTTTCTTAATCGTAGCTTTCATTAACCGTTCAATTTCCTCTCCAATCTTTAATTCCAGATTCGCCTGTATGTTTGGGTTCAAAAAGTCTAGACGCTCGAATGATTCACCCACCGACCCTTCTGTATCCACAAAAATGGTGAATTTGATTTTATTATTGCTCTTTACCTCAGCCTTGATCTTGTTCTTCATACTATGAATATCGAATACTACTAAATTATCCTGCAATTTAATCTTAATAATTCCATGCCTAATTTCATCAGTAATAAAATTAAGCCCTTCTGTCTCTTCTTCATCCAAGAAACCAATGAGGTTATTCTTGCTTCCTTGGAAAACTGCACTTCCAGATACTTTCACTTCTTGCTTAAGTCCCTTAACTTGTTGAATAACAAAGCTCTCACTACGAAGAAGATGCTCCTCTGTATCTCCTAGTCGTGATGCAGGTAGCATCCGTGCTGTCTTCTCCGTATTCTCGGTAATAGAACGAATATACATCACGGGTAGCTTCTCACTTGGAGGCTTCACCTCCAGTACCTTCTTCGCCTCACCCTTAGCGATCAGAACTTTAATACTTCTTCTCATCTCTTGATCACGCATGAAAAAATCAATAACATTAGCGAAGCCTAACTCGCTCTTAGCTACGTCCTCTGAGATGATAACCATCTGCAGATGCTCGAAGTAAGGAGTTCGACTTGTTCTAGTAGCTAATTCCGTTGAGATAGAATCGATCGTATCCCCCACTGAGGTAATATTGAACACAGCCTCACTCTTGACTCCTCCAGCCTGCGAGCTCCCACCCCCAGCCCCACTTAATGCACCAGGAATAACATATTGGTAAGTGACTTTAAACCGCTGAGCACCCTTAGGTTTATCCGCCGCTTCAGCTTCTTCCATTTCTTGGGCCTCCTCTTCCTTCACTTCGTCAATAGCAACACCAATGACAAATCCTCGTTCCTCGAGCTCCACTCTATCCCAACATCCCGTAGAATGAATAGCTACCATAATCAACATTACCGTCACGTATACTTGCTTAGGTATGGCCCTTCACCCCCCTAATCTTGGCGACAATTAGCAGAGAGATAGGAACTATAGCTATAATCGCAAAACCAAGTGAGCTTATTAACACTCCGAATTTTGCGTACTGGATTAAATCCTGTGGCAGCATGGCTACGATGTAGACGAATGGTGTTATGATCCAGATCCAAGTCATTTTCTTCACTTTTTTGAATATAGAGCTTATAGACCATATACACACATCGAGAGCCATGGAGCTTGTATTAAAAATTGTCATGATCCAGATAAGGAAGAACACCGATTCAAATCGCTCAAAAAACTCGCCCGGCAGCACAATTTCCTTAGCCAATTCTATAGTCGGGTAGATAACCTGCCTAGTTGCTTCAACAGAAAACACACTAATGATAAAAAAGTAAACAACAATATACAGAACTACAGGGATGACCATGCCAATCACGACCGCTTTCGGTGCATCTTGTGGTCTGTTCATCATAGAAATGTAGAACAAGACAATTTCAAAACCGAGTAAGGAGAAAACACTTTCCTTGGCACCAACTAATATACTGCTCCAGCTTGTTACAAATAATGGCTTTAAATTACTCGGTTCAACTAAGCTTGAGCTAAACAATAATAAACACGTAATAATGATAAGTACGATAGGAATGAACAGCATATTTAAGCGCAATAAACCGACCCTAGTACCTGCTACGGCATAAGTAACGATAAGTACAAATATGAGAGCGATCACTTCTATGGGTGTCTTATCGAACAGATATTGTTTGGATATGTTGGCAATCCCACGGGTCAGATAAGCTGTAAATAAGAAAAAGTGACAAAAGATGATGCAGGTTAAGAACACAGCTACCGGCTTCGTTGCAATTATCCCGGTATAAGTAATGAAGGACATCTTTGGAAACTGCGAGGCTAGCTTTGCTGCAATCCATGCTAAGATGATTGCCAGCATCCCAGCAATCATAATCGATATCCAACCATCCGAGGACTCCGTCGCATTCGCAACTAGACGAGGAAGAGTTAAGATTCCTATCCCGATAACCATAGAGGTTGTTCCCAGCATCATTTCCTTCTTGCTGATCTCTTCATCTCCATATTCAAAAACTCTCATCTAATAAGCACCTACTTCGTTTTATCATCATTCTGACGTTTATCATCTTTGGTTTGCAGCATCTGAGGGCGTTTGTTCAACATTGTAACCGGTGCTCTTAATATGACGTCCTTCCAATCATTCATGAAGTTAGGGGCGAACGGTGTGGAGTAAGGAATACCAAAGCTCTTCAGATTGACAATGTGGATGTTGATCATGATATAAGCGAAGATAACACCATAAAGACCGAAGAATGCAGCAGTTAACATAATTAAAAAACGAATAATCCGAAATGCCATTGAGAATGAATATACAGGTAATACAAAGGAGGTAATCGCCGTCAATGAAACCACAATGACCATGATGGGGCTAACAATACCCGCTGCAACAGCTGCTTCACCTATAACAAGACCTCCGACAATTCCTATCGTCTGTCCAATGGGCTTCGGAAGTCGAATCCCCGCTTCACGAAGAATTTCAAGCGTAATTTCCATCATTATCGCTTCAATGACCGCAGGAAAAGGGACCCCCTCCCGAGAGCCTGCAATAGAGAAGGCTAGCTTGGAGGGAATCATTCCGTGATGATATTCAACAAGTGCAATATAGATAGCTGGTAAGAAGGTAGAGATAAAAGCTGCCACCATTCTCAATCCACGGATCAACGAAGAGATTAACCAATTTGAATAATAATCTTCTGGGGATTGAAATGCGGATACTAACGTTATTGGAAGGATCAAAGCGAATGGAGTCCCGTCTACAAGAATTGCTACTCTTCCTTGTAGCAATGCTGTGCAAACTTTATCTGGTCGTTCAGTATTTAGAATAAGGGGAAATGGGGACAGAAAGCTATCTGCAATCCACTGCTCTATAAAGCCTGCTCCTTCGGAATCATCCATATCTACTGTCTTCATTCTTCGCTTTACTTCCTTAACTAATTCCGGATGGACGATTCCATCTACATAAGCGATAACAACCTGCTTCTTAGCACGTCGACCGATTCGATCTGAATAGAACCGCAGATTGGAGTCGCGAATTCGACGACGAATAAGAACCGTATTAATCCGAATATCCTCAGTAAACCCATCTCTGGGTCCACGGATTAAGGCTTCAGATTGCGGCTCCTCAATGGCTCTGTTGGTCCAACCCTTGCTACTAACAATTAGTACTTGATCAATTCCATCAACGAATAGAGCTGTGTCACCATCCAACACAGCTAACATGACATCATCCATGGTATGGACTCTTTCTATACTATGGATAGAGAGAATCTCCGTTTCTAGTGCCGTTATGATATCTCCAGCAGCAGCTGGCAATTGTATGTGCTCATCGGGAATATGTATGAGCATATTCTTCAGGAGCTGATCATTAATCATATTCTTATCGATAAGACCAGCAATACATACAATCGCGCAGAGATGATGAGTTGAACCCACATTGAATGTTCTTGTAATTAGATCACTCGGTGAGTCCAGTAGCTTTTGAATACTTTGTATATTTTCATTTACTCCTATAGATAGTGTAAGGATCGTCTGCTCTTGATTAGCATTCGATGTATCGTTTGAATCCTGACGTTTCGAAAGTATTTGAGCAATTTTTGATAGCATAAGCCATTCCCCTCTAGAAGACGCTAGTCATTTCTAGTTATGGTTAGCTTATCCATCTCCAACTATTCACTACAATAGATATATCTATTTATACACTTCCTTCAACAGCTGCTTCGCTGCATTCCGAGCACTTGAGAAAGAGCGTTCCGCAAGCTCACCCTTTCCTTCGCAGCCGTCACCACAGAAGAAGAAAGGTACACTCTCCACGCGGTTCGGTAACATGCAATTACTTTCAATATTCTTCACACTCTGTACCATTGCCTTCTTCGATGCACGTTTCACTAAGACAGCATCTCTCCAACCTGGATAATGCTTGTCGAACAGGCCCTCCATCTTAGACATTCTTTCCTCCAAATAAGCTTTGCGAGAAATCTCATCATGAAATCCCTCATCGTGAATATAGGCTATTCCCTGGAGGAGCTGTCCTCCAATAGGTGTTAACGTGTGATCGGTTGCGGATACATCACTTATGAACATTTTGTTATCCATATCACTGATATAAGAGAAAGGGCGAGCTACAACACGGCTTAATCCAAGATCATACACCATCACTTCTGTGGACGTATTATTCTCATAAGGAACGAGGAAGGGCTCCCATGGAGTAGACTTCAATAGCTTTACAACCTGCTGTACGGGCATTGCGAATATAATTTGATCGAACGCTTCCTCTCTGACCTTCGTTTTGAGCCAATACTTACCTGACTCATAATGAATGCTTTCAACGCCTTCCTGAAGGGCAATCTTCCAGCGGTTAGAGGATTCAATTTTCTGGCGAAGCTGATTGGTGATGACCGCCCAGCTCCCCAATATATAATTTACAGGGCGCTTCGATAAGAATAGGTTCTGATAATATTCACTGATTACCTGACCGGATACTTTACGCGCATCCTCAGGAGCAATGAAGAAATTAGAGCATACTAGATGCTCCCATAGCTCCTTCACATCCTCATCAGCATCCGACTCTGCCAGATAGTCACCGAGTGTTTCATAATTTTTTAACGTGTGAATTTGTGCAATAATAGCTGTGATCTCACCAGCAAATCTAACCTTCTGCATGGTGCTGAGTAAGCCTGTTCTGATCAGATTGAAGAAGTCCAGTGGTGCTTCATCGAGTCGATTGTTCTTCTCATACATGACCGTTCGTTTGTCAACGGATTTACTGCTAAACGATAAACCTAGCTCGTGCTCTAGCTTTGAAATCGTATGTCGATCAATCCCATATACGGCATGTGCGCCATAATTCAGCGTAAAACCCGCCTTCTCATAGGTGAAGGCACGTCCACCCAGCTGAGGGCTGCGCTCGAACATGACCCCTTCAACAGATGTAGATTCAGATAAATATGCTGCAGCAGTCAATCCAGCTAACCCTCCACCGATAATGGCTACTCTCACGCGAGGAGTAGCTGTATTAGCCTCCTCAAGTAGGAATGGTTCATCATCAGCGGATTGTCGGATTCCATTCCAGACCCCTGCTAGCTGTTCCTGCATCATCTGCATCAAATCAGATTCGTTAGCAATCGACCATATTAACAATATCCCCATGTAGGTGGATATGAGTAATTGAACCTTACGCTCCTCAGGTAACCAGCGATATAAGCCTTCATACAGCTGCTTCATCTGCTCGACTTGTTGCTTCTGAACGAGCTCATTCTGTAGGGTAAGCGTGAATAAACTACGGATAAGCTTCGGATGCTTCTGAATATTCGCACACAAATCCAAGAAGAGGCGGTTAATATGCCCTTCCAATGATTTAACCTGGGTCGGTCCTCGCTCATTCCACTTTGTGATAATCTCAATCTGGCTTCGGCCAATTTCAGCTACAATATCATCCTTGCTATCGAAATAGTGATAGAATGTCCCCTTAGATGTGCCTGTTGCCGTTATAATCTCATCGACAGAGACATTCTCGAAGCCCTTCTCTGTGAACAGCTGTAAGGCAGTTTCGATGACAAGCTGCCGTTTCTTCCGCGTCGAGCTTCTCATGGAAGTCATCATAATCAGTCCTTCCTCATGTTTATTATCTTCATTATAAACGGGAATAGACCGATAGTCTATTATTAAATCAGACTACCGGTCTATTATTCGATTTATGCTTCCCTATTATACATTTGCAAGGTATTATTCCTCTAACCAGAGGATGCTTGTTACACCACGAGGGTAATATTTGCTGCCAATAATAATACCGGATAGAATTTGATCACTCCAGCTCCAATAGGAATGTTCAGGGTGAATAAGCCACGCCACATGTGCAGCATCAGAAGCTTTTCCTTGCTCGTCCCATTCCACATCGAGAATTTGTCGTGCAATGAATTGACATAGGTATACTTTGCTTAACCACGAATTATTACTAGTCGAAGATAGCTTCCAGCCTCCGTCGTCAAAGATACATGTTCCCTTCACGAGCACAGTCGATAGATGCTTCTTCAACGTCTGAATGTATGCACCATACTTACCATTAGGATCAAGAGCTTCCTTGCAGTTCGTATAGTAAGGGAAGATTAATCCTTCGATCGCAGGAATAATCTTTGAATCATTACCTTCTCCTATAACCGCAGGAATATATCCACCTGAAGTCATATGAGAGACGATTGTTGCCGCGCAGAGCTCAGCCTGCTTACCCGCTTCCGCAGCAAGAGCTTCGAGCTTCTCATTACGGAATAGTTTCTCAAGCGCTACATAAGAAGCCCAGCATTTGCCCGCCATATAGATATTATTCCGAGACTGCCCGAGTGATACATCCAAGCTGTCATAGGTGGTAATCTCAGCTCCACCCATCGTTCTGTTACTATCTAAGCTCATAAGGCCATTACGCTTAGTCGGATTTGGATGATCTCTGTTCAGCATACTATTGAAGCATTGCTTGAGGACCTCTAAGTTAAGTTGTAACCAAGCGTGATCCTTGGACTGCTCAATATATACCGTTGCACAGCATATCCAGTTAACCAGCTGCTCATGTGTCATATGTGAGAAACAATCGTCAATTCCATAAATCTCATAGGAAGAATATTCGGGGCGTGAGAACACATTGGCAACACCCATGTCATGGGTAAAGCTCAATCCCCCAGGGTACAGTTCATCGGATCCTGGAAAGCTCACCTTATCTTGATAGCTATATCGGTGTGTGAATAAATCTAGTACATTCTTAACCGTCCAAGGGTTCATCTTCATCTCGAAGAACAGCTGATCCACGGTTAAATCAAATGTATTCATCATTCGATATTCACCCTCATTTACTACCCATAACGGATTACCATCACAAGCAAGAAGCTCGGTGCTCCCATAATAGCTGCGTATCGAGTGAATGAGCATAAACCTCTGATCATCAGATAACTTCGTAGCTTGGGCTGTGATATTCGCGTCGGTACATAGCTGAGTAAGGCGACCATAGTTCTGCAAGGCGTAAGAAGCGACCTCTTCTATATTCTTGTAGAAATTCGTATATAAGTAGCTCGCATCCATGCCCGACGTTGCAAATCCCCCACGGTAGAAGCAGATTGCGAATCGGTAGGTTTTAATTGTACCCGCTGGAACATCCATAACAAGTGCTCCCACGCCACCTAAACCGAATGTCCAATTTTCCTTCAGCTTAGCTGTAAGAATTCTATCCATTCCAAAACCCTGTGCTGAAGATACACCTGGATCATCACTCACGATTGCGGTCACACGACCTTGCCCCACTCCTGAGAGCGGTGCCTTCATCGTATCGTCCATCCGACGCATGTTAGCGTAAGGATCACTGCCTTGATAACCGAAGAACGCTCTTCGTGACTCCGTTCCCTGTGTATTGTCTAATATTAGTTCGGCGAATACTGCTGGGAGTAAAACTTCCTTTAGCTCATCTGCGGATGCTTCTGTTGGATCTGGAATCGAGCGAACAGGTGAATAGATGCGGAAGGTCAGATCGCCTGCCTGCCAAGTATCGGTACCTAGCTGAAAGTCTCTAGTAATCGCCGATGCCTCGTAAGGAATAATAACTCCTTCTGGATTGGCTTTGGATTGCTCCTTCTCTACATCGTATCGCGCTGCTTCGTCTACTCCATGATCGAAGAACGGCAATGCTTCATAATATTTACCCTTTTTCGATTCGAAGCCAATAAATACGTTCTCATCAGCTGGTTTACCTAATTCAAGTCCTAATCCACCTTTAGCTCCAGGGAATCCCAAAGTGAAGCTCGCAAAAGCACCAATCGGACTGTGATGGGCATTATAAAATATATTCTTCTTCACACAAACTCCTCCTAAACATCTTTGTCGCTATATTAAAGAATTTAGCATGGAAATCTGATAAACTCCATATCCTTTCCCATTCGAGTATTTACCCAAATCGAGCAATTGTTGTATACTTCTTTTAGAATGGTAGCCTTATCACAAGGAGGTAATTATCCTGGCCGAATTTGTAACTCAGAATTCAGAGAACACGCTGAATGAATTCTATATTCCAAATCTACAAACAACCATCTTACTAGATTCAATCCATGTAAGACAGGTTAATGAACATTGGACCTACCCCAATCATCAGCATCAGCAATGTGAGATTAATTATGTCGTAGAAGGTACACAGCTTATGCGAATTAATGGGATAGAGTATCGGCATGAGCAAGGAGATATCATCCTGCTAAGACCAGGAGATATTCATGCGAGTGCTTCTGGATCAGCAAATGGCTTCACTTACTTCTGCATACATTTCAACTTAGACGATAACCTGCTCATGCCACTGATCAGACGCACAGACCCACGGATATTCACGCAGCATTCTAAGGTTTCCGAACACATTCGTCCGATTATAGAGAATATGATTCAGCTCGCCTCACAACAGGAATATGCCATCGCAGATTACTTTCACATCCAGTCCACCTTCTTCTTATTGTTAGCTGAGCTAGGAACTGGTCTGTCACAGCTGCAGCTGAAGGATATATCCGGCGGACAGCATGTTGAATTAGCACATCGAATCGCGAAGCTAATAGAAACAACTGCTCAAGCGACGATCTTCGATGAACAGAATGACCCAGTACGTTTATCGGTGGAACGGATTGCTTCACGCCTAGGTATCAGTCCCTCTCATTGCAATCGTGTGTTTAAACAGGTTTATGGCGTGCCTCCGAGAAAGTTTATATCCGACTTGATACTTCGAGAGGCCAAAGCATTACTCATGCAGGCTGAATTACCAATCGATCGTATATCCATCCTGCTAGGCTATCGGGATATTGCACACTTCAGTAGACAATTCAAACGATGGACGACCTTCTCCCCTATTCAATATCGTCAACAAATGAAGCTTGAAAATCCACCAATCATCGGAGATGGTAATTTTACCCAATAAGGAGGTCTCATAGAGCATGAAGAATAGACAGACTCAGTCAGAGGTTCTATCTCATATTCATGTGCATGAATGGAATCCTGCTGTAGCGGCGACCTGCGCGATCGTAGTTGCTCATGGAATGGGCGAGCATGGCGGAAGATATGAGGAGCTTGCACAACATCTGACGAGTGAGGGTTATGTGGTGTATGCACCAGATCATAGAGGACATGGTCGTACTGCTGGCTCTAAGGATAAGTTCGGTCACTTTGCAGATTATAATGGCTGGAATCTGGTTATTGAAGATTTGCGAGCTGTCATCGAACAGGTCCGCAACAATCATCCGCAGCTACCCATTATCCTCTTCGGTCACAGTATGGGATCATTGTTATCCCGGCGATATATTCAGCTATACGGAGATCAGATCCAAGGTGTCATTCTCTCAGGAACGAGCGGAGATCCTGGAATCATGGGATACATTGGCAAGCTCATCATTCAATGGGAAATCAAGAAATCAGGATTGGACCATCGTAACCCATTCTTGAAGAAGCTGTTATTCGGTGGCTTTAACAAGAAATTCACTCCTTATCGAACACCATTCGATTGGCTCAGCCGTGACCATCAAGAAATCGATCGATATTTGAACGATGAATGGGTGGGAACGACATACTCTTCTGGCTTCTTCTATGATCTGATCAGGGGTGTGAGCGAACTGAATAAGCCACAGCAACTTAGCAGAACGCCAAAACACTTACCTATTCTATTATTCTCTGGCGAACAGGATCCAGTTGGAAACTTCTCTCGCGGAGTCATTCAGACCTACAATCGCTTCCGAAAAATCGGTATAGAGGACGTCACTCTGAAGCTCTATAAGGATGCTCGGCATGAGACAATCCACGATTTAAATCGCGAGCAAGTATTCACAGATATCCTCAGCTGGATCCGTCAGAAGCTACACAAGTAACTAAAAAAAGGCCCACATCTAAATTTGTCAGAAGTGAGGGCCTTTGTATTGTTGTTGTGTTGTTGTGTTGTTGTGTTGTTGTGTTGTTGTGTTGTTGTGTTGTTGTGTTGTTGTGTTGTTGTGTTGTTGTGCATTGTTAAGGCTGCTTGAACGTTATTGCGTGGTCTGCTGTCTTGAGTTAATCGTTTTCTCCGCAATTCGAATTTGCTCGATGGATTGCATAATTTTCTGCTGAGTGTTTACGATTTGCCGCTGCTGAGCATCTAACTGAGATTGAATCTGATTCTGCATTTGCTGGAGATCCTGTAGCACCTGCTGAAGAGATTGCTCAGCTTTAATGAATTGCTGTGCAACATTACTAACACCCATTCTCGTTAATTGGTCCTGAGCTTGTAGTGCTTGTGCTTGTTGAATCATCTGTGCTGCTTGCTGAAGTGGCTGCGATTGCGTGTAAGATTGCTGATCTACCTGTGATTGTGTCTGCGTTTGCGGCTGTGACTGAGACTGATACGTATTGTTCAACTGAAATGACCTCCATAATTAGATCTATTTGATCTTATTATCATTAGGTATGGAGGCTCTTATTATGCATCAATTGTATTCTCACGAGCATGACCCTACGTTATCGTTCTGAGTCCACTATACTCCGCAATCGCACCTAGTAATTCTTGAGCAATCGACATGACTAATTCCGACTGTCCAACTTGATGAATACCACTTCTGTTATGAATGATCAGCTGTTTAACATATACCCGATAATGCTTCGAACCCGCCGCGGCAGTCCGAATCTGGTCTCCTGCAGCACTATGATTAACTATTGTCATCTTTTTTAATGCTATGGATTCGTAAGGTACAATACTAATAATATCTTCTAGCTTAACATGATAATTCACGTGCGGCTTCTGCAGCACAAATTCGTGTGTAGACACCGTTAGCCCGATTTCCATCCGTTTGTGGGCATACTTCAATTCCCCTTCAAGTGATTTAATTCGCATAAAATCACGGTTCATCTCATCAGCCCCTTGATTCGTTAGTTAAGTACTATCTTATCATGAGCCTCTTACCTCGACAAAGGAAAATACATACACAGAGCCACCAGTAAGCACATTTATTGTGCTTGCGACAGCGGAAGCAAGCTACTGGAGCCCAGTAAGCACATTTTTTGTGCTTGCGTCAGCGGAAGCAAGCTACTGGAGCCCAGTAAGCACATTTATTGTGCTTGCGACAGCGGAAGC
>DFZX01000089.1 GCA_002383695.1 Caryophanales bacterium UBA4045
AAGGATAAGACCTTGAACTCAAAAATCGAGAAGAGTATTGGGGTGGATCAAGATCATCGGTTAAACATATGGTGAGATCATTGTGAGAAAAGGCTAAGATCGAGGAAAAAATATGGAGAAGGAGTATTGAGGAGAACCCTTATGGGATAAGGGATTTGAGTTGTGATCGGAGCTGTTGGCAGAGAATAATTGAATGAAATGAATGGAGAAGAAATATGGAGTGGATGCAAGAGAACCGCGATTCTTAAGGTGAGTAATAATTAGGGTGGTATACTTTTTCCTGAGCGCAAAGCCATGCAGAAGCTCCATCGGATGGGGCTTCTGGTCGTTAACGTCGGTAGGAAACTGTGTCGTTCTCTTTGCAACATTTGTTGTTTCTCTTCAGCACTTCCCTGCTTTCTCCTGTTGCACCTGCACGTCCTGCAGTTCCCTGAACCTTCTGCTCTTCCTCTGATTTATATCCGCTATTCTCCTCTGCTTTTTACTCTGCTTTAGAAAGAAAAGGAAGAGAGAAAACAGGAGTTGGAAATGTGATTGTCGTATTGGGGAGGGGAATATTGAGAGGAAATCGGGAGGGGATTGGTGGTGTGATTGGCGGGGTTTTGCGAGGAGAAAAATAGAGAAGAACCGAGTGGAAGGCAGGAGTGGATACCTGGGATTCGCTCGGTTCTTGGGCAAACTTTTTAGGCTTTAGGCAGACTTTTTAGGCTTTAGGCAAACTTTTTAAGTAATGCACAAAAATAGATGTGAACACAGGAGCACTTACTCCACAGTAACACTCTTAGCCAGATTCCTCGGCTTATCAACATCATTCCCGCGAGCAAGCGAAGCGTAGTATGCCAACAGCTGCAGCGGAACAACCGACAACGCAGGAGTCAACAACGGCAGCGTCCGTGGAATATAGAATACCTCATCCACAGACTTCTTCAACTCACTGTCACCCTCATTTGCTAACCCGAGCACGTAAGCACCGCGTGATGCGACCTCGATAATGTTACTTACCATCTTCTCGAACAGTTCATCCTGAGTAGCTAAGGCGATGACTGGAACACCTTCATCGATCAATGCCAATGTGCCATGCTTCAGCTCACCGGCCGGATACGCCTCGGAGTGAATGTAGGAAATTTCCTTCAGCTTCAAGGAGCCTTCGAGCGATACTGCATAATCCAATCCACGACCGATGAAGAACAGATTATCGTGCCCTGACACAGACTCAGCAACAACCTTCAGCTTCTCAGCCTGCAATAGAATATGACTTACTTGCTCAGGTAGCTGCTTCATTGCAGTAATAACCTCATGCACGTAGGAATCCTTCTGAGTTCCCAATACCTGGGCCATGTACAAGCCCAATAGGTAGAATGCGATCAATTGCGAAGAATACGCCTTCGTCGACGCAACTGCAATCTCTGGTCCTGCCCAAGTTACGATTACATCATCAGCTTCACGTGCAACCGAGCTTCCCACGACGTTCGTAATGGCAAGAACCTTCGCGCCACAGCGCTGAGCTTCACGCAATGCGGCTAACGTATCCGCAGTTTCACCTGATTGGCTAACCACGATTACCATCGTCGTCTCCGTAATAATCGGTGAACGATAACGATACTCCGAAGCAACATCCCACTCAACTGGAATCCGCGCCAATTGTTCTATAATTTGTTTCCCTACCATTCCCGCATAAGAAGCCGTACCACATGCCACAACGTGAATGTTCCGAATGCCACGAATCGCTTCATCGGTTATATTCACTAGTTCCGGTAGCACAACCCGCTCCCCACTCACATCAATGCGACTGCCCATCGTATCCTGGTACGCCTTCGGCTGCTCATAAATTTCCTTGAGCATAAAATGGTCATACCCCGCCTTCTCAGCCGTCGTGATATCCCAATCCACATAGAACGATTCACGGCTAATTGGATTGCCCTCAAGTGTCATTAGATCCACACCCTCGCGCGTCAGAACCGCCATCTCCCCATCATTCAATATGAATACATCGCGTGTATATTCCAGAATAGCTGGGATATCCGAGCCAATAAAGTTCTCGCCATCTCCCAAACCAATGATCAACGGACTTGCAAGCCTTACAGCAACAAGCTTCTCTGGCTCATCCTCACATAACACCGCAATGGCATAGGCACCACGCATACTCGTCACAGCACGCTGAACCGCCTTCACGATATCCCCTTCATAGAAGAATCCGATTAGATGAGAGATCACCTCGGTGTCCGTTTCCGACAAGAAGACGTGACCCTTAGCCTGCAATTCCTCTCTCAGCTCACGGAAATTCTCGATAATCCCATTGTGCACAACAGAGATCTTCAACGAATTATCCGAATGCGGATGTGAGTTAATGTCCGACGGTCGACCATGTGTCGCCCATCGTGTGTGACCAATCCCAATCGTACCCGCTAACGGAACTTCATCCAGCAGAGACTCCAATATAGCAATACGACCCTTCGACTTCGTGACCTCTAAGCCATCTTTTGTGAACACAGCAATCCCCGCAGAATCATACCCACGGTACTCTAGCTTCTTAAGACCCTCAAGCAATATAGGCTGGGAGTCACGCATTCCGATATATCCAACAATTCCACACATATATAGTTAACCTCCTGAATAATAAGTACAAATAATAAACTAGCCAATAAATTTGCATGCAAAAAGAAACATCCCTCCAGAGCCTTGTCGGACCAGTCACCTAGTCGTTTTGCACTCTGAATCACGGTAAGGATGATCTTACCGGGAGGCCCCCGCCGAATAATTCCGAACACCTCCACCTCGTCAACTTGTCATGCGAATTATCCAACAACACATGTTCCAGACGTTCAGAACTAGCTATGCTCGCTGTACAACTCCATTCCAAGCTCTGGCGCTTGCCAAGCCTAACCTCAACCCTACCCTTCCATTCCTAAGTAAAAAAATATAATCTCATCATATTCATTTTCGCCCCATAACGCAACAGGAACAAAAAAAATCTTTCTTTCATTGATTAACCATATTCTTGTATCATCAAACTTACACCTCTCCACGAAACTACTGCAAATGTGCAGTAATTTAGAGGTAAGTGAGCTTGTAATCATTAAATAACTGCAATCGTGCAGGAATTTATAGCTTTCTTCGCTACTAGGAGAGATAAAATAGAAAATAACTGTACTTTTGCAGGCATTCCACTTCTTGAGTCTAATTTGGGTGGAATAACTGTGCTTTTGCAGGTACTTCACATTTCCAAGCTCATTCTCATCCTAGAACATTGAAAACCTTCGCTTAAACAGCTGATCATTGATCATATACGTCCATGTCGATGACGGGCGCTTGATTCCCATCTGCTCCAGATCAAAATTACCCTTCTTCACATCAATTCTACGGAAGGTGCTCACGATCTTGTCCTCAATAGTCTTCAGAATATGCTCATACGCATCAATGATCTGAGTGTGGAAGGAGCTGATCGGATTCCTATTACTAATACTCTCTAGATGAATACCCTCACGGATATAAGCCACATGCTCGAGATAATCGGCCCAGCATTGATCAATCTGGAACAACACAATTTGCCGCTCTACCGACGCCAGCCTCTCCTCACCCATCTGCTCGACTAGACGCTTATACAGCTGTGGATCACGTTCCTGCAACACCCCATAAGAGCGCCTATCTACCAGAATATCCCTACGCTTCCCATACAATATGCGGCGCTGCTGCTCCACAACATCCGCATACTTCGTAAGCGTCTCACGAATATCTACATTCTGCCCGTCGATGACACGTTGAATATGAGCAAGTGTCTTCTGATACTTGTCCGATATCAGCGGCGCTTCCTGCTGAGTCGGCTGTAGATATGCGGGGATCGCTTTCTTAATCCCATAACGAACCATCAGATCATCCTCAAGACTTACCCAGAATCTAGACGAGCCAGGATCACCCTGTCTAGCAGCCCTACCTCTAAGCTGGTTATCGATTCGCACACATTCATGCAGATTCGTGCCTATTACGTATAGTCCACCGAGCTCAGCCACCTTGGCCGCTTCCGCTTGATCTCCTGCTCCTAATGCAATGTCCACGCCACGACCGGCCATATTCGTCGAGACAGTAACGGCATTTAAGCTCCCTGCTCTAGCGACAATGTCCGCTTCCATCTCATCGTTCTTAGCGTTCAGTACATGACAGGGTACGCCAACCCTTAATAGCTCGGCTGCTAATTCATCCGATTCCTCTACACTCGCAGTTCCGATGAGAATCGGTCGACCCGTAAGATGAACCTGGCAGATCTCTTCGATTAGTGCACGTTGCTTGGCTGCTTTGTGTGTGAATACTACGTGTGCCTCATCCAGCCTACGACAGGGTCGATTCGGCGGAATCGTGATAACCTCGAGATTATACGTATCTCTGAGCTCAGCAGCAGATGAGCTCGCCGTCGCAGTCATCCCACATAAGTGTGAATAATTGCTTAAGAAATGCTGCAAGGTAATTGTCCCCAGTATACGTCCGCTGGCCTGACGAGATAACCCTTCCTTCTCCTCGACTGCCGCTTGGATCCCATCCGGCCAATGTCGATTATCTGCAACACGACCGGTAAATTCATCGATCAGCTCGACCTTACCATCTCGAATAATGTAATCTACATCTCGCTTAAGTAAGGCTTCTGCATGCAATGCACAATTTAATCTGGTTAGAAGGGTAGCGTTACTATCGTTATATAAAGGACCACACTTTAAGAGAGTTTCCGCTTTATCTATTCCTGTTTCAGTGAGATACACATTCCGCTTATTCTCATCTGTATCGTAATCCTCTTCGCGAATCAAGCTCTTAACAAGCTCGGTCGTCGCCACCATATCCACCTTCGACCCGATACGCTCCCCTGCAATGACAAGAGGAATCCTCGCCTCATCAATTAGAATGGAATCTGCTTCATCAACAATGACCATCTGGAATGGTCGATGAACCAAATCCTCTACCTTTTCACATAATGAATCCTTGAGATAATCAAAGCCCGCTTCCTTGGCCGTCACATACGTAATATCCGCCTCATAAACACGTCGTCGCTCCTTCGTACTCATATCCTCCTGTACAGCACCTGCCGTCAAGCCAAGAAATTCATAAACAGGTCCCATCCATTCCGCATCTCGCTTAGCCAGATAATCGTTGAACGTCAGAACGTGTATGCCTCTCCCTTGCATGGCATTAAGATATGCTGGCATCACGGCTGCCAGCGTCTTCCCCTCGCCCGTCTGCATCTCAATCAGCTTACCATGATGTAGCGCCATACCCGCGATCATCTGAACATCATACGGACGCATACCAAGCACCCTCCAAGCTGCTTCGCCTGCAATCGCGAACGCCTCCACCAATAAGCTATCGGGTGATGCGCCCGCTTTCGCACGACGAATCAGCTGTTGGGATGCCTCCCTCAGCTGCTCATCCGAAAGCTGTCCCACCTGCTGCTTACGAACCTTCTTGAGCACTTCATAATAGGTTCTCAGCTGTCGATCTATCTTCGCTTGCTTCATTTTCTGTCTAAGTGAACTAGCAATCTGTGTTATGTTCATTTCTACCCCACCGATCTTGAATCTAGCATAGTTAATCCTTTGTACGTAATAGCCATCGAATTGTTCCGCAATTGAATCCTTTCAATCAGTTACAATATGGATTAAACTGGTATGGGTAACCCACAGTCTAAGAGGATGGAAAGGGGTGTTCAAGTAAGATGGATGCCATGAAGAATAAGCTATTATTGCTAGTACCACCTATCTTTACTTCCTTGCACACCTCATTGCAGGAAGAGGTTTTCCATGAGTTTTGGAACCTCGTCTATGCCCCAATTATGTATATGATTAACGACAATAGTGCAGCAGAGGATATTATTCAAGAAGCGTTTCTCAAAACGATATATCATGCACCACCAATTGAAGAGGAGAAACAGCTGAAAGCATGGATTAAGGTAATGGTTCGCAATTTAACTTTAAATCATTTGAGAAGAACAAAAAAAGTCCGTAACGAAGTCGAACTGGAAAGTGTTTATATAGGAACAGGAAATTCAGATCGTAGGGAGTCGGTAGAAGATGCGGTGGAAGCAACCCTGCTCGAAGAGCAGCTTATGCAGTACATGATGGAGTTGAAGCCATTATACCGCCATCTCATCGAGTTAAGATGGAAAAAGCAGCTCTCCTACAAGGAAATTGCTGAAGAACTAAATTCAACAGAGGATAAGGTTCGGTTGAAGCTTCACAGGGCTCGAGAGGCCTTGCGGAATAAAGCATACACGAAACGAGGTATTCTAGATGAATGAAGATAAATTTGACGAATTATTCGATAAAGCCTTTGAGAATGCCGCCAAAACTATACCTCCTACCTTTGTAGCTGATCATCGGGGCACATGGTTTAACATTCAGCGAGCCATGAAGAGGACGGAGAGGAAACGAGCATTTCAAAGAAGAATAGGCTTATTCGGTGTCATTGCGGCCTCTATTCTCATTGGTGCCCTACTATTCGGTAATCCCGTAGTAACCAAAGCGTTTAATCCCTTTTATCAATCCATTAAAGAGCTTCCCGGCCAATTGGTTACCTTCATCTTCGGTACGCAAGATCAATTGGAGAACGGAGCCAAAACTAAGCCCCCAACCGACGAAGGGATGTCCAGTAATCCAACAGCAGACCACAACCTGGTTAACAGCGGTGATCTTCAAATCGTAACGATCACTTCAGAGGAGGCTAAAGCAAGCGTCAATTTCCCTCTTCCTTCTTTTGGTTACTTACCAGAGGGTCACACATTGACACGAATCGAAATTTTCTTAAATCCTGACGAAATAGTCTCCAACCAGATCCTATTTACTTACACCGACGAAGATCAACACCTGCTGAGGATTACCATGAACAAATTGGTGAATGATTCGGTCTTAGGCTCTGGCGCGAATACATCTGAAGCCACCGTTGAGGAAATTGGGCTGAAGCACGGAATAGGATACTTGACGCTATCCGAAGAGGGTACGAATAAGCTTGAATTCCTCTTAACTAATATTTACGTGCATATCATGGGCTATGTGTCGAAGGATGAAATTATTAAACTTGCTGACCAAATGATCCAATCATAATGGTGGGATGCTTACGCAATGGCGTAGCATCCCCTTCCATGTATACATCTACCTAGAAGCTGGTAGAAACAGGACAGTATCCCCCTTCATGACACAATGAAGCATACGAAGAACTTGTTCAGCCGATGCCCCTTTACTGATGATTCCACTTACCCCTGCTTCAATCAGGCCATCAAGAAAAGGAATATAATCATATCTTGTATACATTACAAGATGAACAGCAGGACTATGTCCTTTTAGGAGGTTCACAATATGAAGTCCGTTATCGTCAGGCAAGTTTAGCCCTATAAAAACCAGTGAAGGACAGAGTCGTTCGACCATCTTGATCCCTTGCGCACCCCCTACAGCAATACCAACCACTTGTACAGCTTCGTCTTGTTCTAGTATCATCTTCGAGCTCATTGCCAGCGTCTGATCATCTTCTACAATGAGAACCTTAATCTTACCATCCATTTATTCATTCCTCGTTCTAAGGTAGTTTTTACTGTCGTTGAGGCCTGTAAGGAGGACAAAAACCAGGGGCTGGGTATTCCAGTCCCTGGCGTATTAATTTACAAGTAAACTTCCGCTTATTCGTTCTCCTTGCTCGTATGTAGCGCTTTCCGTAATCCAATGCGTCGTACGGACTCTATAATAATAGCCTGCTGTTACACTACGAAAAACGTTGTTGCTGTATGAATCTCTGTTCGTGCCGCTAAGGCCTGTACCCGATCCTACATCCGCCCAGCTGCTTCCATCCCACTTCTGCAAATAAAAAGTAATCCCAACGTAATCAACGACTTGTTTGGCATACGTTGTTGCTAAGAGCTTAACTTGTCCAGCTGCAGGCTGCGAAATTTGATTCGTTCCATCCTGCAAATAGAGGTGATTCGAATTAAATAGCCCATAGATGTGAAACTCTTGGGGAGGCGGGGGTGTTTTCGCGCCATTTTTGTAATTTGGCGTTGCACCTGCCGTAGTAGACAGCACTGACAACATTAAGGAAACTAAGATAGCTACTGACATCATTCGCTTGATTTTTTTCAACATTATTCATCACCCTTCTCACTAATTTTGTTCCAATATATAAACACTTCTAATGACATGTCGTTACGGTTTTCGCTAATCATTTTTTTTAGCAAAAAAAACGTAACGAAGTTTAGATTTGAAGTGTTTAAAATAAAGGGCAAATTTAGCATAGAAGAGGGTTGATCAACGTGGTTTTGAGCAAAAGGGCAGCTGTGTTACGAAATTACGAGGATGAATGCTATCAGATATGCTACTATCTGTTACAGCAGGAGTCATTGGCCTTAAAAGCGGCGTCGAAAGTGGTATATGATTTGTTTCTAGATGAGCTGTTTTTTGATCGAGATCAGGACCGTCAAAGAAAGCTAATGCAGCATGCAGCTATAAAAGCTGCTCTTTCAGTTTCCAGTATAGCATCTTTTGCTCCCGCATAAGAAAAAAGAGCCTTGCGGCCCTCTATGTCTTCCCTCACACCAATTCTGATCTAACCACAGTCGCGATGTCCTCAGCGTAACGTTCAATATCAGCCTTATCCGGGCCTTCAACCATCACGCGAATGAGCGATTCCGTCCCTGACGGACGAACAAGAACCCGACCGTCATCTCCTAACGCTGCTTCAACGCGGTCGATGGATGCCTTCAAAGCAAGGTTGTCCTTCAGCTTGCTCTTATCCGCAACTCGCACGTTCAATAGCACTTGCGGGTATTTGCGCATCATACTCTTTAGCTCACTCAAGCTCTTACCCGATCTCTTCACGGTTCCAGCCAATTGAATGGCGGATAAGATACCATCCCCTGTTGTGTTATGATCGAGGAAAATAACATGTCCAGACTGCTCTCCACCTAGATTGTAACCACCTGCACGCATCTCCTCCATCACATAACGGTCGCCTACAGCGGTCTTCACGGACTTAATGCCATTCTCTTCGAGTGCTTTATATAGACCGATGTTACTCATCACTGTCGTAACGATCGTCGCTTTATTTAGCTGTTCAGCCTGCTTCATCGCATCTCCTAAGATGCACAGAATGTAATCTCCATCCACTTCTTCACCAAGCTCGTCAATCGCAATGAGGCGATCAGCATCTCCATCGAAGCTTAAGCCTAGGTCCGCATTAGCCGCCAGCACTTCTTCTCTCAAGCCTTCTGGATGGGTCGATCCACACATGTCATTAATATTTAGTCCATTGGGTTTATTCGCAATCGTAATAACCTCAGCACCGAGCTCACGGAATACCTCAGGAGCTAACTCATAGGCTGCCCCATTGGCGCAATCCAATACAATCCTCATACCTGCTAGGGAAACATCCATCGTCGATTTTAAGAATTCCACATAAAGCTGCGCAGCTTTATGATCATCTCTAACCGTTCCTACCCCACCACCAATAGGCCTTGGCAGCTGATCTCCCATCGTATCCATCAATACCTCGATCTGTAGCTCCGTTTCATCCGATAGCTTAAAACCATCACGACCAAAAAATTTGATACCATTGTCCTCAACTGGATTATGTGACGCAGATATCATAACCCCCGCATCCATACCTAATATACGGGTTAAATAAGCGACCGCTGGAGTCGAGACAACACCTAAACGAACGACATTCGCACCAATCGATAGCAATCCCGCAATTAAGGCTGCTTCTAACATTGGACCAGAAATTCGCGTATCTAGACCAATACAAATCGTTGGTTTCTTCACATCACCCGCTAGCACATATCCACCACAACGGCCAATTCGAAACGCCAGCTCAGCTGTTAAGTCCGTATTCGCAACCCCTCTTACACCATCTGTGCCAAAATATTTTCCCATGCTCCTCTATGTCTCTCCCTCTGAATACAATAAAATGCATACCTTACTCAACAACCACGTCTTCAACTTCTACTTCCTTAATCTCTATTGTAGCTGTTCTCTGAACCTCCTCAGCAATCTTCACAAAGGACGGAAAGCTATATACAACTGGGACCTCATGCCGCCCTACTGGCAAATTTGTGACATCAATAATAGCATCAATTCCCTCTGCCTTCACACCAGCTACTACTTCCGGTGCTCCCTCTACGGTTACATCGATTGCGCCACTCAGTGGATCTACAAACTCAGCTGTATGCTGATCATTTAACCCTGTTATGACTACCTTCATCTGTTCAAAGGTTTTCTGTTCTGAGGGCACAATGGTTAGCTTAACCTCTACCTTACTCGGCTCGACTCGCGATATATCTGTTCTTAATGGGATGTCTAATTCAATGACTTTGTCTGTGCTAAGTCCAGTCACATCGATTGTCAGTCCATCATAGAACTCCAATTCATCAAGCAAGGCTTGCTTTCCATATACCGTGATTTCAAGTGGAGTCTGCTCTGTCTTTACAAGGCTAAAGCCATCTGCTGGCGTACCCTTTAGCTGTACCTGTATCGTCATCAGCTTGGAAGGCTCTGTAATCGGCACTTCTAAATTTACAACCGACGGATCTATGACTGCATCAACCTTCGAACCATTCTTATCATATGCAGTAAGCTTAATCTGTTTACTGACCGTTTCACTAGCATCAGTAATGTTGATTTCTCCTCGAATGACTTCCACATTGTCCAGCTTACTCTCTGGTACTGTAACGAATACACGATTCGGCTGGATAATCGGTGTCCCTGCCACGAATCCATCTTTAGGCTTACCCTTAAGAGAGATCGCAACTGGCATTTCCTTCGTCAATTTCTCTTCAATTCTTACAATAACACTAGGAGGTATAATTTCTACGCTAAGCCCCGATGGAAACCCTGTATGCGTTAATTTGATCGCTTGATCACCGGACTTCACCGTAGATAAATCCAGTAACACCTTGGAAATTTCTGTGTTAATCTTCTTAATGGCCGAGGAGCTTCCGCGAACTCTTAGACGTACATTCATCGGTTCCACACCGGCTAATTGATACTTACTTTCATCTAAACCTGACATTACAATGCTTATATTCTCGAATTCCTGACTTGTCGTCGTATTACTGGCTAAAGGCACCGGCTTACTCTGTTGCTCATCTAGGTGAACCACACCCCATAGTAGAATACCAAGGGTTAATGCTATGATTCGAACGACGTTCGGATTTCTTAACCACTTATCCATTGTTCTTCGCCCTCCATTTCCAGAAGGGGGTTCTTTCATTGGCTTTACTCTTCACAGGTCTTAGCTCATCGAACAGCTTGGCGATTAAGGATTCCTCCTTGATGTCCCGCACAATCTGACCATGTAAAGCCAATGAAACCTGTCCGGTCTCTTCAGAAACAGCCACACAAACCGCATCTGAAACCTCACTCATGCCAATTGCGGCACGATGCCGAGTACCCAGCTCCTTGCTGATAAAGGGATTCTCTGAGAGCGGTAAGTAACAGCCAGCAGCAAGCAGCGTATTCTTGCGGATCATTACCGCACCATCATGCAGCGGTGTGTTCGGTATGAATATATTCGTCAAGATTTCCGAGCTAATCTGCGACCCAATCTGAATACCTGATTCGACATAATCGTTGAGACCCGTCTCCCTCTCGAATACGATCAATGCACCGATCTTCCTTCGAGAGAGATAATTAACCGCTTTAATAACCTCACTTATGCGATGGCTGAAATCTCCGTCGTCTTCCGCCGATGAACGCATGAATAATTTCCCTCGACCTAACTGCTCAAGCGCCCGACGTAGCTCCGGCTGAAAAATAATAATGACCGCAAGCACGCCAAAGGTGAACATCTGATTCATTAGCCATTGCAATGTATATAGATTGAATAGTGTAGAGAGACCCCATGCTAATAGCACAACAAATATGCCCTTCAACAATTGAACCGCGCGTGTTCCACGCACGAGTACGATCATCTTGTAGATGACATAGCTTACGATAAGAATATCTATGATATCAGTTATCTTAATCTGAGCTAGAAACTCCACTTGCACTTCCCCCAACTCATTATATCTCAACTTGAATTAGATCCGTCATTCGAAAAACCTTAGTTGTAATCATATCATAAATGCTTGTCCATGAGTAACTTCTCACGTAAGAAAAAGCGCCTTCCCTTTTACGGAGGCGCTTCTGAGTGTAGTTGTTCGCTCACCTTGAGAACCCCGACATAAATTCCTTAACCTTGTACCAGAACCGATCGATCTTCTCATTCACACTGGTGACCTGCCCTGCAATACTCGCCGTAGACGCTGTAAAGATGCTTCCGTCAACGACTACAAGGTTACCCTGGATGTTACCATACACCTGTAGCTTGCCATTCTCTATCAATAGGTCCCCATTCACTGTACGTCCCTCAGGTATAATGACCAGATCGCCTTGAATAATGATATCCTCTAAATCATTTCCTTGAACCATAAGCTTATGCTCACTGTCCCACAAGGAGAGAAAGCTACTCATCATAACCATAATGAATACTGCGGCTACAGATATAGCTGGGTGCCGTTTGAGCCAACGTTTAAACTGTGTAGCTCTAGGCTGCTTCGGTAAGGCTGACATGATTCGTACTCCAAGATCATGGCTAGCCATTGGCTGAGGCATAACACGCAGGCAAGCTTCAGCTTGCTCCAATCCATCTAGAGCCTCACGGCATGCCGGACAATCAAGGAGATGTTGCTTCAGTTCGGTCAGCTTGGGCCCTTCTAGTGCAGCATCCAAATAATCGTGAATCAAAGGGTTTGCTTGCTTACAATTCATGACCGACCAGCTCCTTTCACAGCTTTAGATGTTATACACTACGTATGAAAATATATATCGTTTCATATTCTGATGATTTTCCTCACTAGCTATTAGGTTAACCATTCCTTGTCCTTCTCAAGCCGTCTACGGAGATAATCCCGTCCTCGGTGAATCCGAGTCTTAACCGTGGAGACCGGAATGTGTAGAATGTCGCTGATCTCTTGTAGGGATAAGTCCTGATAGTATTTTAACGCCATCGCCGATTTATACTTCACTGGTAAGGCATCCATCGCTCGTCGAACAACCAGCTGACGTTCACTCAAGATGACCTCCTGCTCCGGCGAGACATCCTTAGATTGCAGCACAGAATAACCATCCAATCCCTCCCCCTCCGACATATCAGCGTCAAGAGAGTAGGCCGCCTTCTTCCGTCGAAGACGATCAATGCACAGATTGGTAGCTATTCTATAAATCCATGTGGAGAATTTATGGGTAGGATCGTAACGTTCCAGGTTTGCGTACATCCGCAAGAACGTATCCTGCACCACATCCTCAGCTTCCTGTCGGTTGCTCAGCATACGGTAAGCAAGATGAAACAGCTTTCCTTTATACATATTAACTAGCTCCGCAAACGCCTCACGCTCGCCATCCCTAGCCAATGCTACTAGCCGTGCTTCCATCATATTCAAACTGCTACCTCCAGAACGCCCATCCATCGTAATGAAATCAGATCAGTTATCCTATTACTCTCCAATCGCGACAATAATAGGATAGCCGAACATCGATCAACCCGTGTTTCTAAGTCCAGCTGCAATTCCATTAATCGTCAATAGAACCTCGCGCAACAGCTCTGTATCATCGCCATCCTGTTCACGTAATTCACGTAATTCCATCAACAGCTGTACCTGCATATAGCTAAGTGGGTCTACATAAGGATTACGCAGACGGATCGATTCTTGTATAACGGGTACATTATCTAGAATTTCTTGCTGTCCCGTTATCTTGAGAAGTAAATTAGCTGTTAAGTTAAACTCCTCATTGATGCATCCGTAGATACGCTCCGATATGGTTTTGTCGGGATTCATATCGGCATATTCACTTGCAATGAGCAGGTCTGCCTTGGCCATCGCCATCTGCAGACTATCGATCATTGTAGTGAAGAATGACCACTTTTGATACATCTCTTTTAAGACATTCAGGTTTTCTTCCTTGTCTTGATAGAATGATTGTAGTCCAGATCCTGCTGCATACCATGCAGGGAATAAATAGCGGCTTTGCGTCCAAGCGAATACCCATGGAATAGCTCTAAGATCTTCAAACTTATCGCTTCCCTTTCGCTTCGATGGTCGCGAGCCAATATTCAGTTCACCGATTTCCGGCAATGGTGTTGATTCCTTGAAGAATTCCAGGAAGCCTGGATCTCTGAATACAAGATCCTGATATTTGGTCTGTGCATGCACGGATATTTCTCTGATGATATTGTCCCACTTCTGCTCTGACTGATCATTCTGAGGATACTTGGAATTCTTCTCTGCTGTAATTAGTGCAGAGGTAGCCTGCTCTAAGCTACGGTAAGCAATACCACGCATCGAATAACGCGATGATAACACTTCCCCTTGCTCCGTAATCTTGATGCCACCACCTAAAGTATGTGGAGGCTGAGCAAGGATGCTACGGTTAAGCGGCATGCCGCCACGACCCAATGCTCCGCCACGACCGTGGAAGAACTTCAATCTCACACCCGCTTCATTCGCCGCTTGTGTAATCTGATCAAGCGCCACACGCAGCTCCCAGTTAGCCGTCACCATTCCGCCATCCTTATTACTATCGGAATAGCCCAACATGATCTCCTGTAAGTTATTATGTGAGGATACGATGCTATCGCGATATACGGGTAAGGCAAAAATCGTACGCATGATCTGTGGTGCCTCATGTAAATCATCGATTGTCTCGAATAAAGGGACCGATTGGAACGTCGATCGAACGGAGCCGTCTGCAGCTGTAACGACTAATCCCGCTTCCTTACCGAACACCATAACCTCTAACAGATCCGATGCACCTTGCGTCATACTGATCAAGTAGCTGTTAATACAATCGCGACCGAATTCCTGCTGACAGCGAAGTATCGTCCGGTAAACCTCTAGACATTCCTTTGTGGATTCGGAAAATTGCGTATGCGGTGATGTAAGTGGTCGAGGATCCGTAAGCTGCTTATACAGAATATCGATTTTCTCCGCTTCACTAAGAGCCGAGTAGTCCGCTGTAATTCCCGCTAATGAGAGAATTTCCGTCATTGCATTCTCGTGCTCCTTACTGTGCTGACGAATGTCCAGCTGCGCAAGGTGAAAGCCGAATAGCTCAACCTGACGGATTAGCTTCTTCACATAGGTGTTCGAAGCATATTCTGCATAATGTCCACGTAAACTACGATCAATAACCTTCAGATCCGCAATGAACTCCTCTGGAGCATTGTACTGAATATTACTGTTCTTCGAAGCTAAAGTGCCTGTATTCTTAATCTTCTCCTGCATATAGGATAATTTAATTCGATAAGGCTCCATCTCATTCCGCCATGCCGCATCCGTATTCAGCGTAATATATTCACGGTCCTTCTGAATCGATTCGAACAGCTCATCACCGATATGAACGATGTTCTTGCTGAAGCTGAGCATAGCCTTAAGCTCTTTAATTGCCCTCTTATATTTGATCAATACTAGCTGACGTTGAAGAACGAGGGTTTCCCAAGTCACATCAGAGGTAACTGATGGATTACCATCGCGGTCTCCACCAATCCATGAACCGAATTTCAAGTAAGTCGGCACATGCCATTCCTCATTCGGGTAATACTTATCTAAGCAGCGCTCTAGCTCTGCATATACGTCAGGCAGCACCTCGAACAATGTTTCGTCAAAATAATACATCCCATTCCGCACTTCATCAATGACGGTCGGTTTACGGTCACGAAGCTCATCTGTCTGCCAGAGGATCATAACCTCGTTGAGCAGCTTATCTCTCAGCTGTAGCTTCTCACGGGGTGTCAGAGTGGGATTGTCCAGCTCCATCACATCGTAGGCAATACGTTTATGAATGTCTAAAACTGCTCGACGTGTAGCTTCCGTTGGATGGGCGGTCATAACGAGCTCAAGGGATATATCCTGGAGCATCTCTCTTACTTCTTCTACAGGGATATTCTTATATTTCAAATCAAGCACGGAGCTCTCAATGGAGCCTGGCTGAATGGATTCACCCGTAGTCCGCTCATAATCGCGCTTGCGACGAATTCGGTGATTCTGCTCTGCAATATTCACAAGCTGGAAGTAAATCGCGAATGCCCGAATCACCTGGTGGCGAATAACAGGATCTAGTGATTTAATCGTCGTATGAAATTCATCGAACAGCTTATCATCTTTATTCACTCTAAGTGATTTACTCATCTCACGGATTTTCTCCACCATCTCAAGAAGTCCATTACCTCCCTGATGTACAAGCACTTCACCAAGAATGTTACCTAAGAAACGCACATCCCGTCGAAGCGGATTGCTGTTACTTGTCATTAATTGTTGATTAAAATCTGTCATATCTGACATTTCTCTCACCTCAGCACTATTATTAAGGAACAACCATACGATACGTTGCGGTTAACAAACAAGTTATCATTCTCTTGTTCTAAATCCGATTAAACCTCACTACATCATACTATAAAACGTACCCTACGTCATAGCTTTCTACACATTTTTTCACTGGTGGACCTGTACTACTGGATTATAATGAAAAAAGATCACTCTTCAGCGGACAAAATCGACTGAGAAGTAATCTCTAATTAAGCTTACTATAAATGGACGGGCTAATAAGTTAGATTCACTCTCGGAATATTGTTATTCTCACAGTACTCATGGTAGAGCTTTAGCTTCGTGAAGACATCGTCTTGATAGAACACCTTATCTTCATCGTCTAAATATTGCACAGTGCCTTCTAAGATGAATAGTGTAATCATTTCTTCCTCACCGTCAACGATAAGTGTATGAATATCCCCTGGTGGCTCATAAACGAATGTGCCTGGCTTGGCTATCCATTCGCGCTCCAGATATCGCCATTCCCCTTGTATGGTGTATGCCATAACCTGTCCACCGGTATGGCGATGGCGGTTGACCTTGCCTCCTGGCGTTACCTTCAGGAAGTTTATCCACTGTCCCCTTGCAAGATCAAACCGAACTGGCTTAAACCACACTCGCTCTGACTGAGGAATCCATGGAATCTGATCGAAATCAATGGCCTGATCAGGTAACCCAACCATTTCTGTAAATTTATTCAAGTCGTTCGACACTGTAACCGCCTCCTCACATTTATTTCTCTATACGCATAAAGCTTTCCACTTGTTCTGCTGGCAATGGATGGCTAATATAGTATCCTTGCACATAGTCACAATCAATTTTCTTAAGCAGATCATATTGCTCCCGCTGCTCAATCCCCTCCGCTACAACACGGATTCTTAAGCTCTTCGAGATGAAGACGATAGCCTGAATAATATCTAGATTACTCTGCTCCATGGTTATCCCCGCGATGAAGGATCTGTCTATCTTCAGCATATTAATGGGAAGTCTCTTTAATATAGATAAGGATGAATAACCCGTCCCGAAGTCATCTAGAGAGAGCTTAATCCCCAGTTCGGCGAATTCGTTGAACATACAAATTGTCGACTCTAAATCATCAATAATCGCACTCTCTGTCATCTCGAAAATTAAGTATTGTGGATCTGCACCCGTTTGCCGAATGATGGCTTTAATCTTCTCAACAAAACCCATTTGTTTCAATTGATGAACCGATATATTCACAGATACCGGGATTTGCTTATACCCTTTATCTCTCCATCTGATCATCTGTCTACATGCCTCTAGAATAACCCAATCGCCTATTGGTATGATGAGACCCGTTTCTTCAGCGAGCCTTATAAATTCCCCAGGTGCGACAATCCCCTCCATCGGGGAATTCCATCTCAGCAATGCTTCGAATCCGAAAAGCTGATCTGTTTCCAAATCGACCTGAGGCTGGTAATACAGCATAAATTCCTCATTCAATAATCCAGCTCGGAGCCTGTTCTCCGTGTTAATTCGCCACATGGTTTGTTCGATCATATCCACCGAGAAGATCTCGTACTTGTTCTTCCCACTCTGCTTCGCTTTAAACATGGCGATATCTGCCTTTTTTATCAGTGATTCTGCATCTGCTCCATCCATCGGATATCTGCTGATGCCGATACTTATCGTAGTCACGATATGTACGCTTTCCTGTATCATCGGAAGCGAAAGCTGACTAGCAATCTCACATGCAAACCGCTCTGCCTCTAAGCTATGCACGAATGGATACAACAATACAAATTCGTCACCTCCGAATCGGGCAATATGATCTTCGTCCTGGACCATATCTCTGATCTTACTCGCAACATATTTCAGCACTCGATCGCCCATATCATGTCCATAGCTATCATTGATCTTCTTGAATGTATCCAGATCGAATACCATTACTGCGAAATGCTGTTGTGGTGCCTGCTGAATTGAATCCATAATCGTCTGAGAGAATCTTACTCGATTTGACAAACCAGTTAAACTATCATGATAAGCCATATAGCGCATAATGACCTCTGATTGCTTGCGTTCAGATATGTTCCTAACGGAGCCAATCACCCTTAGCGCCTTTCCATCCTGATCACGCATGGCTTCACCCGATGCAATAACCCATACATAGGAGCCATCATTCTTAAGCAAGCGGAATTCCAGCTCAAATGGCATTTCGTAGATCAAGTGTGCATGGATAGAGTCCGTATAAGGAACGACATCATCAGGATGCAGTAACAATTCAAAGCTGCTTGCTTCTGTTCTTTGTAATAATTGGTGCAGCCGCTGATTCCAATCTATACACCCTGTTCGCAGATCCCAATCCCAAATGCCATCATTCGATGTACGTGAGACTACCTCAAGCTGCTCAGCTATGTATTTAAATTTCTGACCCTGCTCCTTCAGCTCCTTCAATAACGCTTGATGCTCAAGTGCACTAGCCATCATATCTAGATACTGAATGATCGATGTATGATTATGCTGTAGATGATTGGAATCTGCCAGTGATGCCCCCATGGCAAGAACACTCCAATTATCCTCCTCACCACGGAAGGGGATTAGGTAGATCATATCGCTATATGCCTGATTTCCTCGGCCACGTGTTAATTCTATTGGGGGGAATTGCTCAACACCCACCTCCATCGCATTTGTTAATTCGTAATCATCGTGAAAGTGGTAGAATTGACTAACCTCCAGCTTCGTAAGGGATTGATCATCCCGCTTCCGTAGCCCTAAGCAGCCCCAATCGAAATGCGAGGATAGCATCCAAGATAAGTCTTTAATGTTATCGAGCTTATACTTCATGATAAATTTATTAAACTCATAATTCACGCCCATCTCATACTCAAAAGAATCCTTGGAAATAAAGGCATCAGGTGATTCTCCACGAATTATATCTGGCCTGTTCTCCTCTTCACAGCCGCAAGACCCTCGTATCACAAGCTTACTCTCCACAATAACATCATGCTGTGCAATCGGAATTTGCGCAAATTGGTTATACAATAGCTCTACCGCTCCAAAGCCTAAGCTCTTAATGTTCTGATCTATACTTGAGAGACCCGGCTTACTGAATCGAGTAGTAAGGGAGTTGTCGAAGCCTATGATGGCAAAATCCTCGGGCACACGATAACCTAATTCGCTTAGTCTTTCGAGCATCCCAAGCGCATTCAAATCCGTACACACAACCGCTGCCCGAAAGGGAAACCCTGCGCCTATCAAGCGATCCGCTGCTCGATGGCCGCCTAACATACTAACCTCGCCCGGATCAATCACATGGTTGGGATTGTATGGAATGCTGTGCCTCGCTAGCGCCTTCTGGTACCCGAGCAAACGTTGCTTAAGATCGTGACTACTCGTTCTAATATGCCCTACAAAGCCAATCTCACGATGACCATGCTGAACAAGATGATCGACGGCCTGCTGTATACCACCTATATTATCGGCACCGATTCTATACGCGTCGGGAACAATTTCTTGAATATTACGCGAGATGCCCACAACAGGTTTGTTAAGATCTAACATGAGATGCTTAATATATTCATCTGTAACCGCATCATTGGTAATGATCCAACCATCTACATGATCTACCGCCACAGGCAGCTCGAAGGTCCTCCCCGCCGTTCGTATAGCGATTAATTGACCACCACGGCTATGGACTGCAGCTTGGATTGAATTTGTTATCTCACCTAGATAGTTACCTCCAAGAAAGGATGATAGCATGCCGATTGTATGTTTGGGATTCATGATGACCATCTCCCTTTCATATCTCTATAATAACGAATAATATCATTCTGGCATTGAAAGCGCTATCTAAAAATTACATTCGTGTATATTCAATCGGCTCAGTTCGTTGAAGACAATAATATCGAATCGCCTCAAAAATATATGCTTTCCTATAAAAAAAACCCTTACGATTGTAAGGGTACCGAGTTAATTATGGAGCGGGTAAGGGGAATCGAACCCCTGCTAACAGCTTGGAAGGCTGAAGTTCTACCATTAAACTACACCCGCGTAAAACATAGATGGTCGGGACGACACGATTTGAACATGCGACCCCCTGGTCCCAAACCAGGTGCTCTACCAAGCTGAGCTACGTCCCGTCGCGATAATAAACGATTGAAGCAATAAAGCAATGAATCATACTTAGTGGCGCGCCCTGAGAGATTCGAACTCCCGGCCTTTTGATTCGTAGTCAAACGCTCTATCCAGCTGAGCTAAGGGCGCATCTTATAGCTGGTGAGTTGATATGGAGCGGACGAAGGGATTCGAACCCTCGACCCTCGCCTTGGCAAGGCGATGCTCTACCACTGAGCCACGTCCGCGAAAGTCAACAGAATCTAATATATCAGATATCTAGTGCTTTTGCAACTGTTATTTACATACATGTTCTGGGTTACTACCTCACATATAAAACATCAGCAGAAGTTATAATACACTATAGCTTCTGCTGATTCAAGTTAAATTTTTGGAAATTGAAGAACAAGCATGATTTCTTTCATTTTGGCTACGTCAGGTTCATAAGAGATCCCCTAATCATTGTCAAACAGTAATCAACCTCGAGCTAATTCAACAGCGGTGCGTGCTGCTCCAATAATACGATACGCACGCTCCACTTCTTTATCGGTTGGAGTTCCAACTCCTGTTAAACCGTAGGACTTTCCGAGCTGCTCCCACTTATAAATACCCATCTGGTGGTAGGGCAGGATCTCGAAGCGTTCTACCCCATCCAGTGAGCCGATAAATTGGCCTAATGCTTCTAAATCCTGCTCATCATCTGTTCGTCCAGGTACAAGTACATGTCGAACCCACATCGCTGTACCTCGATCAGATAACCATCTGGCAAATTTAAGGATACGATCATTCGGTTGCCCGGTTAATACTTTATGACGTTGATTATTCATCTGCTTAAGATCTAGTAGAACTAGATCCGTATACTTCAATAACTTTTCAGCATGTGAAGATTCACAAAAACCCGATGAGTCTAGTGTTGTATGGAGATTCCACTTCTCTTTAACGGCTTTGAATAGCTCTGCTACGAATGGTGCCTGTAATGTAGGCTCACCTCCCGACACAGTTATCCCGCCTCCAGAGCTCTTGTAATACCCCACATAAGGCTCAATTTCCGATAAAATATCATCTATATTGACCACCTTGCCAACCTTCGTATCCCAGGAATCCGGATTGTGACAATACAGACATTGCAAGGCACAGCCTTGCATGAACAGCACAAACCGAATCCCTGGCCCATCTAAGGTACCGAAAGTCTCTATTGAATGAATACGTCCAGTCATACCATTGACTCCTATCTACATCGATGCATGGAATGTCCGATGAATCACATCCAGCTGTTGCTCCCGGGTCAACTTAATGAAGTTTACAGCATATCCAGAAACCCGAATTGTCAGTTGCGGATACAATTCAGGATGCTCCATAGCATCCATTAATTGGCTTACCTCGAATACATTGACGTTCAAATGATGACCGCCGCTAGACATATATCCATCCAACAACGATGCCATATTCGACACTCTTGCCTGTGGCTCTCGTCCTAAGGCTTTAGGCACAATAGAGAAGGTATTAGATATACCGTCCAATGCATGCTCATAAGGCAGCTTCGCTACAGAGGCTAGTGATGCCAGTGCGCCCTTATGGTCACGTCCGTGCATAGGGTTTGCACCCGGTGCGAAAGCCTCACCGGCTTTACGACCATCTGGCGTAGAACCTGTCTTCTTACCGTACACGACATTCGATGTAATCGTCAATACTGACATTGTAGGTACGGAGTTCCGATACGTATAATGTTTGCGAATCTTCGTCATGAAAGTCTCTACAAGCGATGCTGCGATTTCATCGACACGCTCATCATTATTACCGTATTGTGGATACTCGCCTTCAATTTCAAAATCAATGGCAATACCCTTCTCATTACGAATCGGTCTGACTTTCGCAAATTTAATAGCAGACAGTGAATCCGCTACTACCGATAAGCCGGCGATCCCAGTAGCCATAGTGCGTACAACCTCTTTATCGTGAAGCGCCATTTCTAATCGTTCGTAGCAATACTTGTCATGCATGTAGTGGATAATATTCAGTGTATTTACATACAAACCTGCTAACCACTCCATCATCTCATCGTACTTCTCTACTACCTCTTCATAATCTAGAATCTCTGAGGTATTCGCTGCCATCGCTGGAGCTACTTGAATACCAAGCTTCTCATCGATACCACCATTGATTGAATACAATAAGAGCTTTGCCAAATTCGCTCGAGCACCAAAGAACTGCATTTGTTTACCCACACGCATCGCCGATACACAGCAAGCAATTGCATAATCATCGCCATTCGTAGGTCCCATTAGATCATCATTCTCATATTGAATTGAGCTGGTTTCTATGGATACCTTGGCACAGAAATCTTTAAAGCCCTGCGGTAATCTCGTTGACCATAGTACAGTTAAATTCGGCTCTGGTGCAGGACCAAGATTACTTAGTGTATGCAAGAAACGGAATGAATTCCGTGTTACCAACGTCTTACCATTCGATCCCATACCACCGATTGATTCTGTCACCCAAGTAGGATCTCCACTGAAGAGCTCGTTATAGTCTGGTGTCCGAAGAAATTTAACAATTCTAAGCTTCATGATGAAATGGTCTACTAGCTCCTGAGCTTCAGCTTCAGTGAGCGTACCCTCTTCAATGTCCCGTTGAACATAAATATCCAAGAAGGAGGATACCCTGCCCAAGCTCATGGCTGCACCATTCTGTTCCTTCACCGCTGCTAGGTAAGCGAAGTAAACCCATTGAATCGCCTCGCGTGCATTAGAAGCTGGAGCGGATATATCAGAACCGTAAGTCGCAGCCATCTTCCGCAATTCATCCAATGCACGAATTTGCTCTGACAATTCCTCACGCAATTGAATAACCTGCTCGTTCATGACATCGACTTCGAGATCATTAAGTTCCTGTTTCTTCTGATTAGCTAGAAAACTGGTACCATATAACGCAACCCGACGATAATCACCAATAATACGTCCGCGACCATACGCATCAGGTAATCCAGTAATAATACCTGCCTTACGCGCATTTCTCATCTCTGAGGTATAGGCATCGAACACACCTTGATTGTGTGTCTTCCTAATATCTGTGAATATCTGGATCATATCCTTAGGTAGCTCGAATCCGTATGCCTTACAAGCATCAACCATCATCTTTATTCCGCCAAAAGGTTGGATAGAGCGCTTGAATGGAGCATCTGTCTGTAATCCTACAATTTTCTCCTTCGTCTGATCCAGATATCCTGGACCATGGGAGGTGATGCTTGACACGGTATTGACGTCTACATCAAGCACACCGCCTTGTGCAATCTCATCCTTGGTCAGCTTCTGAATGATCGCCCACAAGGCATTTGTAGCCTCTGTGGGACCTTGGAGAAAATCGGCATTTCCTTCATATGAGCTTATATTCTGCTCTATAAATCCTCTTACATTGATTTTTTTCATCCATTCGCCATCTTTAAAGCCTCTCCAGCTTACGTTCTCCGATGATGGTTTGATGAGTTTTTCCTCTTGGATAGACATATAACACATCTCCTTCTTATTACTCGAACTTGCCATAGAATGCATTACGATAAACATCTGCTAATTCCGTAACTAGAGGCATTCTTGGATTGGCCGTTGTACATTGATCTTCAAAAGCTCGATCAGCTAGGTAATCTACTCTTGCTTCGAAGGTCGGAGCATCAAATCCTAAATCTGCAAACTTCTCAGGAATTCCTAGGTTGCGGTTCATTTCTCGAATCTTGTTGATTAAGCTAGTCACACCTTCTTCAGTAGTACGAGCAGGTAAGCCTAACATTCTAGCGATTTCAGCATAACGCTTGTCGGCAATAAAGGCTTCATACTTCGGAAAGGATGCAAACTTCGTCGGCTTACTTGCATTATACCGAATAACATGAGGCATAAGGATTGCATTGGTACGACCATGAGCGGTATGGTATTCTCCGCCCCACTTATGTGCCAAGCTGTGGTTAATTCCTAGGAAGGCATTAGCAAACGCCATACCAGCGATCGTCGAAGCATTGTGCATCTTCTCTCTAGCCAGTGGGTCTGCAGTAGCATGAGATTTCTCTAGGTACTCCATGACTAATTTAATAGCTTGAAGCGCCAATCCATCTGTATAATCATTCGCCATGATTGATACATACGCCTCAATGGCATGCGTCAACACGTCCATACCTGTATCTGCTACAGCTACCTTCGGCAGTGTCAATACGTACTCTGGGTCGATAATAGCCACATCTGGCGTCAGCTCATAGTCAGCTAACGGGTACTTCGTATTCCCTTGATTCTTGTCGGTAATAACTGCGAATGAAGTCACTTCCGAGCCAGTACCCGACGTTGTTGGGATAGCCACGAACTGTGCTTTCTTTCCTAACCTAGGATACTTATATACCCGTTTACGAATATCTAGAAACTTCTGCTTTAAGGATTGGAAATTCGTATCTGGATATTCGTAGAATAACCACATTGCCTTGGCAGCATCCATAGGTGAGCCACCGCCCAGAGCGATAATGCAGTCAGGCTTAAAGCGGTCCATCATCGCTTTACCACGATCAACGGTATCAACCGAAGGATCTGGCTCAACATCTGAGAAGATCTCGATGAATACAGGCGTTTTTCTTTTGCGAAGATAATACTCAACCCGATCCACGTAACCAAGCTTAACCATCATTTCATCTGTAACGATTAGAACGCGCGAGATATCAGGCATTTTCTCCAAATATTGCGTGGATCCACGCTCGAAGTAAATTTTTGGTGGGATCTTAAACCACTGCATATTCGTAGTGCGATAAGCAACACGTTTAATATTAACCAAGTTAACTGCACTAACGTTAGATGTTGTTGAATTCGATCCGAACGAGCCGCAGCCTAATGTTAATGAAGGTAAATTAGTATTGTATAAATCTCCTATAGCGCCATGCGTTGATGGTGCATTCACGATAACACGTCCTGTTTGCAATTGAGCAGCAAATTTATTAATAATATTCTGATCAGTGGAGTGGATAACAGATGAATGACCCATACCACCATAACGCACGATTTCCACAGCACGTTCAATACCTAGATCAGCGTTCTTAACCTTATAGCACGCTAGCACGGGGCTTAGCTTTTCAGCGGATAACGGATATTTGTCACCTACACCCTGCAGCTCGGCAACTAGAATTTTGGTATTCTTCGGAACAGTAATTCCTGCCATCTCAGCGATTTTATTCGCGGATTGACCTACGATAACGGCATTCACTGCACACTTCTCTGAATTAATTACTAGCTTGGATACTGCCTCTGTCTCTTCCTTGTTCAGGAAGTAACAGCCCATATCAATCATCAGCTTTTTAGTCTGCTCATAAATTGGTTCTTCTATAATAACAGCCTGCTCCGAAGCACAGATCATACCATTATCGAACGTCTTGGATAGAATAAGATCCGTAACGGATTGAGGGATATTCGCTGTCTTATCAATGAAGCAAGGTACGTTGCCGGGACCTACACCTAAAGCTGGCTTCCCTGTGCTATATGCTGCTTTCACCATCGCTGAACCGCCAGTTGCCAGTACGAGGGCAATATCAGGATGATTCATTAATAGCTGCGTCGCTTCTACGGAAGGAAATTCAATCCATTGGATACAATGCTCTGGTGCTCCATTAGCAACAGCAGCCTTCCTTAGGGTCTCAGCGGCAGCAGTACTACTCTTCTGAGCTGATGGATGGAACCCGAAGATGATTGGATTACGCGTCTTGATCGAGATCAGTGACTTGAACATGGTTGTAGATGTTGGATTCGTTACAGGAGTAATACCTGCTATGATTCCTACAGGCTCTGCTACATTCTGGTAGCTTTCATATGGGTTATCCTCAATGATACCCACCGTTTTGTCATTCTTGATATTGTGATAAATATACTCGGTTGCAAAGATGTTCTTCGTGATTTTGTCTTCATATACACCACGACCTGTCTCCTCAATGGCGAGCTTAGCCAACACCATATGCTGATCAAGTCCGGCTAATGCCATTTCCTGAACGATGATGTCAATCTGCTCTTGATTGAGCTTTAGAAAAGCTTCACGTGCTAGTTTTGCTTGGGCTACCAGTTGATTTACATGCTCTGCTGCCTGTCCTTGCTGCTTAACTTTCTCCTCTTTAACAGCCATCTCTTCGCCTCCTAAGCGTGCTTTTATCTTTATATTCTAATAGTAAAGTTCAAGAAGTATCCCAACAGTGATTATTATCACAGATGTAGAATGATTACTGTGAAATTTTTGTGAAATAATTCACATAGTTATTAGTGTTACTTTTTTTACCCCTACTATTTAATTGGAAACGTCTCTCCGTTTGTTTTATCGAACGTATATTGTTCAATAGCTTATTCAGAGCACAATAGAGCGTTTAATACGCTCTATTGCTTCCGTTTATACCCATAATGAAATTATTGATGCTTCCATAGTACCCATCGTTACTTTTTGTATTTATTACTATCATTACCCTTAGCGCTATATTAAATAATCTTCATATTTACAGCAACTCTTCTTTACCACGTTGTATAACCTGGTGATCCTGGTGTATCGTTCATCAGCATTCCCGCAATAGGGACTGTGTATGCAATTAGAATAAGTACAACTGCTATCCCTATCCACAAGGTCCACCGCTCAAGAATCCTTGGAGTTGGTTCAGCATGTTCATCTACCTCAGCAATCGGAAATTCGCATTCTCCCTTCGGTGTCTTCAACAACGCGAATATAATGTACATCATTAGAATAACCGCAACGAATAGAATGATGCCTCCCACTGCCATGGCTACATGATACTTCATCCATAATATCGCTTCTGGGTGATCATTATAGGTCGTGTAAGAGGTTCGCCGAGGTGAACCGAATAGTCCAACAAGATGCATCGAGCCTGACATAAAGAACATCCCAATACACCATAAGAGAGTCTGAATGATGCCAAATCGATTCAATTTCTTAGTTAACGTACGACCGGTCACATGCGGGATCAACCAGAAGGTGATTCCGAAGAAGGTCAGTGCAACGCTCGTAGCTACAGTAAGGTGGAAGTGTCCTGTTACCCACAGTGTGTTGTGAATGACAGCATTCAGTTGGTTACTGGCATTAATTATGCCCCCAGCTCCAGCAGGAATGAACACTAGCATACCCATGAAGGGGGCGAAGAAACGAACATCTCCCCAGGGAAGCTTCTTCAACCATCCGAACAAACCTGTCCCCCCTCGAGCTCGACCTGCTAATTCAAAGGTTGCGAACAAGGAGAATGCGGTCATTAATGAAGGAATAATAACCATGAATGTTAGGACTACCTGAATATATTTCCACATGGGACTAATGCCTGGCTCCATCAATTGATGGTGGAAGCCTACGGGAATCGAGAATAACAAGAACAGCACGAACGACAATCTGGCTAATGAATCACTGAATATTTTGCCGCCGATTATCTTAGGGATTACAACATACCAACAAATATAAGCAGGTAACAACCAGAAATACACAAGCGGATGGCCAAAATACCAGAACAATGTCCTGCTCAATAATACATTTATTGTATCAATCCAGCCAAATGACCAAGGTATCAATTGGAGAAGTACCTCAGCAGCTACACCTATTGTAGCAATTTGCCACATCAGCATGGTCGCAACAGACATAAATGCGAAAAGTGGGGACATTTGCCCTTTATTATCTTTGCGCCACTTCACATATTGATAGAAAATTGCAAAACCACTTAACCAGCTACCCACTACTATTAAAGCCAAGGCTATGTAATAGTAGGGCGAGGCCATCATGGGTGCGTAGAAGGTGTATAATACAGTTGCTTTATTCATCAATATGAGAATAACCCCAAGAACCGTACCTACTGACATGAGATAATATCCAATCCACGCCATCTTCCGAGCAGCCGGTAATAATGCGCCGCCTAAGGTTTTCGATACTCCCGAATATAAGAAGCCTATAATAAAGTAAGTTGTGAAGATTAATGCCATTAGCACACCATGAGCAGTTAATAATTGATAGTAACCAATACCCGCTGGCAATGTAAAAGTACCGCTTCGCACCATTCCCTGCAGTAGCCCCGCGATTCCCCCAATGAATAACGCAATAAAGGCGAATATAATATGTGCAATGACAAGCTTAGCATCTCGTGGATCGAAACGTTCAAACTTCATGGTTATCCACCTTTCTATTAATTATGAGAAATCCACTAAGTTACGATCACTCTCGCCTGCATAATCTCATGGTAGGAACCACAATATTCGTTGCAGAGAATTAAATACTCACCAGGTTTATCAAACGTATGTGAGATTTCTGTAATTTCACCTGGAACGATCATCATATTCACATTTGTACCTGGAATCTGAAAGCCATGAACAACATCCTTGCTAGTTACAATAAAATCGACTGTAGCTCCAGCTGGAATTTCAATCGAATCGGGACCATACCCGAAGACGAAAGCTGTCATAACCGCTTCATAATGATTATCACCAATTTTTTTGAGCCCTAGATTATTAAAGGGTGCTTGCTCATCAACCTTTGTCGGATCAATGGATTGATGGTTACCGCTATGAGGTGGAGCCATACCCATAACAAAAGTTCCAATACCTAGAACGAGAAGGAAGAGGAACAACATACTCACTCCAAATATAAGCCAAACTTTCTCTAACCTGTGAATATGCATGTAAGTTAACCCCCATTTCTAATCATGAATAAGATGAATACGAATAGCCAACAACCAGCGATAAATCCACCTACAATCATGACGGAGGCGAAGGTACCTTTAAGTTTAGTTTCCTGGTGCTCAAGTTGAGTTTTCTGTATTTCCTTTTCAAATTTCTCTAGCTTCACTTTAACCCTTCCCCTTCCATCTCTTTAATGTGACTGAACAAATGCCTTATTCCATATAGTGGTGCTTCTCATTCATATCGATTCCATCTGAAAAATGAGTGATAAATTGTCTATAGTCTTCTGTCGTTTTAATTGCTTGTGTGAAATGGGTTTCAATCCCTCTCACTACAAATTGATCTGAATCCATCTCAGACCATCGAATATAGTGTAGGAACTGCTCCAGTCGATGATCTCCGGTATTCAGTAAGGACAAGGCTTTAGATGCTAGAGATGTATTGTATATACTATGAAGCATCTCTAGACGTCCACCTATTCGGGGTACGACTGCTTCAAGTCTAAACTCCTCTTTAAATTGCTGCATAAACCGAGCTGCTTGAGCCGATATTGATGGCATATCACAGCCAACAACCCACGCTTCATCGTATTCAGCAAGCGATAAGCCTGCATGTAATCCACCTAAGGGACCTTTACCACGAATAAAGTCGGTAATGATACGTACCGATACATCTACTATTCTTAAAAAAGGCTTTGGTTCGTTTGTTACTATAATGATCTCATCACAGATGGTTTGCATTTCTCTTATCTGCCTCTGAATTAATGGCACACCATATATAGAAAGAAGGGCTTTATTCTCTCCTCCCATCCTTCGATGATCGCCTCCTGCTAGTATGATTCCAGTTAACATATCCTCTTCCCTCCTTAAAGTTACTTTTATTACCTATAACAACAATATACAAGAATGATCATCAAGTGCCTGTGACCAACGTCACAATACTGTTTAGTAGTTTTTCTTAAAGTGTGATATTTCGCACATACACTTTACAACAAATATCTTATTCTTGGTTCAAGAGGAAGAGCGCTACTCTCCAGAAACACAAAATTACAGTACTACAAAGTAATTAATAAACGCTATACAATTTAAAGGAGGAGCATCTATGATTATCAAATTTCTTAGAGAAAATGTTTACGCAGCAATTGCTCTCACAATAATTCGGATCTATGTAGGATGGCAGTGGTTACACGCTGGATGGGGTAAAATTACCGCGGATGAAGCTTTTGATGCTAAGGGGTTCTTAATGGGAGCTGTCAAAAAATCAACTGGTGACCACCCAGCCGTGCAAGAATGGTGGGCAACATTCTTGGAGAATGTTGCAATACCAAGCTCTGGACTATTCTCATTCCTAGTAGCATGGGGCGAATTCCTAGTTGGCCTCGGATTAATTCTTGGTTGTTTCACAACATTTGCAGCTCTGATGGGTATCCTGATGAACTTTGCTTTCCTCTTATCCGGAACGACTTCTACAAATACACAATTGCTTATTCTCGGAATTCTTATTGTAATTGGTGGGTATAATGCAGCTAAGTTTGGAGCAGATCGGTACGTACTTCCTTTCTTAAAGACGAAGATTGGTAGTCGTAGCTAACATAGGCATTTATCAGTACACACAAAAAAATCACACATCGACGATGTCGATGTGTGATTTTTCACATATTTCTCACTTTTTTCAATCAGATAAGTGAGTTTCATCACACACGTCTCACATGAAATCAGTTATCTTATTAATGAAGACAGAAAGGAGGAGACATTAATATGACTCTTGAAACGACAGCCACACAGCCATACAAGAACACAGAGGTATTCACTCCTGAGAATTTGACCAAGCTTAAGTCAATTTCCTATGAATACAGCGCATCAGCAGGCTCCTATCTTTATTGGGAAGGCGATCTTGCGGATAAATTATTTTATATTATTGAGGGCCAAGTACGTATTACAAAAGCAACAGATGACGGAAAACAGTTGACCCTTTATATGTTCCAGCACCAAGACTTATTCGGACAACTAGATTCACTGCAAACATCAACGCATAGCTTCAATGCCGAAGTCACCGTGGATAGTATTGTTGGAATCATTCAACTTAAAGATCTCGAAGTCTTATTGTGGCAGCATGGAGATCTTGCTGTGGAATTCATGAAGTGGATGGGACTTATGCACCGAACGACCCAAACTAAGTTCCGCGATTTATTATTGTTCGGTAAACCTGGTGCATTGTGTTCTGTACTCATTCGTCTTTCTAATTCCTATGGCAAGGAACATGGAAAGGATATTCTTATCCCAATAAGACTAACCAACACTGAATTAGCTGAGATGATTGGTGCAACCAGAGAGAGTGTCAATCGTATGCTAGCTGAATTTAAGAAGCTTGATATTATTGAATACGAAGACAATTTAATTATTATTAAGGACCTCACTTATTTACGCGACCAATGTCACTGTGAGAATTGCCCGGGAAATATTTGTCGAATGTAGTGGTGATTATAGGCTCCCATCGCTTTCGATCATCTCAATTAAATCATTAATTGTTGTTATTCGCGCTCGGTTGACAACAAGTTTCCGGGCATTTATTAATGCAAGTTTCTCAGACTCAGCACGGAGTTGCTCATCTGCAATACTCTCCAAATCAGAAACATGAGCAATTCCAACCACTCGACGTATCATCTTACATCCAGCAAAGCCAGCAGTATCTTGTAAGATGTTAATTAACACATCATTGAGATATCCTTCAATATTCACAGAGGGCTCTATCATTCGATCCTTCCATAAGGATCTGAATTCCTCCTCAAAAAACATCCAAACTCCTCTTATCATTCCTATTAAATATTGCTGGTATTCTCCACGCTGCAACGGGTCACTTGAATGTCCTATATGCGCTGCATGATTTAATAATATATTCCCAATTACTGCGCCTATATCAAAGCCCATTGGAGCAAAGAATGCAAACTCCGGATCTATTACACGTGTATCTGTGTCCGTAACCATAATACTACCTGTATGCAAATCTCCGTGAACTAGAGCTTGGGCTTGGGTGAGAAATTTAACCTTAAGTTTTGCTACTTCTAGCTTAAGCTCAATATCTTGTCGAAGGGATAGAGCCTCTCGTTCGATCAAACTATGGTAATTATTACGCGGACTATCACAATAAGGGTCCGTAAATATTACATCCTCTGATAGTTTACACAATTCAGGGTTGATGTAGCGTCCAACTAACTGTTTCTTTATACCTGATTCCAATGCGTAATCTGAGGAAAGGAATAAGGTTCGAGCTAGAAATCGACCGATATGTTGGGGAAAGTTAGGGTATTGCTTCCTACTGATAAGCGCTTTACGCATAATCATATATTCCGACAAATCTTCCATGATGAATAAGGCTAATTCTACGTCATAATGATAAACCTTCGGAACCCGTCCTGGATCATATTCATTCTGAATCTGGAGAACCTCGCACTCTATCCGTGCACGGTCCAGCGTCATCGGCCAAGACTCCCCGATAACTCTTATGTAAGGCAGCGCTTGTTTGACGATCACACTTCTACCCTCTACACCATCTTCACGGACTTGAAAAACCATATTTAGATTACCGTCGCCGATTTCACGACTGAGTAACGGCGCTGTTCCTGTGAATAGTCCGGGAAGTGCTCTTACATATTCTACTACCTCATCTTCAGTTAATGCATGATACATCTACAATTGCCTCCTTTATATACGTTCGATGATATAATAGCACAATTATTTAACCCTATAAACAAAAAAACTATATGAAATTAATCATATAGCTTTGATTCTCATATGTAGTGGCTGGGGATTCAGGATTCGAACCTGAGATGACGGAGTCAAAGTCCGTTGCCTTACCGCTTGGCTAATCCCCAATATTGTTCGTCACTTATGTAGCGACATCTTATAATTCCCAAAACAAGAGACAAACATTCCTGTTTGTCTCCAGCTTCTAAAAATATTATGACCCGTAGGGGACTCGAACCCCTGTTACCTCCGTGAAAGGGAGGTGTCTTAACCACTTGACCAACGGGCCATGAGAAAACTAATACTCCTCTGAAGAAGCTCCCAACCGGATTCGAACCGGTGACCTCATCCTTACCATGGATGCACTCTACCTACTGAGCTATGGGAGCATGTGGCTCCCCGAACAGGACTCGAACCTGTGACAACTCGATTAACAGTCGAGTGCTCTACCAACTGAGCTATCAGGGAAAATTAAGAGACACACTTCATAGAATTTTCAAAGTTTGCGTGAAAATATCCTTCCATAGGAAGGACTCACAAAATATGAAAACTCTGCTTGGCAACGTCCTACTCTCCCAGGACCCTGCGGTCCAAGTACCATCGGCGCTGGAGGGCTTAACGGTCGTGTTCGGGATGGGAACGCGTGGTTCCCCTCCGCCGTCGTCACCAAACAGAGTTTCTTGTGGGAGGCTTCATAGCTTCCCTATGAGGATGGTTCATCCGAAGATGGCTCATTCCCTCAAAACTAGATGCGAAACGAAAGGTTGCCGCTGAAGGCTGTTGTCATGCTGGCTGCGGTAGCAGTCCTATGATCAACTAGAAGCTCTTACTTGCTGATCCGATTGACCACTTGCGTAAGTCAATTGGGCAGCTTAGCCTTCTCCAGTACGCGCAATCTAAGATTGCACTACA
>DFZX01000036.1 GCA_002383695.1 Caryophanales bacterium UBA4045
GCCACAAGCACAATAAATGTGCTTACCATGCTCCAGTAGCTCGATTTCGCCGCCACAAGCACAATAAATGTGCTTGCCGTGCTCCAGTAGCTCGATTTCGCCGCCACAAGCACAATAAATGTGCTTGCTGTGCTCCAGTGGCTCAGTTTCGCAGACACAAGCACAATAAATGTGCTTGCTGTGCTCCAGTCGCTCGATTCCACCGACACATAAAGTACCGAGCTTCCCGAACGGTTTTTAGAATTATAATAAAATCAAAATATAAGGAAAGTATGGTATTATAATCCTAATCAGACATTGGGAGATGGTAGGATGATAAGTTTTATTTTCAGCATGATTGGCTTCATTACAGGTTTTGCTAACATTGCATTAATAATAATAGGAGTTATTCAGTGTAAGAAGCATTCGTTTATGCCGGGCTTTTATTTTTTCGTGTTTATGATTGTTGGTTTCTTCTATGATTGGATTTCCCCATACTTCATTAGGAAATCTATAGAGAATCATCATATGACGGGTATGGGCATGACTTCTGGGGGATTGTTAACTATTGGAGAACGGATGATTTTATTCCATCTCATTCCTGGGATAATTACTGTGATTGCACTTGGATTCTTGGTGCTCGGCTTGTATCGAATGTGGAACGGACGACATCTCATTCGTTTGGGTAAGCGTGGAGAATGAAGAAGCTATTTAATATATGTAATCTGAGCTAGTGAAGATATCACTTACAAATATATAGTGAATGTGATACAATCGTTATATAGAGGGCATGCTCACTATGTATGATTAGGAGGTAATATCGATGGACTATTCACATATGTGTCCCAAATACGAAATTTCTATGGAACTTCTGGGAAAGCGATGGACGGGATTAATTATTCGCGTGCTGCTTGGCGGACCAAGAAGGTTTAAGGATATGAAGGAACAAATCCCCGAGATGAGCGATAAGATGCTAACAGATCGTCTGAAGGAAATGGAGGCGGTGGGCATTGTCGTTCGCCATGTTTATCCAGAGACGCCTGTGCGTATTGAATATGAGCTTACTGCTAAAGGGAAGGCTCTAGAGAATGTTATAGAATCCATACAGAGCTGGGCGGAAGAATGGGTATGACAATGGATAGAGTGGACACAGGAGCCATTATTCACTCATTTACTATCGAGTAGCGAACGATTCAACGGATCTCATATAAATTAAAAAGCCCGTGATCTGCATCCAAAATGGATAAACAGATTACGGGTTTTATGCGGATTGGGCACGGTGACAGATCCGATTAAACGAGAAATTTAATACATACCGGTTTAGATATATCGACAGTGAGGTTCATATTGTGAAGGCGACCTGTAGCTTGATCGATACGGAAGATGACGATGTTATTGGAATCCTGATTAGCTGCTAGCAGAAACTTACCATCTGGTGAGATACCGAAATTCCTTGGTGTCTGGCCTCCAGTAGATACGATTTCTATGAGCGTAAGAAGTCCAGTAGAGGAATCTATTCGGTACACCGCGAGGCTATCATCACCACGATTAGAGCCATATAGAAAATTGCCGCACGGTGTGATGTGAATGTCTGCACATGTGCTATCACCTGCAAAGTTTTCTGGAAGTGTAGAAATCGTCTGTAACGCAACCAATTCACCGAGTGATGCATCGAATGAGAACACGGTAACCGTAGAATCAAGCTCATTGATTACATATACAAATGGGTCAGTTGGATGGAAGGTCAGGTGTCTTGGTCCTGCAGCAGGATGTAGCTTCACCCGACTATGCTCCATCAATTTGCGCTGAACGGTATCTAATCGGTATACGAATAATGTATCTAATCCAAGATCGGGAACAAGAATCCACTGATTCGATGGGTCAATGAATATAGAATGCGGATGAGGAGATTCCTGACGATCGGTTCGGGGACCATGTCCTTCATGCTGAATGAAATCAGACATCTCTTCAATGGATCCATCCGCTAGAATAGGATAGAGGCACACACTTCCCCCCGTATAATTGACCACAAATAAGAACGTACCTTCACGATTCAAGCTCATGTGACATGGGTGCCTACCTTGACTCGTTTGGGAATTGATTCGCGTTAACTCTTTAGTAGCATGATCAATTCGGAAAGATACGACCTCGCCATCATCGCTCTCATTGACCGAATATAGGTAGTTCTGATTAGAATTAATCGTTAAGAAAGAAGCATTCTTACTTTCTTCGCAGAACCCAGCTGGGCTGAATTGTCCACTATTCAGATCGAGGGTGTATAGATAGACACCGTTTGAACCCGAACCGGTATATGTACCTACATACGCATAGACGCTGTGAACTTGTTGATTTTCTTTCTCTTCTACTTGCTTATTCACTTGCTCATTCATACAAGAATCATCCCTTCGACTAGTAATATTAATAGCTATGTATGTAGAGATTGGCAGTTCATGCTTTATCTAATACTATACATGTTTTTATATACCAGTTGAAGGTAATTGAGATTTCATGGTGAAATGTACTTAAGAATAACGCAGCTCGTTATTCGGGTTGTTCTACAGCGAGGGAGGTACCCAGATGAAGCAGCAGGCTCTTAAATTAAAAGCGTTCTACTCGAATCTTAGAATCAAATATAAAATGTTCGTATTGATCTCAATCGTTATGTTAGTCGTGAGTATCATTAGCTTATTCGTTACACAATTTGCCTTTGAAGTGTACGATAAAGAAATTTATCAGCAATCTGCTAAGTCATTGCGTCTTTCATCCTCGGGAATTGAGAATGAATTGAAGAAGATGGAGCGGCTATCGTTTCGTGTTGTCACGGACCCGGAAATCCAGGGTTCTCTGATATCACTGAATCGAGGAGATGCTTCATATGATCGATATGTAACGATTTATAATTTGAAAGAAGATCTTCGCAATTTAGGTGGACTTGATAAATATATTCTTTCGCTACAGATATTCGATGGACAGGGGGAGGAATATGCCGCGGGCGCTAATGAAACAAGGACAACGAATGAGAGAAAGCAGAAAATAAAGCGCGAGGCTGCGGAGAAATCTGGAGGAATTAGCTGGATATCGCCGGATACAGACGATCGTGCATTAGTGGTCGGCCGTGAAATTCGCTCTGTTTCGAATCTGGACTTGAACCATTTAGGAACACTCGCTATTCGAATTGATGTAGAAAAGCTGATTGTTGATTTTGCCAGAGGATTGGACCAGCAGGATGCACATTTTATTATTTTTAATAAGGATGCTTTGGTCTATCCAGAGGAATTACCGAGTGTACTCAAGGAATTGGAAATTGATTATGCAGGGAAGACGGGCTACTCAATCTCAAGTATTGGAAACAAGCGTTATTTTATTACTTCTGTGCCTTCTAGCTATACGGATTGGACTTATATGATCGTCATCCCCTACGATAACATCTTCCAAACTATTAATACGGTTAAGAATACGATGCTGATGATATATGGTCTATTATTCGTCATTATTGTCATTCTTGTGTTGAGATTTGCTAGGGGCATTACAACTCCGATAGAAAGCTTGAATATGAAGATGAAGAAGGTTCAGTTCGGTAACTTTGAGCTTGAGAACGAGCCGGATAAAGACTTCTTCCCGATGGATGAGGCGGGGCAGATGCACCGTAACTTCAGAATAATGATCCAAAGAATTAATGATTTAATTACAGATAATTACAAAAAACAGCTGACGATTAAAGAAACAGAATTTAAAGCTTTACAAGCACAGATCAATCCACACTTCTTATATAACACGTTGGAATCTATTAATTGGATGTCTAAGATGAATGGTCAGCCTCAAGTATCATTGATGGTAGAATCATTAGGTTATTTACTTCGCAATTCCATGAATCTAAACGAACCACTCATTCCACTCAAGCGTGAGATGGAAATTGTGAACAGCTACATCACCATCCAGAAAATTCGCTTTGAAGACAGATTGGAGTTTGAAAGTGATATTCCTGCAGATGTACAGAATACACTTATTCCGAAGCTATCCCTTCAGCCGATTGTTGAGAATGCGATTAATTATGCGTTAGATCAAATGCTTGGAGTTTGTAAAATTACGATTCGGGCATCGAATACAGCTAGTGGTCTTGCCCTTACAGTTGAGGACAACGGACCAGGGATGGACCGAGGACTGCTGACGGATTTGAAGAGTGGTGTCATTCAACCAAGGGGATCGGGCATTGGGCTGCGCAATATAGATGAACGCATCAAGCTGCTTTTCGGTGAAGCTTACGGTATTCAAATCGAAAGTGAACGACATGTATATACACGTGTGACATTAGAAATACCACAGATGCTAACACAAGAAAGAGGGGAAAGTCATGTATAAAGTGCTTCTTGTGGATGATGAAAGAATTATTCTAGATGGAATCTCTAAGATTATCGATTGGAATGCTCACGGCACAGAGCTTGTGGGGACGGCTCGCAACGGATTAGAAGCTTATGAGTTTATTCTCCTGCATCAACCGGATATCGTCATCACAGATATCCGTATGCCAGGTATGGATGGTTTACAGCTTGTTGAGAAGGTTCGAGAGAACGATCAGCATGTGCAATTTATTATGCTGTCAGGGTTCAATGAGTTTGATTATGCAAGAAAAGCGATGAGATATGGGGTCAAGCATTATCTATTGAAGCCGTGTAATGAGCAGCTAATTACCCAAGCCCTATCTGAGGTTGTGGAGGATTGGAATCAAGCACTGAATAAAGAGCAATTCATGGTGAAGATAGAACGTGAGCTGAAGAAGGTGCTCCCCCATGTGAAGGAGCAATTCCTGAAGGAGCTTGTGACGAACAAAACATATGGTAAACGTGATTGGGATGATTACTGTAATCTATTCGGTATTCAACTGGACAATCAGAAGGTACGGATGCTGCTTTTTCAGCTGGAGGGGACATTTGAGTTTGAGCATATGTTCGCATTGAAGAATATTGCAGAGGACATATTAGGTGTGCAGACACTGCTGCTGAGCACAACCATTAGTAAACAAGTATTACTACTGCTTGAGGACTCCAATGAGGATGATTTGCTGTTCGGGCTCATTGAATCTATTAAGAATACCTTTTCTGGCTTTTACAAGATTGATGTAACGATCGCACTAAGCGAAGCAGGGGATATCTCACAGGCCAGGGGGATGTATAGAGAGACGGTTGCATGCTTGAATTACCGTTTTTACTTAGGTGAAGGAAGCTTGATTACCAAGAGGGATATAGGTACGGTTGAAGAGGACCATCAATTAGATTTTACTTATGATGAAGACAAGCTATGTATGCTAATCAAGACAGGTCGAGTGGATGATGTTCTTAGGGAAATTGAAGAATTGTTCGAGGTCTTAGTTCGGTTGAGAATGGAAACGACGGTCACCAAATCTTACGTAATTCCGATTTACATGGCTATTATTCGTCAAGCTAATCCTCGTGGCATGCATATATACTTAAAGGAATTTGTTCGGTTTGACAAGCTAGATACGATACTAGCTTTACGTGAGTTTGTAGAACATACAGCTAAGGAAATCACCTCAGAGCATTATGAATTAACGAAGAACAAGCAATCATCGGTCGTTAGTAAGGTAGAGCAAATTATTCGGAATAATCTACACAACACTCAGCTTTCTTTAAACGGAGTAGCGAGTGAAATGTTATATATGAACGCGGACTACCTAGGGAAGCTCTTCAAGAAAGAAACGGGTGAGCGATTTTCTAATTATGTAATGAAGGCTAGAATGGAGAAAGCGATTGAGCTCATTGGAGAGATGGATGATGTGAAGGTATTCGAGCTCGCAGAACTGCTAGGCTTTGGTGACAATCCACAATACTTCAGTCAGGTATTCAAAAAGTTTACCGGATTTACACCCAGCGAATTCAAGAGGGCTCCTTAACCGGAGCCTCTGTTTTTTGAACAAACATAACGGTTTTTTGAATTCAAGTCTATGAGTGGATGCCATACAATGTTAATGAAAGCACTATCAAATATTAATTTATAGGCTTTCGAAGTAGCTTTATCAAGAGCTTGCGCATTTATCAAAACTTTAGGGGGCACCGAAATGAAGAAGGTAATGCTGATTATACTGGCACTGGTTATGGTTTTTTCCTTAGCAGCTTGTGCTAGCAATAATGAAGAGAAAGCCAATACAGCTAATGATGGAGCTAAGGATGCAGCACCAACGAATGATAAGAAAGAAGATGTAGCAGAAGAGAAGGAAGATATCACATTACGTATAGCATGGTGGGGCGGACAGCCTAGACATGATTATACATTAGAAGTTATTAAGATGTATGAAGAGAAAAATCCACATGTAACGATCGAGCCTGAATATGCATCTTGGGATGATTATTGGAAGAAGCTAGCACCTCAAGCCGCTGCCAATGAGCTACCGGATATTATGCAGATGGACCTATCCTACTTGGCACAATACGGCGGTAAGGGACAGCTAGAGGATCTTAGTAGCTATCTTGGAAATGGTATTGATGTTTCCAGTATTAGTGACAGTGCTGTATCTGGAGGAATGTTAAACGGTAAGCTATTCGGATTTAACCTGGGTGTGAATGCACTCCAAGTGCATTACGATCCCGAGCTTCTCAAGAAGATTGGTGTAGATGCTCTCGATCCGAACTGGACATGGGAAGATTACACGGAGCTTGGTAAGAAAGCAGCAGCAGCTGGCTTATACTTCGAAACAGCTTTAAGACCTGAAGTATTCTTCGGATATTACTTAAGACAGAATGGTCAACAGCTTTATGCTGACAATGGTTCAGAGCTTGGGTATACAGATGATCAATTGTTCATCGATTACTTTAATATGACAACCAATATGACTGAAATTGGTGCTTCACCGACACCAGATGTATCCGCACAGGTTAAAGGTGCTGAAGATGATCCCATGGTTAAAGGTAAAGCGGTTTCCATATTCCAATGGTCTAACCAATATGTAGGTGTTAGTCAGGTTGCCAATCGTCCAATTGAGATGCATCCATTGCCAGGACCGAACGGTAAAGAAGGCTTGTATCTGAAGCCGAGTATGTTCTTCTCCGTATCGAAGAACTCTGAACAGAAGGAAGAAGCAGCGAAATTTCTTGATTTCTTCGTTAATGATATCGAAGCGAATAAGCTAATTAATGGAGATAGAGGCGTTCCCGTATCCTCAGTCATCCAAGATGCTCTAAAGCCAACACTCTCACCAGAGAATCAGAAGGTATTCGATTACATTGCCTGGGCTGGGGAGAATAGTACGGCTGGAGATCCACCAGATCCGATTGGAACTGCAGAAATTATCAATTTATTCAAAACTTACGATGAACAGATGAAGTATGAAAAGATTTCAACGGCTGATGCAGCGAAGAAATTCCGTGAAGAAGCGAATGCTATCCTAGCTAAGAACAAATAGGATAAGCCATAGCAGTAAACTCTACAATAGCTGATCATAAGATCAGCTATTGTAGTTTCAAGCAAGACTAGCCTCTGGGTATAGGAGTTGGATGGCATGAGATTACGATCTCTACGGGAAAATTTAATGGGCTATTTCTTTATTGGCCCCTTTGTATTCGGTTTTCTATTATTCACATTAATCCCTATTGTATCTTCGTTATACTTGTCTTTTACGGAATACGATATGTTCGTGCCGGCTGAATGGGTCGGGCTGGATAATTACAAGTTCTTATTCTTCGAGGATAGCAAGTACTGGCAATCCGTTAAAGTAACTTTCATCTATGTCGCTGGTGGGGTTCCACTTAGACTGGCATTTGCTCTCGCGATTGCGATGCTACTGAATACTACGGCTAGAGCTATTGGTCTATATAGAACCGTCTTTTATCTTCCATCCATTATTGGTGGTAGTGTGGCGGTAGCGATTATGTGGAGATATTTGTTTGGTGATGAGGGTGTCATTAATGCAGCTATTGGTGTAGTTGGCTTTGATGCAGTTCGATGGTTCGGTAATCCGCTTGCGGCATTATGGATGCTCATCTTTCTCTCGGTTTGGCAGTTCGGATCGTCCATGCTGATCTTCCTTGCTGGATTGAAGAATATTCCACCGAGCTATTATGAAGCAGCTAGTGTTGATGGAGCAAGTGCATTCCAGAAGTTTCTTAAGATCACATTGCCCATGCTAAGTCCGGTTATTCTATTCAATGCCATCATGCAGACGATTGCTGCATTCATGACCTTCATACCGGCTTTCATTATATCTAGCGGCACAGGTGGACCATTGGATGGTACACTGCTCTATTCCCTGTATCTATTCCGCAAAGGCTTCGAATTCTTCCATATGGGAGAAGCTTCAGCCATGGCCTGGGTTATGCTAATTATTGTTGCTATTCTAACCGCGATTCTCTTCTTGTCATCGAGGTTCTGGGTACATTATGAGTCTAAGGGGGGCAATTGATCCATGAAAGCAAAACAATTGAAATGGACCATGTATCATGTATTCGTCTCCATCTTCGCACTCCTGATGATGTACCCCATGCTATGGCTCCTGATGAGCTCGTTCAAGCCAAGCAATCTCGTATTCGTAACAGCAGAATCGTTGATTCCGGATCCATGGGTGTGGGAAAACTATGTCACTGGATGGAAGGGTATTGGCGGACAATCCTTTCTCGTATTCATCAAGAATTCACTAGTGCTAGTTATCTTATCGACAATTGGTGTTGTGATCTCATCCGCGATGATTGCCTTTGGTTTTGCTAGATTACGATTTAGAGGTAAAGCCTTCTGGTTCACGATCATGATGCTGACATTAATGCTTCCACACGAGGTAGTTATGATACCGCAGTATATTTTGTTTGCTAAGTTAGGCTGGTTGAGCTCGATCAAACCGATCGTGATTCCGAATTATTTTGGCAACGCGTTCTTCATATTCTTGCTTGTACAGTTCATTCGAACACTTCCTATGGAATTAGATGAGGCGGCGACAATCGATGGCTGTGGCAAAATAAGGCTGTTCTACCGCATCATTGTTCCGTTGATTGCTCCTGCGTTAGCTACTGTGGCGATCTTCTCTTTCTACTGGAGGTGGGAGGATTTGCTCGGACCTGTATTGTATTTGAACAAACCGAGCTCATATCCCGTTTCGATGGCACTTAAGATGTTCCTCGATAGTCAAACGGTATCCAACTGGGGCGCGATGTTCGCCATGTCCGTTGTCAGCTTGCTACCGGTGTTAATTGTATTCTTTATTTTCCAGAGGTATATCGTTGAGGGCATCAGTACTAGCGGATTAAAGGGTTGATGGAACAAATGCAACAAACGAATGTAACAAATCCATGTGGGTGTTAATGTAAGCTAATATTATTGTGTTAAGGAGATGAAAGTTGTAATGCCACCATTAATATTCGATGAGAGTGAAATTCTCTCGGTGATTGATCGTGTTGTACATCGCACATTTCGGATGGATTTCAACTGGGATTGGCCGGCCGGAGTGGCTTTATATGGAGTTGCTGAGGCGTACGAGGCGACAGGGAAGAAGGAGTATATCGAGCTACTCAAGGCTTGGATTGATGAGAAGCTCGAGGACGGTCTACCCAAGCTATCGGTAAACGGTGTCTCAATTGGCCATTCGTTGATCTCATTATATAAAGCGACGAATGACGAGAAGTACCTGGCTATTGCGGAGCAAATGGCTGAATACCTGAGGAATGATGCGGAACGATTCGCTGATGGGATCTTTCAGCATACCGTAAATTCGGTGAAGGATGTCTTTCCTGAGCAGGCTTGGGTCGATACCATGATGATGGCAGGCTACTTTCTAATCCGGATGGGTGATTTACTAGGGCGGAAGGATTACTTGGAGGATGGGCTTAAGCAGTATCATGGTCATGAGAATTTTTTGCAGGATCCCGTGACCAACCTGTATTATCACGGCTGGGACAACATAGCTCAGAGTCATATGTCAGGCGTCTTCTGGGCGCGCGGTAATGCGTGGGCAGCGCTGACGATGTCGAAGGCCTTCGAGCATGTAGAGGTTCAGCATCCTTCCTATATGATTATTGAGGGATCACTTAGGGATCAGCTTAGCTCATTGGTCAGACTGCAGTCCGAGGAGGGAATGTGGCACACTGTGCTAACGGATAACTCGTCGTACCTAGAAACCTCCGGGTCTGCTGGGATCGCTGCAGCACTCGTATCGAGAGGCACGCTCTATAACAAATATGTGCAGAAATCAATACGAGGTATACTTGATCGTATCACAGAAGACGGCACAGTAACACAGGTTTCAGCCGGAACAGCCGTGATGAATGATCTAGATGGCTATCGTGGAGTTTCTCACAAACGAATTCAGGGCTGGGGGCAGGGGCTTGCACTGCCATTCCTAGCGGCACTACTGAAATCCCGGAACAACATATACAGCTAATGCCCTGAAGACCACTTTCAGCTAATCTACCTAAGCAGATTGCAAGGACTAGAACGTCGAAAGCGTGTTAGAGAGTAACTTGTGCGTAGAAATCTTGCTGTAGAACGTCGAAAGCGTGTTAGAG
>DFZX01000026.1 GCA_002383695.1 Caryophanales bacterium UBA4045
CCCATACAGTAGAGCGAAGAGCCGGTTTATTGTTCATAACAACCCCAACAGGGAACTTCCTGTTGGGGTTGTTTACATAAGAGAGGATGTGAGTGAATGGTGAATTCGTCGAAGTTTGATTTATCTGATGAAGTACTTGCATGGATTGTTACTTCCGTAGATCCTGGTGCTAGTGTTGAATCTGTTCGTCGATTGGTAGGAGGCATATCCTCTATTGTACACAGCGTCTCACTTCGGTTCGGCGATGATGTGAAAGGTTATGTTGTGAGACAGTTTAACGATAGTGAATGGTTGTCGCGAGAGCCTGATTTGGTTCTGCATGAGGGAGGGAGTCTTAGTATTGCGTCCAAAGTCAATCTTCCAACACCGGAGCTCATTGCATACGATAAAACCGGAGAGTATTGCGGTATGCCAACCGTATTAATGACTCAATTAAAAGGGTCTGTTATCTTGAGTCCGATTGATATGGCCAATTGGTTAAATGGTCTTGCAGAATCGTTATTAAGGATTCATGAAGTTGAAGCGAATGATTTTCCATGGTCGTATTATACATATAACAACATGACAACAATAGAAACTCCAGCTTGGTCGAGTGTTCCGCAATTATGGAGCAAGGCAATCGATATTGTCCGAGGAGCTAAGCCTGAAGCCAATCTATGCTTCATTCATCGAGACTATCACCCAACCAACGTTCTGTGGTTTGAAGATAAAGTAAGCGGAGTTGTAGATTGGGTGAATGCTTGTCGAGGACCAGCGGGAATTGATCTCGGTCATTGCAGATGGAATCTAGCTTTATTGTTCAATGTGATAACAGCAGATCAATTCTTATCTGCTTACCATAATCATGCAGGGACTACGTTTCATTATGATCCCTATTGGGATCTACTTTCTTTAATGGATACGCTCTTCGGCCCGCCCAATGTATATCCAGGTTGGACTGCCTTAGGAGTGACTGGACTTACGGCTGATCTGATGAGAGAACGAGTAGATGCATATTTGATAAGTATATTGGAACGAATAAATCATGTACAATGAAACTATGTTTCACCAAATGAAACCTCATTATTTTTGTAAAATCCGAAGGTAGTATTCATGCAAATGTACAGTTATTTTCTACGATATCATCAATTTACTAAAGGAAGCTATTAATACCTGTGCAATTGCAGTTTTTTGATGTTTTCAAGCTCAATTCCCTTTAAATTACTGTACTTTTGCAGTGGTTTCGTAGGAGGTAAGCGAGATGGATGGTTCAAGGAAACCCTTGTCCCATCTGCTCTGGCGATTGCCGAGAGGCTATTAAATAATAAGGAGGTAAACTGATGTCGTTCAAATTTAATGGTATTGATCACATTCAATTGGCCGCTCCTAGAGATTGTGAACCTGCCGCAAGACAGTTTTATAGTCATTTATTGGGTTGGCGGGAAATTCCGAAGCCTGAGAAGCTACGACAACGTGGTGGTATATGGTTTCAATGTGGTACTCATGAGGTACATATCGGTGTTGAAGAGAACTTCGTACCAGCTACTAAAGCTCATCCAGCTTTTTATGTCGAGCGTATCGATAAGCTACGAGAACACTTAATTCACCATAAAGTTGCTATTATTGATGATGCCGCAAGAGTGGGTGAGGGAGTAACTAGATTCTATCTTCATGATCCATTCGGAAATCGATTAGAATTTTTAGAACGAGCTGCAGTGAAGAACACTGACCGGTTTACCGACCGGGTCGAAGCTTATGTGAAATATCGCCCAAGCTACCCAGCTGCAGCTATTGATTACTTGTATCATACAATCGGCTTACATGCGAAGTCGACTATAGCTGATATGGGTGCTGGGACAGGGATATTCTCAAGACTGCTGCTAGATCGAGGTAGTAAGGTGTTTGCTGTTGAGCCTAATCAAGCGATGCGCGAATCAGCCGAGAAGGAATTTAGCAATAATCCCAGCCTTCAGTTTACGTCGGGAACCGCAGAAGCATCACAACTACCCGATAATTCCGTCGATTACATCGTCTGTGCTCAGTCATTCCATTGGTTCGAGCGGGCCGCCACACACGCTGAATTCCAGAGAATTCTCAAACCAGGAGGAAAGGTGATACTAATCTGGAATACCAGATTGACGAGCGGTACACCGTTTCTAGAAGCGTACGACCAGCTGCTTCATACATACGGTACTGATTACATAAAGGTCAAGCATACGAACATCACCAAGGATACATTGCTTACTTTTTATCGTGAAGGTGGTTTAGTAGAAGAACAGTTCGCTTCTCGACAATTGTTTGATTATGCAGGACTCCGAGGTCGTTTGTTGTCTGCTTCTTACAGCCCGACCGCTGGACACCCCAACTATGAGCCTATGATGATTGAGCTAGAGCGAATATTCGAACAGAATCAGCGGAATGGGGAAGTGTCATTCAATTATGTCACTCAGGTATTCTGGGGAGAGCTGTAGTAGCGATTGTATCGGTCATATAAACAATCAGCCCAGTATCATTAATCATGCAACCTTATACTCACCACCCTCGTCTAAGTTTACAAATAGTGGATGACATAGAGAGAGAAGCCGCTACAATTATTTAGAGGGGGCGCGGGTCATGGTTAAACAATTTAAATCGAGTAAAGCTTCACGTCGTTGGTGGGTATATGGAATAGCTATTCTTATATTAAGTATTGTTCTAACAGGCTGTAGTGGTAACAATAATAGTGCTAGTGATTCAAATTCAAGTTCGAAAATGGAACCGTTAAGTAATGAAGCAAGCCCAGAGTCACCAGCGAGTTTCGAATCTGCTGCAGTAGAAGCAGAGGATCAATATGGAGAGACTGCTACAAAATCAGAAAGTAAAGAAGAGATGGATACATCATCTGAAGAGCCGTCATCCGATAAAGCTATACAAACATCAATAGGAGCTACGGCGTCAGACCTCAGTGCTTATGATCGCAAGCTGATCTATAACGCGAATGTTGTATTAGAGGTTGAAGATTATGGGGATGCTCAAACGGAATTGTTTAATATGGTGACGTTAGCTGGTGGTTACATGTTAAATTTTAGTGACAGAATGAGTACTCATGAATCAGGCGGAACCTTCGTCATTAAAGTACCTTCTAAAGGGTTCCATTCTTTTGTCTCTAAGCTAGAAGAGCTAAAGAAGAAGGATACGGAAGCACAGCGTAATATAGAAGGTAAGGATGTAACTGAAGAGTATGTAGATATTGCATCCAGATTAAAAGCTAAACAGGTTGTGGAAGGTCGTCTACTCAGCTTTATGGAAAAGGCTACCGACACGAAAAATTTGCTGCAATTTTCCAATGAGCTTGCTCGTGTGCAAGAGGAGATTGAAGCGATTAAAGGTCGGATGAGATACATCGATCAGAATGTTGCTTTCTCCACCGTTGAAATTAGAATGTATGAGAAGATAGGTAAAGAACAGACGGTAGTAGAGAAAAATGATAATGTGCTTACTCGTGCTGGAAATGCAATGAAGGGTAGTGGGGAAGCTGTACTCGCTATGTTCGAAGGGATTTTTATCGTTCTGGCGGGAGCCCTACCGATTCTAGTTGTTATTGCATTAGTTGTTATAATCCTATGGATGATCTATCGAAAGACAAGATATAATGGAATACGTCAATCAACAAGCTCTTATGTAACCTCTGTGGAGACAGAGAAGGTAAAGGATCAATCTGCTACACAGAAGGATGAAGTAGATAAGGATTAATCGAAAGTCCATAAAAAGAATTTAGAAAAAGTCCTGCGGATGTGCAGGACTTTTTCTTTTTGTGGAGAATTAGTATCGTTAAGTGGTGTAAAGTGGTGAGAAGTGGTAGACTATTTATCTAGAGGGGTGAGCCGAGGATGTTCATGGGTGAGTATCAACATAGCATCGACGAAAAAGGGCGGATTATTATCCCAGCCAAGTTTCGTGACTCGCTTGATCAATCCTTCGTGGTAACACGAGGCCTCGATAGCTGTCTATTCGTTTATCCTAATAAGGAATGGTCCGTGCTCGAACAGAAGCTTAAGACACTATCTCTTATGAAGTCTGATGCGCGTGCATTCACCCGATTTTTCTTCTCCGGTGCCACGGAATGCGAGCTGGACAAACAGGGAAGAGTAAATATACCGAGTAATCTAAGAGAGCATGCAAAGCTAGATAAGGATTGTATCGTTATCGGTGTATCTAATCGAGTAGAGATTTGGAGTAAAGACATGTGGGAGCAATATGCTCAAGCCTCTGAATCATCATTTAATGAAATCGCAGAAAAATTGGTTGATTTTAACTTCGACTTATAGTTGGAATGGGAGTTCTCCCACTGATTAGTTTAACAAGCTTTTCTAAACTCCTAGGGGGTTACCTATTATGTTTCACCATGTGACCGTATTGTTGAATGAAGCCATTACTGGCTTGAATATAAAGTCTGATGGAATTTATGTGGATTGTACGCTAGGTGGTGCAGGTCATAGCGAGCTCATCGCACAACAATTGAGTGATGAGGGACAGTTGATAGCCTTTGATCAAGATATGACCGCCATTAATAACGCAGCTATCAAGCTTGCCCCGTATGGCGATCGTATTAAGCTGATTAATAGTAATTTCAGCCAACTCCGTCAACAATTATTGACACAGCAAGTTCCTGTAGTAAATGGATGGCCTAAGGTTGATGGGATTCTGTTGGACTTAGGTGTCTCTTCTCCACAGCTCGATGATGCAGAGCGTGGCTTTAGCTATCATCAGGATGCTGAGCTAGATATGAGAATGGATCAATCGAGTGATCTATCCGCATTCGAGGTCGTAAATAAATGGCCGGAGGAAGAATTGACAAGGATTCTATTCGAATACGGTGAAGAGAAATTCGCACGAAGAATTGCCAAGCAAATTATTCACAGTAGAACATTAAAACCTATACATACTACAAATGAGCTTGCTGAGTTAATCAAGGAAGCGATACCGGCAGCGGCAAGAAGAACGGGACCTCACCCTGCTAGACGAAGCTTCCAAGCCATTCGGATTGCAGTCAATGATGAATTAGGTGTACTAAAGGAAGTGCTTGATCAAGCGATTGAATGCCTGGCTCCTGGTGGAAGATTAGTGGTTATCACGTTCCATTCCTTGGAGGACAGGATTTGTAAGCATTTTTTTGCGAAATTTGTTGAAAGCTGTAGTTGTCCGCCGGGTTTTCCTGTCTGCGTTTGTCAGAAGGAGCAGATTGTTCGCCTAGTCAACAGAAAGCCTATTGTCCCCGGAGCTGAAGAGCTTGAGCTTAACTCGAGAGCAAGATCAGCCAAATTACGAATAGCCGAAAAATTATAAAAAGTTTATTGATGAATGGGGGTCCTGATTATGTACTATGAGGGTAATCTGGCTATAAACCAGAAGAAAAAACCGAAGGTTACTTATAAAGAAACGAAACGAATTGTGAAACGCAAGAAGGCAATACCTACACAAGAAAAGCTACTATACTTATTTACGATAATTGTTTGTGTACTTGTCGCTGGGCTTGTTATTTTCCGTTATGCACAAATCTATGAAGTTAATGCAAAAATTCAACAAATGGAACAACAAATTCAAAAGCTTGAGAGTGAGAACGGAACCTTGGAGCTTGAAGTGAATTTACTCCAAGATCCGAAACGACTGATTGATAAAGCTAAACAGCTTGGCCTTCATTCCTCTATCGAGGAAGATATTAGTGAAATCCCCCTAGGCTCAAGCTTAGCTGGGAAAGATCAAATTGCATTAAAGAAATAAGGGGCTGACTTCGATATGGGTAGGGAAATCAGGGTACGATCCTTAGTAATTGGGGGGCTGTTCACCCTTCTTTTTCTTGCGATGACTATGAAGCTATACTGGGTACAGGTTGTCAAGGGTGCCGAATATCTTAGTAAGGCCGAAGAATCTTGGAGTAAGCAAAAGGTTCTTCAGCCAGTTAGAGGATCGATTCTAGATCGGAATGGCAAGATTCTTGCTCAGGAAGGCGAGTCATACACGGTAGCGGTAAATCCATTGCTTATCGATAAGTATAAACAGCAGGCTGACGTGGTGGGTATGCTGGCGCCATTATTAAATATGAATACGTCCGAGGGTCTCAGAAAGTTAAATGACAGAGTGACCTCGAAACGTGAAGACGGTAGATTGAAGGATCAGGTAGAAATACGCAATGAAGGTTGGAAGATTGATAAATCCGTAGCGGATGAGATTGATATAAAAATTGAAGATCTTGGATTAAAGGGCTCTGTGAGCTTAATTGAAGAGCGAAAACGATATTACCCAACAAACCAATTGGCTTCTCATGTTCTAGGTTATGTAGACAAGGAGGATCAGGCCAGAACGGGATTAGAGCTAGTCTATGATGATTATCTAAGAGGTACGCCTGGGGAGATAAGCTACGAAAAAGATAGATTAGGCTACCAATTGCCTGAAGGTCAGGCTTCTGTAACAGCACCGGTGAATGGAAATCATGTAAGGACAACGATTGATAGGAACATACAGCATTATATTGAGGAAGCTTTAGAGAAGATGAATGAAGAATTTCATCCGAAGGGTGCCATGGTCATTGCCGCAGATCCGAACACAATGGAAATTTTAGGCATGTCGAGCTTACCCTCATATAACCCGAATACGTATTGGGATTTTGCTGATCAAGCGGATTTCAAAAATCATAATATTGTTTCTCAATATGAGCCTGGCTCTACATTTAAGATTGTTACACTAGCGGCGGCTGTGGATCAAGGTTTATTCGATCCTGAGGAGAGCTATCAATCTGGATCGATAAAGGTGCCTGGGGCAACGATTAGAGACCATAATAATGGTAGAGGTTGGGGTAATATCACCTATCTCGAAGGGCTTAAGCGTTCGAGTAACGTAGCTTTTGTTAAACTTGGTTATGATGGTCTAGGAAAAGAAAAGTTACATGATTATATCGAGAAATTCGGGTTCGGAACAACGACTGGCATTGATTTATTCGGTGAAATTAATGGTAACATTAACTTTCACTATCCGAGTGAGGTTGCGACCGCAACCTTTGGTCAGGGTGTAGCTGTAACTGCCATTCAACAGGTAGCAGCAATATCAGCAATAGCCAATGGGGGCAAGCTAATGAGGCCTTATCTGATGAAGGAAATCGTTGATCCTGTTACCGATAAGGTGATCAAGAAGACAGAGCCTGAGGTGATTAGACAGGTTATCTCTGAGAATGCAGCGAAGCAGGTGAGCGGTTACTTGGAGCAGGTTGTATCTGATCAAGAGATAGGGACAGGCCGTCGCGTATTCATAGATGGTTACCGGATTGCTGGGAAAACAGGTACAGCACAGAAGTTTATTAATGGACAATATGCTGAAAGTAAATGGGTAGTATCCTTTATAGGATATGCACCTGCGGATAATCCAAAGATCGTTTTAAGTGTCATCATCGATGATCCGGATATTGGTTCGGATTCAAATCGAAGCAGTGAGGTATCTGCACCCGTATTTAAGGATATCATGGGAAAAAGCCTTAGATATTTAGAAGTTCCTAAGGCGAACACTTCTTCAGGGGTTACTCAATTACTCGACAATAGTGGTGTACTCATGCCGGACCTATCAAAGAAAAGTGCATCAGAGGCCAGGGATCTATTAGATCGAATTGGGATTAAATATGATGTGATTGGTAAGGGACAGAAGGTGCTAAATCAGCAGCCTATGGCTGGAACTCGAATTGGACTTGAGCAGAGGGGTTATATATTGACGTCATCGCTCGAAGGTATAAGCTTTCCCGATGTCACCGGACGTTCTATGCGTGACGTCGTCGAGGTGTGCTCGGTATATGAGGTTGATTGTACATTAATTGGAGAAGGATTTGTTACCGCTCAGAAATCCACAGGCACCCCATTATCTCAATCTTTAGAGATTACATTCGAGCCTTATAAGCTAGAATCGACTATTGATGACCAAGAAACGAATAATGATGATGAAGACGAATAACATTTGTGCAGCTATGCGGCGTAAAGCCGAGCTGAACATAGGTTGAATTGATGTAAGCTTGTTCTATCCCGGAATCCTGTAGAATACGTTGATATGAAACGTATTTCAGTCTATAGGACGATGGAGGTATGACAGGATGAAAGTATCCAAAGCTTCGATGCGACGAAGATTATTCATTTCGCTCATTATTGCATCTCTTCTTTTCTTAGCTATGATTACTCGATTAGGGTATGTACAAATTTGGAAAGGCTCTGAGTTATCGGAGAAAGCGGAGGATTCATGGAGGCGTAATATACCCTTTACCGCCCAACGGGGTGAGATCCAAGATCGGAATGGTACGCCTCTTGCTTATGACATAAGCTCACCAACCGTTATGGCCGTTCCCGTACAGATCAAAGATGTTGAAGGTACAGTGAAGCTACTAGCACAGAAAATAGATATGTCAGAAAAAAAATTATATGACATGCTAGTGAAGAACACCTTCCTTGTGACCATCCAACCTGCTGGACGTAAAATCACGACGGAGAAGGCACAGGAAATACGGAATCTGAATTTGCCTGGTATTTATGTCGCTGAGGATCATAAGCGTTATTATCCGTATGGCGGATTTGCTGCCCATATTCTTGGTTTTACAGGTATTGATAGTCAGGGATTAACGGGTGTGGAGCTCGAATATGATGAGTATCTTCGTGGGATTTCGGGAAATGTCTCATTCTTATCAGACGTTCAGGGTCGCCAGATGCCAGGCTCAACTGACGAATATACGAGCCCGCGTGAAGGCTTGACCCTTCAGCTGACGATTGATAAGCCCATTCAGACGATTCTCGAGCGAGAGCTCGACCAAGCGGTTTTACAATACCAGCCGAAGAACGTGATTGGTATAGCGATGGACCCTAATACAGGTGAGATCCTAGCGATGGCTAATCGACCTACCTATGATCCTGGGAATTACAAAGACTACTCTTCTGAGATTTACAATCGTAATCTTCCGATTTGGATGACCTATGAGCCGGGATCGACCTTCAAGATCATTACACTCGCAGCAGCTTTAGAAGAAGATAAGGTTGATCTACAGAACGATCATTACTTTGATAAAGGATTCATTGAGGTAAGTGGTGCTAGACTGCGTTGTTGGAAGAAGGGGGGGCATGGAGATCAAACCTTCTTAGAGGTGGTGCAAAATTCCTGCAACCCGGGCTTTGTTGTGATGGGACAGCGCTTAGGCAAGGAAAAGCTGTTCGATTACATTACGCGATTCGGGTTTGGTCAGAAAACTGGTATTGATCTAGCGGGCGAAGAGAACGGTATTCTATTCAAGCCTGCTCAGGTTGGACCCGTCGAATTGGCGACAACCGCATTCGGTCAAGGTGTGTCCGTCACGCCGATCCAACAGGTAGCTGCTGTCTCTGCTGCGATAAATGGAGGGAAGCTTTATACACCGCATGTAGCAAAATCATGGATAAATCCGTTAACTGGAGAAGTTGTTAAAGAGATTGAACCAGAATTTGTCCGCCAAGTGATTTCGGAGGAAACCTCTAAGGAGGTCCGACTAGCACTAGAAAGTGTCGTTGCCAAAGGTACTGGCCGCAATGCTTTCATTGACGGGTATCGGGTTGGAGGTAAGACAGGTACCGCTCAGAAAATCATCAACGGCAGATATTCTGCTAGTGAGCATATTGTTTCTTTCATAGGCTTTGCTCCTGCTGATGACCCACAGGTTGTGATCTACATTGCTGTCGATGATCCCCAAGGTCTGCAATTCGGAGGATTAATTGCTGCTCCGATTGTTCGTAATATTATGGAGGACACTCTTCGCTATCTTGAGATTGAGCCGCGTAAGGATCAGGTTGAGAAGCTATATCGTCCCGAATTAGGTGAGCTTAGTTTTGTAGAGGTACCAGATTTAGTCGGGATGACAGTTAATGAGATTATTCAGGATTTAGGCTCTAGCTTAAAGCTCGCCAGAGCTGGAGTAGGTAATCTTGTTGTGAGCCAAGCTCCTAAAGCGGGAACGAGGGTTGAGCAGGGCTCTACAATTCGTGTGTTTCTCACAGAGCAGCCAGCAAAAAAGGAATAGAAGTTGAGCTATTAGTGATATAATCTATGTAGGGACAATAAACCATACAAAACTTAGCTTATGCTTACGAGGTAGTTTTGTAAGAATGACATTACTTCGTATGTAATTAAGCCACAAAACTTTTAAGGAGTGATCCTTTTGCGATTAATGGAATTGGCTGGTTGGTTAGCGGCTTCTCGGCTTGTAGGTGACGGCAGGATAGAATTCCAAGGCGTGCAAACTGATTCGCGAAAGGTGAAGGTCGGGGATTTATTTATTTGTATCTCGGGTCTTGTACAGGATGGCCATCTATTCGCCGAGCAAGCGATTGCCAAGGGAGCGGTTGCACTAGTTCTTGAGAGGGAAATCCCTGAGATTGAAGTGCCTCACATATTCGTAAAGGACAGCAGACAAGCGATGGGTGTCATTGCTAGTCATTATTATGGCTATCCTAGTCAACAGCTGAAGCTCATAGGCATTACGGGTACGAACGGGAAGACAACAACGACATTTATTATTGATCATATACTTAATGATTCAGGCTTCCGCACGGGTTTAATGGGAACCATTCATACGCGCATTGCCGGCAAAACGATACCGACAGAACGCACAACAGAGGAAGCACTCGATTTGCAACGAACGCTTCGTCATATGGTAAATGAAGGCGTGAAGTTCTGTACCATGGAGGTTTCGAGTCATGCATTAGAGTTAGGTCGGGTAAAGGGCTGCCGCTTCCGAACAGCTCTGTTTACGAATCTAACACAGGACCACCTGGATTACCATCAAACGATGGATAGCTATCGGGATGCGAAGGGCTTATTATTCTCCCGGCTTGGGAATGAATATGGACCACATACGAATGATCGCCAATTCGCTATTCTCAATGCGGATGACTCTGTCTCGCAGCGTTATGCAAGCCTGACAGCCGCTCAAACGATCACCTATGGTATTGTGAATGAAGCCGATGTTCGTGCTACGAATATTCATATCTCTATAAAAGGAACCTCCTTTACATTGAACACCTCGTTCGCTGGCTCTGCACAGGTTCAGATGAAGCTAGTTGGCAAATTTAATGTTTATAATGCACTTGGGGCGATTGCCACAACTTTAGTTGAAGGTATTCCATTGGAGCAAATTGTGCATAGCTTAGAGGAGATGGAATCTGTAGAAGGACGAATGCAGATCGTTGATGTAGATCAAGAGTTTCTTGTGCTAGTAGATTACGCGCATTCACCGGATGGACTTGATAATGCATTGAGAAGTGTCAAGGAATTTGCAACAGGCCGCATCATCACTGTATTCGGGTGTGGGGGAGATCGAGATCGCACCAAACGACCCATCATGGGTCGAATTGCCACGGAATACAGCGATTTTGTTATCCTTACATCAGATAATCCTCGCTCAGAGGATCCCAATACGATCTTAAGTGAAGTGGCAGCGGGTATTATCGCTAATGGCTTTCCGGAGGAGCGTTACAAGCTCGTTGTGGATCGGGCAGCTGCGATCAAGCAAGCTATTGGCATGGCTTTACCGCATGACGTTGTTCTCATCGCAGGTAAGGGTCATGAAACCTATCAAATCTTGAAGGATCAAACGATTGATTTCGACGATCGAGTCGTAGCGACGAATGCGATAAGGAGCTTATCTTAGATGATACAGAGATCATTGGAACAAATTTGCTGTATGATCATCGATGCGGAGCTAAGGACGCCTTTACAGCCTATTGCAATTTCAGGTGTAAGCACGGATACGCGCACAATTCAACAAGGGAATTTGTTCGTTCCACTTATTGGTGAGCATTATGATGGTCATGATTATGCACAACAGGCATATGAGCGTGGTGCAGTCGCTATGGTTTGGCAGAGAGATCATGACTCTGCTGCCATTCCTAATGGAATGCCAATCCTCTTCGTTAATGATACATTACAAGCGCTTCAGCAGCTTGCGTCAGCTTATAGAAAGCAGCTCTCGGTGCGTGTCATAGGTATTACTGGAAGTAATGGTAAAACCTCTACCAAGGACATGGTAGCCTCTGTTATGTCCACTGAATTCCGAGTTCACAAAACCATAGGGAATCTGAATAATCATATTGGATTACCACAAACCTTGTTGCAGCTAGAGGAGAATACAGAAATCGCGGTTGTTGAGATGGGGATGAGTGGACGAGGAGAGATCGAGCTGTTATCAAGGATCGCTTCTCCGAATGCCGTCATTATTACGAATGTCGGTGAAGCACATATGCTTCAGCTAGGATCAAGAGAAGAAATCGCAAGAGCCAAATTCGAGATTATAGCTGGGCTACGAGATGAGGGTGTGCTCATATACCTTGGTGATGAGCCACTATTACGAGGGCTTGTTGCAGAGCACATGAATCAACATGTCCAAGTCATTACCTTTGGTTCAAGAGCTGGGGATAATGATTATTATGCCATTGCTAATGAGATTAGGGTCCAGGCGGATCAAACCTTGTTCTCAGTTAAGGTGGGAGAGCAGGCTAGAATGTTATCTGGGCTATCCATACCACTGCTCGGACGGCATAATGTGATCAATGCACTTGCCGCTATTGCTGTTGCAGAATGGCTTGGACTTGATGTATCATCTATTCGTTCAGGGCTTAAGAAGACGATTCCGACGGGTATGCGCATAGAGCTGCTTCATGCCATTCATGGATTAACGATTCTGAATGATGCTTACAATGCAAGTCCAGCATCTATGAAAGCAGCTTTACAATTACTAGATGAGCTTCAAGGCTATCAGCAGAAAATTGTGGTATTAGGTGACATGCTAGAGCTAGGGCCACAATCGGAGAGCTTCCATCGTAGTATAGGAAAATTGTTGAATTCATTACATTTTGATTATATATTTACGTTTGGAGAGATGGCTGCCTATATCGCAGATGAATGTCGAGCTAGTTATCCACTTAACCGTGTTGTTGCAACGAAGGATAAAGCTGAATTAGCAAAGCGGGTTGCAGCAGTAGCGATGACTCAGGATATCGTGCTAGTGAAAGCCTCCAGAGGTAAACGGTTAGAAGAGGTAGTAGAAGCATTGAGGCTCGTCTAACCTATTACTTGCCATTATCGTCAGCAGAATACTTGCAGTTTATCATAGTCGATTATCAGAAAGAGGGTACCATCGTGGATTTTACCGTTGTAGTGGTTACTATGGGAGTAGCATTCCTACTCTCCATCATACTTGGACCATTGTTCATCCCTTTACTCCGCAAGTTCAAATTCGGGCAGCAGATTCGCTCGGAAGGACCACAAGGACATCAGAAGAAGCAAGGAACCCCCACGATGGGTGGCATTATTATTCTGCTAGCATTATCACTTGCATTCCTGCGGTTTTCCGATAAGAATCAAGAGTTTTATATCCTGTTGATCGCAACCCTTGGCTTCGGATTGATCGGCTTTCTAGACGATTATATTAAGATTGTGTTCAAGCGATCCATGGGATTATCCGCTAGACAGAAGCTGCTTGGGCAGCTGTTCTTCTCTGCTGTAATTTGTTGGCTACTGTATGATAGTGGTCATGATACGTCCATCTATTTTACCCCGTTCGACTTCGCTATTGACCTTCAATGGTTGTATTATCCCTTCATTGTGGTCTTCATGCTCGGATTTACGAATGCAGTGAATTTTACAGATGGGCTGGATGGATTGCTCTCGGGAACCGCTGCTATCGCTTTTGGGGCGCTGGCCGTTATTGCATTGTATCGAACTGAACCGGAGGCCGCTATGTTCTCTGCCGCCATGATCGGAGCTGTTCTTGGGTTTCTCATCTTCAATGCGCATCCGGCCAAGCTATTCATGGGGGATACAGGCTCATTAGGGATTGGTGGGGGATTAGTCGCGGTCGCCATTCTAACGAAGACGGAAATCCTGCTCCTCGTCATAGGTGGGATCTTTCTCATCGAAATTTTGTCCGTCGTCATTCAAGTGATTTCCTTCAAGACTACAGGCAAGCGTGTATTCAAAATGAGTCCGATCCACCATCACTTCGAATTATCAGGATGGTCAGAGTGGCGGGTTGTCATAACGTTCTGGTGTGTTGGATTGGTGTTCGCGGGACTAGGAATATTCTTGATCGAGGGGTTATAGTATGAAGCATCCACGTGATTATCGGAATGAACAGGTCGTCGTTCTTGGGCTTGCTAAGAGTGGACACGCAGTGGCAAGAGTGTTCCATGAGCTCGGTGCGATCGTAACGGTCAATGATCAGAAAGCAAGAGTGGATTGTCCAGAAGCGGAGGAATTGGAAACGCTTGGAATCGAAGTGATCTGCGGTGAGCATCCTGAGAGTTTGATTCACTCGAGTGTGAAGCTGGTCATTAAGAATCCAGGTATTCCGTATCGTGTTCCTCCACTTATGAAAGCGATTGAGCTAGGAATCGACATCGTTACAGAGATTGAGGTTGGTTCTTATTTGTGTGCAGGACCGATTATTGGTGTGACTGGCTCGAATGGGAAGACCACGACAACGACATGGATCGGACTCATTCTCGAGAAGGCAGGGCTAAATCCCATCGTCGCAGGTAATATCGGACGACCGCTTTGTGATGTAGCCAAAGAGAATGTCCCTGGGCAATGGCTGGTCGTTGAATTAAGCAGCTTTCAATTGAAAGGGACAGACAAATTCCGACCTCACATTTCTTGTTTGTTGAATGTGTATGAAACCCATCTAGACTATCATGGTAATATGGACGATTATATGGAGTCTAAAGCGAGATTGTTCACCAATCAGACTGAAGATGATATCGCTGTAGTGAATTGGGATGATCCGGTATGTAGAAGATTGTCCGCTCATGGACGTGCCAAGCTTTTCCCTTTCTCAGCAACAGGAATATTGGCTTATGGCGTTTGTGTGCTTGGAGGTGTCATTACATATATCGATAAATCAGGTCAAGCATGGCCTATTATCCCTGTCTTGGAGCTAGGCATATCTGGTAAGCATAATCTGGAGAATGCACTTGCAGCAACGGCGGTAGCCATTGCTGCTGATGTGGATATCCGTCAAATTCCACCAGCTTTACGTGAATTCCGCGGTGTTGAGCACAGACAGGAATTTGTTCATAAACGGGAGGGTATTCTCTTCTATAATGATTCCAAAGCTACAAACTCATCAGCAACGATGAAGGCGATGGATGCGTTCGATGCCCCCATCGTATGGATAGGCGGTGGATTAGACCGTGGCTCTGATTATATGGAGCTTCTTCCATATTTCGAGGGTGGCGTGAAAGCTGTAGTTCTGCTTGGTGAGACCAAGTTTAAGCTGCAGCGAGTGGCAGAGTTAGCACGGTTGGGATCGATTAAAGTCGTCGATACTGCTAATAGTGTCGAGGATACGATGAATGAGGCAGTAAAGCTTGCCTATGCATCTGCAGAGACTGGAGACGTTATTCTATTCTCCCCTGCTTGTGCAAGCTGGGACATGTTTACCTCCTATGAGCAACGTGGACGCATGTTTAAAGCATCAGTGCATAACCTTTAATAGAGCCTGTTCGTAGCTAATTAGGATCGGCTAAAATATAACTTCAACTAATTCATTGGCAGGAACCCATAAACCATGGGTATTTTGCCAACAAAAGTGGAAAGTAATATTTTGGCCGACCCTCAGTATACCTCGGGCTCGAATCTGTCCATCGCCAATCGTTGCATGGACTGTAGGAGGTCCACGGATGACAAGAGCTCGAACTGCACCTGACTTATGGATTATCATTCCCACCTTGTTGATTCTGACGATAGGCGTTATTATGGTTTACAGTGCAAGTGCTATTCTTGCCTTTCATGATTTTGGAGACAGCTTCTATTACTTGAAACGTCAGCTGATCTTTGCGGTGTTAGGTGTTATTGCAATGATGATCACCATGCGTGTGGACTATCATGTGTGGAAAAGGGTAGCCAACCTTGGGTTGATTGTCGGTTTTTTCCTTCTTGTGATTGTACTTATTCCTGGTATTGGCGTTGAACGGGGTGGGGCTAGAAGCTGGTTAGGAATCGCTTCATTCGGTATTCAGCCCTCCGAATTTATGAAGATGGCCATGATTGTATTCATGGCTAGGGTATTATCAGAACCGGATTCACGTATTACCTCCTTCAATAGAGGTACTCCCCATGCTGCTGATCTTAGGATTCGCCTTTGGCTTGATTATGCTTCAGCCCGATTTAGGGACGGGTTCTGTGTTACTAGGGGCCACCTTATTAATCATTTATACAGCAGGAGCGCGGCTTTCACATCTAGCTTGGTTAGCTGTTGTGGGATTCGTTGGTTTCGTAGCTTTAATCGCGGCAGCCCCATACCGATTGCAACGGATTACTTCATTCTTAGACCCGTGGCAGGATCCTCTCGGTGCAGGATATCAGATCATTCAATCGTTATATGCTATTGGTCCAGGCGGACTTGTTGGGCTCGGTCTAGGAATGAGCAGACAGAAGTATAGCTATCTTCCAGAACCACAAACTGATTTTATTTTCTCTATTATCGCCGAAGAGCTTGGATTTATAGGTGCAGCAACAGTCCTCCTCCTCTTCTTGTTGTTAATATGGAGAGGCATGCGTACAGCAATTACAGCGCCGGATAGCTTTGGTAGTCTACTAGCAACTGGGATCGTGGGGATGGTCGCCGTGCAGGTCATCATTAATATAGCCGTAGTTACAGGTATGATGCCCGTTACGGGTATTACGTTACCCCTGATCAGTGCAGGTGGTTCCTCTCTGACGTTGATGCTAACAGCAATTGGTATATTACTGAATATATCTCGGTATGCAAGATAATTCGTATTGATTGAGGGGAGTTTGGCGCACATGCGAACAATAGTGTTAACTGGCGGTGGGTCAGCAGGGCATGTTATTCCGAACATTGCACTCATACCTACTTTAATTCAAGCGGGTTGGTCTGTAGCATATATCGGGTCGGTTTCCGGAATAGAACGAGAGATTATAGAGTCACTTGGCCATGTTAAGTATCATCCGATAGCAACGGGAAAGCTTAGAAGATACATAGACCTGAAGAATTTGAAAGATCCATTCCGGGTGTTACTTGGGGTTGCGCAGAGCTATCGATTGCTTAGGAGAATAAAACCCGACATGGTGTTCTCCAAGGGGGGCTTTGTATCGGTTCCCGTCATATTAGGTAGTCGATTAAATCGTATTCCGGTTATCATTCATGAATCAGATATGACGCCAGGACTTGCAAACCGTATATCCATTCCATTCGCCACTAAGGTTTGTGTGACATTCCCAGAAACGCTTGAGCATCTACCTAAGCATAAAGCTGAATATACGGGCTCCCCAATTCGAGCAGATATTGTAGAAGGTCAAGCTAGTAGGGGGAGAGAGCGATGCGGTTTTCACACACAGCTACCAGTTCTGATGGTGATGGGTGGAAGTCTTGGCTCACAAGCCATTAATCGCCGAATTAGAGAGAGTCTCGATGTTCTTCTGAAGAGATTTCAAGTTGTACATATTTGTGGAAAAGGTAATATCGAAGAGCTACACAAAGCTACAAGAGGATATCAACAATTTGAATATATTAATGAGGGACTTCCCGATATCCTAGCCATGGCAGACCTCGTGGTATCTCGAGCGGGATCCAACTCCATCTTTGAGTTTCTTGCACTGAAGAAACCAATGCTGCTGATTCCTCTAACCTTGCAGGCCAGTCGGGGTGATCAGATTCTAAATGCGCAGTCCTTTGAGAAGATGGGTTATTGTCGTGTATTATATGAAGAGGACATATCACAATCATCTTTATATCAAGCCATTATAGATGTATATGAGAACCGGACTTCTTATGTAGCAAGAATGGAGCAAAGCATAACAACACAGAGCATCAAACGTATAGTAGCGTTGATTGAACAATATGCTTGAAGTGTATAAAGAGTAAGAAGCAGCATGGAGTCGTTAACGAATATGGGCAGTTGTCACACTCCTATTCGCATTTACATAACATACTCTATAGCTGTGACAGACTCCCTAACCCCTGATGAGAAGGAGGATGGTCCATGCAACAGGTTATCACTGCACTCCAGAATGAGAATATCGGTCAAATTCTGCCGAACGAACCTCTAGGTCCTTATACGACATGGAAAATTGGCGGACCAGCTGATTTTCTGCTAATCCCAACTACCAAAGATCAATTGGTGCGTACGGTGAAGATTCTGTATGAGCACCAGGTACCTTGGTTTAAGCTGGGTAAAGGTTCTAATGTCCTTGTTACAGATAAAGGCTACCGAGGAGTAGTCATTAAGCTAGGAGAAGGTCTAGAGACACTTCAGTTTGAGGATCATAGGGTTCATGTTGGAGCGGCTTACGGTATGATCAAGCTTGCTGTTATGTCAGGCAAGCAAGGATTAACTGGACTTGAATTTGCTGGAGGCATTCCAGGAACTGTTGGTGGAGCTATCTATATGAACGCAGGTGCTCATGGGAGCGACATGTCAAGCGTTCTAAAATCGGCTGAAGTACTACTGAATACGGGAGAGCTAGTAACGCTACGAGTCGACGAGCTTGGGTTTAGTTACCGTCATTCCAAGCTCCATGATGATCTTAAGGCTATTGTCACAGAAGCAATCTTCGAGCTGTCCTATGGCGATCGCAAGGAGATTGCGGCGGCAATGGCCACCTTCAAGGATCGTCGCTTACGTACTCAGCCTCTTCAATTCGCGGTTGCTGGAAGTGTGTTCCGTAATCCAGAAGGGAATTATGCAGCTAAATTAATTGAAGAGGCTGGGCTCAAGGGTTACGTTATTGGAGGAGCGGAAGTGTCGACTCTGCATGCTAACTTTATTATTAACAGTGGTCGTGCATCAGCTCAAGACGTTCTCACTCTCATGGATCATGTTCAAGCATGCGTATTCGAGCGGTTTGGAATACAATTGATCCCAGAAGTCATGGTGGTGGGTGAACGGTAATACGGAGGTGAGACATTGGAGAAACTAGTCATCGAAGGCGGGAAACCTCTGTCAGGAACGATCCGCATACACGGAGCTAAGAATGCAGCACTACCTATTCTAGCTGCTAGTATTATGGCAGAAGGGGTAAACATCATAGAGAATGTTCCCAAATTACTGGATATTGATGTGATGCTACAAATACTGACAGCACTCGGCTGTCGGGCGGAGCATCATGGGGATCGAGTTACCTTAGACACGACCGATGTGCGATCTTCCCATATTCCAAGAGAGCTAATGACATTGATGAGATCTTCTATATTCCTCATGGGTCCATTGCTTGCTAGGACGGGGGAGGTTCAGGTCTATCAGCCTGGGGGCTGCGCAATCGGTACACGAAGAATCGACCTTCATCTTAAAGGATTGGAAGCACTAGGAGCAAACATAGAAGAAAGAGATGGCATGATTATTTGTCGGGCAGATCGACTTATTGGCACTGAGATTATGTTAGATTTTCCTAGCGTAGGGGCAACCGAGAATATTATGATGGCTGCTACTACTGCGGAAGGCACAACCTATATTCATAACGCAGCTAGAGAACCAGAAATTGTAGATTTACAGAATATGCTTAACCGTATGGGTGCATGCATCACCGGTGCAGGAATGGATACCATTATGGTCAAGGGTGTAAGTCGTTTATCTACATGTCATTATCGAATTATCCCTGATCGTATTGTTGCTGGTACATTGATGGTTGCTGCAGCAGCTACTCGAGGTCATATTATCATAAGAGATGTGAATCCATCACACCTCACTGCAATTATTCATGTGTTACGTAGGGCGAATGTTAACATTGCGATTGACGGTGATATAATAAGTGTCAGCTGTAAAGAGCGCCCTCACGCACTAGAGCGTATTGTTACTGCTCCGTATCCAGCCTTTCCAACAGATTTGCAGGCACAAATTATGGTGTTCCTTGCATTATCTGATGGGATGAGTATTATTAAAGAAACTATCTTTGAGGGTCGTTTTAAGCATATAGGAGAATTAGCCCGGATGGGTGCAGATATCACACAGGACTTGAATTGTGCCTTCATACGTGGTGTTCCGCGTTTATATGGCAATACTGTGGAAGCAACTGACTTAAGAGCTGGTGCAGCTATTGTAATCGCAGGTCTTGCAGCACAAGGAACTACGATTATTGAGCAAGTTCATCATATTGATCGTGGCTACGAACAGATCGATAAGATTCTAAGCCATCTGGGAGCAAAGATTCATAGATACACACCCACATCAATAGCTAAGGTATTATAAATTCAACTGTGCTATCCCCTTTCTCTTTGAGAAGTGAGGGGATAGTAAAGTCGTTTTACCTGAAGAGCTTGTTTTTAAAGCAGATATGATGATGAACAAGCTCATAGAGAGGTGTAATAGTGGCAAATCAACGAATTCCTCGATTGTCTGAGCCAAAGAAGAAGAAGAAAAATCGCGGTAAGAAAGTGATGTATCTTCTTCTGCTGTTCTTTATTGTGCTCTTAGTTGTACTTTTTTTCAGATCTTCTATCAGTAAAATTGATAGTATTGCAATCAAAGGCTATCATTACACGGAGCTCCAACAGGTTGGACAAGCCTTATCCATAGAGATTGGGGATTCCTTCTTCTCTGCAAGCTCAAGTCGTCTTGAGAAGAGGGTCATGCAGTTAACCAATGTTGAGGGGGTAACGGTTGTAAAGCATTTCCCCGGACAAATTCAAGTTAAGATCAATGAATTTGATGAGGTAGCTCATCTTATTGGCATAGATGGCAAGATGAGTATCGTGCTTTCCAATGGCAATATCGTTATCCCAATCAAAGGGAAGAGTATTAAATTAATGCCTGTATTAACCGAATGGGAACAGAACTTGGACAATCAGAAGAAATTGAGCATATCATTAAGTCATATTCCACAAACCTTATTATCGGATATTTCCCAGATAAAGCCGGATCCAACGCCTTCCTATCCCGATCGAATTCGCCTCTATACTCGATCAGGCTTCGAGGTGATTACGACAATTGATTACCTTCCTAATAAGATTGAGTTTATGCGAGCAATTATTGGAGCGAAAAAACCAGGTGAAATTATACTTCTTGAAGCCAATTCTTATCGATCCTATGAATCTAAGTTAAAGCCTGTGGATAACTCCACACAATCAGATGGAGAAACGCTAGAATAGATTTCATGATTGGTTACTTTTAGCATTGTGAAATTGATTCCGATTACCTACGAATTAACACTACTAAAACATTTCATTTAATGTTAAAATTATTAATGTGTATTTACGACTAACTAGATATGAATTTCTATACAACCTAGAATTTGTAAAAGTTGCAGCATTCGACAGACGATGACAATTACACGAAAATAATGACAGCAAAAAGAGGGAAACCTTAAATCATGTTGAATATGTACATATTATCTTTCATTAAAGAGGACACGGCTATGTCGTATTTCATCTATAGTGAAATGGGGGGTGCCACGGGTTGAGCGGCAATGACATCATTGTTAGTTTAGACATCGGTACATCCAAGGTCCGTGCCATCATTGGCGAAATCAATAATGGAGCCATCAATATTATCGGGGTTGGAACAGCCGAGTCAGAAGGTATTCGTAAGGGTGCGATAGTCGATATCGATAAAACCGTCACTTCAATTCGTAATGCAATTAGCCACGCGGAGCGAATGGTCGGTATTCAAATATCGGAAGTATATGTCGGAATTGCAGGTAATCATGTTAGTCTGCAAGCCAGTCACGGCGTTGTTGCCGTCTCGAATGAAGATCGAGAGATTGGACACGACGATATTGAACGAGTACTTCAGGCAGCCAAGGTAATTGCCTTGCCTCCTGAGAGGGAAATTATTGGTATCGTACCAAAGCAATATTTGGTAGACGGTTTAGAAGGGATTCACGATCCACGAGGAATGATTGGTGTTCGTTTGGAAGTAGAAGCGACCATCATTACTGGTGCCAAAACAGCTATTCATAATCTTGTCCGTTGTATTGAACGGGCTGAGTTACGCTTGTCTGGTCTTCTGCTCATGTCTCTATCAGCGGGGCAGTTAGCTTTATCGAAGGACGAGAAGATGCTAGGCACTTGTCTTGTTGATATTGGTGCTGGGGCAACAACAATTTCCGTATTCGAGCAAGGGAATCTCATCGCAATTTCATCTTTGCCAATCGGCGGAGAATTTATTACGAATGATATATCCATAGGATTACGTACACAATCGGAAATTGCCGAGAAGATTAAGTTAAAGTTTGGGTGTGCGGTTATTGAGGATGCTGGTGCAGATCAGGTATTTAAGGTAACTAAGATTGGCAGTAATGCGGACAAGGAATATTCTCAAGTGGATCTTGCGAATATAATTGAGCCACGTACAACTGAAATTTTTCAATTAATCCGTCAAGAAGTGAAGAAGTTAGGTTTCACAGAACTGCCAGGAGGTTATGTATTAACTGGAGGCTCTGTAATTATGCCAGGTGTCATTACGATTGCTCAGAATGAACTCCAATCGTCTGTTAGAATTGCAGTTCCGGATTTTATCGGAGTAAGAGACCCCTCTTATACGGCTGGAGTAGGGATTATTCATTATGTGGCGAAGCATATGCGACTCCGCTCGGCAGGCTATAGCAAGAATCCAGGTAATAAGAAAGTAACTTCGTCTGATAAAGGTAAGCAGAGCATGTTTGAGAAATTCAAAAATTGGTTGAGTGAGTTTATTTAGGAGTCTGCACCACGTATCTTGTGGGAAGATCTCTAGTTATAACATATTCGTGTGGTAGGGAGGACAATACCTGTTATGTTGGAATTTGATGTAGACATGGACCAAATGGCCAAAATTAAGGTTATCGGTGTAGGTGGTGGCGGAAGTAACGCTGTCAATCGTATGATCGAATTTGGTCTTCAGAATGTAGAATTCATCACTGTGAATACCGACGCACAAGCCCTTCACATGGCGCGTTCAGAGCAGAAGCTACAGATCGGTGAGAAGCTTACTAGAGGATTAGGCGCGGGAGCAAATCCAGATGTGGGCAAGAAGGCTGCTGAGGAATCTCGCGAGGTAATTAATAACACATTAAGTAATGCTGATATGGTATTCGTTACAGCTGGAATGGGCGGAGGCACTGGAACTGGTGCTGCAGCAGTCATCGCAGAGATCGCTAGAGAATGTGGTGCACTCACAGTAGGCGTTGTAACTCGCCCCTTTACGTTCGAAGGTCGCAAGCGTGCACTTCAAGCTGAGCAAGGTATTGCATCGTTAAAGGAAAAAGTAGATACGCTTATTGTCATTCCTAATGATCGGTTGTTAGAAATTGTCGATAAGAAGACACCGATGATCGAAGCATTCCATGAGGCTGATAATGTCTTGCGTCAAGCCGTACAAGGTATATCTGATTTAATTGCTGTTCCAGGTTTAATTAACCTAGACTTCGCCGATGTGAAAACCATTATGACGGAGCGCGGATCAGCATTAATGGGTATTGGTGTGGCCTCTGGAGAGAACCGTGCTGCTGAAGCGGCGAAGAAAGCGATTATGAGTCCATTGTTAGAAACATCCATTGAGGGTGCACGTGGTGTTATCATGAATATTACTGGTGGTGCCAACCTTAGTCTTTACGAGGTTAATGAAGCAGCTGAGATTGTTATTGCAGCTTCTGACCCAGATGTGAATATGATATTCGGGGCTATTATTGATGAGGAAATGAAGGATGATATTAAGGTGACAGTTATTGCAACAGGCTTCGAGCATAAAGCTTATGCACCTCAAGATCGACGTCCAGCAACCGTTAATCATTCCCAGCAACCGATTCATCAAGTTCCAAGTCAGCCAAGCTCATCAGAATCCAGTGAAACTAAATCTGTACCACTTAGACCTTTTGGTACTCAGCCTTCTAATGATCAGCTGGATATCCCAACCTTTTTACGTAACCGTGGTAAACAATCCATGGATGAATAACTTAAAAAACCTATAAAAGAGGACCATCTCTTCGTTTAAAAACGAGGAGGTGGTCCTCTTTTTTTCTGTCCAAAAACATGTTTTCTCGACAGCGTGTTCCGACAGTCTTTGAAAATTCCTTAGGATATACTAGGTTCAGTCCGTGAGAGACGGAAAGGAACGGCACCATAATGAAATCAGTCAGTGTGTATTTAGATCTGATTTTTCTAACCAATGTATTATTTGATGCGGCGATGCTAATGGTGACAGCGGGCATAAGGCGCACACCTATTCGATATTGGCGAATTATTGTAGCTTCGATCATCGGAGCACTTTATACCATTCTTATGTTCTTCCCTGCTTTCTCGTTACTATTTACCGTATTCTTTAAGATTGGTTTTTCCTTCATTCTAGTGTTTATTGCTTTTGGATTTGTTAGTTTACAGCATTATTTGCGAAATATAGGAATGTTTTACCTTATACATGTTGCTACTGCCGGATCAGTGTTCGCTGTTCATTACCTTCTATTATCCTCTGGAGAGGTCATGAGAGGAATTCTACTATCTCCATCAGGGACAACCGCGTTTGCTATTGAAAGTGGATTATGGATGGCGTTCCCTGTATTCGTTGGCTCACTAATCTTCTTCCGTTCTGTGTTTAAGTCGTCGTTGCGAACTGAAGCATTAGCATCATATACAGCAGAAGTACGAGTGGAAATCGATGATACGATTAGGTGCTGCAAGGGATTAGTTGACACGGGTAACCAATTGTATGATCCGTTAACACGAACCCCAGTGATGGTAATGGAGTGCGAGCAATGGATAGAGCAATTACCAGCGAAGTGGGTTAGACGGATTCGCAGCAATGAAGTGGATCTGATCATATCTGATATGGAGGATGGGGAATTTGCATGGAGCGACCGTTTAAGATTAATTCCATATCGAGGTATAAACCGAGGAACACAATTCATGCTAGCACTGAAGCCGGACAAGGTGGTGATAACCATAGATCAGAACACATTTGAAACAAAGAAGGTGCTAATTGCCTTAGATGGAGGTAAATTGAGTGCGAATGGGAGTTATCAGGCTTTAGTCCATCCAATCTTAGTGCAATCATAAAAATTTAGGAGGAAAGCCAAGTGCTATTGAAGTGGAAATTGGTATTGAAAATTTATTATTTGCGAATGTTATATCAGATAGGGCTAAAGAGTGAAGAGCTCTATTACATCGGTGGTAGTGAAGCTTTACCTCCTCCATTATCTCGTGATGAGGAAGTCTATCTGTTGGAGCAGCTACCCAAAGGTGATGCAGCTATTCGAGCGGTACTCATTGAACGAAATTTACGGCTTGTTGTCTATATAGCTAGAAAGTTTGAGAATACAGGGATTAACATTGAAGATCTCGTGTCAATAGGAGCAATTGGACTGATTAAAGCGGTTAATACGTTCGATATTGAGAAGAAAATTAAACTAGCCACCTATGCATCACGTTGTATCGAGAATGAAATCCTTATGTATTTGCGACGCAATAGTAAGGTCAGAACGGAAGTGTCCTTTGATGAGCCACTTAATATTGATTGGGATGGGAATGAGCTGTTATTATCCGACGTACTCGGAACTGATAATGATATTATCTATCGTAATATTGAAGAGCAGGTTGACCGTAAGCTGTTAAAAAAAGCGCTGGATAAGCTATCGGAACGAGAGCGACTGATCATGGAATTACGTTTCGGATTACAAGATGGTGAAGAGAAAACTCAGAAAGATGTTGCTGATATGCTTGGCATATCACAATCTTATATATCTCGGTTAGAGAAGCGTATTATCAAAAGATTGCGTAAGGAATTTAATAAGATGGTCTAAGAGCGAAGGAATAAAAAGACGGACCTCGGGGATAATTAACATTAATGTTTCTCCTTGGGAGGTATTCACAGGATGCGTAACAAAGTCGAAATATGTGGTGTTGATACCGCGAAGCTTCCGGTACTAAATAACGCAGAGATGCGCGGACTATTCGTGCAGTTGCAAACACTAAATGATCGATCAGCAAGAGAGAAACTGGTCAATGGAAACCTGCGTCTCGTGCTCAGTGTCATACAACGATTTAATAATCGTGGAGAGTTTGTGGATGATTTATTCCAGGTTGGATGTATTGGATTAATGAAGGCAATCGATAATTTCGATTTGGGTCAGAATGTAAGATTCTCAACGTATGCGGTACCCATGATCATAGGGGAGATCCGCCGCTATCTGCGCGATAATAATCCAATTCGTGTATCACGTTCACTTAGAGATATTGCATACAAAGCCTTGCAGGCACGTGATATGTTGACTAATAGAAACAGTCGTGAGCCGACGATCATGGAAATTGCTGAAGAATTGAATGTGCCTAAGGAAGATATCGTTTTTGCACTTGATGCTATTCAAGATCCAGTTTCATTGTTCGAGCCTATCTACCATGATGGTGGAGATCCAATTTATGTGATGGATCAAATCAGTGATGATCGGAATAAAGATGTGTCATGGATTGAAGAAATTGCTTTGCGTGAAGGTCTTAGAAAGCTGAATGCGCGAGAAAAAATGATACTTTCCATGCGATTTTTCGAAGGGAAAACACAGATGGAAGTAGCCGACGAAATTGGTATATCCCAAGCACAGGTTTCAAGGTTAGAGAAATCTGCAATTACCCAGATGCAGAAGCATGTGAAATCACAATGAAGAAACAATTAGCATGAACATATGAAGATGAACCGTTCGTAAACTTGCGAACGGTTTTTATTATTTATGCGGGCATTTTACATGCAGGGCACATATACTAGGAATAAGTGATATTAGAAGAGAAATGTGGTGGCTCTGTGAAGATATCTGATTTTCAAACAAAGGATGTAATTAATATAGTGGATGGTAAAAAGCTCGGTCAGATTAGTGATCTGGAGTTGGATTTGCGTCAAGGAAGAATTGAATCCATCGTTGTACCCAATGCTAGCCGTTTTTTCGGCCTGTTAGGTGGAGGAACTGAAATTATCATTCCTTGGAAGAATATTATTAAGATTGGATTGGATGTTGTCTTAGTTAAATTAGATGAAGGAAGGGCTTATCATGGCGAGGAAAGTGAGATTGTTCATGATTATACGCGGTCATATCGTGCTTAAAGCATGCTGTTTGTGTTAGAATAATGGGAACAAGTGTATCTAAGGCTGGGTGGTGGTAATGTGGAGGCTTTTGTAAATCATAAGCAGGAAGACCCTTCATTTCGAATAGATAGGTGGATGGATAAATTTGATGGTTTGTCAGTAGGATTCACATCACGTTTAGGCGGAGTTAGTCAGCAGCCCATGGATTCATTAAACTGTGCTCTTCATGTGGGAGATCGAATCGAAGATGTCATATCGAATCGAAGGCTTCTTGCGGCGCATGCTGGATTTGCATTCGACGCTTGGACTTGTGCAGAGCAGGTACATGGTAATCTGATCAGGAAGGTAAGCAAGCATGATAAAGGTGCGGGCAAGTATTCACGTGACCAAGCTATACAGGATACCGATGCTCTAATCAGTAATGAAATAGGAGTAATGCTCACTGCTTTCTTCGCGGATTGTGTACCTTTATACTTTATCGATCCTGTACATCGTGCGATTGGGTTGGCGCATGCGGGCTGGAAAGGAACAGCCTTACATATGGCAGAACGGACGATCGAAGCCATGTACAGAGAGTTTGGAAGCCGACCAACAGATATGCTTGCGGCAATCGGTCCATCCATTGGCGTATGCTGTTATGAAGTAAACAATATGGTCATTGAACAGCTTGATGGTGAACGACCAGCTAAGCAAGACAATGGTCGTTATATGCTGGACTTGAAAGAAACAAACCGACAGTTTATGATAAGAGCAGGAATATTACCTACAAACATCGAAATATCTGAATGGTGTACGAGCTGTAATACGGACTTATTCTATTCACACAGAGCTGAGAATGGACAAACCGGTAGAATGACAGCTTGGATTGGTTGGAAGGCTGAGGTGACATGATAACCATTGTTTCTTAAAGAGCAATTGTCCCTTGTAGAAGAGCGGATTCAAGCAGCTTGTATACGAGCAGAACGTAATCGGAATGAGATCAATATCGTTGGTGTTACCAAGTATGTCGACTTATCTGTCACTCGATCATTACTCGAATGCGGGGTTCATCATCTCGGAGAGAATCGTTGGCAGAACGCTAAAGCGAAATGGGAAGAAATTGGAGATACCGCAACTTGGCATTTCATAGGACATTTACAGACGAATAAAGCTAAAGATATCGTAGGACGATTCGCATATATACATTCGCTCGATCGTATCTCACTTCTACAGGAGCTAGATAAGAAAGCAGCGCAAATGAATGTGTTGATCCAAGCTTTTGTTCAGGTGAATGTATCTGGCGAGGAATCCAAATATGGTCTGTCTCCAGATGAATTGTTCTCCTTTATCGCTGCGTCGAATCAATACCCTAATGTTCGGATTGTTGGATTGATGACAATGGCACCACATGAGGTTATTCCCGAGCATACTAGACCTGTTTTTAAAGCTTTACGTCATCTGCGAGATGAGCTGAATGCGCGTGCGGTTATTGATTATTCGATAGATCACCTATCCATGGGGATGTCTAATGATTTTGAAATAGCAATTGAAGAAGGCTCTACATGGGTAAGATTGGGTTCGGTCTTATTCGGGTAAGTAGGTGCAACTGTGATCAAGGTTGATATGGAGGTTGGAGGTATGAGTGTAATGGGTAAATTATGGGGCTTCCTAGGACTTCAAGAAGAAGAGGAGTTAATCGAACGTGTTCGTGTAGATGAGTCTGATACTGACGCGGAATACAATTTTGCAGATCAGCGTAAGAATAAGGGTAATGTTGTCGGATTACCTTCTGCAAAACCAACGAAGATGGTGCTTAGTGAGCCTCGATCTTATGAGGATACGCAAGAAATTGCCGACCATTTACGTGCTCGACGACCTGTTCTGGTTAATTTGCAAAGAGTAAGATCAGATCAAGGAACACGGATTATTGATTTTCTTAGTGGAACCGTATATGCGTTGAATGGTGGAATCAGTAAGGTGGGACAGAATATATTCTTGTGTACGCCCGAATCGGTTGAGATACAAGGAGCAATCACAGAAATTATGGATGGCGATATGGACTATAAAAAATCGAGGTGAACTAATAATTGCAGGATTCAATCATAGGTTTGTTATTAACGCTTGAGCAAATTTACTTTTTTATGCTTATTGCTTATGTTCTAATGTCATGGCTTCCTAACGCACGCGAAAGCTTTATTGGTGAATGGTTAGGTAAGCTGGTTGAGCCTTATTTGGCACCATTCCGTCGGTTCATCCCCCCTATCGGAGGCATGATCGACATCTCACCAATTGTCGCATTATTTGCGCTGAAGTATCTCGTGTGGGGAATTATTGCGATTGTCAGCTTTATTATACCGGGCTGATGAACGTTAATATTCTGTCGCACTATCACCCGGATGAGCGTGGTTTTGTTGAGAAGATGGTTGACTGGCTTGAACGGACAGCATCTCAGCATCAGCTTAGACGTACAGATTTTCTTGATCCGAGACAAGCTCAGATTGTAGAAGCATTGGTACGTCGTTATCCTGACCTGCAGATGAAGCTAGATGGTGGATTTGCGCAAGCTGAACGACAGCGGGCAATTATCGCGCCTGATTATATGGATATAGAATCACAAGATATGGGTATACGATTGTTGATCGTTGAATCCAGCGATGCGAAGATTGCTGAACTCGATCACGGTGATTATCTTGGCTCAATGCTTGGGCTGGGATTAAAGAGAGAGAAAATTGGTGATTTGCACGTTTCAGAACAGGGCTGTCATTGCATAGTAACAGAAGAGCTTGCGGATTTTATCGATATACACCTACAGCAGGTTCATCGTGTTCATGTGATGACATCAATTGCACCACTCAATCAATTTATACCAATTATCCCTAAGATTCAGGAGATGAATTTGTCTGTTGCATCCATGCGACTAGATGGAATCGTCTCTGATGTATGCAGGTTAAGTCGTGCAAAGGTAATGGCGCCAATCAAGGCCGGTCGTTGCAAGGTGAATTGGAAGGTTGAAGAGGACCCTTCACGTACACTCGCTGAAGGAGATACGATTTCCATGAAAGGCTTTGGACGGTTTGTCCTGACTACGGTTCAAGGCGAGACCAAAAAGGGGAGAATCCGCCTTACAATTGCAAAATATGTATAGATTCTCAAGGGGATGTTGCAGGATTTCGTGTTATATTGTCGAAATCAGTTAATGAGAAATGCGTGGTTAAACCAAATATAGAAATAGGAATCAGGAGGTGTACCAATGCCATTAACGCCATTGGACATACATAATAAAGAATTTTCCCGAAGAATGCGGGGCTATGATGAGGATCAAGTCAATGAGTTTCTAGATCAGATTATTAAGGATTATGAAGGTCTCATACGTGAGAATAAGGAATTGCAAACCTCATTGACTGCTATTGAAGAAAGACTAGGTCACTTCACGAACATAGAGGAGACACTGAGCAAAGCGATTATCGTTGCTCAGAATGCTGCAGACGAGCTGAAGAGCAATGCCAAGAAAGAATCTCAGCTTATCGTCCGTGAGGCTGAGAAGAATGCAGACCGTATCATCAATGAATCACTAGCCAAATCACGAAGAATTGCGATTGAGATGGAAGAGCTGAAGAAACAGTCGATGATTTATCGGACAAGATTCCGTTCTCTGCTTGAAGCACAGATTGAGATTCTCAAGGAAGAGAGCTGGGACTCTCTGGAAGCTATCGATGTCCCTCAGCTTAGCAGCGACCGCGAGAGTAATTGACATTGATGTTTCAATTCGTTATATTTACTTCAAGATTAGATGACTAAAACGTTGATTGGGATAAGTACATGGTAGCGTTGAACCTTAGCGAGTCGGGGGTGGTGTAAGCCCGATGTTCGAGCACAATGGAATATCACCCAAGAGTACCGCTTGAAATACGGTTGAGTAATCACTGTAGAATAGAGATGGTCGGTTAATTACCGTTAAACAATTTTCGAGTGATGAAGATTAAGGCATTGTAGGCTTGCTTCGTTATGAGGGTGGTACCGCGAGATTTTAAGCTTCTCGTCCCTTTTTTTGGGATGAGGCGCTTTTTTTTATGTGCGCCACGCATGGCG
>DFZX01000033.1 GCA_002383695.1 Caryophanales bacterium UBA4045
CATTCAGTGTAGCGATGAAGCAATTTTTCTTAAGGGCTTACTCAGTAATTATATTAATTTTATTGATCTCCCATGTTAGTATGAATGCTCAAGGTGTTAAGTTTGAGGATTTAAATGGCCATTGGGCTGAAGAGGAAGTTCAAGAGTGGATTGATAACGGAATGATAGCAGGTTATCCCGATCATACCTTTCGACCCGATAAGGAGATTACTAGAGGGGAATTTGTGGCTCTTGTGAATACAGCTTTCGGTTATTCAGAGCAACAGCCTGTTCAATATAAGGATGTGAAACAATCAGATTGGGTGTACCCTGATGTACAGAAGGCAAAAGCACAGGGTTACATGAATGGATACCCCGATCTTACTTTCCGGCCCAATCAGACTATTACACGGCAAGAGGTAGCCTCAGTACTATCCAATATTCTAAAGCTGATACCTGAGGATAACTCTATGGCCACGACACTTCATACTTCCGACGACATTCCACAATGGAGTAAAGCTGCTATCTATAATGTGGTAACTCACCATATTATGGTTTTGTTCGAAGATGGGACGTTCCAAGTTGAGCGTCGTATGACACGTGCTGAAGTGGTTGTTGCTCTAACAAGTGCTCTCCGAGAGCGAACGATCGTCTATGACAAGCCTGGTGACTATGGGGATGTAGAATTACAGGAAGTCTATGGTGATGTCATCATCCAATCTCCCGACGTTACCCTCAAGAATATGCGGATTTCTGGCAACCTACTATTTTCCAAAGAAATTGGTGATGGAGATGTGTCTATCGATCAAGTTGAGGTTATAGGTACAACACGTATTGAGGGTGGTGGTATCCATAGCATTCATCTCAAGGATAGTCAGATAGGTTACTTGTATGTGAATCGTGTATCAGGCGCTGTACGAGTGATTGCTGAGGGCTCGACGAATGTTCAGAATGTTCAATTGCGATCGAATACACATATCGTCGAGAAAGATCTGACAGATAAGGGCTTTATTAATCTGGAAATTCCACCCGAATTGAACACCTTAGATAAAATCACGATTGATGGCGATCTCGATAAAATTACCCTTGCCCGTAATGTCGAAGAGTTTAGAGTTGATTCAGGTAGTATTAGTAGCTTTATCATCCAAGAGAATCTAGTTATACCCATTATTCATATTAGTAAGGGTGTAGTTATACACGTATTACATTTGAAAAGTGAGGTTACTGTAACAGGAGAAGGAATAATTAAAGACGTTATCAAGACAGAAGATAGCATAAATTCTAAACTACCCAGCAGCGGAATTATTGCTTTTCCTATAGGTGGTGATTTTGGCGGAGTTCCTCCTAGTGGTGGAGGTCCTATTGGGGGCGGCGATACTTCCGGCGGTGAAGTAATAATAACAAATCCGAATGGAGTAGTTAAAGGAGCTTTACTCTATTTACGCTATGACAATCCAAACCTATTAGCTATTAATGATGTATATATACGACTAGAGGGTAGGAATGGGACAACAGGATCCTATAATACGACAACTGACACGCTTGGAAAATATACATTTAGCAACATACCTCCAGGAACTTACCTCGTGACAGCACATATTGGATATTTGATTTACTACGATGAGGAATTTGAAGTGACAGCAGGTCAGACTCGCACCCTACCCAATCTAATTATTGAAGAGCTAGCGCCAGAAATCCATGTGGACACTGTCTTACTTGATTACGGAAATCTGAATGGCTTCGTTAATAATTGGGATGGTCCGTACACGATTACAGTTGAATTGGCAGATGGAACGGTTCTCAATACCCCTCCAATCGAATTCTCTTCTTTCGTGATTAATTTGAATGAGTATAACCCCGGCATAGTGCTCAAACACAATGATAAGTTGTATATTACTCTAACGGTTGACGGAGTAAGAGGTAGATGGGAAAGTGAGAGAATAGAAGTAAATGTTGTGGAAAGACCAAAAACTGCAGCTCCGACAGTAACGAGTACGGTTTATGAAGGTACTATGGTAATCAGTGGAACAGTCGAGGATTGGTCCAACCAAATTACTGTCTATAAATCAGACGGAACCTTAATAGCTAAGTTTCATCAGAATCTAGGCAATACCTTTGGTGTATATCTAGGTGATCATGCTCCCTTTGTTGTTGGGGAACAGCTTATGGTGTATGCGATCGCTGACAATAAGACGATCAGTGATCCTACATACGTTACGGTAGTTGCGGCTACTATGGCCACAGAAACACCGATGATAACGATAAACGTATATGAGGATACAGCGTATATTTCAGGAATGACAATGGAAGATGCTTTTGTCGAGATTAAACGATCAGATGGAACAATCATTGGAGCTGGCCAGTCTACGGGCATATTTCATATATACTTCTCTTCTCCACTGATTGCTGGAGAAACCCTATACATTACTGCTAAGGGTTACGAGAATTTGATCAGCAGCCCCGCTTCAGTGATTGTGCTCCCTCGGTAAGGGGAGTTTAACTCGCTAAAACTGAATTTGCCTTCGGATGTGGTAATCGGTAATTTTTATGCAACATCTGATTTCAAAAGCAAAGAAGAAGTCGTATATATGAATACTGGAATTTTAGTGTTGGTGAATTTATCTTGATAATGGTTCTTGCTATATTTCTTCCGCTCTTCCTATTGTGGATGTGGCTAACAATAATGGGTACCATGATCATGTCATTACGAACGGGTACGAGAGCTTAATACCAGGAGCTACGCCGTGAAGCTCTCCGCTCCGCTAACGGGAGTTTAACACAATGTCAATTATTTAAAAGGGATTTGGAAATCAAGTGAAAAGCGACCATTGAAGAGGGGGATATCATGAAAGTGAAATTACGTGCTATCCTAATTTCTTTATTTATCGTTATGGTCATCGTATCAACTACAAGTTATTTATTTTTACGAGTAACTGAAAGCCAGGTAGTTGTAAATAAAATAGTTAAGATTTATGAAGTCCTACCTGAAGTCCTACCTGATTCTGAGCGTGTGATAAAAGATAAAGAAGCGGTAAAACAATTTACCTATGCTGTTCGATTTGCTGATAAACAACCAGGTGTAGTGGATTTTACCACCCCTGGTAGCACCAACCCATTCCAATTCACATTAGGAAATAAGCAATATTATCTCTGGGTTAGTGAACACTCCAGACAAGGGACTCTTATGAAACTTCCGAATAGGGAAACAGTCTACACAATCGGAAAATCCAGGGCAAAAACCCTTTTGGAAATCATGAATAAGGAATACAATATGAAACCCTAATTCCATAGAACTAAAAGGAGCAAACATTAAAGTAACGGATTACGAGAGTTCAATGCACATCATTAGAGTGCTACTAATCGCTATGATTGGTAGCCTTCTCCGCTAACTGGAAGAATTACGTAATAAATTTACACGAGGATATGGTAATATTTGTTTATACGTTATGGAGAGGAGATTAGGAAATGATCGAAAGAACAAGAGTTTTTACTGGTTCCCCTTGGGAGCCAGTTGTTGGATATTGCAGAGCCATTCGTGTAGGGAATCGTGTTGAAGTCGCAGGTACAACTGCTATGAAAGATGGTGAAGTTATTGGAGTAGGGAGTGCCTACGAACAAACGAAAAGCATTATAAAAACCATAGAAGAAGCACTTCAAAAAGTGGGAGCGAATTTAACAGATGTTGTTAGAACAAGAATGTTTGTAACTGATATATCAAAATGGGAAGAGATTGGGAAAGCCCATGGAGAGTTTTTCAAAGATATTCAACCTGTTGCCACAATGGTTGAAGTTAAAGCACTTATTGACTCAAGACTTTTAGTGGAGATAGAAGCAGAAGCTATTGTAAGCGGTGAATAACTTTGTGAGTTTTTTATTGTGCTACGGAAACAAGAGCTTAATGATGACAGCTGATGGAACCAGAAGTGGCTACGAACGGGCAGGATAGCACGAATGCTTCACGAATATTTGGAGAGATGGAATAATAGCACAAAAGAGGTGGATATCATGTTTGGGTTTAACAGAAGGAAAAAGTATAAAATCTCTGGAGATAAGATACAAAAGTTGATCGATTCTAACGAGGGATGTATTGCAACCGATAGGATTACAGTAGATGGCTGCATAGTTGGATTCATGTACAGAGAAGAACCGAACCCAAATAACCCAGATAGCGGTTGGCGTTTTATGGCGGGTGATGAGGACGATGATTATATGAATAATCCAGAGAATCACGCCGTATATCAAGTCAACACGATTTGCAATTATGATTCGGATATTATCCAGTTTCTTGACGCTCCACCAGGTACTGCTTTTATTAGAGATAAAACGGGCAAGTTTATACTAGATGAGGGCTGGGAAAATCCAGAAGATTGAATAAACGGGGACAAGAGTTTCATAAACACACGAAGAGGCCGCTGATAAACACCATCCGTGGCCTCGCTGCGTTAACGGGCAGGATAGTTCCAATTGTGGTATATTTGATTTAATGATATCCACTTCAATGGGTTATTGCTTGATTTATTTGGTACGACACTGGCAAACCGAATTAAACCGAGAAGGTAAGTTAGGGCAGAATGAATTTATCCCTAACATTTCCTAAGTGGAGGTACGTATGAATCCTGCTTTTGACACCTATATCCAATCGCTGGCTGGTCGGGACGTAACCGTCATCGGCGTCGGGGTCAGCAACGCACCACTGATCCGGATGCTGTGCTCGGCCGGGGCTCGCGTCACCGTGCGCGACCGCAACCCGGCCCTGCCCCGAGAGGAATGGGACAATCTGGGCGTCAGGTTGCACCTAGGGGAGAATTACCTGGATCGCGTTGGGGGCGACATGGTGTTCCGCACTCCGGGCATGCGTCCAGACCATCCGGCACTGGACTCTGCCCGTGCGGGCGGCAGCCGTGTGACCAGTGAGATGGAGGAGTTCTTCGCGCTGTGTCCATGTCCCATTTTCGGCGTGACCGGTTCGGACGGTAAGACCACCACCACGTCGCTGATTGCTGACATGTTGGCCAACGGGGGGCGTACAGTGCATCTGGGCGGCAACATTGGCACGCCATTGCTGACGCGCACGGGCGAGATGTCGCCGTTGGACGTATGCGTGGTCGAGCTGTCCAGCTTCCAGCTGATGGACATGACGCGCTCTTCCCATGTGGCGGTGATCACCAACCTCTCGCCCAATCATCTCGACTGGCACCGCGATATGGATGAATATATCGCCGCCAAGCGCCGCCTGCTGGATTTTCAGAGGGTTGGCGAACTTGCCGTCCTCAACGGCGACAATCAAGCAACCGCTGCACTGCGAGGGCGGGGGCGGACCAAGTACTTCGGCGGGCACATGGTCCACGATGACGTGATCGACGGACTGGTGCCTATCCGTGACATTCGATTGCCGGGGTGGTATAACGTGGAAAACGTCATGGCCGCCATGACCGCCGTGCGGGGGACCGTGCCGGACGAGGCAATTCTGGAGACGGTGCGCACTTTCGTCGGCGTGGAGCACCGAAACCAGTGGGTGGCAACTGTGGGCGGCGTGCATTATTACAACAACTCCATCGGCTCCAGCCCCGCCCGTACCGTTGCCACGCTGCATGCACACGTAGGCCGAGTGCTGCTGATCGCTGGCGGGCGAGATAAGAAGGTACCGTTTAACGAGATGGCCCGGTTGCTGCCTGATCATGTAAAGGTGTTGCTGTTGATCGGCGAAGCGGCCAGTCAAATCGAGTCTGCGGCGCGCGGAGTGCCGAGGTGCCCGCCCATTGTTCGCTGCGAAGGTCTGGCTGAGGCAGTGGCGCAGGCACACAAGCTGGCCGTACCGGGTGACACTGTGCTGCTGAGCCCTGCCTGCACTGCATATGACCAATACAGCAACTTTGAAGAGCGCGGGCGTCACTTTGTAGAACTGGTCGGGGCGCTGCAACGATCGGAGGGAAAGGGTTGAGCAAGGCATGGGAGTTTGCCGGGAAAACCTGACTGCCATGATGTATTTCCATTTCAAAGATGGTTATTAAGAGGAACTGATTGAGTTGATTCATTACGAACGGATACGTTAGTTTAATACCAGAAGGGCTTCCTCATGGTATGATTGTATCGAGTGTAACTAACATTTTACGAGGTTATTAATGATGAATTTTCTATACCATTATTTTGATGAATCAACAGGACCTTTTCAAAATTTATCAGATTTAAAACCAGAGGAAGCGGAGAGAATACTTAACGATATTCGGGTCCAGAATAAAGGATTCGCCAGTAAAAGATCCGCGGACTATCTAATAGTTCGACGAAGTCTTGAAGCAAAGGCAAGAGAACTGTTTATACTAAAAGGCGGAAAGCCTATTCGATATTATCCGCATTATATGACTATTGGAGAATGTCCGTGGCTCTTGGAGTGGTTTGTTAAGGGGAAGGAACTTTACATACCTATTAAAGAATTCGATCCTTATTCCATCAGCTTTACATATGGAGATTTGTTTCCAACGATGAGATACCAGGACGGGAAGAAATATCGAGGTCAAATTTATACAATAAATGAGATTAATGAAGTTATAAAAGAATTCGGATTACCTCAGGAGTGGAATCCCCTAGGGAATAATGGACCAGAGAGGTACATAGAAGTACAAATTTGGGATGATAAACCATTGACCCGATGGTTGCTAAACTAACTGTAACGTTCAATAGAATAACAGTTAGAGACAGTCTAAATTTTTGTATAACGACTTCAGATTGTATGAGAGACCTTAGAAAGATGCTGGCTCTACATGATTAACATCGTGGCTCTAAAATATTAACAATGAAGTGAACCCCATTTCATGGCACAACGAGTGGGGGCATTGTTAGGAAGGAATTTATAATCGATCTTGAATCCACGAGGCAGTAAATTCTTAGATCACACCTAGTTGGAAAGCTTCATCACTTCATCAATCGTCGGCAAATCGGCAGGTGCCCATTCTAATGTCGTCAGCTGCTTAATAGGTAACCAAAGGAGTTTCTCGTGTTCCTTGGGTGTAGGAATTCCATTGATAATAGTTGCATTGTATGTAATTAGTCTTACGATGACAGTCGGGTATTCATAAGTCACTTCTGCTACGAATTCTGTCACTTTAATTACGCAGTCTAGCTCTTCTTGGATTTCTCGAATAAGGCTTTCTTGCGGGGTTTCACCGATTTCTATTTTGCCGCCCGGAAACTCCCACAGTCCTGGTAAGGACATCGCTTGTGACCTTAGTGCACACAGCACTTCGTTGTGCTCATTCCATATAACTGCGCCGACTACATCTACAATTTTCATGGAAAGCTCCTTAAGGAAGATCATATTATCGGTGTATATGGCGGGGGAATTCCACGCTAAGGTGTAATTTACTTATTGTCCCAATTGTTTGATTTGTTCAATGATATCTTTTATCCCCTGTGAGGACTCGAATATTTCTATATTCTTAAGCCTAGCAGGATCAAGCTTGCCATCCTTTATCTTGTTTAAGAGTGAGTCAATTCCTTCTTTGGATTTTTGGCTCTGCTCTACAATTTGCTGATGGAGATCATCTGCTATTGCTGGTGCTTTAAGCTCACTAAACGTTTTTATATCCTCCTTCATCTCCTCTAGCTTTGTTTCGAGTTCCAATAATGTTTCCTTATTATTAACAGCTTGCTCAGCAAGAGTGGGGACTTCGCTTACAAAGGTATCTACTTCGTTGGCATAATTAGTTGCTGCTTTCACATAGGTTGCTGTGTTAGTTACATCTTCAAGTATGGAGCAACCTCCAAGAAATAAGACTGCTGCTAAGGATAAAGCTATACATTGTTTTTTCAAGTTGAAAACCTCCTCGTTTGTATCTAAGTATCTATGAATTCTCTATAACAATGAAAATCGCAGAGAAGTCCAATTCGGACCTCAATGCGAATTTTTTCTTTCTAAACGCAGATAATAATCTCTTCCTAAACAAATTATAGCATATAAAAAATTATGATTATAGACTGTTTCTGCTCATTTTTTACTGCTAGAATGCAGTAGAACTTTAACGAGGGGGGAGATATGGAATGAGTTCCTTGGTTCTCGGTTTTCAGGAAATGGAAAGCTCACAGCTTATGCTCGTTGGTGGAAAAGGGTTGAATTTAGCGAAATTATCAAAAATTGAAGGCATACAAGTACCAGATGGATTTTGTGTTACAACGGTGGGATATCAAAAAGCTATCGAACAAAATGAGACGTTTCAAGCATGGTTGGATCAATTAACAAGGCTGAAGGTAGAAGATCGAGCTCAAATTGGTGAAATCAGCAGGAAGCTTCGACAAATCATAATGGAAGTAGAAATTCCTTCCGATGTTGTGAAAGCAGTTACTCACTATCTCTCCCAGCTTGGTGATCGATATGCTTATGCGGTACGTTCTAGTGCGACTGCTGAAGATTTGCCGCATGCTTCTTTTGCAGGTCAACAGGACACTTATTTAAATATCATCGGCATCGATGCCATCATGCAGCATATCAGCAAATGTTGGGCTTCCTTATATACAGATCGTGCGGTAACCTACCGAATGTTGAATGGGTTTGACCACAGTCAGGTTTATATATCCGTGATCGTTCAGAGGATGGTTTTCCCGCAGGCTTCAGGGATATTATTCACCGCTGATCCGATCACTTCCAACCGAAAGCTGCTATCCATCGATGCCGGTTATGGCCTTGGAGAAGCACTTGTATCCGGATTGGTATCCGCAGATCATTATAAAGTACAGAATGATGAAATCGTCGATCAGCGGATAGCAACCAAAAAGTTGGCGATCTATGGACTGGAAGAAGGCGGAACAGTTACGCGGCAGCTTGATTCTGAACAACAAAATACTCAAACACTCACGGAACAGCAAATTTTAGAATTGGCACGCATCGGAAGACAGATCGAGGGTAATTTGGGTAGCCCGCAAGATATTGAATGGTGTTTGGTTGATGATACATTCTATATCGTTCAGAGTCGCCCTATTACAACTTTATACCCCATACCTGAAGCGAATGATCAAGAAAATCACGTTTATGTGTCTGTCGGTCACCAACAGATGATGACCGACAGCATGAAACCATTGGGATTGTCGTTCTACCTGTTAACGACTCCTGCACCCATGCGTAAAGCTGGCGGAAGGCTGTTTGTTGATGTTACACACATGCTATCTTCACCTGACAGCAGAATAATGCTACTAGATAACCTTGGTAAATCCGATCCGCTGATCAAAGATGCACTTATGACCATCATAAAGCGAGGAGACTTTATAAAATCGTTACCAGGTGATTACAAAGGACAGAGTCCCGATGTAAGCAAGAAAGCTACTATGCCGCAGGCGGGTTCTCAGGTGCAAATCGATAACGATCCGACGATCGTTTCTGATCTAATCAAGAAAAGTCAAGCATCGATCGAAGAGCTGCAACAAAACATCCGAACGAAATCAGGATCCGATTTATTTGATTTTATTCTAGAAGATATCCAGCAGCTAAAGAAGCTGTTATTCGACCCTCGTAATATGGGTGTGATAATGACTGCAATGAATGCTTCATCATGGATCAATGAGAGGATGAGCGAGTGGTTAGGTGTTAAGCATGCAGCAGATACGCTCTCCCAATCTGTACCGAACAATATTACCTCAGAGATGGGTCTCGCGCTACTCGATGTCGCAGATGTGATTCGCCCATTTCCAGAAGTCATCGATTATTTGCAGCATGTAAAAGATGATAGCTTTTTGGATGAACTGAATAAGTTAAAAGGTGGACAGGAAACACAGGATGCTATCTATGCTTACCTCAATAAATACGGAATGCGATGCAGCGGCGAGATCGATATGACGAGAACGCGTTGGAGCGAGAAGCCAACTACACTCATTCCGATGATTCTCAGTAATATTAAGAACTTTGAGCCGAATGCAGCAAATCGGAAATTTGAGCAAGGGCGACAGGAAGCTTGGGATAAAGAACAAGAGCTATTAGCTCGATTGAAGCAAATACCAGATGGTGAACAGAAAGCCGAAGCAACCAAGCAAAAGATCGACATCATCCGGAATTTCAGCGGCTATCGGGAATATCCCAAATACGGAATGATTAGTCGTTATTTCGTTTATAAGCAGGCTTTACTGAAAGAAGCCGAACATCTCGTACAGAGGGGCGTTGCTCATGAAAGAGAGGACGTATTCTATCTCACCTTTGAAGAATTCCACGAGGTCGTGCGCATGAATGAACTGGAATACGCAGGTTGCATGGTCGAGCAGCAAGCGAAGCTTGCGACCAGACAGATCATCAACAAACGTAAGGAGGAGTACAAATTTTATGACGTGATAACTCCCCCACGTGTTCTCACATCTGACGGTGAATGCATAGCGGGTAAGTATTCAAGAGAAAATCTTCCTGCCGAAGCCATTGCAGGTCTTGCTGTTTCTTCTGGAGTGATAGAGGGACGTGCACGTGTCATCTTAAGCATGGAGGATGCTCATCTAGAGGCTGGAGATATCTTAGTCACCACATTCACTGACCCTAGCTGGACAACATTGTTCGTATCCATTAAAGGGCTGGTCACCGAGGTGGGTGGACTGATGACCCATGGAGCAGTTATCGCACGTGAATATGGCTTGCCAGCCGTTGTCGGAGTGGAGAATGCTACCAAGCTGATCAAAGATGGGCAGCGGATTCGTGTGCATGGAACGGAAGGGTATATCGTAATATTGTGATATGACAGAGCAATCCGCTTTTAACCTTACCTAAATCAAAAATTCTTGAATATCGCTAATGCCAAGTGCATTAGCGGTTTCTGTTGTGCGCCCACCATGGGCGCTATCTCTAGGGTGCGAGTCCCGAATGGTGAAGGCAGTAGTAGCCATT
>DFZX01000040.1 GCA_002383695.1 Caryophanales bacterium UBA4045
TCCATGCTGCTGTAACTGTAAAGGTCTTTCTGCACGCAATGCCGCTGAGTCGAGGGGATAAAGGTCAAAAGGAAGGGATATAGTAGTACAGCCCACTGAAATATGCACTGAAACGGATAAAAACGCACACCATATTAATTAATCGACACTCTCATAATCATCCTTAGAGCGTGACTTTGGTGCAGGAAGGTGCTGTAGAGCAGCAAATAGCAAAAAAAGCCGTGGAGGTATTCCCCACGACTTTCATAGCATTATTCTACTCGATAGCGAATGACCAGATCAATCGGATACCGCCCAGCATTCCTACCATACAGCGCCAGACCACCCTCATCCGTTTCCAATCGTAGCTTGAACTGTCGGTCACGATTCAATTGAGCAGCAATTTTGCTTGGTATAGTTACTTTGCACAGGTAACCGTAGGAGCCTGCTTCATTTAACTGCCTGGTTGCCTCTTGGTAATGCCAGGACAGCACACCACGACTATCCGCTGGATCGTCTGATAGGGGTATCATCTCAACAAGCTGATCATTCACCCAGACCGTTAAGCGGGAAGGATGCTTTGCTGCATCTGTCATCAAGTAAGTATTAGGATTTAGCTCTACATGTGCTTCAGCACCGTGCATCATATCAATTCCAGCTTGAAGCATGATACTTTCCGCTGTATTCTGTGACAACAAATATTTAGCACTCGCTTCAAATATGAGTTCAATATCTTGAATAAATGCTTGTTCATGCTGCCCAGGTAATTGGATATCGTAGGTGAAGTGACCTTTTGGTCCACCACTAACCTTGTGATCTTGAATTGCTTTCCAAGAATGCTTCCACTCACTCTCAACAAATGAATCAATCGGAAGGCTGATCCTATGAATGTTGCCTTCACTACTCCCATTGACCTTACTGCTGCGAACATCGAAGGTTATAAAGTTACGCGTCACTGTCTTACCGTCCAGTGTAGTTAGCTGCACACCAAATACGGCTACAGCATCTTCATTAGGCATGATCACATCCAAGGATTCTATTGGTGCGACCCCGTAGCTGTTCCAATCCAACTTTCGACAGCCAGCTTCTAAGGTTGTTCTGACACCCAGGTTGTCATAGGTTAACTCCCATTTCAGCAGCAAGCTCTGTCCATGAAAACCATCATCAAAGCTGGAACGAAGCAAGGATACGGAGACAGCTGCCCCCGACTCTACAGTTTGACAAGGCGGAGCATCGATAACAATAAAGTCAGGTGAATGCAAATCTGCTAAAGTCATCCCTGGTACAAACCATTCATATCCAAAATGCTTGTCAGAGCCATCTATTCTGTAATAGCCATTAAATTCGTTTAATACATCGCGGAACTCCGTAAATACAAAACCGCACATCTTATCATGACGACGGAATTCATTCATCATATAACGATAATGCCAAGCAAGATCGCTATCTCCCGCTCCACCCTCAATACCCCATACATTGCCACATTCACTATTCATTAACGGGGCATCTGTTTGTGTATTGCCGCCGATATAGTTAAATGGCGATCCGACAAAGGTTTGTTCTACCACATTGCTCACATGCTTACGCACCTCTTCATATCCATTAATATAGAAGTGCCACGTGTTAATATCCGTCTCAACATGATCCAAGTTACATGGTGAATTATCCTCAACGAGCCGAGTCGGATCCAGCTCCTTCGTATAATGATACATGCGACGAACCCATTCCTGAGTTTCAGTAAGATAGTTATTCGGCTGTGACGAATCACTCGCTAGATGAGTGGATTGATTGTTCGTCTTAAGTCCCCAGGTTTCGTTAAAGATAATCCACGAGAAAATTGAAGGATGATTGTAATCACGATCGATCAATTCACGCAATTCATTCTCATAGGCATTCCTTGCTGCTTCATTAGGATCCCCCCAGAAGCATGGCATATCCTCCATGACGAGTAAGCCTAGCTTATCTGCCCAATACAATTTACGTGGTTCCTCAGGTTTAATATGAATACGCACAAAGTTAAGTCCCAAGCGTTTCATCTGATATATTTCATCATGCATATCTTGATCCGTTGGAAAGGTGAAGAAGCCTTGTGGGTGGAAGGATTGATCCAGTGTACCATTGAGATAAATAGGCTTGCCATTCAGCGTTATCCAGCGGTAATTCCGATCAGCAACAAGAGCCGTACTGATTTCCCTTATGCCAAAATAAGTGCTAACGACATCCGTCTGATCCCGACCGCTTAACTGAATGTCTCCCTCATATAAATAGGGTGATTCTGGGCTCCAGAATTGAGGCTCGGCAATATAGAAGGAAGTATGAAAGGCGTTGACACCTCTTACTAAATCCAACTCAACCTGATGATCGACTGCTTGATCTGCAAATATAAAGCTCATCGAGAATGGCCCCTCGTGTTCAGCTATAATCGAACCATTTACCTCAACACGACCGTCCAGATAAGTAGAGAATTTTGCCTGTGCGATGTAGTTTTGCGGACGCGATTCCAACCAAACCGTTTGCCATATTCCACGGATTTCACCGTACCCTTGTTTACCTCGTGTTTGGTAATCAAAGTCGTTATCCTCCACCCTGACAACAATAAGGTTTTCAGTATTAGCAAGCCAATTAACTGTAACATCAAGCTCAAACGTACCGTAACCACCCGTATGCGAACCCACATGCGTTCCATTAACCCATACATCGCAAGAATAATCCACAGCACCAAACCGTAAGAACATTCTCCCATCAACAAGGGATGGAGACCATTCCACAGATCTGCGGTACCATGCAATACCTTTATTTAAGCTAGCAATGCCAGATAGAGCAGTTGTCCAAGAAAATGGAACATGGATCGTTGAATCGAATACTAGATCTTCTTTGGTATACCATTCTTGTTCTAGTCCTTGATTATCCAAATCGAATTGAAACGACCAGCAACCATTTAAATTTAACCAATCTGCACGCTGCCAGTCGGGGCGTGGATATTCGGGACGAGGTACAACGGTAACATTTGATTTTTCAATATTTTCGGACATAGTGATAACACGACCTCTCAGCTTTAGATTATTTATGTATTATGAATATACTATATACATATAATATTTACAATACAATATGAATATTATAGTTTTACAATGTGTTCATTCATCTGTAAACTTAAGATAGATGAACTGACGAAGGGGAAGCTATGAATGAATATGCAGAACAAAGAAACGATGAAAACTATTCCACCCACAAAAATTCAAGAGGTAGCCAAAGCACTTTCAGGGGATTTAAGGCTACGTATATTAGAAATCCTAGGAAACCAAACCCTAAGTGTCACCCAGCTTATGACAGCACTTGGTGTTGCACAGCCTACTATCTCCATCAACGTGCAGATTCTTGAGCAGGCTGAATTAATCACAACCACTCAAGGAGCTAATAGAGAAAAGCTATGCTCAAGGGTGCATGATTCAATTATGCTACAGCTACCTAATACCCCTGGGGAAGCACTCCATGAAGTCGAAGAAATTATGATGCCCATAGGTATGTATACAGATTGTAGAATTCAACCTACATGTGGTCTTGCCGGAAAGGAAGGTATTATAGGCAGTCCTGACGACCCACGAAGCTTTTATCTTCCAGAACGCTCCGATGCCAATTTGTTGTGGTTTAGTGAAGCTGGTTATGTTGAATACTGCTTTCCAAACCCGATGCCACCAGGGGTTAACCTATCTTCGATTCTGATCAGCGCAGAGCTCTGCTCTGAAGCCTTAGGCTTCGATGAGAATTGGCCCTCTGATATAACACTATTCATTAATGGGAAACGGATTGGATCAATTACTTCTCCGGGTGATTACGGCAGAATAAAGGGAAGCCATACACCTAGTTGGTGGATATACGGCTCCCAGCACGGTTTACTGTATGAGTGGCGGATTGGGAATGAGGGTAGTTTTCTAAATGAGGAACATCTATCGGACATCGTATTACAGGATCTTAACTTGCATTTCAACAGCCCAATTCGTATACGCTTCGAGGTCGAAGAAACAGCAATAAATAGAAGAGGACTCAATCTGTTTGGCGCGGCCTTTGGTAATCATCCACAGGATATCAAGCTAACCTTTAAACGCGAGAAGTAAAGGACATCACGAGGATGTCCCTTTCGGCTTCATATATTGACAAGGACTCCCCGACGCCGATAGAACTGCAGCACTTGGCATGTGAAACGATTTAAACTCATAGGCATGGCAGCCTCTAGGGAATTTCGGGTCCCAGGTCACGTAAAAGTACGCGCATTTCAAACAATTGATTCGCTTATTACTCATTGCGCAGTTTTTTATCCAATAGAAATGGACCGAAAGGGATAAAAGCTGCTCCAACCGCTAATAACGATTTCATAAATGTTAGATGTCGGACGAAGAATGCATTGGCTATAGCAATTAAGTAAAGTACGAATAGAATACCGTGAAGCATCCCTACTACAGAGACAGCCTCTGGAATATCAGCAGCATATTTCAATGGCATGGCTATGAATAGAAGTACTAAGAATGAGGCACCTTCAATGAGTCCAGATAATCGTACTCGTCCTACTGGTGTTCTATACATAAATACTCTCCTTAAAATGTAATGTGTTCATAAACAGCTTGTAGAAATTCATCACTCATAATGATCATACCCGTCTATATAAGCGGAAGCACCCCAATCAATTTACAATCCTGTGACAGAAGTCACAGGATTGAACCTACTTAATCATTTTTTATCACCCAAGAGCCACATCTAGAATCATCATTACTGTAAAACCGATCATTAAGCTTGCGGAGGCTAGATCCGTATTCCCTTTCTCCTGTGAGCCCGGAATAACCTCTTCTACGACTACGAAGATCATTGCACCCGCTGCGAAGCTTAGTGCATATGGCAATAATGGCTCCATGTAAATAACTGCAAGTGCGCCTATGACAGCGGCGATCGGTTCAACCATGCCAGAGGATTGACCATAGAGGAAGCTCCTCCTTCGGGACATGCCATCTCGTCGAAGCGGCATTGATACCGCGACACCTTCAGGAAAATTCTGAATACCGATACCGATCGCTAGTGCAATTGCAGCCTCTAAGGTTGCCGAGGGAAAGCCTGCCGCTACTGCTCCGAATGCTACACCCACAGCCAAACCCTCTGGTATGTTGTGCAGGGTAATCGCCAGCACGAGCAAGGTACTGCGACGTTGCTTCTTCGTCTGGATACCTTCCACCTTCTCCATCGGGGTATTCGGATGTAGATGGGGCAATATCTTGTCCACGCCCATCAGGAACAATCCACCCAATAGGAAACCGATGGCTGCTGGTGCCCATGACGGTAAAGATCCGCCTTCTGCCATATCTATAGCTGGAGCGAGGAGCGACCAGAAGCTTGCCGCAATCATAACGCCGCCAGCAAAGCCCAGCATAGAATCCAAAAATCTCTGATTGACCTTCTTCGTTGTGAATACTAATGCTGCGCCAAGTGCAGTCATTCCCCAGGTAAATAAGGTGCCGAGGAGTGCTTGAACAACAGGGTCAAGCTTTGCGAATGCATCATACATCGTAGTATCACCTCTCTGAAATCTACATTATACAATATGTAAGCTAAAGACGGCTGAATTTGAGCTTCAAGTTATCTCTCATTTACTACAATTTCTGTTCTACTATAGCCTTCCTTTGTCTTCTTAACCTCGAGATGAGCTGGGAATGCTAGCTTCAGCTCACGAACATGAGAAATCACACCAATCATACGGCCGGACCTCTGAAGATCGATCATCGTATCGATCGCATTACTGAGTGACTCCTCATCAAGTGATCCAAAGCCCTCGTCGATGAACATCATCTCGATGGAGACTCCACCCTGATTGGCTTGAATGACATCTGTCATGCCTAACGCAAGGCATAACGATGCGTTAAATTTCTCACCACCTGAGAGTGTCTTCACATCTCGATTCTGTCCCGTATACGCATCATGAACATCTAGTCCTAACCCACTCTGACGGTTAAACTTCTCAATCCGATCACTTCGACCTAGGCGGAATTGTCCATTCGAGAGCTTGCTTAGACGCTCGTTCGCAGCATGTAGAATCTGCTCAAGAAACTCAATGAGAATGTAACGCTCAAAGGAGACCTTTAATGGATTATCACCCTTCATCGTTACATATACATCCTGAATTTCTTCTAACGCTGCCTCTAATAGCTTCACGTGCCCATCCGAATCAAGGATGGCGGTTTGCGAGCGTATAGCATCCTGATGATATCGTGAATTCATCTGAATCGTTTGATCAAGCCCCTTCAATTGTTGCTTGGTCAGCGTGCACTTCTCCTCCAAGGCTTGGAGGCTTGCTCGTTCCTTACCAGCAAGCTCCTTGTGTAAATCAACCAGTTGCACGGTAACAACATGCCATTGCTTGCGGAATTCATCGATTACCTGTCGTAGATGATTGCGTGATTGCTCGTCTAGCTTAGCAGAACGATAATCTGCGATATCTATGAATTCAGAGGCCGTAAGCTCCCTCTCCCATTGCTCCCCGACGGTCTGTGAACGTATACCTTCTTCTTCCTCTTGCAATCGCAGCTGCTTGAGCGCTGCGGCTTCTTCAGACGCGTGGGATTGCGCGGTCTGCTGATTTAGCTGCGCTCGCTTCCATCTTAGCTCTAGCTTCTCCAGCTCAATACGCCATAGATTAATTTGCTGCTTTAACGCTGCTGGCGAGCTCCATTTCTCAGTGATCTGTTCCCTCTCACTGAGTAATACGGAACGTTGGGTATGATACTGAAGCTGAATCGTTTGGTGCTGCTGCACACATTGCTCTTTCGTTATGTTGGCCTGCTCCCAGTCCCGCTCGAGCACTTCTGCTTCTCCTTGCAGAATAGCTCTAAGCTCTAGCTGTCTTTTCATTTCTACCAGTTCTTCTTGTAGCTGAGCTAAAAGCTCTTTCAGCTGTGTATGCTGGAGCTGCAAATCGTGCGTGTCGAGGCCTGTTTCTACAAGCTCCGACTGCCGGTTATCCAGCTCGGAGCGTCCTGCTGCAGCTTGAATTCGCGCCTCATTGAATAACAATTCATAGTGCTGTAATTCATTCTTCTGCTGCTGTAATTGCTCCTTGCTTGGTAATGTGTGTGTGGAGTGCACCTTCTGGGGGTGGTCCTCGCTACCACAAACCGGACAGGGATTGCCATCTTGCAGATGAGCTGCCAGTAGACTTGCTTGCCCCTCGATCCACAACAATTCCAGCTGCTCATACTTGCTCTTCCGCAATTGAAAAGCTTGTTCAGCCTGTGCTTCCGATTCCTTAGCTATTGTCATCCGCTGTGACAAATCCAGCATATCCTTTAGGATTCGCTCTTGATTTCGCAACGAAGCAAACGATTCGTTCTTCTGTGTATAGTCTACACTCGTTATTTCAATTTGTTTAATAAGAGATTGGTTTCTCTGTCGCTTATCGTTAATCCCTGTTAACTTAGCTGTAATTGAGACGAGCTCTTCCGAAAGCTCCCTCTCCTTCATTTCCAGAGCTAATACTTGCTCCTGCTTGGTCTCAAGGGATAATACCAGAGGCTCAAGCAAGCTCAACTGGTGGATGTCTCGGTCGAGCTGCTTCCGTTGCTCCCCCATTGCTGCTTCTTGATCGTATTGCTGCTGCGCATTCACGAGCTCTTGATTCGCCTGCTCAACAGCCTTTAATTGTGCAGACACCTGCTTCTCTCGTTGAGTCTTCATCAATAACGCCTCTTGCCAGCGTTGCTCGAGTGGAATAAGAAAAGATGCCTTCTCAGCTTTACGTGCTTGCTCTTCCTTCCATACGATGCTCGGCTGTTGTTGCTCTAAATCTGCTTGTATGAGCTGCTTCTGCTCAAGCTCTATAAATCGATCATTCAGTGCCTTAGCAGAATGAAAGGTAGTCTCTTGCAGCAACAGCTCATCACTGAGGATTGCTCTTCGTTCCAGCTCTAGCTGATGTAAACTAGCATAATAGGCAATCTCTAATGCTAATCCTTCTGAAAGCTGCCCAACATTCCGATATTCTTGCTCTAATGTCTGAAATAACACACTGTCAACTCGATTAGGTAGAGTTGTAGTGACCTGTCGTATATATAAATCCAGCTCGGTTTGCTTCGACTTCAGCTTGTCCTTCAGCTCACGAATTTTCTGATGAAATCGGCCTTCAAGCCGCTGGTAGAGCTCCGTACGGAAAATACGACGTAGAATTTCTTCCTTATTCTCTGTCTCAGATGTAAGCAGCTTACGGAATTCACCCTGCGGCAGCATCACAATCTGGCTGAATTGATCCTTATTCAGGCCGAATAAGCTCTCGATCTTGCGATCTACATCCTGGACCATAAATCGGTCAACAGCAGGTACAGCCTGTCCACTTGTTATTTCGTAGAGCTCTATTCGGCTACCAGTTTCCGACTTATTACCAGCCTTCCTATGCCCCATTTGACGGAACACACGGAAGCTTCGTTGCCCAATTTGAAAGTCCAATTCAACCGATGTATGTATATCGTCATCTGCAAAGTGACTGCGCAGCATCCTTACGTCATCTCGATCCTCTCCGCTAGCTGTACCGTATAGGGCATAGCAGATGGCATCGAAAATCGTAGTCTTCCCAGCGCCTGTCGGGCCAGATATAACGAATAAACGATGCTCATGGAATCTAGTGAAATCTACCGTCTCCAGTCCCTTATAAGGACCGAACGCGGTTATCATCAAGCGGATCGGCTTCATATCGGTTGATCCTCCTCTTGCAGCACAGCCTCGAAAATCTCCGTGAATAAATGCTTCTTCTCTTCAGTTAAAGCCGTGCCCCTCACTTCTTGATAGAAGGCAGCGAACAATGCTGCTGGATCCATCTGCTTTCGTTCATCTTTATGCAATTTAGATTCCTGGTTGTTCCCATAAGCTAGCTTTCGCTCCACATGCATGGCATTCGGGTAAGCTGATCGAACCTTCTCCATAGGGAATAATACCGGATTCTCATTCAGTAGTGTTACGAATACATAGTCTTCACATCGTGGATGAGTCATGATTTCTTCTATCGTCGCTTCGATCCGACGCATGTCATGAAGAGGTTTCAGTAATCTTCGTTCTATATCGACACGACCATCACTACCTAGGTGAATAATACTAAAGCCCTTCCGATGATGCTCCTCAGAGATCGAATATTTCAACAGCGAGCCAGCATAACGGATATTCTCCTGCTTGACGTAATGATCCTGATGGAGATGTCCAAGAGCTGTATAGTGGAAAGGCGTGTAATGCTCCGAGCTCACGTACTCGGCTCCGCCTATGGATAAAGTCCGCTCCGAATCGCTCGTATTCTCCTCTCGTTCACCACCTGGTGTGGTGAAGGCGTGTCCGACAAAGATGTGACGTGCACCAGGATCCATTGTTGATCTAATATTAGCTGTAATTGCCCTCATGGCATCGTCGTGTGTACGAATATCTTCATCCTCACGGATGAATCGAACCTGTGAAGGATCAGCGAAAGGGACGAGGTGGAAGTGTACCTCCCCATGCTCATCATGAAGAACGACTGGACGATGCTCCTTCTTCAATTGACCGACTAAATGTAACCCTTGCGATTCCATCATCCTCGTACCGAATTCGATCCGATCGGGGCTATCGTGATTACCGGAAATCGCTAGAACAGGTGTCTTCAAGTCGATCACAATTCGCTCAAGTACATTGTTCAGCAATTCGACCGCTTCCGTTGGCGGTATTGCCCGATCGTATAGGTCGCCAGCAATCACTACAGCATCGGGCCTCTCTTGCTCAATCACTGCGATGAGCTGATCAAGCACATATCGTTGATCTTCCGTCATATATACGCCTTGAACCAGCTTTCCTAGATGCCAGTCAGCGGTGTGAATAAATTTCATATGGGGGGTTGTCCTCTCTTGCGTTGAGTCTATTAGGATAGATGTAACTTGAGGTTATCATAATCTCTGAAAATTTGTAACTCTTGAATTAATTCCAACTGAGTAAAGTGCATACTCAGGGTGATAGCCGAAATATTCGACTAACGGGTCAGAAAAGTGACTCTGGCGCAGGGTGATAGTCGA
>DFZX01000002.1 GCA_002383695.1 Caryophanales bacterium UBA4045
CAACCTGCATTCCCGAAAAATTATAACAAGGAATAGTCTCAGACCCTTATAAACAAAGGGTTTTTTCTTATCTTTGCGTTGACTTTCTAACCATTCATTGGTATAATTATACCAATGAATGGAGGTGTGCCGATGTCTCTTGTATACTTGAAAAATAAGAAGAATGGCGTTACTTATGTCTATGAATCCAGCGGTTATTGGGATAAGGAAAAGCAGCAAGCCAGAAATCGGCGCACATGCATCGGTAAATTGGATCCTGTTACAGGAGAAATCATTCCTTCCAAGAAAAGTGCGTATGAGGAAGCTTTAGTGCCTAAGCCTGGACCTGTACCATCGCTAGTCTGTAAACGAAGTTTCTTTGGTGCAACCTATCTGTTTGACGCCATTGGCGACAAGCTCGGTATTACAGATGATCTGAAACGTTGCTTTCCGGAATCTTATAAGCAAATTCAATCTCTTGCGTATTATCTGATCATGGAAGATAGGAATCCCCTAAGCCGATTTCCGAAATGGGCGCTTACCCATACGCACCCTTTCAATAAAGATATCCCTTCTCAAAGAAGCAGCGAATTGTTTGGTTCCATCAGTGAAGATGCCAAGCAGAACTTCTTTCTTCTGCAGGGTCAACGCAGACTGGAAAAGGAATTTCTAGCCTATGATACGACCTCGATTTCGTCGTACTCGAAATCTTTAAAGCAGGTCAAGTATGGCATGAACAAAGATCACGATCATCTTCCACAGATTAATCTAGCCCTCCTGTTTGGAGAGGAATCAAGATTGCCTGTTTATTATAGAAAGCTGCCAGGCAACATTGCGGACGTCAAAACGGTTCAGAACATGCTGTCTGACATTGAATTTCTCAAGCTAGACAAGGTAAACCTTGTCATGGATCGCGGGTTTTACAGTGAGGACAATATTAATGCTTTCTATGAGAAGCACTACAAGTTTCTGATTTCAGCAAAAACATCATTGAAATTCGTCAAGCAGAAGCTCGATGAAGTACGCAGCTCCATGGTGTCGCGTACTCACTTCAGCTCCAAATACAATATCTATTACCACTCGTTTATGATGGATTGGAATTACACAGAAACAAAAAAACGAAGTGGTGAGACGATCAAAGACACTCGAAGGATATATCTGCACCTCTACTACAATGACCAGAAAGCAACCGATGATAAGATCGCATTCAACAAGATGCTGGATGGCCTTGAAGAAGAGCTATTATCCGGCAAGCGAAATCCCGAGCACGAAAAGCTATACGGTAAATATTATGAAGTGAATGAAACACCTGTAAGGGGAGTCTCTCTTATCCCTAAGCAAGAAGCTATAGATTCTGCAGAGAAAAACTATGGTTACTTTACACTCATATCCAATGGGGTCAAGGATCCGCTAGAAGCGCTTGATATCTACAGATCGAAAGATCTCATTGAGAAAGCATTCGGTAACTTAAAGGAAAGACTGAACATGCGACGTACATCTGTATCCTCAGAAGAAAATCTAGATGGCAAGTTATTCGTACAATTTATTGCACTTATTTATCTTTCATACATAAAAAAGATGATGTCTGACAAGGACCTATTCAAAAACTACACCATGCAGGAGCTTTTAGACGATCTAGATATTATTGAATGCTATGAACAACCAGGCCGAAGACGCCGCATAGGTGAGATGACTAAGAAACAGATGCACTTGTTCGAATGCCTTGGGGTGGGAATTCCATCCTAGGTATAATTGTTCGGGAATTCAGGCATCAAGGGAGAATAAACTTTGATTATTTATTTTTATTGCTAATGTTTAGTTGTACTCAAATTGGATATATTGAATAAATGCGACCTTAAATGAGCTGCGACAAGGGAATGCTTTTCAAAAAACCGATTATCTTTTGGGGATAAAGAAGCTGGAAATAAGTAGAATTAATGCTAGTTGCAGGAAGAATTATTACGACTTTTCCTCTTATGTTAACGGTAGCTCTTTTCATGGAAAAACGCTCTATTGGTGAATTGCCTATGTTCGATTTCCTTATCATTATTGCGTTAGGTGCTGTAGTCGGAGCTGATATTGCCGATCCGAAGATTGAGCATTTGCATACAGCCGTTGCAATTATTCTAATTGGTCTCTTGCAGCGCGGTGTCTCTACATTGGCGATTTAAAGTAAGGAAATTCGGAAATTGGATTACCTTGGCGATTAAAGTAAGGAAGTTCGGAAAGTGGATTACTTTGAACCAACTGTCGTAGTTCATAACGGGAACATACTCATGCGTAACCTTCAAAAAGTGCGCTACTCGATTGACAACATTCTTCAGATGCTACGTGAAAAAGACATATTTAATTTAGACGAGGTTGAACTAGCTGTATTGGAGGCTAACGGCAGATTGTCCGTGTACAAAAAGCCTCTGAAATCCGCTGTTACTATAGAGGATTTGGGACTGGTCAAACAACAGAAGGGGCTAGCATACCCATTAATTCTTGAAGGAACTGTTTCATACGAAGTATTGTTCTACATAAACAAAAACAAAGATATGTCGTGGTTAGAATCACAATTGCAATATGTCCCTGTGTGGCGTGAAGTGTCTGTGAGTCCCGAAATAAATTTTAAATGTCAAAATGCTGTTTAATTAGTTTTTTAAATCCCGCATCGTCAATTTTCTCTTTTGTAACTATTCCATCGATCCATTGTGTAAACGAAGTGTTTGTTAATGATATACTTCCTGTATTTGTAAGTTTTGATATTAATGGATTTTTGTTAAATGGAGATTCTTGATGCTCAGCAATGATCGTTTGGATGGCATTAAATTCTGATACATCCATTGTAGACTTTCTAGAATCGAAAGCATAACCTATTTTCCAATCCTTATCCTTATATTTCAATTTTATTTCAAGTACATAATTACCATGTTCACAATTGTCTTTATTGATTCGGAATTGTCCGTTATTAGAAGATATGGTTTCTCCGGTTAAAGGAACAGGTTTTAGTGGTAAACTTCCTCCAAATCCGGTATCTATTAAATAAGTTTGATCTTTATGAGTAATAAGAATGGTAACATGTGTCCTTCCAAGTGAATGATATTCCTGAGTAGCATTATTAAATACAACTCCTCGTAATAAAACGGCATTAAACCCATGTTCAATCAAGAAAAAATACAAAATCGAGTTTAATTCATAACAAAGACCACCCTCCTTTCTCACTAATATTTTGTTCATTAAGTTTCTTTTAGATATATCACTAGTTCTATTTTCTATAATGCTTAAATTTTCAAAAGGAATGGTTTTAGCAGTATGTTCAAGAATTATATCCAAGTTTTCAAAAGTAATCTTCTCTTTTTCTGGAAAACCAATTCTTTTACGAAACAATGCATTCAGCTGACTCATTCATCAATCCTCCAATGTTCTGATCACATTAGCGTTGCATGATCAGAAGCCATTCCAGATAATTGTTTGCTCAACTGGGAAGCGATTGGACGGGTGAGCAGAAACAGCTGCCTTGCCAATCGCAACCAGCATGACCGGAATATACCGGGAAGGTACGTTGAATGCTTCTACGAATTTGTCAGCATCATAACCGCCCATCGGGCACGAATCGAGTCCTTTCGCCTTCGCCGCGAGCATAAGCTGCATCGCAGCCAACGATGCATTACGAATCGCTTCATCGCGCGGGATGGTCGGCACATTATTGTATGCGTTCGCAATCTGAGTGATTAGGTTTGATTTGATATTCTCCGGTAATAATCCGGCTTGAACCGCTGGACGATAGACAGCTTCGGCGTTTAGGTTGGCTTCTAGGTCTCCAAGTATGGCTATTACGATTGTAGCCTGAATGACTTGGTTTTGGCCGTATGCGATTGGCAGCAGCTTATCTTTGGCCGCCTGGTCGGTGATGGTGAGAAACTTCCAATGTTGAAGATTCCAAGACGATGGTGCGTTATTTGCAATCTCCAGAAGCTCCATGATTTCATGTTCAGCTAATTTATGCGATTCGTCAAAATGTTTGACGGAGTGACGTTCTCGAACGATTGTAAAAAAATCAGCTTGGGTAGTATTGTAAGTCATATTTAATTTAGCTCCTTCTTCTTCATTCGTAATTTTCACTTTATTATGTTCCGAATGTAAATCTGTGCTGTTACTTTTTTCTGCCCCAGAAGATTCGCTCCCAATACCCCCATAATAATGAGCAATGAACCAATAATATGATACAGCTTAATTTCTTCCCCGAGAATGATTGCTCCAGCCGCAATAGAAATTACGGTAGACAGGTTGGAGAAAACGCTCATCTTTGATGCATCTATTTTTGATAAGGCGAAGTTTGCCGACAGCGCTGTAATCAGTGAGGACATCACTCCAAGATAGAGAATAGAGGCGATAAAGGTCTCATTGGACAGTGGTGAAATGAAATGTTCAAGCGTCTTAGCACTCACATGATGGGTCAACGATATAATAAGAAAAGTGATGAAACCAATTCCCAACATCATATAACTGATTTCTATAGCGTTAAAAGTCTTTAAAAGAGATCGTGCCAAAACGCTGTATCCGGCAAACGCAAAGCAAGATAAGAACAAAAGGAAAATCCCCGTCAAGTTCAATTGTTCAAGGCTGCTTCCCTTCATAGTAAAGATGAACACAACACCGAACACAGAGAGGAAGATCGATAATTTCTGCATGAGGGTTGTCGTTTCCTTCAAAAATACGGAGGCTAACAACATCGTTAATACGGGTATGAAGGCGTGCAATATGCCACCCTCGGATGAGGTAGCGTTCTGCAGACCAAATGTTTGAAACATGAAAAATCCCAATGGATACATGGTTGCTAACAGCAACGCTTTATATAACGGTTTACCGCGATACCTAACTTTAACCCAGCCGAATGTAATCGGGATGGACATGATTACAAACGCAATAGCAAAACGGTACGTCAATGTGTCGATTGGATATGCGTGTTCGAGTGCGATTTTGGTAAAGAAAAAGGAAAATCCAATAATTATTGCATTCAAGATGGCAGAGAAGTAAGCAAGTTCCATTCCTTTTTGGTTTCTGATATAACCCCTCCCTTTTTCCAAAATCAGATCGTGTTCGCGAACATCTATCTGTTACCCAAATAGTATGACTAAATGATGATATAAACAATATGCATTTCACTAAAGTGTATCGATACAGTTGAAAAGTGTTGTATGATGAATATAGAAAAGTGAGGTTGAACGCTGTGAAAAAATACTTATCTATCCTTTCCGATATGGAACAAAAAATCATGGGAGGAGTATACAGTCCAGGGCAAAAGCTTCCTTCCGTTCGAAATGCAGCTAAAACTTACGAATGCAGCATCAGTACAATCATACGAGCATACGCCGAGCTAGAGAAGCATCATGCGATTTATTCAATTGCTCAAAGTGGTTATTACGTGGTTCAAAAACCGGTAGATTGGCAAAATAAAAAGGAAGACAATTTAATTGATTTCACTTCAGCTTCACCGGACCCAAGCGTATTTCCATATTTAGATTTTCAGCATTGCATAAACAAGGCGATTGATACATACAAACACCAATTGTTTACATATGGTGATTCGCTAGGACTGGACAGGCTTCGCCAAACTTTAGTTTCCCATTTGGCTGGAGATCAAGTATTTGCAAAAGCGGAACGGATTGTGGTTACTTCTGGTATACAGCAGGCTCTGGAAATTTTAACGAAAATGCCTTTTCCAAATGGAAAGTCTGTCATCTTGGTCGAACAGCCGAGTTACGATATTTATCTGCAATTTCTTGCTGCAGAGGGCGTAGTGGTTCGCGGTATCGCACGTATGGCGACAGGTATTAATTTGCGGGAATTGGAGGCGGAGTTCAGAAATGGAGAAATCAAATTTTTTTATACAATGTCGAGATATCACAATCCGCTGGGCACCTCGTATAGTATCGAGGAGAGGAAGGTAATCGCTAATTTGGCAAGTAAATACAATGTGTATATAGTGGAAGATGATTACATGGCTGACTTGGGCGAAGATCGTGATTTCGATCCTATTTATGCGTATAACAGTACTTCACATATCGTATATTTGAAGAGTTTCTCGAAAATCATTTTCCCTGGTTTGCGGTTGGGAGCTACTGTTCTGCCAGAACAATTGCTGGAGACCTTCCACTCATACAAAAGATACGCCGACACCTCGCTCTTGTCCCAAGCATCGCTCGAAGTGTACATCAAAAACGGTATGTACGAACGGCATAAGCATAAAATATGCAAACAATACTATGAACGAATGCATGCACTGAATGAAGCAGTGGAGCATTATAACGGTGAAGGGTTGATTAGGGTGTCTGACGTTAGCTCAGGTGTCTATATGCAGTTTAAGCTGCCACAAACGATTAATTTGGAGCGTCTTATGAAGCGACTTTCAGAGAGAAATGTTAATGTCGTGTCCGGCAAAGGCTTTTATTTGCCCAATTATCTGGTAAGAGAAAAATTTTTGCGTATAAGTATTGCTCGCGTACAGTCGAAACATATTGATGAGGGCGTTAAGGCGATTTTCGAGGAAGTTAAACGGGGGTATAGTGATCCTCAGTCTTAAAATCAGGATTCATACATCCCGCTAATCTCGATTAAATCTATATTAGTAGTTTTATCTCCTATACCGCTTACCGCCTGACCTTATTTCATAGCATTATTCGGAATATCTTCCTTTTTTATCATAATCCATTCCTTTGTATATGCTCCTTTGGCAAGCACTTTCACATAGGTGTTTTGTTCTAGTTCTTTGCTTGAAGAGAATGTAATTTTTTTCTTTTGACCCTGCTCAGTAAAACCCGTCAGATTATATCTGTAGCGGATATATTTGCCTTCAGGTTCAGCAGGCTTATTGATGACTACATACACATATTCCTCCTTATACAGTGGATTGAACTGATCAAATTCCCGTTTGAATGTGATATACATGACCGAGCAAATAACTAGTGCGATTATACTAATAATAACGATTTTTTTCATATCCATATACCTCCTGTAAATGTTTGTTATAACATAGCGTTTTTAACGATTTTTCTATAGTAACCAAGCGTGAACAGAGCGAACAATAAATAGATGGCGGCATAGGCTCCTATCGAAATTATCGTTGGAATGGTAATGTCCGAAATAAACATGAATGAAGCAGCCTTAATGGCGAATAACGAATGCAACACACCAATAGATAGTGGGAGAAGAAACACAATAATTTGTTTTCGCACAATGCCCTTCATAATCATATTCACATCAAACCCGAGATGCCGTAGCGTCTTGTAACTCTGTTTTTCCTGTTCAGCCTCGGCAATTTGTTTGAAATATAGGATGCTGCCTGTAGAGGCAAGAAAGGCGAGCCCTAGAAAGGCAGCTACGAAAATAAGTAATCCGGTTGTTTGAAGTGCTTTTTTATATTGTGTATAGAAATCGTTCATGAAACGGTCTCCGTTTCTATATTTCTCGTAGAGGGAGGCAGCTAGAGCAAGCCCATCTTTGTCTGAAATGCGATAAGTATCTATGTGTACCGTCTCAAAATCGGCAGTATTGAACATTCTGTCCTGGATATCTTTCAAAGTAGCTTCAGACACGAGAACCTGGCTGCCTAATATATTGAAATTCACGAGATTTTCCATGACTAGTTCATTCAGCCGATAGCTGTTAGTCTGTCCATCTGCCTGCAGCTCGATCACTGTTGGATATCGCTTTGAGACGTCGTTAATGTCGTCGTATGCAATCAAGGCCCAGGCATTGTATTCTACGGCTTCGCCATAGGCAGGCACGGATAGTTTACCCCCTGCGCTCCGAAGCTGTTCGGCTGAGAGCCATAACCATATACCCTCTCTATAGCTAGATGCTTGAAGTGGATTAAGGATAACGCCAGTCGTACGAATGGCTTCGATCTTGTTGTAGTCGAAGTTAATTCCTTCGCTCTCTAGCTCGGTTTTAAACGACTGTGCATCTTGCTGCTTATTCTCAAAAGTAAAATCATAAGGCATCTCCATGCGAGTTTGATGCTCTGCGGAGTAGTAAGAAGAATAGGCCATAGTAACAAGTGTAATAGTTAAAGCTGATAACACTGTAATTAAGGTCAGTGAGTTGGCATTGTTCTTCATTCGGTGCATCAGCGGGGCAAGTGACAGGCTATCATACAAGCTAAGATGTCCATTCATCCGTTTGCGAAGCAAGTAGAAGCACCATCTGATCGTTACTCGAAAGAATATATATGTTCCTGATATTGTAGATACAAGCACCAAAAGTACATTTAAGGTTATTTGTTCATCTACCATACGACCTGATAATTCGTAGCCATATCCAATAAGCACTACACCAAGCACGGCAACAATAGCCGTGAAGAAAGAGGGGGGGCGACTAGAAAGGTCAGGCTGCTGATCTGCTTGGAATAAATGTAGTAGCGTACTGCGATAAATCATGAATAGCATTTGAACTGAAGTAATGACAATGATGAGAATAAAGACCATTGCCGTTTCAAGAGCTGCAGGTACGGAAAAGCTTATAGCGGGTACCCCATCCAAACTAAGCAAATTCATTAAAATTAGGACAAATAGACGTGATACCAGTGCTCCACAGATAATTCCTGCTAGGAGTGCACCTAAGCCGAGAAGTATATTCTCAATGATTAAATAACGGGCAACCCAGCCCTTGGATAGACCGATGAGTTGGTACAATCCGATTTCACGACTGCGTCGACGCAGAAAAATGCGACTAGATGAGATGGTAAAGATAACAATAATCACGATAAGCAGCGCTGCTGCAGCCTGGAAGGCTGCTAAAAACCTAACACTTGAATCTATCATTGTCTGAACCTGCTGATCGTGCTGCAGGGAAGCGAAGACGAAGAACAGACTCATACTGAAAATTAGTGCGAAGAAGTACAAATAGTAATGCTTCACATTCTGTCGCATACTGCGAAGTGCTAATTCAAAAACCGTCAACATGCTCGCCCCCTAATACAGCCTGCACATCGATGATTTCTTTAAAGAACGACTGTCTAGATTTCTCACCTCGGTATAGTTCGGAATAAACCTTCCCATCTTTTAGAAACACCACGCGATTACAGTAGCTGGATGCGACTGGATCATGCGTGACCATGATTATCGTAACCTTTCTATTCTGATTAACCTCTTCCATTACTGACAATAACGATGAAGCGGACTTGGAATCTAATGCACCAGTAGGCTCGTCTGCGAAGACGATGGAAGGCCGGTGGATAAGGGCGCGTCCAGCTGCAGTGCGTTGTTTTTGTCCACCTGATATTTCATAGGGGTACTTATGTGATAAATCATGGATGCCAAGCACATTTGCAATCGCTGCGAACTCGTTCTCTGCCTGCTGTTTACTTATTTTACCGAGAGAAAGTGGTAGGAGTATATTTTCCTTTACCGTCAATGTGTCAAGAAGATTGTAATCTTGGAAGATGAATCCAAGCTTCTTTCGGCGGAATGCGGAAAGGGCGGTACCGCTCATGGTAGAGATATCCTCATTTTCTATTAAAATCGTTCCATCCGTAGTTCGGTCAATCGTGGCAAGTAAGTTAAGCAAAGTTGTCTTCCCAGAACCGGAGGGACCCATAATGCCAACGAATTCCTTGCGGAGAACACGTAAATTTATTCCCTTAAGAACATGTTGGGCTCCACCCTTTGAACCATATGTCTTGTGAACATTTTGAGCGTGTAAAACTGAATCCTGTTCAATCGATTCATTCATATTGAACCTCCCTGTTTTTATGTATCTTCATTGTACATTTGAATTTCCTGTGCTGTCGCACGTTCTGGGTGACAAGTTGAGTAGGTAGGTGACAAAATTGTCATAGAGAAAAAAACAGTCAAGATTAATCTTGGCTGTTTATAACGGGATTATAACGGGATATTCTCCTCTTGTCCTCTTCTAACGGTTTCGAATGTATTGGGATCAGTAAAGATGATTCGCATCGTCGTACCTTGAGACTGACTAGGTTGGACATGAAGGGTAATTCCTATCTTGCCAGCTACAGTTTGGGCAAGATAGAGCCCGAGTCCAGTAGCGGCGTTATGAATTCTTCCATTCTCGCCTGTGAATCCTTTATCGAAAATGCGCGGTAGGTCATGTGGTTGTATCCCGGGACCTTCGTCTATCAAATCTAAGATGACATTCCCTGCTTCCATCACATCTGTCACGAATAGGAGAGCCTTATCTGAGGGACTGTATTTGATGGCATTCGTCAACAATTGCCGGATGATGAAGCGGCACCACTTGCGGTCCGTAACGACCATGGCATCATTTCCTTCGATGCTGACTGCTAAATTCTTCTCCATACACCAGGGAGCTAGTTCTCGAATTTCCTCTGCGGCAAGACGATGTATGGAAACTCGTTCAAGAACGTAGTCCGATTCCAAGGCAGGCAGACGTGTCATATGTAGCTGACGATCTACAAGTAAATGGATCCGTAGCCATTCCGTTTCAATTTTACGTATGTCTGGATCGCTCAGTCGCGCGTCCATAATCAGCTTCATTGCAGTAAGAGGAGTCTTAACCTCATGAATCCAGGAGGCAGTAAAATCATTTTCTATAAGCTGCGCTTCCTTTAACTGAGATAGCTTACGTTTGAACTGTAAAGAGGCCAGTTTTAGTACATCGCTAGTTATCCTGTCTAGCTCATTTTCAGGTTCGGGAAGGTTCTCAGTCCAATCTGAGGTCATAACTTCTTGTAGCTTGGCAATCGATGCTATATATTTAGTTTCTTTTATGTAACGCCATATGAAAAATACAAGAAATAAAATGATATATAAAGTATTTAAGTATAGAAGAGATATAAATTCAACACGCAATCCTTGTTCGAAAAGGATAAGTAAATCGGTCAAACCTAGTAAGCTGACAAATAGCAAAATCCAGCTTTTTCTTGAACCGATGTAATGGATTAACACTGCACACATTCCTCCTATAAAGTGATGGCCATATAACCCATACCTTTCTTTGTCACAATCGCGTCTGAAAGTTCAAGCACCTCTAATTTTTGTCGCAAACGAGTTATATTGGCTGTTAGGGTATTATCGTTCACGAACTGCTCGTCTTCCCATAGCTTACGAATCAAGTCATGACGTGAGATAACAACATTGTTTGCCTTCACGAGTGCGATCAACAAAAAAAATTCGTTTTTTGTCAAGTCTACTTCCTCGTCTGATTTTCGGATAACGCCTCGTTTTAAATCAATCAAGGCACCGTTCCATTCAAGAATATCTGTCTGGCCTTCCCCATAAGCATAGGTTCTGCGAAGAATCGCTTGAATTTTGGCATATAGCACATTCGTATGAAATGGTTTCTGGACGAAATCATCGGCCCCCATATTCAGCGCCATGACCATATCTAAGGGGTGATCCCGAGAGGATAAGAAAATAATAGGCACCTCAGAGACCGAACGAATTTCTCTGCACCAATGAAAACCATCAAATTTAGGGAGCGTGATGTCCATGATAACGAGATGAGGTTGTTGATCAAGAAATGAACGCATGACCTCGTCATAATCGATTGGTCTCGTAACCCGAAACGCCCAAGCTTCCAGCCCTGTTTTCAATGCTTCGAATAACGCATTATCATCTTCAACTACAAATATATTGTACTCCATAGAGTGAACCACCTTTATACTCGGAAATTTCTGTAAAACAAGCTATTATTAAGTATAACAAAGAATCATTGCGTTTGGTCAACGTCGCGGAACATTGTTTCACATCTTCGAACCTAGCTGTTTCACTTTCTCCAACCATTTAGATCGCTGCCGGTCTGACGAAGGTTTGATTGGACCGATCTCGGTTACACGCACAGGACTGATTCCGCAAAATCGCAGGATATTTCGCTTCATTACGATGTGCCCGGCTTGCTTATATATCAACTTATTGTACCAGGTTGGAGTATCTGTAGTAACGATAAGGTGTGCAGACTTCCCAGTTAAGAGCTTATCCCAGAACACAGAATCTTTCCGATATTTGAATGCGAAGCCGGGTAGGAAGGTTCGATCAATAAATCCCTTCAAGAGAGCTGGCATACTTCCCCACCATGTGGGATAAATAAAGACGAGATGATCAGACCAGCGGATCAGTTCCTGTGCTTCTAGTAGATCTTTCTCAAGTTCTGTTCTTTGGCGGTATCCGAATTTCAGAACGGGATCAAAATGGATGCGATTTAATTCAATAAAGCGAATCTGGGCATGTTCCCCAGCGCCTTCCATATAACTATGAGATAAGGCAGAGCAGAAGCTTTCGGGATCCGGATGACCGTTAATAACTAGAATATTTGATTTCATTTGTAAGTTCCTCCCTTGATTATCTAACAATGTCCTCTCCATAACGGTTATGATATGATTTACAGATGAAAGGTTATTATTAGCTTATATCTTTGTAAGAGTTGAATGAATGATCTATGGCGCAGAAATATTGATAATTCACGCGAAGGAGTAGTGGGCTTTTGAACAACAAGGATGTTGCGATCTCGATGGTGTATCCGATTCTGAAGACAATCGTACACAAGGGATATGACCCGGATCAATTTTTCAGCTATGCTTCGTTTAACCCGGATCTGATGAAGGATGTGGAAGCGCGAATTGCAGGAGAGGATCTGGAGCGTTTGATGATTGCGGCAGCGGAGTTCACACAAGATGACCACTTTGGTATGAGACAGGGACAGTTGACAGACATTGCTGATCTGGGTATTCTCGGTTATACCATGATGCATTCCGGGAAGATTGGGGATGCACTGGAAGCCTATCATAGATATAATGTCATACTGTGCAGTGGATTTAATCTGGATTGGGAATTTCAGGGGGACAATGTCTTGCTGCGTATGTACTTGCAGAATCCAACCGGGCGGATGTCCCGACATTGTACAGAGGATATGGCAAGCTCTTTATATCATTTAATATGTAAAATGAGCAATCGGCATATTCCACTGCGTGAACTGCAGTTTATGCATGCAGCACCTGATGACATTAGTCCATATGTGTCCGTATTCGGGAGAGAAGCTCAGTTTGGTGGTACTGCTAATTTGCTGCGAATGAGTAAGGATGTGATGAATTATCCTATTATTTATTCCAATTCGAGACTGCGTAATGTATTCGAAAAAATTGCCATTGAAACAAAGAATAAGCTGCTCGTCGGAAGTAAATTGTCTAATGAAGTATTTCAATGGATGATGGACTGTATACCTGTATATTTTCCTACCTTGCAACAAACAGCTGTATCGTTCAAGATGAGCGTGAGAACCTTGCAGACCCGATTGAAGGAGGAGGATACTTCCTTCAATGATTTAGCTGTTAGCGTAAGGAAGGAAATGGCGATGGGTTACTTAAGAATACAGGAGTATTCGGTTGGGGATATTACATACTTGCTGCATTATTCAGAGCCTAGCGCTTTTCAAAGCGCGTTTAAGAAGTGGACCGGATTAACGCCGCGACAATATCGAGAGAGTATCACTCAGCATCGATGAACTTCGATTCCGTTTGACCAAATCAATATTAATTTGAGCCGCTAGAGGTTTGAATTACAAATAACCGATTTTTACTTAATCGGTTATTTGTTGCTGAACTTTAATTAAATGTTTGCTAAAGCTAGCTGGTCCTCAGGGAGAGCTTTTAGTGTTCCGTCATCATTCAGAACGGATCTCCAGGTGTATTTTGGCTCATAACCAAGGATCTTCCTAGCTTTATTAATAGCCATTAGCGTTTCATTCCCTTGTACAGTCCTTTTTAAAGTTACATTCGGAAAAAATCTACTTACTAAATCCTGACTTAGATCGGGCATGATCGTATCTGGCGCAGTAATATGGAACACTTGATTTCCTAAATTGCTTTTCTCTATAGCAAGAAGACATGCCTGTGCGGCATCCCTAACATCACAATATGCCCATGCATTCATTTTCTGAACATCCTTCTCCTTATCGTTCCAATGTGATGAAGGGAGTTTTGAATATTCATCGGGTTCATATATATTTGCAAAGCGAAGTGTAACGATCTGATTGTTCGTTAATGTGTAATACATTCCTGATAGGTGTTCAGTTAACAGCTTTGCCATAGCATAAGATGACTTTACTAAATTTGGATGCTCTTCATCCACAGGTAGGTAACTAAGCTCCTCTGGAAGAAATGGATAGCCCAGAACAGTTTCACTTGATGCCCATACAAGCTTTGGAATTTTGAAATCCTTACAAGCTTCAAGGATATTGAAATTAACGAGCATATTATTCTCGAATATAGCCTGAGGTGTATTCCTTATATCGGTAGGAATATTCCCAAGATGAACGACTGCATCACATCCCATTAGAAGCTGGCACACCTGACCATAATCACGTAATTCAGCTTGCACAAAATTCTTAGATACCGATTCCTCTCTTAATTTTCTATCGGAAGCTATGACCTCATGACCAGCTTCTAAGATAGTTCTTACCGTCCAGCGGCCGATTTTACCTGCTGCTCCTGTAACGACTACTTTCACAATTCACCACTCCTCTTTTTACGTTCCTGCTCCTACATCTTTCTCAACTACATAAAAAATTAGTCGTAATGTAAAAGTTACCAAATAGAGCATGCAAATGATGAACCGGTTACTATATAGAAAACAGCTCCTATTTATAAGCAACAGCTATTAATGCGGGTGAATCGGATTGAAATGGCTCGCCTGAGAAATTTCCGAATAATTGAATATCACAAAATCCAGTAACCTCTAAAGCGTTTTTCATATGAGCCGAAGTCAGAGGGATGAGTTCAACACTATTCGTAAAAATCTCTTGTTGGTTAGACTGCTCGACAATAAGCTTTCCATTAAATTTGATTTTCCCATTATAGAGCTCATAAGTACGATGGAATTCCAAATTATGCTCAGGTCGCTTAATAACGGGCAATTCACTAATTTGCTGCTTTAGGATTCTCTCATAATTTACTATTTGTACAACAATAGCACCGTGATCAGTTAAGACAGAGTGTATATTTGTTAAGCAGGTTTCTATTTGCTCCAGTGTATCTAGATGAACAATAGAATTCCCAATACAGATCACAGCATCAAACGAGTTTGATGCTAGCTGATTAATGTCTCTCATATCCAATTCAAAGGCATCTACGGCTAATTGCATAGTAGTGCTCTTCTTTCTTATTTTCCCTACCATCTCAGGGTCTAAATCAATAGCGGTTACCTCATAGCCCTTCTTCACTAGTTCAAGTGACTGATTCCCAGTGCCTGCTGCAACGTCAAGAATGCGATGTTTATCCTTTATAATAGATTGAATAAACGCGATTTGGGTTTGATTGCTCGGAAAGAGTTCATCGTAATAGTTGCTTAACATTTTATAAAAACTCATAATTAACCTCCTAATATTCAACACAGTGGTCAAGTCATGATCCTTGTGCTTAAGCCGTTTATTATCTTTTATCATACATCAGAAAGTCGATTTGATACAGTGGAGCAGGCCGATATACGCTTGCGAGCCAAGCAGGATAAACTTCAGGAGCTCACTGAGCAATTCCAGCTCGACGGGCTCCTTATTATTCTTATGTGAAGGAAATTACAGAGCATCTTATTCATGTACATAATTGCAGAAAAATTGCATTCATCGAGGCGTGGAGCAATTGGTTTTGAAACTAGATGGACAAAATCTATTTAGTTTATTCTCTACTCTATATACCCATAGCTTCATCAGCGCAAAAAAAATCCTAAGGGAGTACGAATTATCACATGATAGGATGTTACAAGGCGTTTCTCTTGCTGCAAAAGATAGACCCTGGAAAGTTGAAATACCTGTAAAAGTGCAGTAATTGCTTCACAAATTAGCTCCATAAAGTAGAATGCCTGCAAAAGCACAGTTATTTCATGCCTCATTTATCCATTTAGCGAAGAAAGCTATAAATTGCCTGTACTATTGCAGTTTTTTGATGATAGAGGTCCAATTCCTTTTAAATTACTGTACTTTTACAGTAGTTGCTAGTGGGTGAGCTTCATAGAGCTTCGATTTAAGATTTAGGCTCCCCCTTCGGACGTGAGATAAGACCAAGAGGTTTAGTGGAAGGTAGCACAATAGAGGATGGGGTGGAAAGTTTGCGTCTGCTTTTTGAAGTCGTGATATTTCCGCGTTTTTTCTTACTCCACTTTACAAATTAGGTTGGCAACCTATATAATCGATGAGGTAACATTTATATCGAATCCAAATCAACAAAAGAATAGAGGATGGAAATTGAAACTAGAGGAACTGACGCAGAAACAGAAAATGACAATCCTAATTGCGCTTATGGTTGCTATGTTCTTTGCTGCAATAAATCAAACGATCGTTAGCTCAGCCATGCCGCGTATTATTGCGGAGCTAGGAGGGATGGAGCTCTACTCTTGGGTCCTAACTGTGTTCATGCTGACATCAACAATTGCAACGATATTATCAGGAAAGCTATCTGATATATATGGACGGAAACCTTTCTTACTATTTGGAATTGTTGTCTTCATGACAGGAACCTTCCTTACTGGATTATCTACTGATATTTATCAGATGATCTTATTTCGTGGAATCCAAGGTGTAGGAGCCGGTATTCTAATGTCTACTACAATTACAGCCGTTGGTGATTTATTCGCACCTCGTGAGCGAGCAAAGTGGACAGGGCTGATGATGTCAATCTTCGGTTTATCGAGTATACTTGGACCCACTTTAGGTGGATTTATGGTCGATCATATGGAATGGAAATGGTTGTTCTGGGCTTTTCTCCCTTTAGGGATTGTAGCTTTTTTTATGATTCTATACATGTTTCCAAAGGCTGTTCGTACAAGCACGGAGTCAATTGATTATTGGGGTTCTCTGGTCTTATCCTTATCCATCATTTCCTTGCTGTTGGGATTCTCATGGGCGGGGACGAAGTACGATTGGGGCTCTTTAGAGATCATTGGTCTCTTTATAGCTACGGTTATAGGTATTATTATCTTTATCTTCGTTGAACGGAAGGCTAAGAGTCCTGTTCTGCCGTTATCCTTATTTCAGAATGGTATTGTGAACATCTCTAATGGTGTCGGCTTTCTAATGAATGCAGGTATGCTAGGTGCGATGATTTATCTTCCCTTCTATGTCCAAGGTGTTGAAGGTTTGACACCAACACAATCAGGGCTTGTTAACATACCCATGTCTATAAGTATGATATTACTGAGTACTATTGCAGGTCGATTAATATCCAAGACAGGTAAATACAAGATCTATGCACTCTCAGGACTTGGCTTAATGATCGTTAGTATGGTCATGCTAGCTAATATGAATAGTGTTGGACTAGCCGTTGCAAGTATGAGTATATTCGGAATAGGACTGGGCTTAAGTATGCCAGTATTTACTTTAACGGTACAGAATGCAGTTGCATCTAGTCAGCTAGGTGTGGTTACTGCATCCTCAACACTATTTCGAAATCTGGGTGGGACAATTGGTATTGCCATATTGGGCTCTGTCATGAATTCCTCGATGACAAGCAAGCTGAAGGTAGCTATGGCTTCTGATATTGGCGTTGATTTTTCTCAACTAGATAAGCAGACAGCGGATGAATTCTTGAAGATGCTTAACCCCCAGATATTATTAGACCAGCCTAAGCTCAAAGAGCTACAGGTGACATTGCCTGAAGAGGTATTACCTACGTTTACAAGCATGATCGATATGTTACGTTCTGCTCTAACCGATACGCTATCTAATGTGTTCTATATTGGTGCTGTTCTTCTATTCATTGCTCTTATATTAACGATCTTCTTGAAAGAGATACCTTTACGAACATCCGAGAAGAGTGTGATTGTAGAAGAAGAGGGGAAATCTGCTTAAAGTTTAAGAATTTAAATATAAGATTCCTTTGCGAATTGTTTCAACTTATGACAAAATGAACTCATGAAAATCCCATAATTTTTTCAACCCAAATAGGAGTGAGCTCATGAGTATTCAATTCCATTCAACTGATCAAATTTTTCATCTGCAAAGTAAGCAAACCAGCTATGTATTCCAATTGGTAAATGGTTTTCCTGCTCACGTATACTGGGGAAGGTCTATTCGAGAAGGGCAGCTAGCTGGAATTATCCAATATAGAGAACGTGCATCATTCAGTCCTAATCCATTTCCAGAGGATAGAACGATATCACATGATACGTTACCTATGGAATATCCGGCTTATGGTTCAGGTGATTTCCGACATCCAGCTTACCAAATTCAGCTCCCTAACGGAACTACAATAACTGAAGCCTTATATCGGCAGCATCGTATATTCAGCGGTAAGCCTAGTCTTGAAGGGCTCCCAGCCACCTATGTTGAGCAGGATTCTGAAGCGGACACGCTTGAGCTGGAATTATTCGATCCCGTTGCAGGACTTACGATCATCCTTGCCTATACAATCTTCAATGATCTTGATGCGATAACTAGATCCGTTCGTTTTATTAATAATGGAACAGACGATTTGAATATCCTTCGTGCGCTTAGCTTAAGTGTAGATTTCAACCATGCTGAGTATGATATTCTTCAGTTATCGGGGGCTTGGACTCGAGAGAGACATATCGAGCGTAGAGCGTTAGCGTCAGGAATACAAGCCATCGAGAGCAGAAGAGGCTCCAGTAGCCACCAACAGAATCCATTCTTAGCCTTGATGTCTAAGGGTGCGAATGAGGATTATGGAGACGTGTTCGGCTTTAGCTTCGTATATAGTGGCAGCTTTGTTGCCCAGGCTGAAGTGGATCAATTCAGAACCACACGTGTGTCTATGGGTATCAATCCATTCGACTTTAATTGGTTACTCCAACCAGGTGCAAGCTTCCAGACACCTGAGGCAGTAATGGTCTACTCGCCTAATGGTCTTGGTCAGATGTCCAGGACGTATCACAAGCTATATCGAACAAGGCTTTGTCGCGGGGAATTTAGAGATAACACTAGACCGGTTCTAGTCAACAACTGGGAAGCTACTTACTTCAACTTTACAGCTGACAAAATAGAAGGAATTGCTAAAGTGGGTCGTGATCTTGGTATTGAGCTATTCGTGCTAGATGATGGATGGTTTGGTTCTCGTAACAGCGATAATAGCTCTCTGGGTGACTGGGTAGTCGATGTTCAGAAGCTTCCCAATGGCTTGGAGGATTTAGCTCAACGTGTTCGTAATTTAGATATGCAATTCGGCTTGTGGTTCGAGCCAGAGATGATTTCTCCAGATAGTGACCTATATCGTCAGCATCCGGATTGGTGCTTACATGTGCCAGAATATCGTAGAACAGAAGCGCGTCAGCAGCTTATTCTGGACTTCTCTAGAGCTGATGTGTGTGAGGCGATTTATTCCATGATCCGCGATGTTCTAAAGAGTGCACCGATTACTTATGTGAAGTGGGACATGAACCGTAATATGACGGAGATTGGATCAGCTTCATTACCAGCAGCAAGACAGAGGGAAACAGCCCATCGTTATATGTTAGGTCTATATTCCGTTCTAGAGAAAATAACGACTGAGTTTCCACACATTTTATTCGAGAGCTGCTCAGGTGGTGGTGGACGATTCGATCCAGGTATGCTTCATTATATGCCCCAAACGTGGACAAGCGACAATTCGGATGCCGTTAGCCGATTGAAAATTCAATATGGCACCAGTATCGTATATCCAACAAGTACAATGGGAGCTCATGTATCAGCCGTTCCGAATCATCAGGTACATCGGATGACTTCACTCGATATGCGAGCGCATGTTGCGATGTCAGGTAATTTCGGATACGAGCTCGATTTGACTAAGTTTACTGATGAAGAGAAGGAAGTAGTAAAACAACAGGTAGAGCTATATAAGGAAATTCGCACCCTCGTACAATTCGGTGATTTCTATCGTCTCCTTAGTCCGTTCGAGGGTGAAGAAACCGCTTGGATGATCGTAGCTGAAGATCAGAGCGAAGCCATGATTGCCTACTTTAGAGTTTTAGCAGAACCGAACGATCCTCTATGCAGACTTAAGCTGAAGGGCTTGGATGCGAGTAAGGATTATGTACTAGTAGAGGATGGGCAAACCTATGGTGGTGACTATCTAATGTATGCAGGACTTGCCATACCAGAATTAAAGGGTGACTTCCAGAGTCAAATATGGCGCTTGAGATCATAATGGACACGAATAGTCTCTTTCACAACAGACTAATGACAGGCGATTATCATCCCAAGGTTAATTATTATTACTTCAAACAATGGGATGATTTTCGCATGGCCTTTCATGAGCATAATTCAGTAGAAATTATGTATGTCATATCGGGGCAATGTCAGGTTGATGCAGCTACGGATACATGGTCACTCAAGAAGGGTGATTTTATTCTACTTGATGCTAATGTCAGTCATCGACTGATTGTGGAGAAGAACAATCCCTGCCGTATGCTGAATATTGAGTTCGTATTTGAGCATAAGTTAGGGCCCTTCCCGTCTCTTCGACAATTGGCAGAAGGTAGCGTGGCTCTGACTAACTGGCTCTCGAAGGATAGCCCCTATGTCGTCTTAAAGGATCCGGATGAGATATATCATACACTTAAGAGCTTAGTGCTGCAGCTCGATGAAATTGGTACAGATCATGAATTAATGGTCCAGCTGCTGTTAGCCCAAGTGCTACTTCGCACGGCAACGCTTGCCATTGAATCGAAAGCCCATGACCATCAGCCCTCGGATGAGTATGTTAAGAGTGCGGTGACCTATATCCATCATCATTATGACTGTGATATTCAGGTTAAGGATATAGCAGCTAGTGTGAGTGTTCATCCCGGTTACTTTCATCGCATTTTTAAAGCATCTATGGGTGTTACAATTATGGAATATCTCACAATGATTCGGATGGAGAAGGCCAAAATGCTATTAGCTCAGACGGATATCCCGATTACTGACATTGCAAGCTATGTTGGCATCAACAGCAGGGAATACTTCAGCTCCTTATTCAAGAAGTATACCGGTAGCACGCCACTCCATTATCGTAAATCGCTGTATATTCAGGTGCTAACAGATTCCCGAAGTTAGGATTTTATACATTTCTACGTGATAATGGTAATGATATTGATAACGCTCTCTTTGTGGCTACTGCTACAATAGGGTGGAGTTTATTATTTCATTTAGGAGTGTTGTCTGATGTCATTTAAAGTTGCTTTTATCGGAGCAGGTAGTATTGGATTTACTCGAGGATTGCTGCGTGATCTTCTTGCAGTATCAGAGTTCAAACATATGGAGGTAGCGTTCACTGATATTAATCCTGCAAATTTGGATATGGTGACACAGCTGTGCCAGCGTGATATACAAGAGAATGGACTGGATATTCGTATTCAAGCAACAATAGATCGTAGGGAAGCGCTGAAGGATGCTAAATATGTGTTTGTTGTTGTAAGGGTTGGGGGCCTCGAAGCATTCCAATCGGATGTTGATATTCCATTGAAATATGGAGTAGACCAATGTGTTGGTGATACATTATGTGCAGGTGGCATTATGTACGGACAGCGTGGAGTAGCTGTCATGATGGATATATGTAAAGATATTCGTGAGGTAGCCAAGCCAGATTGTCTGCTACTCAACTATGCTAATCCGATGGCAATGCTAACCTGGGCATGTAATAAATACGGGGGTGTTAGGACGATCGGTTTATGTCATGGTGTTCAGGGTGGACACCGTCAAATCGCTGAAGCATTCGGCTTGAAGAAGGAGGAAGTAGATATTATCTGTGCAGGAATTAATCATCAAACCTGGTATGTACAGATTAAACATAAAGGTGTGGATAAGACGGGTGAATTACTCGAGGCTTTCGAGAATCATCCTGATTTCAGCAAGACTGAGAAGGTTCGCATTGATATGCTTCGACGGTTTGGATATTACAGCACAGAATCGAATGGTCACTTAAGTGAATATGTACCATGGTACCGCAAGCGTCCTCAAGAAATTATGGAGTGGATTGATCTTGGAACATGGATTAACGGCGAAACTGGTGGTTATCTGAGAGTTTGTACAGAGGGTCGTAGCTGGTTTGAGACCGATTTCCCTAATTGGATGAAGGAGCCTGCATTCGAATACCTTGCTGAGAATCGTAGTGAGGAGCATGGTTCATATATTATTGAAGGTCTTGAGACAGGGCGAGTTTATCGTGGACACTTTAACACCGTAAATAATGGTGTGATATCCAACCTCCCTGATGATGCAATCATTGAAGCCCCTGGTTATGCAGATGCGAATGGCATTAATATGCCAATGGTAGGAGATCTACCTCTAGGCTGTGCAGCCGTTTGTAATGTGAGTATCTCTGTTCAACGATTAGCAGTTGAGGCAGCTATCACTGGTAACGACATGCTATTACGTCAAGCTATGATGATGGATCCACTCGTAGGTGCTGTATGTAATCCAAAGGAAATTTGGCAGATGGTTGATGAGATGCTAGTTGCTCAGGAGCAATGGTTACCACAATACACAGATTCTATCGCAGCTGCTAAGGTACGTATGAATTCTGGTACACTAATCCCCACTCAAGAATATGCAGGAGCGGCTCGTCTTCATACCAAATCGGTTGAAGAGATGAGGCTTAACCGCGATGAAGCAAATAAGAATGCTGGAGAAGCAGATAAGGCAAAGGCGCGACCAGCAGCACTTTAATCCGTTCCGTTCATTAACCTTTTATGTATAAAAAAGAACCTGGCTGATGATAGCCAGGTTTTGTCGTTTCGTTATCAGTTTAGATAAAGTATCCAGACATCAATATGATAACAAGAAGAATGTAAAGTACTAGGATTGAACCAGTGGTTGTAAACGCCCCTCCAACTGCACTCATGTGATAGCCTCCTTCCTGTTATTCTTCTTATATTATATTGCGAGCATTTCTCACGTTGCGGGCTAATGACCATACGAACATGGAAAAGGCGTTTGACCATGTTATAATGAATTATCTGGATCACAAATGTGTGATTTACGAACAGGAGGATTTATTAAAGATGGATCATAAGAAAGAATACGAATTGGCTACATTTGCTGGAGGCTGTTTCTGGTGTATGGTCATGCCGTTTGAAGAGCAGCCTGGCATCATTAAGGTCATTTCAGGTTATACTGGCGGTGACAAGGTAAACCCGACTTATAAGGAGGTTTGTTCAGAGAAAACGGGTCATGCTGAGGCTGTGCAGATTACATATGATCCGAGTCTATTCACCTACAGAAGATTGCTTGAATTATTCTGGCAACAAATAGATCCAACCGATGCAGGAGGTCAGTTCTTCGATCGAGGCGCATCCTACCGCCCAGAAATCTTCTATCATTCGGAGGAGCAGCGTTTAGAAGCGGAGTCTTCGAAGCAGGCATTATCCGCTAGTGGACGATTCGACAAGCCTATTGTGACTGCGATAACAGAAGCATCCGTATTCTATCCTGCAGAGGAATATCATCAGGATTACCATCATAAGAATCCAACACATTATCGGATGTATAGACATGGGTCTGGCCGTGATGCTTTTATCGAGAAAAACTGGTCTTAAGACGGTTAATTCATGAGCTTTTCTGTGATAGACTTTGATCCATCTATTCCATATAATGTACATTGAAGGAGAGTGGCACAATGATTACCCATATTGTTTGTTTCAAGCTTAAGGAGCGCAGTACGGAGAATGCTTCGAAGACTAGAGATGTTCTTATGAGTATGGAGGGTAAAATTCAACAATTGTTACATCTGGAGGTTGGTATTGATGTGCTTCATTTGGAGCGATCTTATGACGTCGTCCTTATTTGTAAATTTAATTCGTTGGATGATTTAGAAGCATATCAAATTCATCCCGTGCACCAGGATATCGTCAAATATATCAAGAGTGTTGGAGAGGCTACCGTATCTGTTGATTTCGAAACATAGGAGAAGAACTGCCTGCGGGCAGTTCTTCTATACTTAGTACTTAAAGGCAAGCGAGGTGAGTTGTAACATTGGCTAAGCTGTTTATATTTGGTTTATTGTTTTGGCTTTTTGGAAATCCTTTTGTTGCTCTTATCGTACTTATGATTGTATTGTATTTTCTTGATCGTCGATTTATCGGAATTTTCCCAAATGTATTCAAACCATTTCAATTGAGTAGACGACTTCGAAGGGTTAGGCAAGAGCTATCCCTAAGTCCACACCATTCATCGTTGAAATTAGAGGCTGCTCGAATACTAGTGGAAAAACGTCGGTATGCTGAAGCCATTGTTTTATTGGATGAGCTTATTTCTTTAGTGAGTGATTCAGCTGAAGTATGGTTTGAGGCAGGTCGATGTAGATTGAAGTTAGGTGATCTTATCGTTGGAGAATCTCAGATTCTGAAAGCACTTCATCTTAACCCGCGGGTTCGATATGGCGAGCCTTATCTTCGTCTAGGAGAAGCATTCGCTGATGTGGACCAGAACAAGGCACTAAAGTATTTAAGACAATTTCAGGATATTCATTCCTCTTCCTGTGAAGCTTATTATCGGCTTGGACTCTTGTTAGAGAAGATGGGGCAGAAGGATCAGGCGAAACAAGCCTATGGAGAAGCAATGACAATCTATCAATCCTTACCTAAGTACAAACGAAAGCAAGAGCGACGTTGGATTTGGCTGGCCCGAAGGAAGAAGTTAGGATAATAAAGGTTTAATGACTGGAGTGAAATAACTTGGATAGTCCATCAAATGTCATGGGCATATTAACAATCGTAATATTAACATTCGTTGTAATTACTTTATGGTTGAGATTGAAAGCTCGTAAGAAAAAATAGGGCTACACTTGTTTAATGAAGAAGGGGCATACTTATGTATTACGTGAATAGTGAACAAATTGAGATACGACTTGCTTATTTATCTACTGTAAGTGAATCCCTAAGCTTACTCAGAGACAACTTGTCAGTGGATAGCTTGCTCCAGCGATTTGCACTAGAGAGGGCGATTCATGTTGCTGCTGAATGTGTAACAGATATCGGCAGTTACATGATAGATGGCTTTGTCATGCGTGATGCTGCAAGCTACGAAGACATTGTAGACATTCTCTATGGAGAGAATGTGATGTCAACCGAATTGTATGAACTGCTTACACCCCTCGTAAAGCTACGCAAACCTCTCGTACAAAGTTATTATGATTTATCTGAATATCATATAACCATGAATCGTTTAGCTCAACAATTACCCGAAGCGCTTAATAGCTTCAAGAATTCGATCATTCAGTACATAACCATTGAGCTAGGTGAGACAAAATAGTAAGCCTTGAATCCATTTTTGATAACTTATTATACTTTTATGTTTACTAATTTACGAATCCCTCTAATTACGGTATCATATAGTAAAGGTACATGAGGGGGGATATAGCCATGCAGCACGATCAGGATTTCTCAACACGTAGGTTATTGCTCACTATGCTGAAGAAGAATGGACCCCTAAGTGTTGGTGATATGGCCAAACAGTTAGCCATTACAGAAATGGCTGTTCGTAGGCATCTGAATAATATGGAGAGAGATGGGCTCGTTGTAACGACGCTTGTCCGGCAACCGATGGGACGGCCCTCACACAAGTATTCACTTACCGCACAATCCGAAAGCCAATTTCCAAATAATTATCACAATCTAACATTAGATTTATTGGAAGAGCTAGATTCAGGCTTTGATGATAATATAATTGGACAATTATTCGACAAGCGCAAAGAAAAGCTGGTTCGTAAGTATGCAGATCGTATGCCTGTTCATAATCTTGAGGATAAAGTCATTGAATTAGCTAGAATTCAGAACGATAATGGTTATATGGCTGTGTGGGAGCAGGATGAGCAAGGAAATTATATGATCAATGAATTTAATTGCCCGATTGCTCAAGTGGCAAATAAATATAATCATGCTTGTGAGAGTGAGCTTGCCCTCTTCGGTGAACTACTTGGTGCGGATGTTGAGAGAGTTGAATGTTTGGCCAAGGATGGCGGAAAGTGTAAATATGTGATACGTAATAAGTGATTTAGATTATTGTGATTCGAGACTCGGATTCTAGGGTAAACATATTTGGTACAGATATGTTTAATTTTCTTTTTTTGTTTGTGTCAAAGTGAGTGTGTTATACTTATAATAAGAATAAAAGTAGGCATGCGTCTAGATCGTGTATCTACGTAAATGAGGTGTGGAGATGTTAATTGGAATTAGTGTTGCCGTCATTGCTGCTGCTTTTGTTGCACTGACGATTTACTTAATTATTGCATTGAGGTCAGTTAATGACTCCGTAAAGAAATTAAGTAGAACGTTGGAGAAAGTGCAGCTGCAGGTTGATGAGGTTTCAAGAGAAACGGTGATTATGATGAAATCTACAAATCAGATCACAGAGGATTTTCTCAAAAAGCTTAAGCAGGTAAATGGGCTGTTCGAATCTGTTAGTGAAGTTGGAGAAGCTGTTAACCAAGTAACTTCCTCGGTGAAGCAGGTATCTGCTACGGTTACCAAATCAATCTCACATGGTGTTCAGACGGGTGTTCATAAGCAACAGAAGCGTATTGATGAGGTCATCCATTGGACCAATGTGGCTGTCAACTTGTGGCAGAAGTTTCAAATGTTAAAAACTAATAAAACAAAGGGAGAGGATCGGAATGTCTGATAATAATATGAATGGTAAGGATTTCTTGTTAGGAGCAGTTGTAGGTGGGGTTATAGGTGCGATCACTGCCCTTCTTCTGGCACCTAAGCCGGGAGAGGAACTACGAGCTGATATTAAGGATACAGTGAATACGGTCAGTAACAAAACTCAAGAGATTGCAGGTCAAGTAAGTGATCGCAGCCAATCTTTAGCCAAGAATGTTTCCGAGCGTAGTCAAGGAATCGCTAAGAATGTATCTGAACGTAGTCAAGTGATAGCCAAGAATGTTGGTGCTACGACCGTTGAATTAGTTGATAAAGCTAAGGAGCTCGCAGGTACTGTTGTTACTGAAGTGAAAGGCTGGAAGGAAGCTCGTGATGAGCAGAAGACAGCTAATACGACAGTCGCTAACAACGAAGAAGTGGATACTTACAAATAATAATCAAATAGAAGAAGGAACCCATCTTGGGTTCTTTTTTATGAATTCTTACATATGAAGGAGATCGAACATGGACAAGTTCCGAAAGCTAATTATCGAACAGGGACTATCACTAGCTTGGATTGTTGCTACTGTTGCAACATTGGGAAGCTTATATTTTTCCGAGGTTATGGGATACCTCCCCTGCACATTATGCTGGTATCAGAGGATTCTTATGTATCCACTGGTCATCGTTTTAGGAATTGCCTCCGCAAGGAAGGACTTGAAACAGACGATTTATGTGTTGCCCATATCTATTATAGGTATTTGTTTCTCGTCTTACCATTATGCTATCGAGAAGACAGAATGGTTCGATGGAGGAGGGAAGACGTGTGGAATTATTCCTTGTGATGTAGCTTATATCAACTGGCTAGGATTTATTACCATTCCATTTCTAGCTTTAACCGCTTTCACATTAATTACGGTTATATTAGTATGTATCCAGTATGCACAGAAGAGTAAATAAACAATATATTATACATGGAACGCAACAATATTCGTAGAAGGAAGCGGTGTACTCGTGCAACAGGGAATAGCAATTCTTGATTCAGGTGTAGGTGGTTTGACGGTTGCCAAGGAAGTGATGAGGCAATTACCCTTAGAAAAAATCATCTATTTTGGAGATTCGTTACGAGCACCTTACGGACCACGTCCAGCCGATGAGGTAAGGAAATTCACCTTGCAAATCGTGGATTATCTACTTCAATTTCGACCTAAGATGATTGTCATTGCTTGTAACACGGCTACTGCTGTTGCCATTGAGGAAATTCGAAACCTTGTCGATATTCCTGTTATTGGAGTTATTCATCCAGGTGCACGCGCAGCAATAAAGACAACTAGAAAAGGCGTTGTAGGAGTAATTGGTACTGAGGGTACAATATTGAGTGGTGCTTATGAAAAGGCATTGAAGAGTATCTCGCCCGATTTGGAAATTATCAGCTTATCCTGTCCGCGCTTTGTGCCTCTAGTCGAGCAAGGGTTAATTGAGCTGGAGGATACCTATGAAACTGTCAAACAATCGCTGGAACAGCTACAGCATACCTCTATCGATTGTCTGATTCTTGGCTGTACTCACTATCCATTCCTTAGCTCAATTATTTCCGATGTCATGGGACCAGATGTTTCCTTGATCAGCTCAGCAGATGAGACGGCAAGAGAGATAAGCACAATACTGTATCATAGAGGACTGCTTGAGCATAAGATTCATAAACCCATTCATCAGTTTTTATGTAGTGGTGACCCAGAATTATTCAAACGTATCGCAGAGAAATGGCTAAATGAAGAAATTAAAGTAAATGCCGTAGTATGGCAGGTTACACAAATCGGATAACATGAAACCACCGCCCAGTTGATTATAAACAAGGTTCGGTGGTTTTTACGTATTTGCCGTCACAAAATGTACTTGGTAAATTAGCGCGATAATCGTTATAATGAATGGTGGTTCTATCTCGTTCGAAGGAGCAGGTGATGGGTGTGCGTCCTACATTAAAGTGGTTAACATTAGTTACATGTCTAGGCATGTTTCTTGTTCTTATAGCAGGTGTTCTTGTTACTAAGACCGAATCCGGGAGAGGATGCGGTGATGATTGGCCATTATGTAATGGTAAGTTCATTCCCGCATATACATTGGAATCGATTATTGAGTATAGTCATCGTGCGATTACTGGTGTTGTAGGCATTCTTGTTCTAATTACATTTATTGCAATTTATCGTAAATTTGGTCGGCGTAGTGAGCCTTATTACTATGCTAGTGGGGCGCTCATTTTCACGATTGTACAAGCCATATTAGGAGCTATGGCGGTTGTATGGGAAACGTCATCTGCTGTTATGGCGCTACACTTTGGATTCTCTTTATTGGCATTGACATTCACATTACTCATTGTTCTCACAGTTTGGCGGATTACTGATACAACTACGAGGGGTAAGAGTAGGTATGTTCAACCATTCTTTCGTAAATTAGTGTGGTCAGTAACCATATATACTTATGTGGTTGTTTATATTGGTGCTTATGTTCGGCATACGGATTCATCAGGAGGTTGTTCAGGTTGGCCATTATGTAATGGCGAGATCATACCCGAATTATCTGGCGCAACGGGAATAGCCTTTATTCACCGCGTAGCAGCAATGCTTGTATTTATTCTTGTCATATGGATAACAATTCTTGGCAGCCGGTATAATAAACAATTACCCGAGATCAGTAGGATGTCTATATTAGCGCTTATCCTGACTGGCATGCAAGTACTGAGTGGAGCTTGGGTAACCATGGTCATTCACTCAGAGAATCTGTATGTATTCGCGGGAATTCTTCACACAATGATAATTTCGGCCCTATTCGCAATACTATGTTATCTATGCATTCGAGCATGGCAGCTCCGACCAATTGGATAAATCCATAGAAACGGGTGAGATGATGCTTAGATCGATTTTTGGAGATGTACCTAGGAATGACCAGGGAATTTTAAATGATACCTTTAAAGCTATAGACGCTTTTTGTAAACAGCTTCGTCAAGATCATGATTGTGCTACTGGCGTACAGGATAAGTGGATTCGTCTCGATTTATGGGCTGAGGGACTGAGAAGCGCACTCGATGAGTTAGAGCAGAGTGTATATTGTAGCGAACAATATGGTGCGGACATAACTAAGCTCTCAGAGGAAGAAATGTCTCCGGAGGAGCTTGTTAATTATGATCGTCATTTGTATTATTATAAGAATACATTCATAAGAATATTCTCGACATTAGATAAAACCGGCTACTTTCTGGATAAGCTGTATGATCTGAATACTGCCCATGTCAAGCCTAAATTCTCATATTATACAGTGCTTCGCCAGCTTCACAAATCACCTAATCATACTTTTCTGGAGCAACAATTGTTTGATATTAAAGTTAAATATCAGAAGCCAATGGGCCGACTAAAGACGAGAAGGAACCTAGAAATTCATTCATTGAATGCGGAATTAATTGATGATGTTTGGAGAAACCGTCGATGCTTTGCTACCATGCATAGGGTCGAACCTGTACGAATCAATCTAGATGATTTACAGCAAGGTTATGTAATGGTATGTGAATCACTCTATACCATATTCGCAAATTGCTCTAAACAATCTCACCGATAATGTTTGAAGTAAGGGGGAGTGTACAATGAATAGACGTCGAGTAGCAGTGATTACAGGCGGAGCTAAGGGCTTAGGAAAGCGAATTGCACTCTCCTTAGCTGAGGCAGGTCACAATATTGTAGTAAGTTACCTACGAAGCGAGTCAGAGGCTCTTGAGCTTGTTCTGCAGGTCGAGAAGCTAGGAGTTGAAGCGATTGCCATACAGGTCGATATAACGGATTCTGATGCATTACAGCGGCTTATACTGAACGCCGTGGATCTGTTTGGATCGGTCGACATATTAGTCAATAATGCAGGACCCTTCTTTAGGGAAAGACGTAAATTTGCTGAGTATACGATGAAGGATATTCAATATCTAATCCACAGCAACTTTACAGCTGTGATGGAGTTGGATCATCTGGTATTACCTTACATGCGCCAGCATCACTGGGGGCGAATTATCCACTTTGGCTTTGCTCATGCGGGGGAATCGAGAGCCTGGCCGCATCGAGCCGTTTATGCAGCTGCGAAGGTTGGTTTAGTATCATTTACGAAGACACTGGCAGTGGAAGAAGCAGAGAATGGTATAACCGTCAATATGCTCTGTCCAGGAGATATTCGAGGAGATAATAAAGAGAAGAAAATTATAGAGGTCGAGCATCTCATTGACCTTGAATCTCCAAGAGGTCGACCAGGAACGGGAGAAGATGTTGCTAGGGTGGCTTCATTCCTCTGTAGCCCGGAATCTGATTTTATTACAGGCAGTATGATCAATGTAGCAGGCGGTATGGATCCAATTCGAACGTGGCCCCTAAGTTAATTGGCTTGAAGTCAAAGAATAAGCCCTGCCAATTGGCAGGGCTTATAAATTAGAATACCTGTACGACTTCTACAACGCCTTCAACTTCTTCTAGTAAAGCACGTTCGATACCTGCTTTAAGAGTTATTGTTGAACTTGGGCAACTACCGCAAGCTCCCATTAATCGAAGTTTGATGATTCCGCCTTCAACGTCTACTAGCTCAACGTCACCGCCATCGCGCTGGAGAAACGGTCGAAGCTTATCTAAAACTTCTAGCACCTCATCATACATAGTACCTTCTGTTAGTGTTTCGCTCATTTGCTTCAACTCCTTTCTATACTATATATTATATATCATTGAGAAGCATTTTCAAAGGTGGAATTCGTAATGAGACCGATAATAGAATTTTGTAACAGTAATATGTCACTGGGTACAGATAACATCATGAAGAAGTTGGAAGAGAATCCCGATTATGATGTTATTGAATATGGCTGTCTTGGTAATTGTGGTCAATGCTACACATCCCCATATGCCATGGTGAACGGGGAGATTATTACAGCCGATACTCCTGATGAGTTATATGACCGTATATTAATCGCAATTCATAGCAATGAAGATGAGAATGCATGGATGGACGATATCTAAAGCATTGAAAAAGTGGTTTCACTTCAAGGGTAACAGCCTGGAGCAATTCAGGCTTATTGTGTCTTCTCAAGAAACAATTTAACTAATTGCTGAGCAGCTTGCTGCTTGGTCGAGTCGAATCTCATGCTAATAATTTGATTCACACTGTGCAGGCCCTTGTTCTCGAATACCGTGTTATTACTTACGTCCACTCCATAGAATCTAGGCTCAACATCATCCTCGCCCTGTCCGAACATTTTCTGTTCATCAGTGAGCTGATCCTGTATAGGACCTAACCATTCATTCGCAGCAATTAATGCTTGTTGAATGGCAAGCATTTCAAAAGCAGGCTGATCCATGATGTAAATATCTGGTTTTTCAGTCATGAGTGTAATGACAGCCTTCTGTTGAAGGGAAACTGCATATGGATTTGATGGATCCGAAGGAATTTGATTAATGATTATTTTGACTCGCTTCCATTCCGGAACTTGGTCCAATAAGGCTTGCTCCAATTTATGAATATCCTCCGTAAAAAAGTCCCCATAAAACATGATTTCGATATCAATGGGGGGGCGCAAGGATTCTGCAATGCGCTCAGCTCTCTTATCCAGAAAAGTGTTCAAACCATAGAATATGACAGCTAAGATCAGCAAGGCACTAATAATTCGAATCTTGTTATATTGCCAAAAGTGATCGAGTCTATCTAATTTCCATTTGCGATGAGTTGCAGAATAATATTCATGTTCGAAAGCAAGGCTTGCCTTCTCCTTGTGGTGCTGCAAGAGAATTCTATAGGCTTGATTAATCTGCTCATAATTGATAATTTCTCCATGCTCATCATTGGTCCGTGATTGCTGCGAGTGTTGTTTCTTGAGTAGAAGTGTGTAGCGTTTCTCCACATCTTCCATAGGAGCTTCATCAGGAAGTCCTAATATAGAATATGCCTGTTTCAGTTCAAGTTCATTCATCGTTTACCGCCTCAGAGGTTGTTATTATTTTCCCAATAGAATGGGGAAGATTCGAAAAAGTGAAAAGGATTTGTCGGTACATTATGAATCCAGAAGGTAAAGTGTAAGTGTGGACCAGTCGAGAAGCCAGTAGAGCCAACTAAACCAATAACTTGTCCAGCTTCAACCCTATCGCCAGATTGTACGAGAAGCTTCGACAAATGCGCGTATTGAGAAAATAATCCCATTCCATGATCCATATATATGGTATTGCCTGTCAAGTAAAGCTCTTCAGCAAGAACAATCTTACCAGAATTGGTTGCTTTAATCTCGGTTCCTTCAGGTGCAGCGAGGTCAATCGCGTTATGTCTTCCGCTTAATGCTCCATTAATATATCTTGTGAAGCCGTAAGGAGTAGATAACCGTCCTTCGACGGGTTGCAGGAATGGACCGTCGAATAAGAATGTGGGCTCGGAGTCGCTTCGCGCAGCATCAATTTTCTTCTGATCCTGTTTGATTCGTTCCGTATTACGACGCATGGCAGCTTGCTCCTCTGTTACCTCAAGCATCTGGGTTTCGAATGATTTCTTAAGAACAGTTAAGGATTGTCCACCTATGCTATATACATTAGGTTTCATACTTGCAGGGACCGGTAAGATGGCATAATAGCCGAGTCCGAAAGGCAATAACGTATAGCTCTTATCGTTCCAAGTTATAGTCTGCTCTGATTGTGAGCGGACTAATATGGCGTCACCTTGTTGAACCTCATTAGGGATGATCGCCAATTCCTCACTAATCGTTGAATTGGCGATTGACTCGTTATCAAACATAGACACCTCAGCCTGCATATGGGCAGCAACGATTGCCTCTTGTTGCTGCGTATAGACTTCGGATGCATCTTCTAATGAGCCCCATAGTAACATCAACGCCAATAACCAATCCATAATTAGTAAACCTTTATTTCGTTATAGAATGTATCACGTTCCACAGGGATACGACCGGCTCCCTTAATCAACCAGATTAATTCCTCGCGTGTAAGACCATCAGGTGTTAGAGCACCAGCAGCATGGCTAATTCTTTCTTTGATAATCGTACCATGTGCATCTGAGGCACCAAAGGTTAGAGCAAGCTGTGTTAATTGTGTTCCGATATTAATGAAGTAAGCTTTAATGTGTTGGAAATTGTCTAGCAACAAGCGACTGACAGCAATAGTGCGCAGATCCTCAAACGCAGAGTTACGACGCTTGATACCTGCATTTGCATTTATGGGCTGTAGAGCAAGTGGAATGAATACCTGGAAGCCGTTCGTTTCATCCTGAAGCTCTCTTAAGTAGATCATGTGTTGAATACGTTCTTGCAAGGTTTCTACTGGGGAACCGTATAGCATCGTTGTGTGTGTCTTTAAACCTAATTCATGTGCAGTACGATGCACGTCCAAGTATTGAGCAACATTAGCTTTGTCTACATGCATCTTATCACGATAGCGATCAGATAGAATTTCAGCACCGCCACCCGTAAGTGTCTCAAGTCCAGCAGCAATTAGTGCTTCTAGTACACCCTTGAAGCTTAAACCACTAATGCGAGAGAAAAATTCGATTTCGGCGGCTGTGTACGCTTTGATAGTTACATCTGGATAATGCTCGTGTAATGCCCGAATGGAGTCAACATAATATTGGAAAGGTACATGCGGATTATGTCCACCGACAATATGAAATTCTCGAATACCTGGGTGATAGTGCTTATCAACATATTCGATCATCTCTGAACCACTCAATGTATAGGAACCGGCATCTCCCTCATCTTTACGAAAATTACAGAAGGAACAATGTGCCTCACATATGTTCGTGAAGTATAAGCTCATATTCTCAATGAAATACACCTTTTTACCATTTTTCTTCAGGTTTACTTGATTCGCCATCTGACCGATTGTTAATAAATCATCGGATTCATATAGGAATAAGCCGTCCTCCATAGTTAAACGAATGCCTTGATTGACTTTCTCTTTAATCTCATCCATGCGACTTTCTGTACTGTTTATTACAATAGACATGGTAGCCCTCTTTTCCAGCGTAGATATAAATCTGTAATAAAAAAACAATAATAAGGTATCATATTTTGTAATGCGTATATTCATTATAAACCTACTCCTATAGTGGGGCAACATATAAGGTGCAAATGTGTTATTATAGAAGTATTAATGAAATTTCTAAAGGAGGTTATTACAATGATTACTATAAGTGAAACAGCTAAGGATAAAATATCCGAGATGTTAGAAATAGAGCAGTCCCAGAAATTATTTCTCCGACTCGGAGTTAAATCGGGTGGTTGCAGTGGTTTTTCATATGGTATGGGATTTGATGATGAGCAGAAAAGTGATGACCAAATTCTAGATGTACATGGGTTAAAGGTTGTAGTGGATACGGAAAGCAGCAAGTATCTGAATGGCGTAGAAATTGACTTTAAGGAATCTGCAATGGGTGGTGGGTTCACGATTCATAATCCTAATGCTTCCGCAACCTGTGGCTGTGGATCAAGCTTCCGAACGAAAGAAGAAGCTGGCACTCCGGGGGACTGTTAGTGAAGGTAGATGTTACCCTTATGATCGCTGACGGCCATTCTGTGCATAAAGTTATAGAGATTGAAGAATTTAGACTAGGAGAATTAACGGATGAGGAGATCGAGACAGCTATAGAGATTCGCATTCGAAGCTGGGTAGATGAACAGATTTCTGTTGCTTGGGAAGTTCAGGAATAGCTAATTAGCAAAAGGCTTTCCCCTAGGGGAAAGCCTTTTGCTTAATGTCTCAGCATCTAAATTTAGAATTTCATACTACTACTGTGCCCTGGTGATAGCTTGGCTGCTGGATCAATGTAGACCTTGGCATTGTTAACAGCGGTAGGTGCCTCTCCAAAGCCAACTGCAATTAATTTCAATTTCCCTGGATAGGTTGTGATGTCTCCTGCGCCGAATATGCCTGGAATAGATGTTTCCATTCTTGAATCAACCAGAATAGATCCGCCTTCAATGTCAAATCCCCATTCTGCAATAGGTCCAAGTGAGGAGATAAATCCAAAGTTGATAACAACCGCATCTACATCCATATCATAGGACTCCCCAGTCTTCACATCGGCAATTGTTGCTCTTTCTATCCGATCATTACCATGGAGGTATGTGATTTCTTTGGGCGTAACGATTTTCACCTTGGAGTTCATTAGTAATTCTACACTATGCTCATGAGCACGGAATTTATCTCGGCGATGAACGAGTGTAACTTCCTTGGCAATCGGTTCTAACATAAGAGCCCAGTCTACTGCAGAGTCACCACCCCCACTAATGAGTACCTTCTGACCTTGGAATGAATTTAAGTCATTAACAAAATAATGAAGATTCTTCTTCTCATATTTCAACGCATCAGGTACGTCAAGTCTTCTTGGCTCGAAGGCGCCAACGCCAGCAGTGACAATTACCGCTTTGCAGAAGTGAGAGCCCTGGTCGGTTACAATTTCGAAGTTACGCTCTTCGTGCTTAATTACTTTTTGAACTTTTTGTTCTAAACAAATTGTGATAGGAAAATGGTTCATTTGGGATACTAAATTATCAACTAGCTCTTGAGCTCTAACTTGAGGGAATCCAGCTACATCGTATATATATTTTTCGGGATAGAGGGCAGAGAGCTGTCCACCGAGTTGTGGCATGCTTTCAATAATTTTACAAGTTGCTTGTCTCATCCCTGCATAGAAAGCTGTGAATAGGCCGGAAGGACCTCCACCAATGACTATAATATCAGATATTTCTTGATTAAGTTCTGTTTGCGACACAAACGACACTCCTTAGATCCTATTTTGGAAACAACTTGTATTATAATATAAATACACGCTATGAGTAAACAAAACTGTGGCATTTCGACTAATTAATACAGGAGATCTGATACACGATCATTACTATTTTATTTATATACGAACAAATTATGTGATCAAGATCATACATGAGACAAAATAAGGCTTGATATTTGTACATGGAAATTATATGATTTAACTATTATTGTTTACATCGGTTTTTTTATAATCTCGATTGCGTTTGTGTAATAATTCACAAACTTTTGCATGTAGCAATATATAGATAAAGAGAAAGATTTCGGGAGGAAATTAAGTCATGAGTAGAATACCGAGAATTGTTATCCTAGGAGCAGGATATGGAGGAATTGTTACTGCAATTAAATTGCAGAAGGAATTGAATTATAATGAAGCGGACGTAACACTTGTTAACCGCCATGATTATCATTACATTACAACTCATCTGCATATGCCTGCTGCAGGCACCGATAAACCGAAGAATGCACGAATCAACATATTATCATTAATTGATGAGTTTAAGATCGACTTTGTTAAATCGACTGTGTTACAGATTAAGCCACAGGAGCAGAAGGTTATTCTTTCTGACGGGACTTTATCATATGACTATTTGGTTATGGGATTAGGTGGGGAGCCGGAAACCTTTGGTATTCCAGGGCTTCAGGAATACGCCATGAATATTCGTAGCTTGAATTCAGTTAATTTGATTAAAGAGCATATCGAATATCAATTTGCCAAATTCAAGAAGGAGCCTCATCGTTTGGATTATCTATCCTTCGTAGTTGGGGGAGCAAATTTTACTGGAATAGAATTTGTAGGTGAATTGGCTGACCGACTGCCTAGCCTTGCTAATCAATTCGATATTGATCCAGCTTTAATCAAAATCTATAGCATCGAAGCAGCACCTACCATATTGCCCGGCTTTGATGCAGAGCTAGTTGAATATGCGATGAAGGCATTAGAAAGTAAGGGCGTCATCTTCAAGCTTGCTTCTCCAATCAAGGAGTGCACTCCAAATAGCGTAATTACCGAGAACGAAGAAATCAAAGCAGCAACGATCGTTTGGACGGGGGGTATCCGAGGAAACCACTTGATCGAGGATGCAGGGTTCGAAGCCAAGCGTGGTCGTGTTGAGGTTGATCCTCATCTTCGTTCGCTAGAAAGGGATAACGTTTATGTAGTTGGAGATTGCTCCATTTTTTTGAATGAGGATGGACGACCATTCCCTCCAACGGCACAAATTGCGATTCAAGAAGGTGAGGCAGTCGCTTACAATTTAGTTGCTGCAATTCGTGGAGAGAAGCTCAAACCATTCGTCCCAACGATTAAGGGGACTGTCGCTTCATTGGGCAAGAAGGATGCTGTAGGTGTCGTTGGTTCATACAAAATCAAAGGTCAGATCGCAGTATTCATGAAGAAGTTGATTGATATTAGATATTTGTATATCATTGGTGGTATTCCACTGGTTCTTAAGAAAGGTCGACTTTAAAGGCGGGTGACTTCTTATGAGGCATTGTAGTGTACAGGTTCGAGGTTTACTGAGTAAGGAAGAACTAATCCGCTATAATGATTTAATCGATGTTGGTCACTATCTTGAAACTCAGAAGCGGCATGATCTAGCGTATTTCGTGCAACGAGAAATTGACACCCTTATATTACCTGCAATCGAGCGTCTTAAGGATAAGGGGAGAGAACGTGATCGGATGACCGAAGCCTATTTGCGGGACCAATCGGATATAGACACTACAGCTGAGTAATTTAATTCTATATTGAGTTATATTAAAATCCGGGTTTTTAATACCGGATTTTTTTGTTCCATTCGTTTCTTCGTATATGATGCTAGCTTCGACCATATACTGAATAGGAATGAGAAGGGAGCATGTCATATGGAGCAATTCATTGTTACCGTTTCGAATGATTCCGATGCAGAGGCTTTATTCGATTGTATGAAAGAATCGTTACTGAGAAGTATTGCTGTGGAGATCGACCTTACTGATCGTAAATTAATTGAGCTACGCTTTCCTGAGATGTCATGGACGAAAGATATAGCTGAGGCAATAGCTTTGTTCATTGTAAATCATATGGAAGCTGTAATGATAAGAAGAATACTCCTGCAGCGAAGCGCTTCTTATGAGCCTCATGAAATTAAGGAGATTATTCAGTATTGCGAACAACTACTTCATGATGATGAAGTGACTTTAGATAGTAGTAAACATGATCGACGAAGATGGATTCAAGATCAATTGCATTTGTTCTTCCAATCACACGATCATTTAAATATTGAAGGGTTTATGAATTTTCGATTAAAAAAATATATGGGTGATTTGCAGGATACTGTTGATGAAGCATGCGATGAGTTCTTACTCAATGAGCAATACCAAGAATTCATTGCTCTATTGAAGTATTTTGTATACTTCCAAGATACGAAAATTCCTGAGGTGCATCTCATCCATCGTGGTAACAATAAATTCGAATTATTAGATGGCAATCTGCAGCAATTGGATTTAAGTGACGCCAAAGATGTCATCTTCGAAACCGTTGATCGTGAGTTAAATTATGAGGATATGGTTGTCAGTGCACTGATTTCTGCTTCTCCGAAGAAAATTCATATCCATACTCGAGAACCGGAGTCGCAATCCATCAAGACCATTCAACAGATATTCGAAGGTAGAACCTCGATTTGTACGTGCTGTCAACTATGTAAGAACAGTTTGGGAGAATGGAAGGCTGAACGATTAACTTGACCAGAGTGTAAATCCAAATTATAATAACTTGTAATTACCTATTTAATCACTGCCAGAAAAGCAACGATCAAAGACAACAATAACCATTTTTTTTGAGCAGCGCAGAGAGAGGGAACTAGGCTGAAATTTCCTCCTGATCCGTGGTTGTTTACCGCTTTGTAGCCGTAGTGTGTGTAATCTTGTACGAAGATGTATTCACACTGCCGGGATATCCCCGTTATAGATACGAATGAAGGATTCGTCACTTAAGGATTTAGACTTAATACGAATTGAATCAGGGTGGAACCACGAGCTACACACTCGTCCCTATTGAGGGATTAGTGTGTTTTTATTGTGCGCCACGCATGGCGCGTAG
>DFZX01000085.1 GCA_002383695.1 Caryophanales bacterium UBA4045
TTCGGACTTTTTCAGTGGCCTCAAGTTTTCCATAGGTCTTTTTATGCTATCTTGCAGTTATATTTCCCTTGTTCTAATCAGGGATTATTTCTTGAAGCTTGATCTTAGCCGAATGGCTGGCACTCTAGTAACAATCTTACAATTAGCCATCTCAATCATCATAGCGGTTTGGTCGGAAAGCTTTTTCGCACAAATTTATCTGCTTATTCTAATTGGTGAATTCACTTTTTATCATTCTAAAATCCACTCGATCATCTTTACCACTGTGAGCTATGCTTGTATGCTACTCGGTGTAATGATCTATCGCCAGTTTCCTCCGTTTGAACAGATATACTTTCTTCTCCCAAGAGTCATCGAATACTTTGCCATCTTCGGTATGAGTCTGCTAGCAAGAATTGCTTTTCAACAGAAGAATCAACTGTCTAGTGATAATGAACAGCTTCGAATCGCCTCAATTGAATTAGAGCGAAGAACTAAGCTTCAGGAACGGACTAGAATATCTCGTGACATCCATGACTCGGTTGGACATACACTAACTTCAGCATTGACCGGGCTGCAAACAGCAGCACATGCAATTGGCAAAAACCATTATTCACTTGCTCAGGAGATGATTGATAGAACGAGGGAAAAGATACTCAGCGGTCTGAATGACGTTCGAAGCTCGGTGCATCTCTTACGTGAGAGCATCCCCGATCAGCAGTTTATTCCCGAGATTATAGGATTGATTCATGAAACAATGATGACAACAAATGTGGAAATTGAATACGAGATAGATACAACCATTCCTGATCTATCACCAATGATAGAGCTAACGATTTATCGTGCATTACAAGAGGGAATTACAAATGGTATTCGGCATGGTTCCAGCACTTATTTCCACTTCAAATTAGCTCTTCATGCAGAGCATATACAATTTTTCTTATCCGATAATGGTAAAGCTCCTTTCCAAATTGATCATGGGTTTGGTCTTACCGCTATGAAGGAAAGGGTCTCTGAAGTCGGAGGGGAGTTATCCATCTCTAACAAGAGCTCTTCCACTGGAGTAAAGCTGGAGATAACAATCCCTATTAGCACAAAAATGATCGGATGGAGTGTGTGAAATGAATAAGATAACCGTCATAATTGCTGATGACCAGCCTCTAATCCGCGACGGATTAGCAGCCATTCTTACTATGGAGGAAAGATATTGTGTGGTAGCTAAAACGGGCGATGGATTAACAACGATAAAGCAAGTACAATTGCATCGTCCACAGCTTGTTCTAATGGACATTCACATGCCTAAGCTGGATGGCTTGCAAGCAACCAAGCAAATAAAATTGGAATTCCCAGATATCAAGATACTTATTCTTTCCACTTTCCAGGATGAAGAATACATATGGGAATCCATTCGACATGGTGCAAGCGGCTTTTTAGTTAAAGGCGCTGAGACCGAACAAATTCTGTCCACGATTCAGGACTGCTTGAATGGGAGACTAAATTATCCGCTCAGCATTCAATTACGCCTTATTCAGTCACTGGTCTCATCAGAGCAGCTTGAAGAGCAATCGTCAAAGGAATCTCTCGCAGCTTCCTATCTCGATCCACACTCTAATGGCAATTTGGATAGCTTGTCCATTCAAGAACGAAACATTGTAAGACATTTAAAGCTTGGAAAGTCTAATCAAGCAATTGCTTCCGATTTATTCTTAACAACTGGCACAGTGAAAAATTATCTAAGTTCTATTTATAGAAAGCTTAATGTTACTAGCCGATCGGAAGCTCTCGCTTATCTTCATGAGAAGAGAACATTAGATCCTCCTACTATTCAAAGGAAATCTCTTTATTCAGAATAAGCTCCCTTCCTAGTTGATAATCGTGTGTGATATCTCATATATATAATTAGCGAATTCTGATAATATAATTGTTTCCGATGACGAAAAGGGGTTGGGGTCCTATGGATTACCATTTTGGATTCTCGTGGAGGGGACTCATTGTCTTTTTATTGCCAATGGTACCAAATTTATTTTATTTTCTAATTCCAGCATCAATTGATTCAGGCAATAAAGGTAATAGTCACTTCTTATTAGATATTCTGGAGCATGGAAGTCAGGCAATATTTATCTTTCTGCTGATATTTGTTATAAGAAATCAAGCATCTCAAATGTTATTTCCATATCTCATTGGTATGGGAGTGTTGCTATTTTTTTATTATGTACTATGGATGCTCTATTTTACAGGCAACGCAAGCTTGTTTATTCTACTGGGGATGGCCGTTCTGCCCGTGATATATTTTATATTGGCTGAGATTTGGCTTCATCATTATTTGGCTATTCTACCAACTACACTGTTTGGTATCATACATGTCATCATTACATATATGGATTACCAATCTAGGGTTTAATCGTCCTTATATACCCATTCCATCAGAATCGTTCAATCATAGTATGCGTCTCGATCAGCGCCCATATTATTCATCTTCCCTCAATAATTCTGACAATAACTTTTCCCTGTGCTGTAGAAAGTAGCTTGTTATCTGGTAATGCTCTGTTCTTTCATATTCGATCTTTGATATTTGATCATCATCAAAGCTTAGAATGTTAGCATTGGGATACCCCAATAGTATGGGAGAATGTGTAGCAATTATAAACTGTGCGTTACCCTTAGAAGCGAGGTCATGAATTATTCTCAAGAAGGTCAATTGCCTCGATGGCGACAACGCTGCCTCTGGCTCATCTAGAAGATAGATAGCTTTCCCCTTAAAGCGATGTAAGAATAAGGACAAGAACGATTCTCCATGAGATTGCTCATGGAGCGATCGACCACCGTAGTCTCTAAATCCTGTACTATCCACTTCATCTAGATGAGTCGCAAAGCTGTAGAAGGATTCAGCCCGCATGAAGAAGCCATTCGTTATCTTCGGTAGCCACGAAAGCCTAATATATTTACTTAGCACGGATTCTGAGGCATAGACATCATAAAAATTATTGCGTCCGCCCCCAGCGGTATTAAACTCACATTTGTCAGCAATCGCTTCTAACAAAGTAGATTTGCCGGATCCATTCTCCCCAACGAAGAAAGTTACATTACCTTCCAAAATTATCTCGTGAAGGTTTCTGATTGAAGGTATGGTAAACGGAAAATTATGATTAGAGGGGATATCCTCACGCATAAGTGTATTTCTTTTCAAGAACATATTAATCACCCACAGTTAGTATATCAAAAATAAGATGAGCCGTTCTTATTATATGAACATTTGCATGTGCTACATCCTAGATTTTTTTCCTGGCAGTGATGAGGGTTTTTCACTAAACCACTTAACATATATTTTCTCATATTCTCCATTGTCGGCTAGCTCCCGTAATGCATTATTGATTCGGCCAGCATTACGGTTTCCCTTCTTAACTACAATACCATACTGCTCATTAGTTAACGTATTACCGACCATCTTTACCTTGCCAGATCCGTCTGTATGTGAGTAATTCTCGATGTTGGCTTTATCGAAGATCACAACATCCACTTGGTTATTTAATAGCGCCTTATATGCTGAATTTATGTCCGGAAAAGCCTTAATTTCTTTAATATCCTTCAGATTCTTGGCATAGTCATATCCACTAGAACCGATCTTTGTTGCGATAATTTTATCCTTCAAATCTTTGACTGCATGAATGTCCTTATTGTTTGTTCGCGTAAGCATATTTAATCCAGTATCATAGTAGGGTGTTGAGAATTCGAATAATTTTTTGCGGTCTGCCTTTATTGTAATTCCGGCAAGAGCCACATCGATTTTCTTCTTCTCTATTGCCTTTAGCATCTCACCTTGGCCCATAGGTTTTAACTTATACTTGAAACCTGCCTCCTTAGCAACCGCCTTCCAAAGGTCAATATCAAAGCCGTGTGCACGACTGTGTTCGATGTAAGCGAATGGCTTGAATTGCTCCTCAACGCCCACCGTTAAGGTTCTTTTGTTTCCACAAGCAGTTAGCAGGAGAATCATCAGAATCACAAGAGATATTCTATAACGCATTCGTAAACAATCACTCCAAATTATATTTTTTATTTAGTATGTCTTAGGTTTTAAGTTTCATTCAGAGCATATTGAAAGCTGCTGCAACATCTTACATGTTACGTTTGAACCCAACTTCTGAGTAGTAAGCAAAGATTTGATCAATCTGCTTAAAATACAGATGACCATCCTCCCACGGTTGGAAGTGAAGATCCATACGAGAATCGTTCCAATCGACAGGCGTACCAGAGGTGGTTAGCCTCTTAGGAGCTACTGGTTCTTCAATCACTTTAGGAGACTCTTGATAACCAAATAATAAATTCTCATGCATGGCTATGATTTCATACTTATCTCCCAAGAAAGCTCGTTCCTCCTGTAGCTGATAATGATAATATATATAACTACTCATCATCTCAGGCTTTAGGTGGGCAACTCTACCTATCCTAAGTTCTACGGAATCTTTACGAAGCCAATGCTCATAGCTAACTGGTTCGTTAAAGTGAAACACATCAATCATTGGGATCCATTTACGGCACTCCGTGTTCCCAGGCCAGTCCATTAAATAGGGAGAGAGAGCGCCCATAATTTCTTCCGGCTCAATATCCCTAACCATACATTCATAATATAAAAACAGGTGATTCATCCAACTGAATGCTGCAATCGTCATTAGTTCACCTTGATCGATCAGTTTTGTTGCTTGAGGTGATTTTTTTAAGCTTTGAATTCCTACATCTTCTTGACCGGATTTGAACTGTGCCCGGAAGATCATTCTTTTCATGGGTCTAACTCCTTCTCTTACATATGCTTCTTTATGCAAAGTCGAGTAATACCTGCATTTATTATACGACGATAATTCCAACAAAAAAAGTTACCCCTTAAGCAGTAATTATACCGCCTAAAGGATAACTTGGTTAGTCTACTACTTTACTAGTTCTCTAACGCCAACATATTCAGCAGAACCGTTACAGCCTCTGCTCTTGTTGCTTGGGCATTGGGATTGAATTGATTTGCACCCGATCCTACCATGAGGCTAAGCTTCTTTAATTCCGCTACTGCCCCTTTCGCCCATGACGGAATGCTCTTATCATCTGCGAAGCTGGTTACAGTATCTGATTCGATGTTCAGCTTAAGCGCATTCGCGATCATCACTGCCATCTCCGAGCGCGTAACCTCAGCATTCGGACGGAAGGTGCCATCCTCGTAGCCATTAATAATGCCAGCTTGCACTGCTTGCGCGACTGCTTTCTGAGCCCATGCTCCGATCATCGCCTTATCCGTGAAAGTCAGCTCCACTCCTGCTCCCTCTGGCTTCAATGCATTCATCAGCATGACTGAGAATTCCGCGCGCGTCACGGTTTGGTTCGGTTTGAACGTACCGTCTACATAACCCTTAATGAAGCCGATGCTTACTGCTTGCTTAATGCCTGTCTCTGCCCAGTGTCCTGATATATCGTTAAGTTTGATTTCTGTTGTAGTGTCTGATGGATCGACCTTTACTGGCACATCCTCCACTTCATCTACAGCCATTACCGCAAACTTCGTAAAGTGATCTACTTCTACTGATATTTTATTCACACTAACTACTCCGCCGCCTACTTCAACCCATAACTTCTTCACTTCGTCATAATAGAATACAGCAACCCTCTGATTGCTCTTCACTATGGCTAGATCGAATACGAAGGTCAATGTTACCGGTTTAGTGAAGTTTTCTGAGAAGTTTTTCATTATCTCAAAGACCGGACTGACTAGAACCTCATTATTCTTAACCAAGTCCTGCGTGTTCTCCACTTTGTCTATGGTCAACTCAAGATTCTTGTTCGTTGCATCCCCTGGAATAGAAACCGTAGCCTCATCTCCAAGACTAACCTCACCTGTACTACCAGCGGGAACCGTTATTTTACCGTCCGTTGAGGTAACTTTGGTGGCTGGCGGTGGCGTTGTTGAACTAGACTGTGTAGGGTTTGCTGCAGTTGCTGGGAATACCGCTGTTATAACACCTGAATCAGCAGTATTCGTTGTTGTTGCCCCAGTTACTGTAAAGAAGTTTGCAGCCACACCCGCAAAGGTATAACCTGCCTTTGGTGTAAGTGTAATGGTTGCTGTGTACGCTGTGCTTGCAGCAAATGTTACGGGTGATGAGGACCATGTTACCGTCCCCGTGTAGGAAGTTGTCTCTGTTACTGTTGTTACTGGCGTTGCGCCTCTTACTGGCGCTGTTACTCCTGCTATTGCAGCTGTTGCGATTTGTGTAGGGTCTGCAGTTGCTGGGAATACCGCTGTTACAACACCTGAATCAGCAGTATTCGTTGTTGTTGCCCCAGTTACTGTAAAGAAGTTTGCAGCCACACCCGCAAAGGTATAACCTGCCTTTGGTGTAAGAGTAATGGTTGCTGTGTACGCTGTGCTTGCAGCAAATGTTACGGGTGATGAGGACCATGTTACCGTCCCCGTGTAGGAGGTTGTCTCTGTTACTGTTGTTACTGGCGTTGCGCCTCTTACTGGCGCTGTTACTCCTGCTATTGCAGCTGTTGCGATTTGTGTAGGGTCTGCAGTTGCAGGGAATACCGCTGTTACAACACCTGAATCAGCAGCATTCGTTGTTGTCGCCCCAGCTACTGTAAAGAAGTTTGCAGGCACACCTGTTAATATATACCCTGGTTTAGGAGTAAGTGTAATCGTTGCTGTATATGCCGTACTTGCAGCAAATGTTTCAGGCGATGACGACCATGTTATCGTTCCAGTGTAGTACGTTGTCTCCGTTACTGTTGTAACTGGCGTTGCGTCCCTTACTGGCGCTGTTACTCCTGCTATTGCTGATGTTGAGATCGCTACATCTGGCTTTCTATTCGTTGTATCGATTGTCCAAGTTCTTAGGCTTGATGGAAATAATGCTAGTCGTATGGAAATCGTATCATCCACATTTGTATAAATATTATCTACAGAAGTATCCGTGATCGCGGTGTAAGGAGCACCGTCAATAGAATATTCCATGTCTGTTGCAACATTGTTCAATTTCGTTGTTCCTGGATTCGTTCCTTGTGTCAGAGCTGCGAATACCCATAATCGCATTTCTGCAGTTGTTAAGCCCAAACCTTTGCCTTCATCCACTTGTCCTGTTGTATCTCTGTTGTAGAAGCTATTGGTGATTGTTCCTACATCGTTATATCCGACCAAGCCACCTACATTGTCGGCCGAAGGTCCAGCAGTCACTGAACCTGTAGCATAGCTGTTGGTGATTGTTCCTGCATCGTTATATCCGACCAAGCCACCTACAGTGTCGGATCCAACAGTCACCGAACCTGTAGCATAGCTGTTGGTGATTGTTCCTGCGCTTATATATGCGACCAAGCCACCTGAATGAGTATCTGCATCCACATTCGCTGTAGAATAACTGTTGTTGATTGTTCCTCCATATAGATATGCTACTAATCCCGCTGCATCGCTTCCGTAGACACTTCCTGTGACGGAGCTGTTGCTAATTGTTCCCTTATTTACTCCTGCCAAGGCACCAATTCCTTCATAACCACTCACATCAACATTTTCAAGAATAATATTACTAATATTGCTATCCGAACCTATATATCCGAAAAATCCTAAAATATTATTCGAATAATCATTAACAGATATTTTTTCTTTCATAATTCTTAGATTCATAATTCTAAAACCATTGCCGTCCATATTTCCTTCGAATTCTGTGTTGATCCCATTTCCTATCGGTACCCAGCCGTCTCCAACATTATATGGGCTAACATCTAAATCAATATCCGCAATCAGTTCAAAATATATGCCAACTCCTAAATGATTCCTGACTTCACTCAACTGTGCTGCCGTTGCGATTTGGTACGGAGTCGCTTCCTCTCCATTCCCTCCTGCAAACTCTACCGGCTTGATGTTCGCCTGATCGACTATCAATGTTTTCGGACTTAAAGGAGAAGTTCCTGTCACACGGATGAAGATTGAATCTCCCGAAAGCACCGCAATATTATCGATAGAAGTGCCTATGATCGCTGTGTAATGGACACCGTCAAGCGAATACTCCATGCCCGTTGCAACATTGTTCAATTTTGTTGTTCCTGGGTTCGTTCCTTGAGACAAAGCTGTAAACGCCCATAATTGAGGGTATTGACCTGGAGCTATATACCAATCAGAGCTGAAATCCCAACCCGTAAATGTGCTGACGATTTGCATATCTGTTGTTGATTTACCTTCACCTTTTCCTGTATCCGATTGTTTGGTTGTGTCGCTGTCGTAGAAGCTGTTATTAACTGATCCATTGTAGTTGTTGCTTCCTAACAAGCCACCTACAGAACTCACTCCACTTACAAGTCCAGTAGCATAACTGTTAGTAATTGTTCCTCCACTATTTCCACCTGCCAGGCCGCCTACGCCAATATTTGCACGTACATTTCCTGTAGCATAACTGTTGGCGATTGTTCCTGCATTATTAAATCCTACTAAGCCGCCGTTTGTATAGCCACTATTATCATTTCCGCTTATATTTACTGCAGAGTAACTACGATTGATTATACCCCCCGAACCATTGACTCCTACCAAACCACCTATATTGCTCCCTTCATTGGGATCGTCACGAGTAGGATCAACATACACGCTACCTGTGACTGAACTGTTACTAATTGTTCCATAGTTTCCCCCTGCTATGGAACCTATATCACCAAGACCCTTTACATCTATGTCTTCCAAGATCATATTAGTAATAGTACCTTCTAAAATTCCAAAAAAACCTATTTGCTGTCCTTCTGGTAAGTTAATGGTAAGATTCATAATCTTAAAACCATTGCCGTCAAAGTTTCCAAGAAATCTATTATAGTAATGACCTATCGGCACCCAACCAGCTCCACCGTTATAGCCAGCACCACTGGCAGAGAGGTAATTAGTTAGGTCAATATCCGCTGTCAGTTTAAAATATTTATTATCATCTCCTAAATAATTTCTAATCAAATCTAGCTCTGCAGCCGTTGCGATTTGATATGGATCATTCGATGTACCCGATCCAGCAGCGAAACCATCCGCCGCATACGCATTTTCTCCTCCAACAAACAACCCATTCAATCCACCTAAAGCCATTAGCATCACTAAAATGATCGAAACCGCTTTTTTCAGCATAATATTCATTAATATTCCTCCTTCAAATTTTCCAACTTACTCTTAACTAAGACAAGTATAACTACTACTTCTGACAGCAAACTGACAAACTTCCTGATTTTTCGTCAATGCTTCTCTAAAGCTTCTCGGAAAGTACTCTTTGCACGGTTTTGTGGAGTCTTGCCTGCTCAACCGGTTTCACGATGTAGTCATAGGCATTAACTTCGAATGCAGCTTGAGCATATTCTTTATAGGATGTAACAAACACTAGCTTCAGCTTTCTACCGCTCGCTCTCAATCGTTTGGCAAACTCAAGCCCATTCTCTCTCGGCATACTAATATCCAGGAATATCAAATCCACCTCATGATTCACCAAATACGAGTATGCAGCCGCGGTTTCCTGGAAGCTTCCTACGATTTCGATCTCATCCAGCTTAGCTAGCATACGTTTCATAATGAAATGCATGGCCTTCTCGTCATCGATAATAACGACCTTCAAACGACTCCCCTCCTTACAAGCTGCAAGAACTACAGTATAAACAATCCCACTGACAGTAAACTGACAAACTTCGACAACAAGAAAAAGCCTACATAGGCAAGTCTCATCATCTTACTATACTGTGGGAATCGAGCTCTGCCAGCAATTGACTGTAAAAGCCAGCTACATCAGGTGAGGGTCTTATTCCAAGCTCTTGATAAAGAGTGTCCGTATAGTGAAGATATTGCTGCATGAGCGCCTCTTTATTGTTCTGTAACGCCAAGGCTTTCATAAACAGCTTAATCGTTTCTTCGTCCAGCTCATTGTGAGCGGTGAGCTTTATTATTAATCGAATTGCTGTTTGGGTATCCCCTCTATTCAACAAAGCATCACATAAACGATGGGTAAAAGCTGTATACATCAGCCGAAATCGTTCTACCTCGCTCCACGCCCAAGGGAAGGCACGGTCCCCGAATAAATCTCCGGCATAGAGCTGCTCCAGCTCTAACGCCTGTTCGATATTCGTATTATCTACTTCAGCGATCTGCTTATAGCCTTCTTCAAATTGAAGCATATCGACACCTACGTGGTTAAGCTCTAACGCATAATAGCTGCTATCCGAATGTAAGCTTTCCTTGAGCCCATAGGTGTCGAGCAATTTACGAAGCTGATAGACTGTCGTGTATAAATAGGTTTCTGCATTCTTAAGCGGCATATCGCCGAACATATCTTCGATGATTCTCGCTCTAGATACAAGCCTGCTTTTATGTATTAACAAATAGCCAAGAAGCTCCGCGCTTTTGCTAGTCTTCCACTTGACTAACTCATTCTTGGCATTTCGAATCTCCATACCGCCCAAACAATTAACTAGGACTCGCATAGAGGAAGAGTCATGTTCCACCAAACTTTTTACTGAAGACGTTTCGGAAAGCGCCCTTAGGACAGTATGATGAAGCCTTGCTTGATTGACGGGCTTTACGATGTAATCAAAGGCATATACATCAAACGCAGGCAGCGAATATTCTTTGTGTGAGGTAACGAATACGATTTTCATATCTCTGCCGCTCTCTCTTAACCGCCCGGCAAACTCCAGGCCGCTTTCCTTCGGCATACTAATATCCATAAATATCAAATCGACATCTTGCTTTATCAAAAACGAATGTGCCGTCGACGTTTCCTGAAAGCTACCCACAATCTCGACTTCATCTACCTTGCCGAGCATTCGTTTCATAATCATATGCATGCCCTTCTCGTCATCGATAATAACAACCTTCATATGCTTATCCTCCTTTCATCCTGAATTATAGCTTGAGCGGAAGCTTCGGGAGGAGCTTTTGTCCTCTCTCTTACTATAAGACAATTTTCTCGAAAAAAAACCTCCCCGAATGGGGAGGTAACAAGCACAAATAGAGAGCTCTCAACCAAGTATCCTTAATTCTGTGGCACGCTGCAGCGCACGCACGCGATTGTTTACTCCAAGCTTTCTATACAGGTTTTTAATATGAAACTTTACGGTTTCAGTCGTGATGTTCAAGAGAGGGACGATTTCCTTGTTCGACAACCCTTCCGCGATCAGCCGTAAAACCTTCGTTTCCTGCTCGGTTAATATGTCATTATGCGACACGGAGGGCTGGGTAGCCGCGCCCCGACGTCTCTTTATGATCTTATCCAACGTCTTTGTCATTCGCTGGGTGGTTACTGGCTTCATCAGATAATCCAAAGCACTCGTCTCGAAGGCTTGGACTGCGAAATTGTCATATGCAGTTACAAAAACTACATCTATGGAAGCATCTAGATCAAGGAACAGGCTGGAAAGCTTCATTCCGTTAATTTCCGGCATATCAATATCTAGAAACGCAACATGTATCGGGTTTGTCTTCACAAATTCATAAGCTTCCACTGGATCAAGAAACGTCCCACATACCTCTATTTCTCCGCTCTCGGACAATATCCTCTTCAAACGGTTTACTGATAGTTGTTCATCATCCACGATTAATGCTCGGAGCATACCTCAACCTCCTAACAGTTTTGCGAAGCAAAACTTACATCGTAAGCATCCGCTCATGCTTGATCGGCGTTGCGGGAATGTGGAACATCACCTTCGTGCCCATTCCTTCTTCGCTATCAATACGCAGGCTTACTCCATACAGAAGCTGGATGCGCCGATTGATGTTCCGCAGCCCGATGCCTTTGTTCTGCACATCCACTTTAAGAATTTCCTCCCGTTTGTCCTTGGTCATACCGCATCCATTGTCTTCTACGACAAAGCTGACTCCCGCGTTCATATCCTGCTTCACGGATATTCTTACTGTTCCCCCCCGTAAATTGGACATCAGGCCATGTCGAATTGCGTTTTCTACCAATGGCTGCACAATCAGCGGAGGAATCCGAATATCCAGATTGGCATCCACATCGTACTCCACATTCAATCTGGCACCAAATCGTGCCTTCTCGATGTTAATATACGCTTTTACCAGCTCTAATTCATTCTCTAACGTAGTCAGTGAATCCAGTTGCTTGAAGTCAAAGCTGCTCCTCAGATACTGAGCAAGATCCATCGTCAATTCCTCCGCCTTATGAGGTTCGTCGATGCACAATGAAGCTATAGAATTCAAGGAGTTGTATAAGAAGTGAGGCTTGATCTGAGAACGCAGGAAAGCGATTTCCGCATCCTTGATATCTGATTGTAGCTTCCGGTTCTTGTTATTCATATCCTGTATCATTTCGTTTAAGTAGATGAAGAAGAACACAACCACTACAGTAATCAAGATATAAATGAACTGCACCTGAAAAACCTTAAATGAAAACCCTCTCAACATAGACACTGATAATATGCCAACAAGACAATAGTAGACAGACAGCAGCAACGCAACTTGAATCTTTATTCTCTTCCTTGCTCTAGCGAAATGAGGTTGAAAGAAAGTAATAACCGGCATGCTAAGCAGAAGTGTGAGAATCGTCGTATACAAACCAATATCGACCCCAAGATAGGATCGGTACATGATAATAAGGACAGATAACACTATACCTGTTCTCCAACCCCCATATAACGTCCCTAACAGTAAGGGAATGCTTCTAATATCAATCCGTTGATCGGGGGTAATCTGTACAGGGAAGGTCATACACAATAGAATAGACAGCCCGAATAATACAGATAAGATGATCTTTACGCGATTATCTCTCTCCGACCTCTCCGCAAAAAAAATCTGAAAGGTGAATATGAGAGTTGCTATAAATGATAGCTGCAGCAAATAATCCTTAATAATGTTCATAATGATCCTGTCACCCTTTTAAAGTAGAGACGATAACTAAATAAATGCCTATCCTATCCAATTATAACGAAATACACTACCCATTAGTAGTGTATCTCATAAATACAACATAGAACTATTTATACGTAGTCAGGTCGAGGTCATTGCCTCAAATATCTTTTCTCGAAAAATAACGACAGCCCAGCCCTAGCAAAATGATCAAATACACCAAGCTATACCAGACAAAAGCGATGCTAGGCACCACTGGGTTGGCAAAGGGCCCCATAATATTAATTGCCTCCCGGCCAAGCGGAAGATCAAGACCTCCGGATAGCTCATAAGTCATTCTGCGGTAGATGGAGTCCGTTGGCATCAACAGACTGGTGATTAATCCGAAACGTTCGATCCCACTGACAACAGCTTCTCTCATTTGGCTGCTTATAAATACAATTCTTTCGAGCATTCCGCCAAAAATACTTAAACCGAACAAAAGCGCTGATGCTACTCCATTGCCAAGCGTTGGGAGAAAGATAGAACCAAGCAGAGAAACCGCAACCAGAATAAGTGGAATAAATTCAAACAGTAAGAATGCCCTGCCTATGGATCCCAAGTTAATCGGAAATTGAAGCTGCCAATGCACGATCCACACGATTGAAATAAAAATTACCGCGCTGTACATTAAACTCCAAACGGAAAATCCGATCCATTTGCCGAGATATATTTTCCAACGACCTAAGGGTCTTGGCACAATCGCATACATCAAACCGCTCTCGATTTCGCTGGAGATGGCACCCATAGTGGAGAAGAACACAATAAAAGCAACAATCATATGGGCGAAGAATAAGCCAACGGAAAGTGCCATTGTCCCGTAGGCATATCTGGTTATGAGATTTGTTATTTCCTGCTCAGCAGCAATCTGGGAAATCGCATAGGCGAATAAACCAAGGAACAATACTGTCATGACTACTGCAATCAGAAAAACCTTCTTGCGCATAAGCTCCTTCCCTGTCATGGGAATGAATATCCTCATAATGAAACCTCCCCCGTGTCATCAACCAGTGAAAGAAACCATTCCTCCATGGAGGTTTGAACAGGCCGTGCTTCATATAACGTAAAGCCATATTCCACAAGCTGGGCATTGATCCATCCCGCTTGCTCCCTGTGGGCAAGTGTAGTTTTAATAGTAGCTATTCCTTCATCTGCTGCAGGAATGATCTGCAATTTTATGCCGCCCTGCTGTAGCTGCAGTAGCTCTTCCATCCATTCAGGAAGCCATCCACCAATCACAAACTCCCACTTGCCGCCGGCATGAATGATTTCATCCACATTACCTGTAGATCGTTGTTCTCCCTCATACAGGAATGTTACTTCATCACAAAGCGTCTCCACATCCTCTAATAAATGTGTGTTCAAGAACACCGTCTTCCCTTGCTGGCGAAGCTTCTTCAACAGAGTGCGTACCTCATGCCTACCAATGGGATCCAACGCGGAGGATGGCTCGTCCAATATAATGAAAGTGGGATCCATCAGCAAGGCACAAGCAAGACCTAACCTTTGCTGCATACCCTTGGAGAAGTGACGGACTCTCTCCTTCCGCCCTTCCAGACCAACTTCGTATAGCAGCTCATCCATACGCTTCTGTAGCTTTCCCGAATGAATATCAGAGTAAGGCATGCCTCCAAGATGGGCGTGGAAGTATAGAACCTCCTTAGCCGTCAACCAATCCTGATAACGGAACAATTCCGGCAAATACCCAATCTGCTTCCTCGCTTCAAGATGCCCAAGAGGAAGCCCCATAATGGAGGCTTCCCCTGAAGTTGGTTTTAATAATCCTACGATCATCTTCACAAAGGTACTCTTCCCTGCACCATTAGGCCCTAATAAGCCAAAGATCTGTCCGGATTTTACGGAGAGGCTGATATTCTTGCAGCCCCTTTGTGATTTATACTGCTTGGTTAACTTATTGGTTTCTAATATTATCATGGGCCCATAATCTCCTTAGCATCAGCCAATATCATCTCATTCGAGGTATAAACATCTATTGTGCCTGTAAGCTGATAGATGCGGTCTCCCTCAAGCCAGACTAAGAAACGATGGCTTTCATTGCTGTTCAGAACGGCTTCATGTCCATTCAGCCGGAGATTGGTGGAGTCGCCCGAAAAATTCGGAATCAATAACGTTCTGGTCCAATCCGATGTACCCGCAATATGCTTGTGAATGTCTGCTGGAAGGAAAGGTAGATCCAATATGGCCTGCTTTACTTGATCGATATCAACACCTTCTGGAACATCAATACGGGGAATCTCAAGCTGCACAAGTGATTTTTCACCGCCACTCGAATCCAATATCGAGCTGTGAACTACTGCCGGCAATTGAACAGTTATTGGCTGACCTTCAGCCGTAGAAGGAAATTTGGATTTACCCCCTAAGCGAGCAACTAATTTATTAATTTCAGCGGAATTTAGACTAAGCTTTATTGCTAAACCGGGCTCATAAGTTACGATTTGCTGCCTCGCATCAATCCCGGGAAACAGCTTTACGGGAGCCCCAAGCCTTACCGATGCTTGTTCAGCTGTCTGCTCCAAGGATGGACCTCCGCCAAACTTCTCTACATGCCCATATTTGTTCAGATCAAAGCTTATGCCATCACCCGTACCCTGCTGTAAGGCTGCCTGCAGCTTTAGCAAGTCCCCTTCACTTACATTCACTCCAGCTAGATGCTGCACACGGAAGGTTTGCAGCATGGCTGCGATTGCCTTGTCTCCCCATTCAGTGGAGAGGATGAAGATCATCAAGCAGGCGGCGGCAATAGCCGTCAGATATCTAGCTTTTCTAAGAAGGAAGTTTGCGGGAGACCGTTTTATCTGTTGAACGGGTCGAATGTCTAATTCGGCTGCCACAGCCGCTATCTTCATATCTTCATCGCGCCAAGCTTGCGGAATAGGCTCATTCTTTACTGTTTCTTGAAAACGAAGCCAAGCTTGAGCGGTATGACGCTTCTCTTGCTCATCGATAATTTGTGTCGATTTATCATTCATGGGGTTCTAGCCTCCTCTAACAAATAAGTTTTCTTGAACCTTGAAGCAGCCCTCATCAGGATGGAGCCGATAATCTTGGGATTAACGCTGATCCTCTCAGCGATTTCCGTATAGCTGTAACCCTTCTGCTTAAGCATTAATGCTTCCCTGTCCCGCTCCGATAGCTTCAGCAAAGCTCGCTGCACGGCCTCCTTCTCCCAATTGGCGATTGCCACAATCTCATTCGAAGGAGATTCGCCCGACTCCGATTGAAACCTTTGCAGCTCCTTCAGCTGAAGGGCCTGCCGTCTCTGGGACTGCCGCAGATAGTCATAGGTTGTGCTAGTCAACACGCGATGCAGCCATGCGCCAATACTATGGAGATCATCCGGAGGTGAGCGATAGAGCTTCAGGAATACCTCTTGGGCCAAGTCCTCTGCTATCGTGATGTCCCCGACAATATATGAGATTTTACGGACTACATGAGCATGATGCTCTTGAAAAAGGTTTTGAAACGTACTCGGGATCATCCCGTCCATGGACTTCATTCCTCCCTTCCTAGATAAGACGATGGAATGGGTGATTTTATAGCAGGGTACGAAAAAATATATCTGAGTCAAATTTCTACGATTTTCTACTCTACTGCAAACAAATCGCGTGGATATAATCCTTTCACGATTAGCCATACAGCCAAAGCCAATTGTTGAAAGGCTATTGGAATGTTCAACATCATGTAGGTTGCATCCAGTCCGATGAAGCGAATCATAAATAATAAGCTTGCCAATATGGACAATACAGACCCAATAAGACCCCACATTGACAACCAACGTGAAACTAGTTTTGTTTGGTAGAATATGCAGTTAAACAAGAGCATAGCCAATACAAATGCCAGTGTCGTTGCCACATGGTTCACCAAATCACGTCCTGTTTGTAACAATCCACCTAAGGTGTGAAAATACGATACATCCTGAGCTCCAGCTTTTGCAAATTCGTAACTTAATGTCAATAGCAACAGAAGAAGGATTACACCAATAATAATGAACACACCCGCAATAATGCCAAAAGCAACAGAACCAAGAGCAAAACCTTTATTATGCTTACTTAAAATCGGATACATCAAGATAGGAATACCAGCATAGGCAACAACCATTAACAACTGGAAAAACGCTCCTATTAGAACCTGATTTTCATTTGTAAAGGCTTTGACAATGTAGTCTGCTCCATCTATCACAGGAACAACACTAAATACCCCTGCAACCATCCCGACTATTAATAACACGCCAGTACTAACTGCAGACCTTCTTCCTGAGTTTGTACTCTTGCTCAACATATTTAACCTCCCTACAAGCTTAATTCTCATCACTGTATTCGACATTAATATAATGAATCACTTCTCGAGCAAATATGGTTACTCAAATTATAATCTATAACAAGTACTATCATTCCAAAAAAATATAAGCCAATATAGGACTCAATTTAATTGAAGATAGCGATCATGGTTATTTACTTGCTCTTCTGTGTCAGCATGCTCAGCAGAATCGTTACAGCCTCTGCTCTTGTTGCATGATCTTGGGGGGCGAATTGGTTGGCACCTTTACCCTGCACAATGCCTATTTGCTTCGCATAAGCAACGCTGCCTTTTGCCCAAGCTGGAATGTCCTTGTCGTCTGAGAAGTCAGTTACCGCATCCGCATCCACAGGCTGACCCATAGCGCCCGCAATCATCGCTGCCATCTCAGCGCGTGTAATTACTGCATCTGGACGGAAGCTACCGTCTGCATAGCCTTTAATAATGCCTGCTTGTACCGCTTGCGCGACTGCACGCTGCGCCCAAGCTCCAACCTTCGTTGAATCAGTGAAAATCAGAGTCTCTCCATCTAAATTCGGCTTCAACGAATTCATCAGCATGACAGCAAATTCCGCACGTGTTACGGTATGATCCGGTTTAAACGTGCCGTCTGGATAACCCGTGACGATTCCGCTGCTTACCGCTAGCTTGATGCCAGCCTCAGACCAATGTTCAGAAATATCACTAAAGTTAATAGTTGGATTTACTGGAGCTCTTGCCGCTTGACCTACACCGAAGACAGCATATTTGGTAAAGTGATTGACCTCAACTGAGATTTGATTTTCAATTATCTTGTTGCCGCCGACTTCCACCCACGACTTTTTCACTTCGTCATAATAGAAGACAGACGCCTTTTGGTTGCCGCTTAATTTTGTTGGATCGAAAGTAAAAGTCAGCGTGACCTGCTTATTGAAGTTCTCCGGAAAGTTTTTCAGAATCTCAAAAATCGGGCTGGCAAGAACGTCTTTATCTGCAAGAAGATTTTGAGTATTTAACATTTTTTCTATCGTGATTCTCAGTTCTTTGTCTGAAGCATCAATCGGAATAAAGACCGTGGCCTCTTGATTCAAGCTAACCTCACCTGATCCACCTGCGGGAATCGTTAATTTACCGTTCGTCGATGCCACTATGGGGGCGATTGCTGGTGTCGATGCACCGTTACCGCTACCACCATCGTACTCGCCATCACCATTACCATCACTGTCACCGTCCCCAGCGGCGTCACCATCGCCACCATCTTCGCCTCCACTGGATGACGATCTCGGTGTCACCGCGTTGGACGGAGCGGAGGCCATACTGCTACCAGCACTATTAACAGCTTTCACAGTAAATGTATAGGCCGTTCCGTTGGACAGTCCCGTTACCGTAATTGGGCTTGCCGTTCCCATTACCCTAATATTGCCCGGAGAGGAGGTGACCTCGTACCCTGTTAGGGCGCTTCCTCCATTATCAGCGGGGAGGGTGAAGCTGATGATTGCTTGTCCATCGCCTGTTACTGCTGTCACTCCCATTGGGGCTGCAGCAAACGTCTTGGGCATTGCGCTTACTTCGTTGGAAGACGCGCTGCTTCCTCCAGGATTGATCGCTTTAACGACCAAATAGTAAGTCGTCCCATTGCTTAAGCCTGTTACATCATAACTGTAAACCGAACTGCTCACTGTGGTTACTGCTGCTCCATAGGTTCCAGAATTCACACTATTGAATATTTGGTAACCCGTCGAACCATCCACTGGACTCCACGTAAGGCTTACTTGCGCATTACCTGCTACAGCCGGCTGTAATACCGGTGCTCCGGGCGATGGAGCTTGTGGTATTGCGCTTACTTCATTGGAAGCTACGCGGCTTCCTTCTAGATCAACCGCCTTAACGACAAAATAGTAAGTCGTCCCATTGCTCAAGCCTGTTACATCATAACTGTAAACCGAACCGCTCACTGTGGTTACTGCTGCTCCATAGGCTGTGGATGCTGACCTCTGATACACCTCGTATCCCACTGCCCCATACACTTCACTCCAACTAAGAACGGCAAGACCATCTCCACTTGTTACAGACCCGATGCTCGGCGGTGAAAGTTGATCCCTAATTGTAATAGTAAACGTTTGGCTTACTGAGATGTCAGAACCCCCATTTGCAGTCCCGCCATCGTCTTGCAGCGCAATCGATACTGTGGCAGTACCACTTACATCGACTTGCGGTGTAAAGCTCAGTGCACCGCTGCTGTCAATGGCGGGCTCTTGTATGAATAGGTCTGAACGATCATTGTTGACCAGAAACGTAAGTCCTTGAATGGCTTCGTCAGCTGCTCCAGCAGAAATATCCGTCGCCCAATTTGCAACAGATTGTGCAGGTGCATTGAAAACCACAGATTGGTCAACACCCTTAGTAAACGAAGGTGCATCATTCACTTGCTGTACCTGAACCTGATAGGTTTGAGATGTCGATTTCTCTACATCCGCTCCGTTGTTGCCGCTATCGGTAACCGTCATAATCACAGCATCAGCCCCATTGTAGTTGCTGTCAGGTACATAGCCTGTGTTCTTTAGAGCGCTATTCAAGTCAGCAGCCGTACCGGAATAAGCGAGAGAGCTCGTATCATTCGCTCCAGCCGTTAACGTAAGCCCGCTCACTGAAGGAACATGAAGCTTCCCGTGTGCAGCCGAAAGGCTTACAGTAAATGTCGTATCACCGTCATCATCATCGCCTACTATCCCAAACAGGATGGCGGTCATCAGGCTATCCTCATCAGTCGTCACCTTTGGTTGTATACCCGTGAAATAAGGTCCTGCCACCGAGAACGGATTACCCGCAAACGTGCCATTATGCCCTCCGCTGGTAAGGTCAATAATTTGATTACTATTTATGTGACTCATATCCAGATAAAGAGTCAGCCCTGACTCGTTTCCTGTCAGATTCTTGTTGTAGTACTGAGCGATTTCGGCATTGCTCAATGCCCTGTTCCAAATTCGCACCTCGTCTATATCCGCACTGCCATACCTTCCCCCGTTTGCCGGGTTCGTATCGTCATCCTGCCCGATAAATAAATGGGCGTTATTGACAGTGGTGCTACGGTAGTAAGGATCATAATCTGTATATTTGAATATTTGAACTCCGTCCAAAAAAAGCTTGTAAGTAAATTTATCCTCAAACAATGAATACGTCACGGCATAATGATGCCACTGCGTAATATCGACAGGTTTAAAAACATTCGTTGTATTTTGAACAATATTCATAATCGTCCCTGAAGTACCATATATATATACTTTAACACTGTTTGTTCCAATGACCGGACTGAGGATAAATCCGTTGGGCCCTCGTGAAGATAAGAGAAACCCATCTTGATTCCATAATAGCGTGTTAGAGCGCGCCCACACTTCTGCCGTAAATTCAACCGTCCATGGCATCTCATTCACCACAATACGATTGTCAATGCCATTGAAGCGAAGGGAGTGGTTATCATTGATCGTAGGACGTAAATTCAGATTTAAAATCGTGATGATGAAGGTCGTAGTATACGTATCCACTCCCAACAACGCATTGCCGCCATCGTCTTTCAGATTAACGGTAACCGTTACAGTCCCGCTAACGTCAGCACTCGGTTGATAAGTTAAAGTGCCGGAGCTATCTATCTGCGGCTGTTCTAGGAATAACCCTGGATTGCTGTTCGTCAATTGAAAGGTCAAGCCTTGCGTTTCATCGTTGACACCTGGTGAAATTCTGGTTGCCCAATCCGTTATCGTCTGTCTTCCAGAGTTCTCCTTCACCGTTTGATCCGGTCCTTGTGAGAATGAAGGTGCGTCATTAATCGCATAAACCGTAATAGGAAAGGTATAGGAAGTGTCAGCAGGGGCGGTATCGCTAGCACTTCCACTGTCGGTTATATTCACAGATAACGTATCCGTTCCATGATCGTTTGGATTGGGCTGGTAGGTGAGCGTTGCCAAAGCCGCATTTAAATCGATCATAGAACCCGTATAAGCCAGTGCAGTAGAGTCGTTGCTCCCGCTCTGAAGTGTTAGATTGGCGGTCGAACTCAGCTTCAGCTTTCCTTTGCCAACAGACAAGCTGAGCGTATACGGATCATTTGCTGTGATAGCATCGGTATCTGCAATTTCCCAATTCGGCAGAATGGGCTTCTCCGCCTCATCCTCATAATATTCAGGCAAGGCCGCATGGTCTCTAGCCCCTCCCTGAAAGGTCCCTAGTATGGTTCCATCCTGGCTACCGCCCAAACTGGCAAGATCCTTCACTTTTCCTCCACTGAACGTGTCGAAATCCCAGTAGGACACTAACCCCGATTCATTGCCATTCAGTTTGCGATCCTTATTCGCGGCAATTTCTACGGACGAACGTACCGTGTTCCACATACGCACCTCGTCGATTTCCACGTTCCCATAACGAGTACCGAGATCTACTCCAACCGACAAGCTCGCATTCTGGGGCACATTGCTGCGAGTTTCCGCAGGATTCCGAACAGTTGCAACAAGAACTCCGTCCAAATACAGTGAGCAAGTAAATGCATTACTGACGAAACTTCCAACGACAGCGTAATGATGCCACTTGGTGATGTCAGCAGGTTGAAAGCTGGCAGCCACTAGAAAGGGTCTAGCTTGGACACCTGATTCCACAATATAAACGTCTACTCTATTCATCCCTTTCACAGGATGCAGGATAAACCCGTTCTTTGATCGGGCAGACATTAGAAAACCGTCCTCGTTCCAAGTAGGAGTCCCTGATTTAGCCCATAGCTCGGCTGTAAAGTTGCGATACATAGGCATAGTAGTCCTTACAGCGTTGTCGACTCCATTCAATACCATGGATTGATCGACTTTTTGTGATAAAGTAGGCGCTTGATTGCCTGTTGCATAAATACGCTGCATGCCGATGTCGGTGAAGCTCGAGAGGGACAATAGACATACAACCATAAGCGCAACTGCTGCTATATACATAAAAGTGTTATTCTTCATCATAATTTCCTCCTTATCTATCAGATTCCAATACTAGCAGTTAAAAAATGAAAAACAATTAACTAAAGTTAATTTTGAATAAATATTTTTAAGCAAACAAAAACAGGAAATGGCATTCCCATCTCCTGTCTTAAGCGAATCTTAACCGCACAAGTATGTCTTTAACTTTGTAAATCTACAATTTGGTTTGTATCAGCTTCCTTAGATTTATGACCTGATAGTTTATTGTACAGCTGTTTTACAAACTTCATTCGATTTCCCATCTCCCAATACTCCGCGGTCTCGGCTTTCACTTTAATTAATATCAGATTCGGATCATCACTAGTTGTCTCTAGCAGCTTCTCGTATGCATTATTCCAAAATTCCTTTATCTTTTCTCTGTTATCCACTAATTCCGCTGTTCCTCGGATCGAAACATAGGATTTACCTACATAGGCTACGTTCACGTTCGGATTTTCCAGAAGCTCTTCATACTTCTCCGTATCTTTCATTGTCAAAAACCACAAATCACCGTCAAACTCAACCTCTTGAGTCTTCATAGGACGTGACACTAAGCCTTGCTCTGTCACTGATGTTAGCATGGCTATATCGATTCCTTGTATTAATTTCCTCACCGTTTCAATGGCGTCGGAATGTTCCGAAGCAGTTTCCATCATATTCACCTCTTTTTTTTGATGTAATATGTAGTCCCTGTTATCTTAAACAGAATAGTCGGAAAATAAACATTCGCTCATCATAAACCCATTCTCCGTTTAACACCTTACATGCTTACGTTTGAATCCAACTTGACCTTTAGTTACGGCCTTCTGAATATTATCAAAAGCATGTAGGAACTTGCTATCTTTCTTGTCCCGGTTGACTTCTACAGGGCCTACTGCCTTTGCGGTCTCGACCGCCTTATCATGTAGTGGCACATAGGATACAGCAACTGTGGTTATAAAATTATTCATTGCATATTTAGCACGTTCGGGAGATTCGTGAATCTTATTCTCCACACTATCAAGCATATTGGCGAGCTTACTTTCGGAGAATTCACTGTCCGGGCGACTACCTATAAGCCAGCAGTAACAACTCCAGCCCGCTGACATTCTCAGCTCTTCGCCGCTCGCAATCCATTTATCAGCAACCTCTTGTGCAATATCTGCTTCAGCCAAGGTTACTGCCACAACATAATCGGACAGCATGTAGAAATAAGCTGCATCCATCCAACGCTCATAATCCGCTTCAGTCATTGCATCTGGGTCGGCAATTATTCCGGCAAAATACATGGCATCGTAGTTACCTGTCGCATATAGCTCCTCAGCCAATTGTTGATTGATTTTAGTTTTCCTGAATATAGGCTTCATCTGGCCAGTAGCCGCGCCAAAAAGCGGTTCATTTGCTCCATTGGATACATACATTTTCTTCGTTCGTTCCTTGCCGAGAGCTTCAAGCTCCTGCATAACCATTTCTAAATTCATTGTTAAACAATCCCTTTCCTTCTCCATACCTATCATAATAAAACGAGATTAATATTAACATTATGATCAATCACTTGTAACTTAACCGTAGCTCATAAAAATACTGTACAACAGGATGCTTTAATCTCATCTTCTCGGTCATATTTAAAATTCGCTTTTTCCCAACTCGTCTGTCCACCAAAGCTAGAATATTTAATAAGATATCATTGCTTTCTAGGCTTTCCTCTATCGAAGTAGATAAAAACTTATTGGCTACAACGGTAAAATTCGATTTACTTAATACTGCCTGTGCAGACAAAATTTCCTTTGCATAATCTGATATTTTTCTATTCCTTGCAATTACTCTTAGACGATCCTCCGGAACTATTCCCTTGGTATCCTTTCTGACCGCCTCAATTTCTTCATTGCTGATAGGAATTTGGATATCTGGATCATTCTTAACTTCTAACTCTGTCTGATACCATCTGATTGAGGTAGTAGAATCACTCATATTGAGTATGTTCTTCTTATCTACCACAATATAACAATGCCCTGCTTTATCAGGTGAATAACGGTAGCTGGTTGAGCGGTATTCTACTCTTCCATATAATGCAGGACAGAGAAAGCTCTCCAGAATTTGCTTCAATTTACTCCAGGCCATGTTATAAAACTTCCGTTTTCATTGTGAAGCCTTCTATTACCACATCTTCTTCTATCTCAATCATTAGGTAGCGTTTCCCTTGATGATTCACTTGTCTCACATAATTTAAGTCTTGCGGGCTTACCGTTATCGTCGCTACCTTTGTATTGATTTTAATCGATTTCGAGGTAAATTTTGGAATGATGCTGTTTGCTTTCAACTCATACTTCACGTCATCTGTAACTAGTTGAAATGCCCTTTCCAACTTTTCAGTATTCACATCGTCCACTCCACTTGAAGTTAACACACGTTCCAAGTCTTTATAGTCCATTCTAGGTGTATCTTCTTCATATTCATCAATGAAACGATTGATTTCTTCATACACATGAGCCAGCGTTGCTGTGTCAAGCTGCTCTCCAACCACTTCTTTAATAATTTCCTCGAATACAGCTTTATCTTGCTCAGCAGTAGCTTTCATTGTGCCACTCAATACCTCTTCAATAAATCGAATGTCAGGCTCATTGGCTTTTCCTGCGGCGTATAAGATATGATTGACATCAGCTGCGTTATCGGTGAAGCATGGGAACAGAAATCCTGATTCTGGCGTGGCCAGTTTAACAATGGGATCCACAGCGACCGTATACTTGAACTCCCTACTGACATAATCGAACACCAGGGTTTCTTCGGGTTGCTCCGTTTTATTAATCGTGCAGAGAATATAATGGAAGGCATAAACTTCATCCCGCTCGCTCACTTCCATTTCTTCGTTCCTTCTCTTCGTCGGGTTGAAGTATTGTCCTCGTATGAAAGTAATAACCCTATCCTGTGAGTATTGTACGTCTTTCAGCATTTTCTCTACGAGTCGTAGCATCTGTATCTTCCATTCTTCCACGTGATCCGCCTGCAAACCACTATGGAGAATAAGCTGAGCAGGATCCTCTGCTTCAGGTTGAAAATCCAATTCAAAAAGCTTCTCATCGAATTGCCCAGTCAATAGCTTTTTGAAATTCCCCATATACAATTCCTGCTGTTCCTTCTCCAACATGATAAACGGGTGACATTCATGATGGTATATGTCACTGCTATCCTTAGTAATATAGACATTAAATATGTCGAAGATTTTCATAAGATCATGATCCGGTTTAAAGTGCTTGCGAAAGTTAGCTACATCCTTATTATTCACTAGTAAGACATCTCCTCAGCTGTTGTTGATCTGCTCATTCATTATGCCCTTATTCCTTCATATTTGCTAGGAGTTTGGTTTAGACGTAGAGGATATAGTTACAATCCCATGTAAGCTTCCAATTCAAAAGGCTATATCCTTGAGCATGCTGAGGATATAGCCTTTTCCTGACCATCTATTAGTAGTGTGTTTCATAAACATAACACATATCAATTCATATGATAAGAATGTCTATGATCTAATCCTCAACCGGAGTCCAAGCTTCAAGCTCGATGACGCGGGTTGTACCGTCTTGGCTCTTGGTTATTGTTAACTTAATTGACCTTGTTTCAATAGGCGAGAAATTGAAATTTCTCCAAACATTATTATTTCCAATTACATTACCGTCTGTTACGGTAACCCAAGTATCATTAATTGGATCCAAGTCATCCATATCGTCCAAATACTGAACGGAGAAATCGTTAATTCCGTAAGTACTAAAGGTCATATTAGATGTAGGTACACTAGGACCTCCGTAGTTATCCTGAATTGTGAATACATCTATTTCATTAATTGTCTTTTTTCCGGCAAAATCAATACGCACCCAATCAGGGTAACCACCGTGAGTTCCATCATTCCATCCCCCACCATTTCCCCAGTTTAAACCCAGCCTATCTCCATTGTTGATGCCAGCTTCAGAGAACCCGCTACTATGAGTAGATGAGGCACTCACCCTTCCTCCATACACCGCTGATGCAACATTTGCACCTGGTGGTGTAATTACTTCTGCTGGGACCACAACTGTAATTGTAACTGTATTCGCATTGGAATTGTCAGATGTTCCCGTTACAGTGAGTACGAGATTGACACTGGTTTCGAATTCAGGGTGATTAATTGTACCGTTTGTTGCAAGGATTGTTGTGTCGCTCGAATAAGAAATGGCTATGTTGTAACCAGTCGGAACATTGGGTAAACTCAAAGCCGACTCGTATATGGTTGGTGAAGCAACACTAGTGATCCCTGCGGCTACGCTCGCTGTAGTTATTGCATAGTAACAGGACTTGGGAACTCCTCCTATCGGATCACCGAATACCTCATTGCTACATGCAATACTCGAAGTAGAAATCAAATAATTGTACAGTCCATCAGCACCAAAAGCTACACTTGCAGACCCGATAAAATCACACGTACCGCCTTCATTCGCACAGTAGGTGTAGCCTGCCGGTGTCAATTGAAATTCTGCAGGTACCGATACGTTTATAGAACTAGTATTCGCTGTAGTGTTGTCTGATGTTCTAGTTACCCTGAGAACTAGAGCAACTATGGTTACGTCGGCAGGCGGAGTAATCACACCATCTGTTCCAATTATAGTTGAGTTGCTTGAAGAGTGAATAGAAATGCTATAGCCTATCGGTACATTAGGTAACAACAAGCTTGTCTCATCTACAGCAGGTGCTTCAATGTAAGTAATCATTGCGGCTACATCATATACCGTTAATTGATTTATTGGAGCAATCTGATTCAATAATGCTATTATATCTGATTCGGGCACTGTGCCGGTTTGAGATAGATGATAGACAACATCATCAATGTTAATACCATCCTCTTCACGATCAACAAGTACGGTAGCAAAAGAAGATTGAGTTGGTACTAAAGCACATATAAGCAGGAAGGTTATGAGAAGTCTTAATCTAAGCTTCATAGGTACATCTCCATCATATTTTTATTTTATATTTCAAACTACGCTCCACATTATTGTAAAGATCTCATATAGTTCTTTAGTCATATTCCACGCTTCAACTGAAAACCCTTTTTTCTCGGAAACCCTAAAGCGAACCGTTACAGCCTTTGCTCACTTGGGGGGGGGGGGCGATGGACGAGCATAAGAAAAACCATTACAAGATATGCAATGGTTTGTGAAGTTATATATGGAGATTGTCGATTAATTCGCAGTTTGGAAAGTGAAGAGTGAAAAGATGGTTTTCCGCGAGTTTTGGCTTCAAGTTCCATTCCTCTAATCCCTTATATAATCAAGGAACTTGAAACAAGCTGTCTGAGCTTGGACAAAGCATTTTTCACTCGTAACGAGACAAAACGAATTAAAAGACACTCTATATGCTATTTTAAGGAGGTCAGAAGCATTCTACTCAAACATCTGATATATTTCTTCAACATTGACTACTTTACTTCTTCCAAAACTTAAAATTTCTAGTCCTATTCTCTTTCTTTCAGGAGTAAAAGACGCTGTAGTTTCAATAGGTACTATGCAATTATAATTTAATGAAAAAGCAGTACTACACGTTTCTAATACACAAACATCTGTAGCAGCACCAACAATAATTAAATTAGAAATATTCTTGCTCTTCAGAATTTCATCAAGCCTCGTATTAAAAAATGAATTCCATCTATTCTTTACAATCAGTTCTTCTCCTTCTCTTGGTGCTAATGGAGGAATAATTTCTGCATCGAGTGTACCTTTTACAAAATGTTTGTATTTTTTCACTTCAAACTTTTCGTCTAGCATTTTCCAGTCACTAAAATCTGCTTCATATTCGGTTTTGATATTAATAACTAACATGCCATTATCATTAAAGTAATCCTTTAGTTTGACAATCGGCGTCACGATATCTTCCTGCTTGGTTAGATCAACATGTAGCATCTTAACAAGCGATCCATCAGGTGCCCCGCCACCATATTGCATATCAACGACTAATAATGCAGTTTCCTTTTTTCCTATCATATTTACACCCCTAGTTTTCTTAGTTCTTTCGATCATATCTTGATATTATATCGAGTTAAGACATCCATTTAAGTGATAAGACGCACACCACCGAATGAGACCGCCTAAACAATATCCGAGGGTAGTAATCTTGTCCCCCTCACGTAGTTAGGGTGTCTAGGTAATAAAAGACCGCGGCATCCGTTCCGATACCGATGCAACGTAAATCTTCTGCAAAACCGATGAAGGAAACAGGCTTATTGTTTTCATGACCAACTACCTCAATGTCCCTTAATGCTTTCTCAGCTTGTTTCCAATCTGAATTCATATCCATCTTCTCCTTGTTGTAATAACAACATTTCACATACGGAGTGTTTTGGAATCCGCTGGATTATTTTATTCAAATTCTTCGTTAGATACTACAAATGTTATAAAAACGGCTCACCCAGTGCTTCACCTAATCTTGAATTTCTATGGAAAATTTCCGATATGGGAGTAATATTAATGTGTTTTTTCCTACATACTACTACATGTGGAAAATCATTCGGAAAGTTGGGAATTAATTTGCAAAAGCTTAATTCTACTGTAAATATAAACACATTTAAAATTGCCGCAACTTATATGGGGACAATTGTTGGAGCTGGTTTTGCCTCGGGTCAAGAAGTATTACAGTATTTCAATGTATACGGAGCTACCGGGCTATGGTCTATTCTAATAACAACAGTCCTTTTCGTTTTTTTTGGGTACACCATACTGATGATTGGTCATAAATTAAACGCTAAATCCCATCTTGAGGTGATCCGTTTTGCCAACGGTAAGATACTTGGATTTATTGTTGATCTTATTATTACGATCTTCTTGTTCGGAGCATTGTCGGCAATGATTGCTGGAGCTGGGGCTGTATTCGAAGAACAATTTGGGTGGCATCCTCTATTGGGTAATTTATTCATGGCTGTTGTCACATTGATCACCGTTGTATTAGGAATATCGGGAGTAATCAATGCCATTAGCTATGTCGTTCCGGTTTTGCTTGCTTCTATTGTATTTGTAGCTATATACAGTTTGACGACGAATCCGATTGTTGCTAATGATTGGGTGATAGCAGCTACATTAAGTGGGGCTGCTCCTAATTGGTTCCTATCAGCAGTAAATTACGCATCCTACAATCTGGTTATTGCTGTGGCTATACTCGCTCCCATGGGTGCGCGCACCAAATCGAGTAAACCCCTGTTTTGGGGTGCAATTTGGGGTGGACTGGGCTTAGGAGTCGGAATTACATGTATTTATTTATCTATACTGACTGATATTGAATCTGCTAGCCAAATGGAAATACCTATGATTCAGATTGCTGCTAACATTTCTCGTTTCTTCCAAATGATTTTCAGCGTGATTCTATTCGCTGAAATTTATACGACAGCAGTAGGGAATTTGTATGGATTTGTTGCACGTATCAGCCAGCTCCTCAATGTCAAAAGATATTGGCTGCTAATCGCTGCAACTGTAGCGGCATTCGGGGTTAGTCAATTTGGATTTTCCAACATGGTAAAATACTTATATCCGATGGTAGGCTATGGTGGGATGATCTTACTAATCGGCCTAGCGATTGCATGGCTGTTCCGTAAAGAGTTGTTATCCAAACAGAATTAATACTACGTTTTATTTGTGGAGTCTTCGATGTCCGTTATTAAACTCTTGCACCCTCATTTTTAGTGCCACCATTCCATTTGTTTTGTCCCACAAAAAAGCCGACAATAATAATTGTAATTCCTATAAATAGTGAACCTTCTTTTCATTCACTTCCGTTTTCTCAAGAAGATAAATAACCCCTTTCCTCTATTTAGTTTTGTTTCATACAATTTTCACGCCATAGTATAGAAAGAATATCGCTAAAGGAATCACTATCGCCACAGTACTACAAATTAAACCAGCAATTACCCTTCCTCGCCCTGGTTGTCCCGTGTGCCTTATTTCCTTTAACCCAATGAGACCAAACACAATCCCTACAACAGCAAAGGCAACGCCATACAATGTAACAAACACCACAAATACAACAGATACTATGCCAAGTAAAAGAGAAGTATTAGCTTTAACATTCGTATTGTTTCTGCTTGAAGACCCGTTAACTGGATTCATTATCTACCTCACTTTCTATTTACATTTATTTATTCGCTACAAAACAAGGATTAAAAAGCGAAATATTATGTTTTATATATTATTTGGCATTAGATTTTGCAATCCAGCTCTTTTTGATAAGAAGGCTTGTCGCCATCTTGGCACACCAGAGCGAGAAAGCCGCGAACAGCAACGCCCAGACGATAGCTGGTATGAAAGTAGCCTCCGCCAATATCGTAGAATCTCCGGCAGCAGTGGGATCAATAATGGTTAGTGCGACCAGTACGATCGGACTAAGGACCGATTCCAGAAGGCAAATAAACGCCAGCAGCAAATAATAGCTGTTGCGAAGCCATAATGGTGCAATAACACTAATAACGATTGTCATTACCGCAAAACCCGCACACCAGAGCATGCCATACCCGTTGCGAACAAATAGGGCCAAACTCAATGTAGCCAAAACTGCTAAAATACTCAATCCGTATCTTTCCTTGCTGTCCTTGTGCAAACGAAACATTAGAACAGCGAACAGCGAGGAGCCGAAGTATCCTGCGAGAGCAATAGGGATAATCATCCACCCTTGGGCATACGAGGAATGTGTAATCCCGCTTTGATCCGCATAGAGATGAATGTGGTTAACATGCCCAGATAACAGCAAAGTCGTTAAGGTTCCCACGGGGCGTATAGTTTCGTACTCCATGCAACATGATATCACGAAAATAGGACATCAGAAAAATCAATGCACCAAAAAGACACCGAGATCCTATTTGATCAGTGTCTTTTGTTGAAACTTCTTCATTAACAAAGAGGGTTATGATTTAAAGCAGCTTAATCAGCTCTTCTAGCTCATCAACCCATACTTTTGCAAGTACAAAATCAGTATCTTTTAGAGCCAATTCTATTTTCGTTTCAACTGATTTTTTCTTTTGTTCAGCTTCTAAATAGTTTCTATCAAAATGATTAGCATAAATCATCTTTCTGAATTTTTGTATACTCATTTTTCGAATTGTCTTATCGTCAATGATTAGCACATAATCCATACCGTTTACCACAGAATAGAAATCATGAGAAATCATGAGAATTGCACCTTTAAACTCCTCAATGGCTTTCTCCAGTGCGATTTGTGTATAGGTGTCTAAATGACTTGTTGGTTCATCAAGCAGCAATACGTTTGCTTTACTGGCGGAAACTTTAGCTAATTGAAGCATATTTTTTTCTCCACCGGATAAAGATTGTATCTTCTGATTAACGATTTCGCCTTCAAAGCCATAGTTTGACATATAAGATCTAATCTCATCATACGTTTTAAACCCAGCATCGATGAATTCTTCTAATATGGTATTAGAATCATTTAGCATTTCACCTTGAATCTGAGATAGATAAGCCACTTTAGCAGCAGCATTGATTTCAATTGATTCATGATTATTATTAAAGATTTCTCGGAGCAAGGTCGTTTTCCCGGTACCGTTCGCACCGATAAGGGCTACCTTGTCCGTAGATTTTATCTCAAAGCTAACATTCTCTAAGAGCAGCTCATCAAAAGCAACAGTATAATTGTTGACATGAATAACAATGCTGTCTTCAATTTCATGATCAATACCAAAACTGATATTCGGTTGCTTAATCTCTACGAATGGCGCTTTAATTCTACGCGCTTCCAATCTTTCTTGAAAACTAACTCTAGCTTTTAATGCTCTCCCTCTAGATGCTTCTGAATTATAAGTTGCGATTATTCTAAGATTATTGATTACGCCCTCGTTTCTCTTAACTTCTTCATCCTCAGCGATTGTGAGTTCTAGTAGCTCAATTTTAGCTTGGAGTAATGAGAATTTATAATCTATATATCGCCCCTCAAACTCTTGGAGCTCCGTGTTCTCAAGGTGCATAATTTTGTTGAAGCAATGATTCAATAGATATCGGTTGTGCGTAACAACTAGCAGTATTCCTTTGTGAGAATTAATAAGATTTTTTAGCGCATTTAGGTTTTCGAAGTCTAAGAATACATCTGGTTCATCCATAATCATTAAATCTGGACTACTAAGCATTTCCTTCATGACTTGAATAAGCTTGAATTCCCCCCCACTCAGGTCGGATACCCTAATATCCTTTTGCTTCATGAGGTTTGCTAAATTTAGTTTCTTATTAACGTTGCTTTCGAAATCATCCCCACCAATTGAATCAAATGCGTCTAGAGCTAATTGATACTTTTCTAGTAACAAATCAATATCCAATGATATTTCCATTTCAGTGCAAATCAATTTTATTTCATTTTGTATCTTAATAAATTCTTCTGCTATATATTCAAAAACTGTTGTATCTTTAGTTTTGTCTACTTGTGAGAACTGACTTACATACCCAATTGTGCAAGTCGGGTCCATCTCTAACGTGCCATCGAACATATATCTTTCTGGATCCATCAGTATATCTATTAGTGTACTTTTCCCACTGCCACTTATTCCAATAAAAGCGCAATGTTGTGCCTCTTCTAAAGTAAATGAAATGTTATTATATAGTTCTTTTTGCGGAAATGAGAAAGATAAGTTATCAACTTTTATCATATTATTACCTTTCTTTATAACTAAATTTGCGATTATTATTAAATGTATGGAAGCTCATAGATTGTGTGACTTTACCGTTGATAGAATAACACTGTTTACAACCAACTACAATCATTGCCGATTGGCCAGGAACTGAATATGAATCTTATCTTGCTTGCTCCGCAAAATCACTAAATAGCATAAGCTCATGAATAATATTTAAATTTACAATTTCCCCTTATGTTCCAAAGTAATTACTACATTTCCTTTCTTATGTCCTTTGTCGACATATCTATGAGCGTCAGCAGTTTGTTCCAAGGGATAAATTTTATCTATAACTGGTTTTATTTTCCCTGCCTCAATAAGCTCTTTAAGGAATATCAAATCTTCCTTACTCTCTGGTGGAGTTCCAATGATGACTTTCTTGCTTCCAATCATTGAAGTCCACAGCATTTGAATCACCTCATGCAATCCACCAGCGACTGCGAGATAGAGTCCATTTTGTTTTAGCGAGGGTTTACAACGTGAGAATGAAGTTTTGCCCACAACTGTATCAAGAATAATGTCATAGGTCTCACCGCTTTTGGTGAAATCCTCTTTGGTGTAATCAATAACCTTATCAGCCCCTAGCGTTTTTACCAATTCTAACTTCATAGTACTGCATACACCAGTAACCTCCGCTCCATAGTACTTGGCAAGCTGAACCGCATAAGTACCTACCCCTCCAGAAGCCCCAATGATAAGAACTTTATGTTCGCTCTGAATATTCCCTTTATCTCTTAAGAAATATAATGCGGTTCCTGCTCCAAAAGGAACTGCAGCAGCTTCCTCATGTGTCAAATTGTCTGGTTTTAATGACAACCCCCCTTCTACAGGTCGACATACATACTCGGCATAAGCGCCAAGATTAGCTGACTCTATACCAAAAACTTGGTCTCCTTTCTTAAACATCACCACATCTTTGCCTACTGCATGAATTTCTCCAGATAGCTCCATTCCAAGTATTGTTTTTTTTGGTTTTCTAAGTCCAAACACTAATCGTGGTACAAACCCGAAGCCAGGAGGGACGAACACAAAACCTCGAACGTTACAGTCCCCTGTAGTTACTGTTGATGCAAATACTCTTATTAACACTTCATTGTCTTTTGGAGCAGGTCTTGCTACCTCTTTTAATTCAAGAACATCGGGTGAACCGTATTCTGTGTAAACAATTGCTTTCATTTGTATATCCTCCGTTTATTGATTTTGTCTAGCTTCCATAAATAAAGTCGATATAATATTATTATTGCGACATTATCAAAAGACGTAAAAACCTCATGATTTTCTCCTTGGTTAATATATGCGATTATTTGTAAAGTGATAAATGGGGCTCAAGTTCAGTGAAGCGGTACAATTGTGCAGCTCTTTGTGAATATAAATTTGAGGTTTTCAAATCTCCGTTATGATTTCTCACTTCTTCTATGATTCCCTTTCGACTTTGGGTGGATGTGATCTTTCGAACAAAATTTCTTTCTTCAAATTCAGGAACAACAGTTTGGATCACTTGATAAAGTTCGCTTATTGTAAATTCTTCAGGTAGGAATTCTTTTGCTATCGTAGTGGTTAACATTTCTTGACGAACTTTAAGCAGTGCATCCTCAAGAATTTGACGATGATCGAAAGCTAAATCCATATTGAGAGCTTCTCTTATAGGAACTAATCGAACATCTACTGCATCCACTGCTGCTTTTCGACCCTTCAGTACCTTCTCATTTACAAGAGCTAGAAATGCATGTGAAATGATCCAGCCCCTTGGATCGCGTCCAGGAGTACTATAGACATTAAAATATTGCAGATGAACTTCATCTACAGCTGTTTCTTCTTTTAATTCACGTTGAGCACACTCATACATAGTTTCAGTTTCTTTAGTAAAGCCTCCAGGTAAAGCCCATTTCCCTATAAATGGCCAGACTTTTCGCTGGATCAACATGACATATAATTCACGTTTTGGCAAAGATTTCTTTACTGAACTTTTTTCAGTGGAGAGTATAGTAAAGATAACAATATCTGAAGGTGCTCCATCTGGGGTCCTATAGTTCTTTGATGAATAATTCGATTCGTTTTCTATCATACTGTTTCACCTTTTCGGTTTATATATTCATTTCGATAATTTCATTATGATTTTATCATTCCAACATGTCAAGATAATTGTAATTCACAACAAATTGACCCATTTCCGCATATAAAATTCTTACAAGCATCACAAGATATTAATCCAAGCAACAACGCACAGCACTCCATACACACAAATAGCTGAAACTCCCACATTATATGGGAAAGATGCAGATGCGGTACTCAAGCAAATTGAGCAAACTCCATCGAAACAACAATAAAGTAACAAACACATTAAATGTGATAACGATTGATGAAACGAATATTCCCAAAGAATTGAAACTTATTGATGGGAAGCTTATAACTGAAGGAAAAGAATATACACTTGATGATCTAAACAATCCTAATCAACAATCATCCGATATTAATGATGGGATGTTTACTACTCAAAGTTTTGGTTTGTGCGAATGGGTTACTTCAACCGTTTGTGGATAACAGTTCAATGGGTTTGTAAATAAAATGACAATAATCAGGGTTAGCCTAATTTTGGCTAACCCTGATTATTGTCATTTTTTAATTTGGAGTATTAAAAACACCACGCTAGTTATTACCCATAAGATTATTAGATTTGCAAGTACATTTATTGGGTTAATCAAACTAGGGTTTCTATTAATACTGTATATAGTAATTGGAATAGCTATTAAAAACCCAGGTATTAGAGTATTAAAAATTGACTTTTTCCATATACTTAATAGCCATTCATCAAAATAATTATTCTTGTATTTCCTTTTAGCTCCTATTACTTGTTGTATTATTGCAATTAAACTACCTAGGATCGCAAAAGATATAATCCAGCCCATCTAACTATCACCCTCTCTAAGGATAAAGACCTCTTATAGTTTTATTTTGTTTGCGGAATTGACTTCATTGACAATTTCATCTTTCACTTACCCCAATCTCCAACCCACTCTTCAAAGCAAACGAAAAATGCGTTGGTGAGAGAATGGTTATCTTCTCTACCAACGCATTAAATATGTCATCATCAAATTGTTCCAGCAAGCCTTCTCGTTCATTAATCGTATGTATGATTTCTTTAATCCGTTCCTTGTATTGATCCTGCTGATCGTATTCCTTGGTCAACTGTATCTTCTTATTTCGCAATCCGTCTAATTCTCGAGAAATCCGAGCGTTCCTGCTCGTTGAGATAACACTTTCTCAATATTGGCATTCAGTGTATCCGTAAAGCTTCCCTGATCTTCCTTAGCTGATTAAACAACCTCACAAATGCATCCTTCAATACTTGTTCATCCACTGCTTTGCCATCACAAGCATCCTTACCTTCATTCACATAGGTCTTACACTGCAGCTTAGAAGGCTTCCTTCATTAACATATGCAATACAATTATTCTTGATATGCACTTCCACGGCTAGCTATTTTTATGATAAGAATAATGAGTTGCTCATCCATAATTTCGTAAATTATTCTATATTCGCCAATTCGCTTTCTGAACTGTCGATTCCGTCCAGAGAGCCGTTTAACGTTCGTTGCACGATAAGGATTCTCTGCAAGTTCCAACAAGCCATCGCGAATTCGCAGTCGAATTGTTGAATCTTGTTTTCTGAGAAACTTTTCTACTTCCTTATCAAATATTAGCTTATACATCTATGTCTCGAAACACTTCTTCAAAAGTTGCATACTCGCCATTCAACATTCGCTCTTTAGCAATATCTATTTCCAAGGCTTCTTCTCTATCGATAAGCTCTTCATCATAAATACGAGTTAATAAATCTCCAATAGAAGGTAGTTTATCATCAGGAATTTGATTGATAATATGGTGTAATTCTTCGCGGGAAATTGCCATCTTAAGATCACCCCAATTTTTATTCTTATTCCTCTCATTATATAAGAAATTGATTCGATAAGCCACCGAATTAAACATTCTGTATATCTTAACTTCCACTACAGTACCCGATTTATCCTTATCACGCACTCCACATGTGTGTAGTGGCAGCCGCAGACACATATGATGTAGTGGTGTTTACCTTTAAATAATAATGAAAATGAGTATTATATGATTCATATGACTAAGAGGGCTTCAGTAACGATCCAATTTCATACACAGAGATACGTTGACTCCTATAGCTTATTTCTAACTCTTTCATAAATTGATCTTTATCAACTGTTCTTTTTAGTGCATTTAGTCTGTCATACTCTTCTTGATGTACAAATCGACTACTTATACTTGTGTTAAACTTTGGTTCCTTCATTTCTTGAGCCGGTTCACATTTAATAATTTCTAGATTTTTATCTATAAATGCGGTTATAGTATCAAGCTCAGTTTTTATCATTTCGATGACCACCAGATCACGAATATTTGTGATATTTCTAGCTATTAACATTATTGCTTCTTCCATATGATTTGCTTCAATTGCTACTTCATCCGGAACATCTAGCATCCATAACTCAGATGTATTGACATAGCCTAAAGAAGTCAATGCTCCAAGATAATTCTTTAAGAAATGCTTATAGCTATTCTCAAAATTCATATTTCCAATCGTCTTCAACGCATTAAATCGCTTTAAGATATCAAGATATACTGCTCTTGAGTTAAGATTGCAATAATTTAGGATATGTATTAATTCGAGATCAATGACATCCTTTTTTGTATATTCAAAGTAGAAGCTAATGAATTGTTTCCAGTTCTCTTCAGTAATATTACTCACCCGTAAAGCTTGTGCTAAGGAAATAAATGATGGAATACCAATACGGAATATTGTTTTATTATCTTTTTTCTCGTGTATTCCGTGGTACATTTCATCTGCGAATACCTTATAAGCTTTTTTTTGTTCATCTTTAGGTTTAGATAAGACCTCCGCAATAAGTTTATTCGCCGCTGTTTCATAGTTAGTATATTCAGATTTACCATTAAACAGTAAATTCCATATTAATCTATCTTTTTTTTCATTTGATGCCTTTTTGGTGATATGTTGTTCGGATTCACTAACAATGTCTTTATAATTTTTATTTGTTTCTTCAATCTCTAAATCATATTCAAAGAGATTAAGTATATAAAGCTTTTCCTTATTTTCTTTCATTTCAAATAATATCTTTAATTGTTCTGAACTTAACCCTTTTTCTACATTATTTTTCCTTTTTATCTTTCTCATTGCAATTAATTCCAAAATAGTGTGTTGCTTGTCTTCATTCTCAAACTTAATCGTTTCTAATAAACCTTCTCCTGGATTAAACTGGTCGTATATTGTTGTAAAGAAGTGCTTTATAAAATAAAAATTAATCACTTCACGTTTATTTTCATAATACAGTTTATTTTCATTTAAGATGATGACTAATTCCTTGATGAAATTCTTAACCTTTCTTATTGCCACGTAATCCATTTGAAGAGAAACGGGTAAGTTTATCTCTAACGCTTTCTCAAAGTAATAGTTAGTATGGGTAGACATTGTCAGATAATTAAGGTCTTCCAATTTCAAAATGTTTAGATCTATTTCTTGATCTTGAAAAATGCTCTCTACTATTTCTATAAATTCTATAGGCGTCAAATTCACAATAAATGGAATATACTTTTCAAGGTATCCTCTTTCTAAACCTAACTTACGTAAATTCGATTCTTCGTATTGGTAAATTATCTTAATATTCTTACTTGCCAACTTCTCAGATATGCTAAAAATTTTTTTCACAATATCTATATTAGAAATACGGTCAATATCCTCATATACAATAACAATGGTCTTATCAAGCAAATCGATTTCTTGTATAAATCTAGTTAACGCTTTCGAATAAGACATATCATCATGCATCATCAGCAAATGTACATAACGATATATTGCATTATTATTAAGAATTCTATTCAACCTGGATGAATGCGTAGGCACTATTCTGTGTTCATAAAGTGCTTTTTCCATCTCATTGAGCAAAATGGTTTGCAATTCGTCTAAGTTACATGATAACAAATCTACATCGATGAATATGTATTTCCCAGAATCATGTAGACGCTTTTTCAATTGTGTGACTAGAAAAGACTTTCCACTACCCCAAATGCCATTGATACCTAAAACCTCTTCGGTTTCTATGTACTTCTTAATTCTTTCTAAGTCATATCTTCTTCTGGTGAATAAAGTTATATCGTCTACTTGATTGTTTAGTTGTTTCTTTACATAATAAATACATAGTCCGAATATCACTATCAAAACAGATACATAAAGTATAAACAAAACTATATTTAGCCAATCCTTATGCAAGGTATGGTGTATAAACTGCTTTGAAATTACTAACCCAATTAAGTTCGTAATACTAAGAATGAATGCAGAGAAAAAGAATTGACTATTCTTTTTCAATTTAAAATTGGTCAACAAAATGGCCCATATGCAAACCATGACAAGCAGATAAATTATAAATTTGGGATTTAACGGATAAAACACAATAATAGAAATAATCATCGAAGCTATAGCTTTTGTAAGTGTATGGCGCATCTCTTTTCTAGACATATAGTACCCCTATGTATATCTGATTTCCTATTCTCATTTTACTCTACCATAAATGTAGAAAAACAAAAATATCTGTGAAGTTTATTAAGTCCTTTATTCCGTTAACATAATTTCACTCTTCCAGCCTAACAACCGCTTCAACATGGATTGAGAGCTAACTAGCTTTATTATTGGGTTCCATCACGATTTATTGCGGCTATTTCTCGGCATCTTCACTTCCCTATTCCAGGCAATAGGTAGTGGGTTTTGTTGAACCTTGTGACATCAAGTTCCGTGGCTTCGTTGCAGTCGATCTCACATGTAGAGTGGAACGCAGCTCCTTCCTCAAAAGGGCCAAGAATCTGCTCCATCCACATCATCTTTTTACCCTGCTTTTCCCACACCAATGGGTTCATAGTTGACGGTGCCAGCCCAACAAGCGAAATACTGGACTTGGAACCAAGTGGACCGTACTACCATAAGGAATTTTCTGTCCATTAATATGATTAAACGTATAGAACAGTTCTGGACTCGACTCTCTAAAGTTTGCCTCATTGTTGTAGAACAAGAACGATCTTCCACTAGCGGTTGGTCTGCTGAAACCCCAACTTTCCGATAATCCACAAGTGAAGTAGTAACCTTCCACGATGTTGCCAAGCAATCTTATCGATTCTTATATATCTGAAATAGTCTCCTTATTACAAAACTAGTTTATTTGATATTTTTCGTTCGCTCCATCCAAGGCTTTGTGCCCATGCCCTGGAATTTCTTCGTTCCTCTTCGTCTTCACCTTCATAAACCTCTTCCAGAAAGCGTATAAAACCGTTTAGCCCTCCTACATCATCAAGAACAAATATTCCGTCCCTATGGATGCATACAGGCTTGTGCTTTGCCAATACTGTCGCTTCTGCATCTAGTAATTCATCCTCGGAAATATAGCCCTTTTGGAGTAATTCCCTGCTGTCCTTTTCCTTAGTAATGGTTATTGTCCAGTCATCTCCATAATCATAATTGTAGATTAGTTTATTTGTTACCGGAAAGATATCATTTTTTTCACGAACATCATCACCCTTATAAGCTAGAACCTTTGCTACTTCAAGTCGTTCAAGCAAGCTCTCTGTTCCACTATCCATAGATATTGTATTGTTCATCTCTTCCAGGGTAAATTCAATTAGCGGTGCTTTTTTAATTATTCGTGGGTTTTCTATATCCCCCGCCTTGCTCCTATTCAGATAATCAGCAAAAGATTCCTCGACCTCAAGAAGTGGAAAACGCTCAATTAATTGTTTAATGTCATTCTGAGCCCATTGATAATCTTCTGTAATTCCGCGGAAGTAGTATGGTCCTGTATACTTTTTCTTGAACCATACCTTTATGCTCCCACTCCGGTAGTCATCATCCCAGAAGACATCATGCTCACCCTCACTGGGAGGCTGAAATAGAATACCCACTAAACCAGCCCAGCCTTTTACAGTTCCACCTGTTAGCTGGTTATAGATTTCCTCAGGAAGAACAAATCTGCGCAAATGAGAATTCTGCCATCCGAATAATCTTTGTATAGCATAGTGCAAATTATGAAGGGGCATATCGGATGGAATTAGAATATCTCTACTGATAGAGTCTCCTGTTGATGATTGTCCATATTTGCGCAAGATCGCTTTCTCTGAGTCATCCACATGGTCGCTTTTCAATTCCAGATGTAGATGTATTACTTTAAGATCGTTTGATTGGTTACTATATTCATTTGTCATAAACTTTTCCCTTCTGACTGATATATTTTTATTGTCATCTTTATTTTTTGCTCTGTTTACAAACTTCTCACGGGCAATATTAATTCTTTGTCTATATCCTTTACTCTTCTTAGCATCTGTTGTTGGTTCCGGGCCAGCATAAAGGTTTTTTTCATATGGCAAATATGCAGTGACTCTGTTTGTTGAAGTATTCAATTCTGTAGCAATTTCTGAAATACTCTTGCCCAAGCTTCTTCTTTTTCCAACCTCGAAGCTAAAACCCGTTGTATACTCCCCTAACGAAATAAGAATTTTTCTAACCTTTGAATATGAAATTTTCAGTTCTTCAGCAGTTTTTTGCAAAGAGGCTGTTCTTTGATATGATTTTAATACTTTCTGCATGAATGCTGATGTAGTTGTTATTTCCTTCAGTTTTATATTCTCCTTTCAAAATATAGTGTTAATACACGCGGTTAACGCGAGTATATCCTATATACTTTTGGGTGTCAATACACGCGCTGGCGCTATGTTATTGATTTGAAAGAAATCGATCCTCGCCATATTTCTATATATTCGCTTGATGAGCCTGATTTAAAACATATTCCGCAGTTCGACTGTGGCGACAATGAAATGAATCGTTTTTTCAAAGATGAATGCTTTCAAGAGCAACAGTGGGGTTTAAATCGTACATATGTCCTTTACTATCGCGGAGAATTATCAGCATTGCTGTAAAGTTAGCCCGTCTTGGGCGAGACATTCGCTTTAAAGATTATAAGTTTGGAAGAATGCTCATGGAATACATACAATTTATCATATTAAAAATGTCTCGTGAACAGTTAGGTATACGTTTTATTACACTAGATGCATATGAAGATAGAGTCTCTTATTATGAATCATTGCAATTCAAGGAGAACGCTCAACAAGACAAACGAAAAGAAACAGTTAGTATGAGGCTAGATATATATACAGAAATGACAATGAACGATTAAAATTCGTCAATTATTTTAAAGTGTACATTCTTTATCGCTCTGATGGCGAATTCTAAAGCTATTCCCAATTTGCCCAAGTTCAAAAACACATTACTCCGCATACTCGTTATTAAAACTTAAAGTGAAATTCATATTGCAAATCTAGCCTTCCCCTTAAACACCTCACGCTCATGCCAATTAATATAGAGTAGGTTAGGATTATAGTCCAGGTTAATCGGAGAACGAATTTCTCTATCATGAAATTTCATTAACCAATCATCGAACCCACGTGAACCGTGCGCCGACTCAGCTACATAGAGTTTACTATTGGAGGCAACCATGAATACTCCTCGATCAAATAACTTATGATGAAGGGAACATAGCGCTAAGCCGTTCTCCTCCCGATCAGGACCTCCCGCTTGATGCCATTGAATGTGAGCTGCTTCAAGAGCAACGGATTGATTCCCCAGTTGGACATTAAATCCGCAAACCGCACAGCTATATTCATAAGCAATAAGTATTCTATGCCGGAAGTGTGGGTCTCTCGGTATCCGTCGATACATTCTATACTGTAGTCCCACCTCTGCAAGAATATCATCATGCATACTGTCCGTGAAGTGCTCCTCTAATATCATCGTAGCCAGTTCTTGAATCAGGTTTCTATCTTCTCTTAGAAGAGTAACAACCTCATCTGTAAATCCACCGGTAATTGAATTCGACAGTAATGACGCTTCACTAAATTTTTTCTTATTTACGACCTGGTTCAATTCCCATATGCCATCTCCAACTAGTCGAACAAAAGGTTCCTCTGGGTGGTATAACTTTCTTACCGGTCCAAATTCCATCAACAAGTACTTTAGTTTCACTCTAACTTCTTCATACGGCAAAGAGATTTTCTTCTCGTTCTGAAGGCGACCAAGGGCGTATAAAATTAATAGAGGCTTGTGTGGAGCTCTCTGACCATCCTTCTTCCATATGGTAAGCTTAGAAATTCTCTCCTTGAGTTCGTCCGCAGTCATCGCGTATCACTCCCTAGCGAAACTAAATATAAGTTATAACTTCCTTCAACTCTAGTCTCTTCTTCAAATATGTACTTAATGCTGGATCCACACAATAGATATAACAGCCCTTCATACCCCTACTCATCAACGTCCGATATGTATTCTTAATAATCTGATCCGCTTGCTCCAATGCTTCAGAGGGATTAACCTTGTAATTTTTTTTGAACCCCGACAATGATTTGTCCGTCTGCGCCCGCTGGAATGGATCAGTTACAATTCCATCCTCCGTATACCTTAGATCAGCACCAATAATTAACCCCACATACTCGAATTCCAGACCTTGCGAAGTATGTATGCACCCTACTTGTTCTACTGACTCTGTATCAATCGCCCATGTGCTGCTATTCCCCAGATTCCAACTCATCGAGAAATGATGCTCAGGGATCACGATGTCATGAACATCCTTATTATCCTTACCTTTGGAAATCCAATTCCAGCAATAACCCGCAACGAGTCTAGCTTTATTGTTCACTTGATTCTTCTGATAGATTTCATCTCTCATCCTATTAGGATCATCAAAAATCCGAATATCATATTCAAAATCATAGCTATCCGCATTCGCCGTACTCCGAATATTCAACACATCATCGATCCAAGCGAGATATCCATCCGATCCATTACATCTGAATTGTGAATCCAGCTGCATCTCAACGACCTTGGCACCCATCGATTTGGCATACTTCTTAATGTCTGCCTTATTTCCAATATCGCTAGTAGATATCTTCTGATACTCATCGATGAAGAATACAGAGAATTTCGACGCATTAATAATCTCCATGATCTGATTCTCGCCCTTGTTCTTGAACATACCTGACTTCGCATTCAGCCGATGCGCCTCATCCACGATCAAGCAATCGAATTGATTGCTCTCACTCTCCGTGTATACACCAGAGCCTTTAAACAAGTTGTTGATAAAAGATTGCTTATGCTCCTTCTGCAGATAGCTAGCATATACCTCGCGAGGTGCACTATTCTTCGTTACATACTGGCACATCCAACCAAAGGCCGTCAGATTTACTAATAAGTTGATCGACAGAACGGATTTGCCTGTCCCAGGTCCGCCCTCAACAATCAGAACCTGTTTCTCATTGTAATGACATGCTCTCTTGGCCATCTTCAAGGCAGCTTCATACACACTCTTCTGTTCATCGATCATATAGAATTCTTCATTGCCCTTGATCATACTTAATAACGCGTCCTGCAAGGACTTAGATGGTCTTAATTTACCGTGATCTATGAGATAGAGAGATTTTTTGTTATCTGATTTTTTTACATATTGGGAGATGAAATTCCGTAGTGTTACCGCATCACCTTTAGTAAATACTGGGGCTTCGTCTGTATATCTATGATAAACAAAGTTTGTTAAAGGATCGTCTTCTTGCTTTACATAATTATGTAGATAAGCGCACGGGAATAAGGAGATATTCTCCTTCTCAACCTCTTCGTTATATTGTGAAATCAAGTTCGCGTAAGTCAAGACTTGATAAGAGGGGTGCGGGGTTCTGGACAATTTTCCATTAAATTTAGTAAGGACCATTGCATCCTCATCGGCTATTAGCTCTAATTCACTCCATTGCTTCAACTCTATAATAACGACAGATAATTGGTCGGATTGATCCAAGCCAGTAATAAGAAAGTCGATTCTCCGATTTGTAGCAGGGATCTTATATTCAATCGCAACTGTGATATCATCATCGATCTCGTCTGAGCTTAGAACAATGAACATATCCTTGAGAGAATTCTCCCAAGCATTCAACTCACTCTGTCCAACCTTACCATGCTTAGCTTGCATCACTTCACGGATGATAGTTACGATTGTACTTCTCGTAACATTGTACATGAATTCTTTTTTCGTAGACTCGTATATGATCATGATTGGCTTTCCCCATCAATGTCTTCAGTTGATTTGGTTGCTGTACCTTTGTACTTATCTACGGGGTATTTCAATTGATTGATTTCTAATTTACGAAGTATTATGTCTTCTATACTTACACCGAGATCCTCAGCCATTAATATAGCATAGATTAGAACGTCTGCTAATTCAGCTTTAATCTTATCGCTGTTCTTGGCGACAGCATCATCTGTGCTCTTCCATTGGAAATTCTCAAGTAACTCGCTAGACTCGATAGACAGAGATATGGCCAAGTCCTTTAGATTGTGGAATTGTTTCCAGTCTCGTTCATCTCGAAATTCAATGATTTTGGCGATTATGGATTCGATGGGGTTCAGCCTCCTAAATAAGCAAAAATACGATTGGTGTTATATGTGTACTCCGTTTGAATTCGACAATATTTGATGAACACCTTTTATTAATATAGAAGCAAGAAGATCGAGATTGATTTGCTAAAAGTCTAACGGGCGTTCTATTTTCGACATCCATCATACACCATGATATAGTAAATGTTAGTTTATCACAGGATCAGGAGAGATCATATGAGCAGCAAAACAACCACACCCAGCCTGTTATCCGACTTAAAATTGTTATTCAAGGCAAGGGTATTGATTGCCAACGTAATGCCGGTTTTGACCGGCTTCTGGTTAGCTTCATTCTTTACCCAATCTTCCCTGTTCTCGAATTGGGGATTGCTCCTTCTTACCCTTGTTGGCAGTACGCTGGTCATGTCCGGGGCCCTCGCCCTGAACAATTGGTATGATGTCGATATCGATACCATCATGGAGAGAACCAAACAACGCCCTACGGTAACGGGCCATATCTCCCTTCACGTCGTGCTTGTAATCGGGATTGTGCTCAGCGTTGCAGGAATAGGGCTGCTTCTCGTGGCGAGTATTGAGTCCGCCATTTATGCTTTCGTAGGGTGGTTTACCTACGTGATTTTATACACCATGTGGGCCAAACGTCGGTATACCTTCAATACGATCATCGGCAGCATTTCGGGTGCGGTGACCCCACTGATCGGCTGGACAGCACTGGCATCCGGTTTTCACACCGTACCTATCGTATATTTCCTCATCTTGTTTTTTTGGCAAATGCCACACACGTATGCGATCGCGATGAGGAATTACAACGAATATCGGGCTGGCGGAGTCGCGATGCTTCCCGTTGTCCACGGCTTCGCAACAACAAAGCGGCACATTGTGGTCTATGTCATATGTCTGCTGCCGCTACCGTTTTTCTTAACGCAACTCGGCGCTGCATATATCATCATCACGACTGTCATGAACCTAAGTTGGCTAGCAGTCTGTATTCGCGGCTTTTTTACGAAAGACGATCTAAGATGGGCACAGTCCATCTTCAAATTTTCCGTTTACTATTTGATTGCTATCTTCTTGATACCTATCATTGTCATAATCATTTAAATCCTGTTTATCGTCAACTGCTAGAAGCAGGGTTGCTTTGTTATTTGGAAAAAGGTTATGCGGTGTCGAGGATTGAAGATATCGTGGAGCGAGCTGGATTTACGAGAGGTGCATTACTTCCACTTAAGACGAAGGGGGAATTATTCTTTCAGGCACATGAGATGCTCATCGGGCTACGGGAAGGTTGGCTTGATACACCTCGTCGTTATAAGTCGGTAAATCTTAATTCGCTTTATGTTGATGAAAGCTATGAGGGTCTTGAGGATAATGTATTAACAGCAGGAGATTCACGAACTCAAATAGGCACGTTCAGTACTGCGTCAAGCATGGAAGACCCTATGTTACAATCGATTGCAAATAATGCAGCCATCTTTATCAGTATTCTGCAGTGTCGGTTATTTCAGTAGAGGGCATACACAATAACTATCCGGGCAAAACCCGCGAAGAACTTGTAAGATTTGCAAGTGCTTGGTCGGCTGTGGCGATTACAAGATACCCATTACAGCTGAATACCTCCGACTATTGCCGAAATTAACAACTTGATAAACCGACTTCCGGTAGTATCACGATCGATGGAACAGTGCTGACAAACCCATCAACCACTCAATTCCGCCAATGTATCGGCATGGTGTTTCAGCACTATCACTTATATTATTGACTGTAGAAAATACTGGTTTTGCTGAAGTAATCATCATACAAATGATCTGCTTTGTCTCTCTCTTACTTTCTTCATAGGAAATAACAAGTGCAGGGCGCTGCTTTAATCCTGTAGGGTCAGAAAATGGAAATGGAATATGGATCACTGTGCCCAGTTTAAAGCTCATTGTATGCATCGTCCTCTTCGTTGTTCCAATTCTTGAATGCTTATTCATTGAGCTTCAAGAAACCCAACTGATCTGAAGGTATAATTCATCATTCAGTCCGATTCAGCTTTACCACGCACTCCACATGCACCGTATGCGGGAACATATCTCACTTTGTTCCCATTTGTTGCAGTAGACTAAAGCCTTGATTTAAAGGGATTTTTCATTTCTAATATGGCTAGATTTGGTTGTTGTTTGCTCGGAAATGACAGCGTTCGTCCCCAATCCGTCCCCAACTGAATATAATCGCTTCCATATCTCGGTTGATTTACGCCCTGTAAAAGGCACCACACCATCAAGATGATTAAGGGATTTCTGGGAGATGAGCCTCTCGAGCTTAAAGCCTTTTGTATTAAGGGGTTTGGGGACTTGATGTTGAATAGAGTGGGTGTAGCTCAATTAGAGACAATTAGATTTCTTGACCTAAATCTTGACCATTCTATCACAAAAATTCAGTAGGTCGACTTGATGATATCTTACTTGATTAATATGTATAAAATTGACCTCTACTATCATTTATCTGGGGTTCTATTATTTGCAGTTATTAACGCTTCAACTGTCAATTTTAATTCGTTCAAAGTCTGTGTTTCATTTTTTTGCTCATTTCCATGTTTTTTAAGATCATCTGACATTTGATTTATTCTTTTGTCTAATTCATCTAATCTCGCCATAATTACTATAATATTATTTTGATCTAAAAGAACATCTTTAGAAATTGCATCTGTACTCATTTTCACCGCTAATAACTCTGTTTGTAGATTATCGTTTTTATTCGTATTGGGATAGATAAAAGTAGAGCAAATCAATGCTACCAATACCCCTAAACTGATCAATGAATTCCTAAGATATAAATTACTAGAATCAACAAAATTATTTACTATCAAATTATCATATAATTTATATTCATAACTCCGTGCTATAAGTAAAATCTTTTCTTCATTCATATTATCTTCATTCCCACTAAGACTTGCAAGATAAGAAAATTCCTCAGGTGATAAATCATAATTCTGTCGACTATTCAAAGCTTTTAATGAAAACCATCCGCATGAGATTAAGTAAAAAAGGCTTATTAATACCAAAAACACAATTGATATATTAATTATTAAATTATCTATGAATTTATCTTTAATATTCAATAAATACGTAGAGATACCGCCAAACAAGGTAAAAGAAAGTGTTACTGCAACAGTAGTTGTTTTAGCCTTATCAACTAAAGATTTCATATTCTCTGAAATCATTTTATATAAATAATTAGCATCATCCAACGTTACTCCCTGGAAGCTATCCATCGTGGGTGTATTTATATTTGCAGCTACCTTTGCTTCTATATCACTTTTCACTTCATTAATTATTTTTGTTGCTCTATTAATACCAATAAAGGGAAATACCCCTTCAATAATCTTCCTCATATATTCCTCCCTAATAAAAAATCACATATCCCAATAGGTATGTTTAATCCTGCCGTTTCAACTAGCCATGCCCATTCACCAGTAGGATTTATCTCTATAAAATAATACTCATCATTACTCATTATTAAATCTATAGCTCCAAAAGATAGATTTAATACTTTAACTAACGCAATACACTTTTGTAAAATAAAATTTGGCAACTCTAGAGGAACAAAAGTAACGTCATCTTTACTCAATCTCCAATCGTCGTCAACCCCGTGCCCATTTTTCAAAATTTCTACTGAATAGGCAATGTTACCAATCACAGTAACTCTAAGATCGACTTTCGGATATATATATTCCTGTAATACAATCGGAGCTAAACTTAATTCAGCGTTTAAAAAATCATTTTTAGCAATTATATTTGAATAAACGAAAGCCTCATTATCGCCAATTTTTAAAAGAGCGGTATCAAGCGACTTTATTATGTAAGAATCATTTATCAAATTTCCTATAGAAGTTGTATTTGTAATTATTGTTTTGGGACACAACAACCCTAAATTATGTGCCAGTTTAAGTTGAAGCAACTTATTTTCCGCTTTGAATGTAGCTATTGGGTTATTAACCCAAATAGCATCTTCAAAAATCACTAAATTTCTTATAAAAGACATCCATTGCGTATTGTAAAGTTGTTCCTCTTTTGAGACTGCTTCGGTATAATTTTCTCTTAAATAAATAGGTGCTCTATAGTATATACTCTTAAGCAAATAAGCATCAGTAATGTAAACCTTATTGTTTATTTCAATATTTAAGTTCATCATGCTTAAATCTAAAGTAACTTTGTAATTTCGAAACTCATCTCTGTTTATTCTCAGGTATGCTGCTTTCCGTTGTTGTAATTCTAAGCAAACATAATCAGTTGTAAAATCATATTTATCTGAGACCACCAAAATATTAAATGATATCATTTACGGTCTTCGCCTGTTTCGACATCAAACTTTTTCGTGGTGGGTTTAGGTCTCTCTCTATCTCTTACCATCGGACTTTCCGTATTGTTTATAACCCAAAATCCACCTTCTGCATTGAAATGACAATCATCCATGTTGGGTTTATTTCTTGGAAGTGGGTATACATGGGCGTTCGCTAAAAAAATATGTTCTTTCATAACACACCTCTTTCTCAACCTATTTATGGTAATTATACATTTGATTTTTCAAAAAATATATAGTATTTTCCGATATCTCACTTCTATTCACTTATAGTTTGACACCAATAATAAGACTAAATATCACCAAAATAAATCGCACCTCAAGATATTTGCTTGTCTTGTGCAAAGCAGTTGTTCTGAAAAGATGGTTCACTTTCTAACATAGAGTAGAAATAGGCACCTTCACATGTTCTAGACTTTATTTTTGGATATTCCCAACTACATCCACTTAATAAATTACTTCATAACTACATTAAGAAGCGCATCATAATTATCTACTACCTCATACTTCACTGAGTCACTGCTAATCTTCTTAAAATGCTCACGTGCACAATGGATCTTAAGTTTCTCAACTTCACGGAATTGCATCGAGGATAGATCCCCCTTTGTTTCCGCTACAAAATAAATATGTTTTACATTGTCTTCGTGAAAGGCAATTGCCCAGTCAGGATTATATTTACCTACTGGTGTGTTGATAAAGAACCCACCTGGCAATTTCACGTAGACAGCTACTGAATATTTCGATGAAATAGAGCCGTCATTCCGGTGAGTGAGAGCCGCCTCTCCGGTGTTTTTGAGCCACC
>DFZX01000055.1 GCA_002383695.1 Caryophanales bacterium UBA4045
ACCTAATGGCTGTCCAAGATTATGCCATCATTAATTTTGAACAAAGCGCTCTCATGAACATATTCAGGAATATCAAGATCGAGGATTCCGGCTATTTCTTCTTGTTAGATTCAAGTGGAAAGGCATTGGAGCATGACAACAAACAATTAACCGAGGCGCTGATTAAGGATGAAAATTTAAATGAAACATTACTCAAGGACCGATCCGGTTTATTAACGAATAGCTATAATAACCAGAAGTATATGTATTTCTATAATGAGACCGTAACCTTTCCATTTAAGATTGTGGGCGTCGTACCGATCAATGAAATCCAGAAAAGGGTACTCCCACTTATCTGGCATGGTGCTGTATATTTCCTCATCTATTCACTACTGATTGTAGTTGTTGCTACTATCATCTCTAGTCTGATATCCAAGCCACTTATCAAGCTTAAGGGCCTGATGAAAGAGCTTCAGAATGAGAACTTTCAAGTACGAGCAGAGTATATAGGAAGAGATGAAGTCGCAATACTTTACAAGCAATTTAATACAATGACAACACGGCTCCGGGAATTGATCTTTGAGAATTACCAATCTAAGCTACGCGAGAAGGAGCTTCAATTTTTGGAGAAGGAAGCTCAATTTAATGCCTTGCAACAACAGATAAATCCACATTTTCTATATAACACTCTGGAATCTATCAAGTGGATGGCTTATAAAAAAGGGGCTACCGAAATTTGTGATATGGTTAGTGCGCTTGGCAAGTTTTTTCGCGGTAGCATTACACAAGGCAGCGACTTTGTCACAGTTGAGGAAGAGTTGGCCCATCTGGAATATTACTTTCAAATTCAGAAAATCAGGTACCGCGATAAATTTGATATCATTTGGGATATTGATCCGGAGATCAGGTCAGTTCAAATCATCAAATTGATTGTTCAGCCTATCATTGAGAACGCAATAAATCATGGCTTGGATGCAATGGTTTGTGATGGCTTTATCTACATTAAAGGGTATAAGAACGCGGACAAGATGTTTATCGAGATCGTCGATAACGGCGGCGGGATGTCCCCCGAGCAGTTGGATACCATACAGCAAATATGGGGCGAGTCGACGTATGACAAGCATAACAGCATCGCACTCTTGAACGTCTACCGAAGATTGGAGCTTTATTTTGAAAATCGGTTTATATTCGAAATGGATAGCCGTTTAGGACAAGGCACAATTGTAAGGATCGGAGTCCCTATAAGTACGATTCTTACGAATACTAATTTGCCACATACCTCTCAAAATCATCACACAGCTTATTGACCAGATCGTCCATCTCTTTGAAAAAATAATCCCCAACCTTCGCACGGAAGATAGCTCGATATCGACGATATATCTTGGCGAAATCATCATAAATTTCGTCCTCAGATATATGCGACCTCATCTTCACCATTAATCGGATACCTTCATTTTCCGCACGTATAAAGTCGAAGAAATCCGTGATCTTAGATTCGAAGTCTTGAATTAGCAACCCCGTCTTAGCCTCATTCTCATTACGCGCTTCAATCATAGCGAGTATATCAAATTCGTGCCCATAGCCAGGTCTTCCTCCCTCAGCAATCTTTGTAGGTTTTTTCTTCTTTTCCTCGATAATTCCTGTTTCGACCTCAATAATACCAGTCTGATTATCATAATAAACCTCGATTGGATCCTTAGGGTCTTCACTACGGTGCATCATATTATACAAGTTGAACTTCCGCCAGAATAACAGGAAACTCGAATCACTATACTTGGCATCTAACTCAATCACATATTCAATGCGGTTTAGGATAGTGAAATATTGTGCAGCTTTCGCCTTCGTGTCAGCAGTACGGATTGGGTTCGCATCTATGTACTTCTTAAGACTACTCTCGAAATCTAGGAAGCTTTCTGGATTATCTCTTTTCGATTTATCTCTATGAATCGCCATAAAGACAGCATAAAACTTATCATAAGTGTCTGACTTCTTCAGCTCAATTAGTAATAGATCAAGTACCTTCTTATCACCAAACGGGTCAAAATCACTTACCACAACATCAGAGAAGTGTTCAAATGCAGCTTTAATATTATTTACATTGACGTTGTTATAAGAGAAATCAACTATCTTGCAATCATTCTTATACTTTGAGATCATGCTTATGCTTGAGGGTTGCTCTCCTGACAAAATTAAATTAATTGCTCAAGTGATTAAGCCGATTGTGGAGGAGATAAAGAAGAAATAAAGAATAAGGAGCCACCTGAAATTAGGGGTTCCTTATTCTTATTCGAAATAGAAAACTCCCTTTTATTTCAATACTCCTTGCGCTAATAAATACAGAAAGATAAATTCGAATATGGCATGAAGATCTTGATGGCTTGAATTCGGATATCTAACCATGTTGTGGAGTTTACTAGAATCGGGAGGATGGATATGATGGGGCTCAGTCGTTGTTTGATACCTGTTATCCTCTGCATGACTTTCCGAGTGGAATTTTAAGATTGTAGTCGAAGAATCCTTCATCCAGTCGTAGTGATAGTATAGGATTTCATTGTTAGATATTCTTTCTGTCGTATATAATTTACTTCCATCAATTAAACTGAATGTATGCCTTCGGAAAACCATGCTACTAAATTTCCCCGTTGAATCGCCATCCCTCATATCTATAATTATGGAGCAAAATTCTTTCTCTAATAGTCTGAGATTACTTGGAGGTCTTCGATTCATACATGATAGTCCTTAATCTCATGGAGTAATTGTTTCCACTCACTCGCATCCCGAATTTCTATAGGAGTCAGAACCTCTTTAATGGCTAAAGTAGTTTTGTATTCTCCTCCATATTTTCTTTCGAAGAATATAATTTCCTTCAATATCTCCTGCAATTCTTCGCAGGGTGTCAAAGGACCCATACTGATTTGTGACTTTTCAATCTCATACAGCTGTGCAGCTTCCCTAATGGTCATAACATCTCCTGCAACAGATTTGTATATCGATGTTTCCGGTATACGCGCTTGTTTAAACCGCACACCCTTTTCAACACCTGTAATGCGATTGTCATTAATCCAATTGTTCACCGTAGCGACTGTAACTCCGAAAAATCGTGATACATCTCCAGTAGTATACGTCTTACTAGAAGGTTCATCTTCGACACCAACCTTGACCATGTGAACGAAGAGGAGTCGCATTTGTTCAGATAAATCAGATGGACTTTCTATGTTTGATATATTGAGGTTTTCAAGTACCTCATCTTTACTATATGGTGAAGTTTTCTCTACATAATGACAAAGTGCCGACAAGAATATTCGTGTATGATTACTCTCTTGCTGCATGTGCGATCCAAGCAAATCAGGAATAATCTTAGCTTCCGAAAGAGCCGCATCTACTTCAATTGGATTAAACATATACATCATCACCTCATCTCTTATTCTAACATGTAATTCAACGAACTTCAAATGAACTTAAAATTACATTCTCTTTAGTGATTCAAAGCTATCACCAGAATACCAATCCCTAGTAATAAGCATAACGGTGAATGAAACGCACTATCCCATCTGGCGAACACAGTCCCTTTCTTCCTCTTGAAGAAGCCCATCCACTTGAAATCGCCGATTGCACGGATAATGAATACCGCCGATAGTAACCAGCCTCCATAGCTAATGATCCAATCAGGGTACAGTAGCTTTACAGCTCCACCTAACTCAAGGACGAACCATGCTGAGAGTGCCAGCAATAACGCAACAATCCCCGTTGCCAGATTGGAAGGCCGAAATATGAGATCAGAGCCTGTGCTAGGAATTGCAGCTTCAGTCCCACGTCTTCCCCCTAATACCCAATGCATATGCAACCCACTAAGTAAGAATAAAACCATCGCGATTGACCAGGTAATAGCACTTATCATACTCATCCTCCCATCCCTGCATATACTTGATTCTTAATTGTTCGATTTCATCGAGTATCGATCGGTATTCCACTGCCTTCAAAGACAATTTTCGCAAATAAAATAAAAAGTCGCCCCGACTCGTCACCGAGAACATCTCATTCAATAGTGCTACAATCTGTTTCTCAACGCAACGCTTATCTCCTTATCTACAGCTACGATTACCTGCTTTGTCGCTCTTTCCCTCCATTCCTCTACAATTCGTTCTATTGAATACCAATTGAGTTGTAAATATCTATACGACAGCATTCACATAAAATTAATTTTTCATTTAATAAGATAAGTAAACCTGCAGAAGTACATCTTTTTGCCTCTTCATTAATCGTTCAAGACACTTTCCTGCAATAATACATGTATTTATGACTACATTATGAAATGAAGGTGTTTTCTATGGATATTCCTGCACTTTAACAGGCTTTCTCCCCTAAAAAAGATTCCTTTAGAAAAAACCTGCACTTTTGCTGGTTTTTCAATCAGTTTGCATACTCGGTGTTCTCAGAACCTTCCTCATCGGATCCCGAAGCCTCCATACTACCTACTACCATTCAACAAGACTTATCACCTCGATGGAAGAAGAGCCGTGGGATATAATCCCACGGCTTAGCTCTCGAAGACGGGATTCTATTCTTGTCCTCATCCTCTAGCTCTTGATTGCTGGAAATATTTCGGAAATTGCTTAACAATTCCCTCTGTCAGGGTATCTGCTAGCTTGATGAGGTGGGCTTCTCCTAGATCAGTTGCGACGATATCCGCATTCCAGTCGCCTTTGATTCTTGCTACGACCGTATCAGTGACTAACTTTAGATGCATATCTAATATTGACTTCAGCTCTTCCTTCGACCAGTTTGGATTGGCGCTACTTAGGAATTGAGCAATGTCGTCTGCATTTCGGTACCACTCTTTGTTGTACTTCTCCAAATCCACCTGATTACCACTCTTCGCTGCCTCCAATATCTTACCCGCAAGGAGAATATGCTCCTTCAATAGTCCAGTCAGCTTAGTACCGGCTACGTCCCCATAATACGGCTTTATTGCATCTCCAATATCCTGTTGATTTTTCAGCAGTCTTGCCAATACCTGATCCTGATCCGGGAAGCCAGCAACCGCACTAACTATGTAATTCCTCGTCCAGAATAGATGCTCAATCCATAGCTTTCTCATGTTACCATGAAGCTGTACCATCGTCTTACTCACGCATGCCTGCTTCACATGCACATGCACATAAGTCTGATCACTCCCCACACCATCAATTCGGGCTGGCATCACTACAGCGATAAGAGTTAACCCCACTATTATCCACCTCAGGGATTTGCTAATCATTAACCATACTCTCCTTCTCAAAAGCATAATTGAACTACCCGCTTATTCTAGGGACAAAGACTCATTATTATTCAATCGCAACCTATTCAGGTAAATCTAGTATATAATTGTACATAAATCGACACAGGAGGCTATAATATTGAAAAATATGACACTGCCTTTTCTGATAGTTCTAGCTTTACTACTTACAAGTGTATCCCCGCAATATGGATTTGCTGAAACCACGTTAGACCAAGCATCCATTGATCTCAAGCAAGCCATCGAGAAGCAGCAGCAAGCAGCTAAAAATCTGGAGGCGGCTCAGTCCAAAATTAAGAAGATTCAGAAAGAGAAGCAAAAAACGACAAGGGATATATACGCCTTAGAGGATAATATTGGTTCGTTGGAAAATCAGATTACTTCACTAGATCAAGAGATGCTAGCTTTAGATAAGGAAGTTAGCACATTAGAAGTTCAAATAAACGACTTAAACGAGCAGATCGAACAATCCAATGCACAATTGATTTCCTTAGAGAAGCAGAGCTCACAGGCTGAAGATAACCTACATATGTCAAAAGAAAGCTTACAAGCTGCTATCGAACGTATTGAATCAAGAGATTCATTAATTCGCGAAAGACTACGATATATGTACACGAATGGATCCGTATCTTATCTAGAGGTTCTAGTTCAGTCTAGTAGCTTCGCAGATTTTCTAGACCGCTTCCAAATGTTAACAACGTTAATCGATCATGATCAGGATATATTACAGGCGAATAAAAGCGACTATGAGCAGGTTGCGTTACAAATTATTGAAGTCGAGCAGCAGCTAGCACAATTAATATCACTCTATGATCAACAGGTTATTACAAAGGAAACTCAAACGCTCGCCATGGATGAGCAAATCGCAGCCAAGGAGAGACAGCTAGAGGCTAAGGATCAGCAAGAAGCAGCGAAGCTTACACAGGTCGCAGCGATAAGTAAATTAGAGGTACTGAAACAATCGAAGAATAATCATATTGCTGTATTGAACAAGGAAGAGCAGGTGCTAGCAGAATATACCGAAGAGCAAGAGCAGGAGATGATTGCAGCAGCAGCCTTAATCGCTGCCTCCAAGAAGACGATTGCTTATTATCAAGGCGATAAGCTCAGATATCCGCTACCCGAAACCTATCGGATATCCTCAAATTTCGGTAGACGGACCAATCCAATAACCGGCAAAACCGGTACGATGCATAACGGCATGGATTTCGCCGCACCAGCAGGCACTAGCATTCTCGCGGCTGAATCAGGACGAGTTATTACTGCAGGTTGGGTGAATGGTTACGGCAATACGGTAATTCTCGATCACGGTAATGGATTGTGGACATTGTATGCACACGCTAGAAAAGGCGGTATCCAGGTAGAGAATGGACAGATTGTATCTAGAGGAGATAAAATTTCCGAAGTTGGTACGACAGGAAATTCTACAGGAAATCACCTGCATTTTGAAGTTCGATTGAATGAGAAGGCTGTTGATCCTCGGGATTACTTAGACCTGTAAGAGGATGGTTATCAACAAAAGCAACACTAAGAAAACGCAAGGAAGCGAACTGCACCTCTTATAATAAAAGCGATCTCACTGAGTGTACTCAGTGAGATCGCTTTATTATTATGTTCGACATTATTATCGACATATCTGCAATCATGCATAGATTCCTAATTACAGTACCTGTCCATCCTCTAATAATCGTTTACGCAATGCACTATAATCCACATGCTGTATACTAATGTCCTTCTCAATAGCCAATGCTGCGGCCGTTGCAGCCGATTGACCCAGGACCATGAATACGGGTTCCATTCGAATCGTTCCATATGCGATATGTGATGTAGATAAGCAGACTGGAACGAATAAATTCATACATTCCTCTTCCTTAGGCACAATCGAGCCGTAGCTTATTGAATAAGGTGCATCCAGCTTGATCTGTACATCACCCTCATTAACCACATAACCGTCTGTATTCAGATACCGCTGCGTGTTGTGAGAATCCATCGTATATGACCCCATTCCTACGCTATCGACTACAGGTGTTCTGAGAACAATATGATTCTCATTCATGACAGTGGAGCTTACCATTCTTCTCGATTCGCGAATATACAGCTGGGGTGTCCAATGACCGTTATCGAGGAATTCATCCTTAGGCAAACCCCACTCCTTATAAAAGTCACGGATTTCCACTGGTGTGCGAGGATGGTTCTGCAGCGTCCAGATTAACCCCCTCTGATACGTTTCGTGAGCAAGGGCAATACGCTTTCTGGCTTCATAATCCGCTTCCGGATAATCATAATTAAAACCGATGTAATCGGTAGACATTCCTGAGTTGTTATTGGAATCCGTCTTCCCATTCGGCACAGGAACAAGCTTGAAAAACTCGCTCTGACCACACGCCATAGCACGGAACATCAGCTCATATTCACTTTCATCATAATCGGTTGGGTGTTCGACCATGATACGATTGTCGGGGTTATCCGTTAAGCACATGCGATAGCAGTATGCTTGAATGCGATGATCTCCCTCTCCATCTAGTCCACCTGCGTCAGCATTTACACCAGGCAGAAGGCCGCTGGTTCGGTCACCCTTTATCCGATATGGGTCTATACCTACTGGTAGCTGATTTTTCAAGGCATTGCCTGTTTGGATCCCGTTATATCGTTCACCGTACAATGCGTTCGCTTCGCGTCCGGTTGTATATGTAACACCCGCTGCCTTCATTAGATCGCCCTCATATCCAGCATCCATAAACATGCTCCCCATGATCTCCTTGCCCGATTCCATCCGAATTGCTTGAATTCGATTAGCTGTCAGAATTACACCATTAGACTGATCAAGGCGTTCCTCGAACAACACCTCTATATTGTGCTCTTCAATCCAATCTTGGAATATGGCTAATGCAACCTTCGGCTCGAACTTCCATTGTGCAAGATCCTGTCCGTATTTCTGGCCCACATGCTTATAAAATTCTAAGGAAATTCCACCAATGGTCTCCTTATTACCGAAATCCGTATCACCAAGACCACCACTGCTTAATCCACCTATCCGACTAGTCGGCTCTATGATAATTACACTTAGGCCCATTCGTCTTGCTTGTACTGCGGCCGCTATCCCCGCAGATGTTCCCCCGTAGATGACCAGATCATATCTCATCATTAGAACACCTTCCTTGACCAACCGCTGAGCTTAGCAATGGCTTCTACATAATAGTAGTCTCCGTAGATGACAGAAGTATTGTAATGATTTTTCGGTCGATTGCCTGTTCCTTCCTTCAGGATTCCTTGATAGTCGGTCGAGTCCAATGCCGAATAATTCTCGGTTAATGAAGTCAGAATCCTTACAGCTGAATGAGCATATAACCATTGCTCTGAGGGTGGAACTAAATCTGCGATCTCTAGTAGCCCAGAGGCGGCAATTGCACCAGCAGAGCTATCTCTAGGCTCACCCTCTTGTGTCGGTAGACGGAAATCCCAATAGGGTACATGATCCTCCGGTAATGAGGCTAGGAAATAGTGTGCTGTCCGCTTGGCTACGTTCAAGTAGCGCTCGTCTTGGGTGTACCGATAGGTGTTAGCAAATCCATATATGGCCCATGCAGCACCACGGCTCCAGGCCGAATCAGCATGGAAGCCTTGGCCAGCAAAAGCCTCGATGTACTCACCGCTCTCCGGGTCAAAGCTAACAATATGCTTCACAGAGCCATCCTGGCGAATGAATCGTTGCATGGCCGTGTCTGCATGTCGAACCGCGATATGCTTAAATCTCGGATCTCCAGAAACCTCACTAGCCCAGAAGAGCAATGAAATATTCATCATACAATCGATAATCGCCCATCCATGCTTATCCCAATTCCAAGCCCGAATGAAGTTCCCGGCTGGATTAAACCGGCCTGCCAAGAAGTTTGCAGCCTCTAACCCCCTTCGTAAAGCATCAGCATCACCCGTGATCTTATTCTTGATAACCGCGGTGCATAGAAATTGAAAGCCCACATCGTGATGCAGCTCATCCGTCGGCTGGATAAACAATTGTTCAATCTGCTCATCCCACGACCAAGCTACATCCTTGTACCGCTCTTCTCCGGTAACATCATACATAATCCACAAGAGACCAGGCCAGAATCCAGATGTCCAGCAATCTGCCTTCTTGTTATCGTATATCCCATTCGCATCTGTACAGTGGGGTGATCCACTTCCGATTTGCTCGATCATACGATCGACCTTCACTTGAAGCTTTTTGATGACTGCGTTCGCTTCTTTAGGTAATTTCATCTGATTAACTCCTCATCCTCGTAATCGTTATCGTAATCTTATCCCTTATAATAATGGCCCCGGAACATTATGATCCCGGGGCCATCTCATTTATTACTTATTGGCTCAAGTATCTTTGGTAAGCTTCATTATAAAGGGTAAGAAGCTCCTCTATATTCATCTGCTTTAATTGCTCCACAAACTTGTTATATCCCGCATCTACCTTCTCCGCACCCAATACCCACTTCTGACCAGTTTCTTCTCTGAAGGTATTGATCGGACCAGTAAGCTCCTTAATTCTAGCCTGTTCATCAACAGTAAGAGCCATATTCGGCAAGCGGGTTTTCACAATATATCCATTGTTGATATATTCCTCAACACCGATCTTCGCAATCGGATTCATCCATTGAAGCTCATAATCAAAATTCTGATGGAAGCCAATTTCAACCTGTACACCATAATCTTTCTTTAGCGTAGATACGACATTACTAGCAGATAAGATTTCCTCCGTAAACGTTGGTTTACCATCCACCATTGTATAGGTTTCGCCTTCAACCCCGAAGTTCATAATCCGTCTACCCTCTTCGCTCAAGAAGAAGTCGAAGTATTTGATCGTCTCGATTGGATTCGGATTGGAGCTTGAGATCCCCCAGCCAACATCACGAACAGATGGACGGAAATCGTATTCTGCCACCAACCCACTTGTGCTTGCAGGAGGTGCAATAGGTGCGAATTCAAATCCTGGTATCTGATCAGCTAATGTGTTATTGAAGCCTGCTGTACTTCCGAACCAATCATGGGTAGATCCCCCGATATTGTCCGTAAGCAGCGTCTCCCTTGCACTACCGCCACGTGTGAAGATTTCTTTATCAATCAAGCCTTCTGCGTACCACTGTGATAAATTCGCCATGCCTTCCTTGTATGAAGGATCAAGCGGTCCATACTTGACTTCCTCTCCATCGATATAGAAATCATTCTTCGCATCCCATAAGGAGAGTAAGAAGTAAATGCCAAATCCAGTAGCTCCGTGAAAATATGGAATCTCATCGGCCTTGCCATTCTTATTCGGATCCTTCTCCTTAAACGCTGTCAGCACGGCGTGATAATCGTCAACCGTCTTAGGCGTCTCCATACCGACTGCTTCGAGCCAGTCATTACGAAGGAACCAGCCTGTCGCTGCCGCTCCATCAGGCGTGAATGGAACATAATACATATTACCATCTGCAGCTGTAGCAATCTTACGAACATCTGGATGCTCCTCCAAGAAAGCCTTCAGGTTAGGTGCATGCTCGTCGATAAGCTCGTTTAACGGAACGAATGCTCCCTCTGCGCCAAATTTATCGAAGTTTACTTTACTTGATCTCACAATATCTGATAGATCATTCGTTGCCATCATTAGGTTGAAAATTTCCTTTGTGTCCGTTACATTCTTCGAAACAGAGCCCTTCAATGACACATTCGTCAGCTCTGCGATCTTCTTGAAGGCTGCCCAATCATCATTATAGGGAATACCATCAACAATGAGGTGAATCGATAATTCAATCGGCTCCTCACTTGCCAAGGATCCCTTCGCATCCTCTGTGTTCGTTGGTGTAGCATCATCTGGTGCAGGTGTTTGTTGATTATTCTCGACGTTGTTCACTGTCGTATTATTAGCACCATTGTTGCCACACGCTGCAAGAATAGTTAAAACCATGATTACCGACAATACTACGGATATCAGCTTTCTCTTCTTTATCATTGTTTTATTTCCTCCCCAAATTATCATGAACGCGCACACCTGTCGTTGCTTCGAATGCTAACCCACTCGGCCTCCTTTTTCAACCATTTATCGACACCAGCCAAAGCTGAGGTCTTATATTTAAACAAGATACATCAACCTCATGCACCCTGAATGAACCCTGAATCAACGCCAATTCCACTAGCCCTTTAAGGAACCAATCATGACACCCTTAACAAAGAACTTCTGTATAAAAGGGTATACGATAATAATCGGTAATATCGAAACGATAATTGTTGCGTAGATGACGGTTTCCTGTGAGAACGATTGTGCGGTGTCGGACATAGCCATCATGTCATCGGTCGGCTTCATCTCTACAACCAGCTTCTTCAGCAGGACCTGAAGCGGTATTAAATGCTCATCTCGCAGCAGCACCATCGCCCAGAAGAAGGAATTCCATCGACCTACTGCATAGAAGAGTGAGATAGCAACCAGAGCCGGAACCGATAAAGGCAAGTAGATCTTCATCAGTATTTGTACATCTGTCGCTCCATCGACCTTCGCCGCCTCCTCCATCTCATCTGGAATGGATTGGAAGAACGTGCGGAGTACGATAACCAGCCAGGTTGATACGGCGAAGGCTATGATAATCGAGGTCCGAGTGTTCATAAGCCCTAACTCGTTGATGTTCAAGAACATCGGAATCATACCTGCACTGAATAGCATAGTGAAGGCAATCATGAAGCTAACTGCCGTACGCCCCATTAATCGTTTCTTCGAGAGTGGGTAAGCACCTAACAGTGTGAACAGTACATTAACCGCAGTTCCAACAACGGTATAGAACACCGTATTGGCATATGCGATCCATAGCCCTTGCTCACCAAGCACTCGCCGATACGATTCGAATGTCAGATCCTTAGGTAATAACAGCACCTTACCTGTCACGACCGCCTCAGATGAGCTCATCGAGGCAGCAAGAACATATAGGAATGGGTATAAGGTTACAAAACCCAGCACCGCTAAGAAGATATAATTAAATGTGTAAAAAATTTGCTCACCCTTCGTTGCTTTCATAACGCTTCACCTACCATATCCCGTTTCCGGTAAATTTTTTGCTCATCCGATTGACGATTATAACTAAAACTAGCCCGACTACTGAATTGAACAATCCAACTGCAGTCGCCATATCATAACGCCCTTCCACAATTCCGGAACGGTACACATAGGTGCTAATGATATCCGCCGTTTCATAGGTAGCTGGCTGGTACAATAAGATAACCGCTTCATATCCGACCTCCAGCAGATCACCGACACGCAGGATGAGTAATATCATGATGGTTGGTAGTAAGCCGGGCAATGTGATGTGCCAAACCTGCCTCCACTTGTTCGCCCCATCTATCTTTGCAGCCTCATACAACTCCGGATTAATGCCCGATAGGGCCGCGATATATATAATGGCGCCAAAGCCAACGCTCTGCCAAATATTCATAGTAATAAAGATCGTTCGGAAGTACTCAGGTATGACTAGAAAATATAGCTTCTCGAAGCCAAGCTTGTCTAGGATAATATTCAACAAGCCGTTATAAGGGGAGAGAAAGTTAGTAACTACACCCGTAATAATGACGATAGATAAAAAATACGGTAGGTACGTAAGCGTTTGCACGGTCCTCTTAAAAATCTGGTTCTTCACTTCATTCAACAATAAGGCAAGAATGATCGGAGCCGGGAAAGCGAATAGAATACTATAAAAGCTAATCAATACGGTGTTCTTTAATGTCCGGAAAAAGTAATGACCTTCGAAATAGGCTTGGAAGTGCTTCAAGCCTACCCAGGGACTCTCCGCAATTCCTCGATATAAGCTGTAATCCTTGAAGGCAATTTGAAGCCCGTACATTGGTTTATATAGAAAGATAATGTACCAGGCAATGAATGGGATCAACATATAATACAAGTAGCGATCCCGCTTGAGTTTGGCAACAAGCTTTGTGCTGTCCATGATGGCAACTCCAATCTTCTCTTTATTTACTCGACATTACCATCCAAATCGACCTGCCGTATATCAACAATTCTCAGATCATCAACATAATCACGGATAATACCATCACCACTTTTTGAGTAATAACCATTTCTCTGTAATCGCTTCCAAACGTTGATATTGAGCACAAAAAAACCACCAGAGTTAATCGCTCTAATGGTTATATAGGTAGATATACATCTAGCTTTATTCCGATTTTCGAAAGTACTGTCCAGGTGAGACCCCTTCATACTTCTTGAAGATGCGGATGAAGGTATTCACATGGTTAAATCCAACGCGCTCACCGATCTCATTAACCGTCAATCGATGATTACTATTGTATATTTCCTTGGCTTTATTCACTCTATACAAATTCAAGTAGTCTTTATAATTTTCCCCTACATAATTCTTGAACAGAATACTGATGTATCCTGGGGAGAAGTTAAATTGCTCGGCCAGATCCGTGAGCGAGATATCGCGATCATAATGATCGTGTACGAAAGCAATCATCTCATCCGCAATACTATTATCTGTTTCTTCAGCAACCTGCACTAGCTTGCTAATAAGAACATGGAATATACGCTCGATCTTCTCCAATATTTGCTGTGCATTCTCGCATTTTTTTAGTTCTGTCTCATGGGTGGACCCATCACCAAAGATATCAATTTCGGATTTACTTGCTTGCTGCATTACACGATGTACCGTGCCAATGATTGCTGAGATAAATTTAGACAATGACTCCCCATCTATGGTCCGCTCGCTAAAGTTTAATTGGAATAATCGTTGGAGAACAATGTTGACCTGACCCTCTTTACCTTGAATACAATAGTTAATTAAATCCCGTTCTAGGTCCAGTGGGTAGATGTAGCTAGTTTCCTGCAAAGAGACTAAGTCATTCTTTGTAATCACGGTTCTCTTATCTATGGCAAATCTATAATCAAGGAGCTGAAAAGCAGAGTACAGTGAATGTTCCATCTCGTATGCACTTGGTACAGATTGTCCAATCGCTGCAACAATTCTGATCTCGAATTCAATCTCGATCGTCGACAATGATTGGGAAATCCATTTCTTCATCAACGCTATCTCGGTTTCCTGCATGATCAGCACATAACGCTTATAATCCCACTCGACAAGCTGGCAATAAGCGAATTGATTCAACTGCTCCTCGATTAATCTCATGGTTTGGGTTTTAATTTCCTGAATAGCATCCTTTGTGAACTGATCGTCTAGCAGCTGGTCCTCTACAAACTCCAGTACAATAACCGACAAGGACTGTTCCAACTCGTGTAGCTCGTATAAGCTGATTCCCTCTGCGATCTGCTCGTGATGCGCCATTCCACCTAATAAATCCCGCAAAAACTTGTGCTTTAGTGATAATCGATTATTTTGCAGCATCTCTGTCAGGCTCTTGTTGACCTCTTTCATCTTAATCGCCGATTCCTTAATGAATGAGAACTCATCCTGATCGTGATGCTCCTCATCCCCTCTCATCACATTGACAATACTTCGGATCGGCTTATACATATTTCTAGCTGCAAAAAAGGACAGCACTATACCGAACAATAGCAGAATGATATAAATTTGCGCGGTATCTGCAATTAATGGAAAAAGCTTGTTCTGAATGGCATTGCGTGGTGTTACATAGGAATAAACGACATCCGACAGCACTCTAGAGTGTTCGCGGTGGACGTAGTATTCCGAGTCCGATTGTTCGCGGAGAAGCTCATCCCCACCTACTTGTATTAATGGCAGATCAAATCTTATTAATGAAAACCCAGTTTGCTTAGAATCCAATTGTGGCAGCACATCTTCAACGTAGAACAGGATGTAGAATATAAATTGAACCTCGTAAATTTTCTCTTTCTTCACCATAACCATCAATTCACCCGATGTCGTATACACGGTTTCAGGAATTACAAATATATCGGTTTGATTGCTTTCAATGTAAGCTTCAACATCTTTAACGATTGGTTCGGTTAATCCCCATTTGGTATAATAGCTGCTTAATTGCATCGTTCCTTGACTCGAGATGACCAAATCGTCTGATTTTTTCACAATATCCAGACTAAATCCGAAATCATTAAACGCCTGTGTACGTTTAACCAAGTTATTGTAAACTCTCGTAATGTTGTAATAATCCCGACTCCGATCCCTCGCATACATCGTTAATTCTTCTGAGCTGGTGAACTGGTTGATTAAATTTAAAGCCACTGTAAATTTCGTGTCAATACGTTCTTGCGCTTGCCTTAGAAACATCCGTTGGTTGTTCCTAAGCTCCATTTCTCCGATTTGATTATGCTTATAGAAGAACACGGCAGAACCAATCAGTGTGTATAGCAGGACAATGACGATATATATAATGAATAATTTCCGGAATACTTTTCTCTTTTTCATAGTTCCCCCAGTTTTCCGTAGGTAATCCTAGACATAATGATATTTCTCATTATTGTATCATAGGATGCAAACACCGTAGCCCTTAATTGATAGGACACTGAATTCAGGTTCTATTCCATTTCAATTAATGTCTCCGCATACGACTTCAATTGCTCTAATTGCTCTGGTGTTACCACCTTATCACCCTGCTTCTCAAGCGTCTTGATATAGGACTCTAATAGCTTAACGGCAGCCTTCGCTTGATACACTAATACCTTGGATATTCCCGGGTTACCGTTGTTCTCTTCGGTGAGCTGCTCCGTCAATTCAATTAGCCCGATAAGTGAATAGGTTGGTTCTGGCTCTATAGGCTCCGTATTAAGTGTGAAGCCCTTCAGCATAAAGCTTCCACTCTCGGCAATCGTAACTAGCCTGTTTAATAGCGTTACATTCGCTTGCTCTGTTCGGAAGGATAAGCCTGTGCCGATAGTCTGACGCACGCCGTCCTCAGGCTTCACATATACGCTATAGGTGTGGCTCAATATATCGATGACCATTGTTACATCATAGGACTTACCCATCTCATAGGGAACGATATTCTCAGCAACGTACGACGAACCACTCCTAACATCGAAGCTTCCCTGGGGGTTTAGCCGAACAGCCGCAGCCATACCACTGAATGCGGAGACATCGCCGCCCGCGACAGCTACTACACCATTCATACCATTCAGTAATGGGATGATTTCAAAGCTCACACTAAACATGTCTGTTTGTTCTTCGAATGGGGTATTCATAAAGGTGGTGTCCGCCATCATCGTTTCTTCATTCGTAACGAAAAACTGTATTTCATTGGACTCACTGCTTAAACCATTCACATTGGTTGCAATGGCGTGGATTGTGTACGTTCCTTCTAACATATTGTCAAAGGTTATCCCGAATTGCTCTTCCTCGGATGTACCCGCATACTCACCGCTAAGATAATAATCTACCTTCTCTATCGATCCCCGTATATCCCGCGCATTCACCTCGACCTGTACATCTGAACCGACCGCGAATACTTCAGCAAAGCTTGGATTTGTAATCGTAATGAATGGCGCGATTTCGTCTGGAGTTCCTTGAAATTCGTATGCACCCTGATCCCAACCAAAGCCCGTTGGACGGGGATTGTTCTCTACATCACTTGCGAATGACGATCGCACTACTCCTGTATCAATAGCAGGCGAATCTGAAAGCAATCGATAATCAAGACTGGATGGATCCACAAATCGGGGGTCCATACCCATAATATCATTCTCACCTATCGTGACGGGAAGCACGGTATTGTAATACATATTGTAATCTGCATCGATTGTTGCACCAGATTGCGCGCCAGAGCTTGTTACCGTATGATTCATGAATATGTTATTTCGTAGTATCCCAGATCCCCCGTTACCGATCATAACTACGCCATAGTAGCCTCCTGTTTCACTGGCAGCGAACACATTGTTCTCAACGATCATGTTGGGAATGCCTCCATTTGTCTTCCCGCCGCTTATTCCCCATGACTCATAGCCGCTGAATACATTATTACGTACCGTCCAGTCAGAGATATAATAGGTTCCTTGCGGGCCATACTTGTCATTCTCTAGCATAATCCCTTGGTGGTACCACCCTGTAAGTATGTTGTTCTCGATAAGAACATTACTCACTTGAATTTGGGTATCGTCCCATGACTGGAACATATCTACATGAGCAGGCCCCATATGCTCGCCCTTCGTTGTGCCATGAGCATGGTTATTACGGATTATAATATCAGAGCCGAATATGCGAAAATGGTCACCGGCCGCGCTGTTATTGCCATGAAGATGCAGCGCTTCGATTTCATTATTCTCAATAATGGCATGGCTCGCTACATGAAAGCCTTGTGCGGAGCTATAAATATAATTGTCTGCTGCATAACCATAATGACTAGCTGGCGTATAGTAGATACCTGGTCCAGCATAGCTGCGAATATCCATATTGACGACATGAACATGAATGCCCTCAACTTTAACGGCATACGGTATAGTGAATGATCCATCCGCATTTTCCCCGTTCATGCTGAAATTCTCAACCTTGATATAGTCTGCATCGATTAATAAGCTGCCGTTCAGCGTCACATCGCCGTTATCCTCTCCACGGATGGTGATTATCCCTTGCTCCGTTCCGGATTGGGACATCGTTACATTCTCTACATAGGTTCCAGACTTTAACTCGACAATTCCGCCAGTATTGACAGCATTCAACGCCGCTTGGATTGTAGTATAAGCACCATTAGCACCGGTTGGATCTACATACAGAGTAGATGGATTCTCAGGTAATGGTTCATCTGGCTCTTCTGGTGTCGGTGACTGCCCATCCTCCGTAATGATAAGAGCAGGGGGATATAACTCATTCTCCTTGGAATGAATTTCGATTGTATTGGAATTGGTACCTTGTAGGGCAATAGAAGCAATACCATCACCTATAGACTCATTCTTAATATATTCGGTCACATCAATATCCCAGTATTGCTGTAAATTGACCTTGGAGGTTGTTGCTCCTGCTGCGATCCCGTCGATAGCAGGCATGCTATTCCAGGTAATCGAGCTTTCGTTCCATCCATCGTCCATTACACCATGAGCATATAGGATTGAATCTCCGGACCATGCTCTGGCATATATTCGTAGCTTGGCATTGCTCACATCACCAATATCAGCCACATCAAATTTCAAGAAGGAATATCGGGTTCGATCTGTTTGTTTTTTCGCATACATGAATGTATCTGATCCATAATTTTTATCCCCTCCATTCATTTCCACAAAGCTATCGTCTGTTGGATTTAGTGTAACTAGATTGGTTGATTCCCCTTCTGCAATTCCAAGTGGTCCAAATAGATTAGGAACCATAAGAGCAATCAAGCTAACAATGATAGTCAAACGAATGAACTTCCTCATTACAAAATTCTTCATTTCACAACCTCCTCTTAGTTATAAAGCGCTTTCATAATTTGAAGTTACTATTAACACTCCTCTTCGTATATCAACATTTCTCATATCTTCACCATTCGCAATGATATTCGATCATCAATATTTTTTCTTAACACAAAAAAGAAGAAGGACACACCTCGGGGCAACCGAGTAAGCATCCCATCTTCATGATCTTCCCTGACTTATTGTGGAACATCAATCCACTCCGTTGCCCACTGGCCGATGTCCTCGAACAATGGCGTTAATGCTCGTCCTTTGTCCGTTATCGAGTATTCTATTCGAACTGGAATTTCCGGGTAAACATCACGTCGTATAAGTCCTTCTATCTCTAGCTCCTTCAATCGCTCTGAAAGAACCTTACCACTTAAATTTGGCAAAGAGTTGTCGATCTCACTAAATCGATGAGGTCCAGTTAATAACGTAAAGACGATCAATGCAGTCCAACGTTTACTTAACAGCTCCATCGCCTTCTCGAAACGAGGGCACATCTGTGTGTTATGTTCCATTGCCATCTCTCCTTCTAATACGGTTATTATACTCCTCATACGAACAATAAACAAACTTACTTTTTATCATCAACAAACTTGACTAACTATAATAACTATTATATATTTTATTACATTAAGTAAGTTATTTAATGAATGTAAAGGAGACTACAAACGATTATGGCTTATCAAATGCACCCTGACATGACACTGGGTAAAGTGAAATTGAAAGTCAGTGATATCCAACGCTCTCTTGATTTCTATCTGAATATTGTCGGATTCCAAGTTCTATGGCAAGACGAACAATCGGCAGAGCTAACCGCTGATGGCGTAAACGCGTTGGTTGAACTCGAGGAAATCCCTAATGCCATACTCACACCAAGAAGAACGGTAAGTGGGCTTTATCATTATGCAATTCTACTGCCCACCCGCAAGGATTTGGGGTTATCCCTTAAGCGTCTATTGGAGCATGGTATACATGTTGGCCACTCTGATCATCTAGTTAGTGAGGCTCTGTATATTACTGACCCCGATCAGAATGGAATTGAGATCTATCGCGATCGTCCAAGATCGGAATGGCCTTACGATGAGAATAATCAGATAACAATGGGTGGAGAACGCCTCGATGTAGATGGCGTCTTGCTTGAAGCTGAGGGGCATAGCTGGGAAGGCTTGCCTACCAAGACGACGATTGGACATGTACACTTTCATGTCGCTGATCTTCAGAAGGCGAAAGCATTCTATTGTGACCAATTAGGCTTCAATCTTATGATGCATATTGAAGAATTTGGTGCCTTATTCGTATCCGCTGGTGGTTACCACCATCACATGGGCTTGAATATTTGGGCTGGACAAGGAGCACCTGCTGCACCGTACAATGCTACGGGCATCGATTTCTTTACCATTACTCTTCCTAATCAAGATGAGGTCGCAATCCTCGTCAAGCACTTAAGAAATGCTGGAATAAGCGTAGATGAACATAGAGATACTGCATGGGTAACTGATCCTTTTGGAATTAGGATAAGATTTATATCTTTGAATAATGGGTAATGATTCTAGTCATACTAATATAGGTATATGCCCAACCGAGAGGCTATTATCATACTAGGAGGAGAAATGAAATGAATAAGATAGCTATTATCATCGGAAGTACACGCCCTGGTCGTAATGGTGAGGCCGTTGCCAAGTGGGTATACGAGATTGCGAAGAAGCGTACGGACGCAGAATTCGAGCTAGTAGATATCGCTTCCTTCGACCTGCCGCTACTTGACGAGCCCGTTCCACCATCAATGGGGCAATATTCTAAACCGCATACACAGGCATGGGCAGCGAAGATTGCAACATTCGACGGCTTTGTATTCGTGACACCTGAATACAATCATGCTACATCCGGCGCACTTAAGAACGCCATCGATTTCTTATATGCGGAATGGAACAATAAAGCTGCTGGATTTGTAGGCTATGGTAGTCTTGGTGGATCCAGAGCTGTAGAAAACTTAAGAGTCATCATGGGTGAGCTACAGGTAGCTGACGTACGTAATCAGGTCGCTCTTTCCTTATTCACTGACTTCGAGAATTACAGTGTGTTCAAGCCAGCCGAGATGCATATTGCGTCAGTCAATGCGATGCTTGATCAGCTCATCGCATGGAGCGGTGCATTGAAGAGCTTGAGATAATTACTTTCCTACTCCATCATTCCGTCTAAATAAGAACAGACGATTGGCTTATATAGCAGCGTCTGTTCTATTCAATTTGGCGGTAATAGACATAGAATGAGCAGGTTGTTGAGAATAAGACGACTATTTTACAATCACTTGTTGCTGATATCTCTCCACCTCGAGAGACGTCAACAAGAACGGTGCTATACCCATGAATGCATCGGATACAATCTGTTCGGATATATAATAGTCATAGGAGCCGTTACGATCCTTACTCAATCCTGCGCCGTGACAGATTTGGTGAAGGTGAACGCCGCTCTCGTCTACCTCAGCCAGATGCTTAACAATACCTTCATATCCCTTCATCATTGCCGAATGGAACGCAGATTCCAAGTAACCAAGCCTCAGCCCTTTGGCCAATGCATATACAAACATCATACTACCAGACGCTTCCAGGTAGTTACCTTCGCGATCGCCCTGGTCAAGAACCTGATACCACAGTCCTGTTTCCTTCTCTTGGACCTGTAATAGCGCTAGACACACCCGACGAAAAATTCCAATGATCGTTCCCCTCTCAGGATGTGTGATTGGGAAAAACTCTAGGCTGTCCACTATAGCCATCACATACCACCCCATAGCCCTACTCCAAAAGTGAGCTGACAACCCCGTCAATGAATCAGCCCATTCCTGTTCCCGAGATTCATCCCATCCATGATAGAGCAATCCTGTCCGTGGATCACGTGTCATGCGCTCAATTAGTAAAATTTGATGTGCCACTCTGTCCATCAGATCTGGCCGATCAAACACTTTGGCATATTCTGCAAGAAACGGAGATGACATGTATACACCGTCTAGCCACATCTGAAACGGATATACCTTCTTGTGCCAGAAGCCTCCTTCTGAAGTATGGGGTTGGCTACTCAGCTGAGCTGCCAGAAGATGTGCAGCTTTCGCGTAACGATCGTCACCGGTTTGATCATATAGTAAAAATAGATTTTTCCCCTGATTAATTTGGTCCAGATTATATTCCTCCAGCGAATACGTTCGAATAGAACCGTCCTCTTCTACAAAGGATTCCATATGCCGCTGCATAAATGAATAATAATCCTTGTTACTTAGTTGCACTCCAGCACGTGCCATAGCCATAAGGAGCATACCCGGTACATACGCCCAACGGTCCATAACATAGCTGTGATACCCTTCTTCATTACATTGGCGAATGATCGTATCCGCAATACCACGAGACCATAAGTCATGTACAGTTGAATCCTCTATATTCGTCATATATACTTAATCCCTCCCACGATTTAATATGTTTAAGCTCCTTATATGTGCCATTAATACCCCTCCGGGTGCCACCCATCGAAGATGGAGATGATACGGAAATCCGCTGCCTCCTCCTTTAACAGCTGACGAGACCATCCAACACGAGAGTTGATAAAGGCCCCTTCACCCGAGCTAGCGTATTCCTCATAACGGCTCGTCGCTTCCCGATCGGGCTGACCCCAATTATGCCAGCCTTCCGGTGTAATCGAACCATCCATTCGAGTTCGAATAAATGCGACGTGCGCAAATGGCCTCCACGGCCTACCCAAGTACACATCACCTACCTCGTCACCACCTGTTATCTCACAATCAAGAAAGACGAGACCGAAAGGCGCTTCTTCTGGTGTTGAAGCAGCCGTAATATAGCCGCGGGAACGCTTATTATGCAGATGACAGCGGTCGAAGAGCGCGGTAGCGGCTCCGAAAATGTAATCGACATCACCTTCAATATAACACTCGTTATAGTATTGCTTGCCTTGTCCTGTGTACAGAGTATCTTGGTCCCCCAACAGCCGCACACGACGGAACACTGCGTAGCTCGCGTCGACATGAGCTGCTACGGCCTGACCTGTGCCGGGTCCCGAAGCATTTCGAACGGTCAGATTCTCAGCAGTAAAGTTTTCTGCAAGGATCGTCAGCGTACTGCTGCGGAATGTACCCAGTGGTTGGCCATCCGTGCCTATGGTATGCGCGTTATCCGACCAAGTCAGTATCGTAGAATGCGGATCCTCGCCAAGCAGCAGAATAGGTGGGGCTTCTGACGGTATGCTTATCTTTTCCTCATAAATGCCTGGCTTAATTCGGATAGTCACGGGCGGTTCATAACCCATCGGAATAGAATCAATAGCCGCTTGAATCTTGGAGAAATCCGACTCTCCCTGTTTGGATACGATAATCACCATGCACAAACTCCTTCCTAATTAACTAACATTTCATTATAATATTGGCATATAAGCTTGCAGTCACATGGAGGATTCCAATGCCTGAAATTGATTTTGTTCATCCTAAATACCATATCGCCGACAATTTGCTCAGCATTCAGCATATGAGAAGAAAGGGCGTAACGGCGATGCCCAAACCACATAGCCACACGGTGGTTGAGCTCTATTACCTCGCGCAGGGCGAACGGGTATATTTCGTTGATGACCAGATCGTAACCGTTCACAAAGGTGAGTTGATGATGATTCCACCTCATGTCCTGCATGCGACAGCAAGCTCCGATAAGGCCGAATTCGAACGAATTCTGATTCACTATGCCCCTGCCGTCCTACCCTCAAGGTTGAATACCGAGCTCCGTCTGCTCAGCAAGCAACGGTTTCGTGTATATCGATTATCACTGCGTGAGCAAACTGAGATTGAACGATTATTAAAAAGCATGCTTGAGGAGTGCAGCCATCGCAGGGAAGATTATGAATGCTATGTGTCTGCGCTCTTCACAGAGCTGTTTATCCTCCTGCAGCGCTCCAAGAGCAGTAGTACTACTTCTCTCGCTGCAATAAAACATCCACTTCACAGTAAAGTAACAGAGATCACTACGTATCTCCGACAAAACTATCGCGACTCTATCACCTTGGACGATACGGCCAAGCGCTTCTATGTAAGCAGCTCGTATTTAAGTCGCATCTTTCATAGGCTGACAGGCTTTCATTTTCGCGAATACATTATTCAACTCCGAATCATGGAATCACAGAAGCAACTGACGGAATCCCGCAGTAAAATTCAAGAGATCGCTTCTGCCGTTGGATTCGAGCACCTCTCTCATTTCAACAAAACGTTCAAGAAAGCTACAGGTATGACACCGATGCAATATCGCAATGAGGCAAAGCGCCAGAAATCAGAAGCCCGCAAGGACTAGACATCAAGAAGGATCTCATTGCAGTTAAGCCTACCGTATAGAAGCTTCATCATACGCAGCCCCATCAATTCGCACATTGTGACAATGATGTAGATGAAGCTCCTGGTCCTTATCCGTCTGAAGATGGATACGCTCTAATACCAAGCTTTCTACGTAACGTCCAACAATTCCCTTGTCCGACCTCGCCTGCAAACCTATAATCCTTAGCCCGCTAAGCGGTTGCTCCGGAAGCCCATTCATGAGCACGGCTGTTGATGCTCCCTGACATACGATGTCCTTCAAGGTGATATCACGAAAGATGGGTGTCTCCTCCGTTACAGGATATACTTGTTCATCATAGCCCTCCGAGCCTTCCTTCCCTGCATAGAACAGATGGAACGATACAGCCTCGTATACAATATCGCTCATCCATATCCTCTCCATGACTAGGTCCTCCACGATGCCCCCGCGACCTCGTGTGCTCTTGAAGCGCAGACCAATATCAGTACCGATGAATGTGCAATCTGAAACCCGGACACATCTTATTCCTCCAGACATCTCACTCCCGACAACAACACCACCATGACCATGATATACGATACAATGTCGAATCGTTATGAATTCACAAGGAAGACCCCGCTTCCGACCTTCTTCGTCCTTACCCGATTTTAGACAGATCGCATCATCCCCAACGTCGAACGAGCAATGCTCCACCCATGCATGCCTACAGGACTCCAAATCTAATCCATCCCCATTCTGAGAGTACCAAGGATTTCGTACGGTCGTATGCGCTACGGTCACCTGGCTGCAATCATACAGATGTAAGCACCATGCAGGGGAATTCTGAAATGTAGGTCCAGACAGAAGCACCCGTTCGGACGAGCGCAGGCTAAGTAGAGTTGGACGAAGGTAAGCCTTTGCTGGCTCATAGGCTTCTATTCCAGAAATTCCTTGCTCCAGCAAGCTGTGAAAGATATGCTCCCCTTCCATGGCTTCCATTGAGGGCCACCACATGTCTCCGTCCGCATGTACACAGCCTCCAGAATCGACAAGCTTACTCCAAGCAGCTTCTGTCATTTTGGATTTCTTGACAGGGCGCCAGCCTTGACCGCCACCATCTATAATGCCGCTTCCCGTAATGGCAACGTCATGCAGACCTTCTCCGTCCAAGGGAGCTTGGCAGCGGACAACAACGTTTCCCTCAAAGTGAGATTGAATTAACGGATACAACGTGTAATCTGGTTCAAATAGAACCAGCCCACCCTGTTCAACATGAAGATTAACACAGCTCCGCAGCGTTAACGGACCTGTCCGCCAAATTCCAGGAGTGATGACCACCCTTCCCCCACCTGCAGCCTCGCAAGTGTCTATGGTTTGCTGAATCGCTGCGGTGTTCAAGAGCATACCATCGCCTACTGCACCAAAATCAGTGATGCTATAATCACGCTCCGGAATTCGAGGCAAATCGGGAATAGCATAATCTGCTTCATTATAAGGGCTGATCATTGACAGTTCTCCCTTGCTCATGACTCAAGCTCCTCATAGCTAAACCAGTCAAAATCGGCATGGTTATCAGACGAGCTCCCTTGCGAGCTAGCATACATCCCCATATAGGCTCCAGTGAACCCACCGGCCAAATCAGTGCTCAACAATCTACCATCCGTATTCTCCAAAAGTATGGTCCATGCCTCATTCTCGTTGGAGCGGAAGTAGAAGCTGTAATTCTGTTCATGGGCTTCGACCTTCAGTTGGATCCGCTCGCTGTTAAAAGCTCGTGCTGCTAGCAGCCGTTCTATTCCAGCTATTCTCTCCATCAACCGAATTTGATCCTCACCCTCATATCTGCCGTATTCCAGTCTGAACTGATAATCGGCATTCTGAAGCAGTACAATTCCTGCAACCTCGCCGTTCTTGGAAGGCGCATAGATCAGCTGTGTTGCTGCTCTGAAGCTGAGGTGCTGCTGTCTCCTGCCAACAAAGGACGGATTAAGATTCTCCACAATTGATATCGGCTTCAGCTTTAAACGCAAGCAGCCTGGACGCTCGCTCAAGCTCCAGAATTCCTCACGAGGAGTGCGGATAAAGTTCCATATAAGCGATAGCTGCGAATCCTCGAAATCGTCCCTTATAGGGCAAACCGGCCAGAGCGTCTCAGGCAAATCGGGCGCTTCCGCTACCTGCTCTAGAACACCCTTGCCAGGATTGACCACAGGCCATTCTGCTTCCCATTTCACCGGAGTCAAGAAGGTTTCACGCCCTAAATTGCGATAATACCCACCATACGGCCGCGATGCTAAACACAGCATCCACCAGTCCCCTTTTTGCGTTTCTATTAATTCACCATGTCCAACATTGACAATCGGGTAATCGCGCCCCAGATGGCGATGAGATAGAATTGGATTCCCTTTGTATCCTTCGAAGGGTCCAGTAACAGATTTACTTCTTGCTATCGTAATCGCATGTGTATGCCCGGTTCCTCCCTCAGCGATCATGATATAGTACCATGCTCCAATCTTATAGAGATGTGGACTTTCCTGCGCATGAGCAACCTTGAGCGCGCCCTGCCAAATACTACTTTTTGAGCCCACAAGCTTGCCGCTTTCCAAATCAATCTCTTGAAGCCAGATGTCCATATGCTTCGGATACTGTTGACCTTCAGGTGGTACGCGGTTACCCGTATAGTATACTTTGCCATCATCGTCGAAGAATAACGAAGGATCGATACCAGGAGCATCCTCTAGCCAGATCGGATCAGTCCAGCTTCCCGCTGGATCCTCTGCTGTAACATAGAAATTATGCGTGTCCTTCTTGTTATCCACGAGGGTAGTAATCATATAAAACTTGCCTTGATGATAACGAATCGTTGGAGCCCAGATCCCCCTTGATGGCAGTATTCCATCTAAATTTAATTGGGAAGGACGGTCAAGCACATGACCAATTTGTCGCCAATTCACCAAATCAAGACTGTGGAAGATGGGGACACCCGGGTAAAATTCAAAGCTAGATGTAACCAGGTAATAATCCTCTCCGACGCGAATGGCGGAAGGGTCGGGATAAAAGCCCGGCAGAATGGGATTACGAAACATTGTCATAGTTGAGCCTCCTAAGATATTATGATTATACTTAGTATAGTTCAATTAATCACCACTTTCCTGATGCTTTCATGCTTACTTTCAATTTTTTTATACTTTTATGCTCTACTATGATGTGATTAATATAATTTTGCAGTTACCTTTTATTCTAAAAGATTGTATATTAGAGCTATAAAGGAGAGATCAACATGGGTAAAGGAAGATTGCTTCAAGTTCGTTTTTTCATCAGCTTAACCTTGATTTCTATATGTTCCATTCTGGTTCTAGCTACCGTCCTGTTCTTCTGGTTCCGGGATAGGACGGTCGATAATATGAATAAGGCCAATGAAAGTGTTCTATTAAATACCGAGAATGTATTTATTAACTATAGAGATATAGTCCAAAACTACACGATGGACTTTTACCGAAATCCGAATATCAACTCTTTGATGATCAATGGAGATAATAGTTGGAGCGATCAATTATATGCTGCTCTGAACCAAATTCGCGGAGCCCTGACGGTCAACCCATTCTTAGAAAGCGCTTATATTTTTGGAATATCCGAGCCTGTAGCCATGTTCGAGAATACGCCGCTTAGCTCTAAATCGAAGGATGAGCTCTTCAACCGGGTACAAGAGAGCCGCATAATAGACTCACCTTTCTTGTGGACAGCCCATATGAACAACGGTAAGACCAAAAAGCTGATGACCGTCTTCTATAATGATCGCGCCTTCGATCACAGCGAATATTATGGTGCTGTGGCTATAACTATTGACTTAAATTATCTTCAGAATAATTTATTCTCCCAAGATAATAGGGATCACACACGTTATGCTGTCTTGAATGACGACCTTGCTGTACTTATGCAAAGCGGAACCCAAGCTATCGGCTTTGAAGAGAGCTTGCGGAGGCAAATCGTTACCTCTTCATCAACAAGGGGCTCCTTTGTTTGGAAAGGCAATCGTACCGACCAGTTAATCACCTACATCTATTCTGATGACACTAAGCTGTGGTTTATATCAGAAGTCCCTTATCATGACAGCTTTCAGGATATCACCAGTGCACGCAATATGATGTTGATCCTCAGCTTTCTTCTGATCGTAATCGCATCCATTATCGCTGGATTCGTTTCGCACCGCATATACAAGCCTATTGGACGCTTATTCGGTAATATCTTGAATCTCTCAGATGATCACAGCGCATCTGATCGTGGTGCCGGTCTTGAAGAGGCCAATCTTGAGCTGGAGCGAATTGCTTCCAAGCTGAGAGACTTAAGAAAAGAGAGTGATGACAGTGCATTAATCAGGTGGCTTACTTCTCCATACAATCCTCAGGATAATCACCTGGCTTCACTTACAGCCACTAACGGAATTGGTGATTCCGACACGTACTGTGTGGCTATGATAGCTATTACACCAGATGAGGCTAGCGATGAGCTGCTCCCTAATGAAAGCTTGAATAAGCTTCACGATCAGTTGGTGCTGGAGGTCGAGCTAGCATTCAAAGGAGTAGGAAGATGTAGATCCTTCAGCCCTCATATCGGAATAACCGTTCTAATCCTGAGCGAGGAAGCACCTAATGCATTTAGCAACCATGACGTATTTCGCAAGAAGTGGGATCAAATCGCCTTAAGTGGCGCTTCACATCCACACGTTCATTGCTCGATCGGGATTAGTGGTCTAACCTCTGATGCAGGTATCTTCAAGACGATGTACGACGATGCAATGGATAATCTCCAGCACGTCAAGCTGCATGAGCGATCAAATATCGTTTACGCAGACGATATCCTACAGTTGAGTACTAGTGCAATACCTGTCAACACCCTCGATCCTGTTATTCAAGCAGTAAGGCAGCATGATACAGAATCTATATCGAAAGCTATTGATCGACTGCTCGACATCACGTGCAGCTACCGTCTGGAGCCTGCAATCATAGCACTTTCTAAATTAGCCCTAGAGCTTAATCGCTTTATGGACAACAAATCTCTGGAAAGACTATCACAGCCAGCAGATTTTCTAGATCATTATCAGCAATTTTGGCGGTTTAGAAGCTATCGGGAGCTCCGCACTTGGTTGGAAGAGCTATGCTATGCCACTCATGAGAAGATGGTCAGCATCAATAATACACCCACACGTAATTTGGCTAATGAAGCTGTTTCATATATCCACCAACATTACAACGACCCGACCTTATCCCTGAATAGTCTGTCCGAAAAGCTGGCAATCAGTCCCGCATACCTGAGCAAGATGCTAAGTGAATCTATTGGTGAAAGCTTCCCTGATTACGTAAACTTGATTCGACTTGAGCATGCTCAAGCCATACTCAGTGGTAACCTAGATATGGATATCAGGGAAATTGCGGAGAAGGTTGGCTACAACAGCAGTACTTATTTCACAACCCAGTTTAAAAAGCGCTACGGAACGACACCCTCCAAATGGCGGTTAAATCATATCCTGCAAAAACAAGTTTAATAAATGCTCCGCAGCCCCTAGTCTATGGGGCTTTTTTCTTGCTACGGCGGAGGCGAGTTTCTGCAGCTCAGCAAGCACATTTTTTGTGCCGAAAAACCGCCAAGTGCAGAAAAATGATCCTTTTCCACTTTTTTTAAGCCCACACTTCCATGATACTTAAGACTTTTGCGTTTTTTATGATAGCGCTTTCAAGCATGCGGACTTATATTAAAACTCATAAAAGCGTTTGCTTGACTCCTCTACAGCAGGTGACGCGATACAGATAAGGAGAGGATCCTATTGATTGAGAAAGCACTGACCACCTTCAATCGAGCCCCGTCGAAGAAGCGGTGGTTCGAATCCATTAGAAAAGATGGTTCACTATTCATGCTAGCGCTTCCAGGTTTAATCGTATTAATCTTATTTGCTTATCTTCCCATGAGCGGCCTCATTCTTGTATTCAAGCATTACAACTTCAATGGAGGTATCTTCGGTAGCCCTTGGGCAGGCTTCGACAATTTCGAGTTCTTCTTCTCGAGTATGGACAATGCGATCAGAGCCACTCGAAATACAGTGATGTTGAATGTCTTGTATATGTTGACCGGAACTCTATTCTCAGTCTCGATTGCCATTATGTTAAATGAGCTTCGTAGTAAATGGTTTCTGAAAATTGGCCAAAGTGTCATGTTCTTCCCTTTCTTCATCTCATGGATCATCATCGGCGCCATCCTGTTCACTTTACTAGACTTTGATAAAGGAATCATGAATCGTATGCTTACGGGTATTGGCATGGAGCAAATAGATTGGTACTCCAGTCCTTGGTTGTTCGTCGTTATTCTCGTGCTGGCTAACATATGGAAAAGCGCTGGATATGGCGCCATCATTTATTATGCTGTTCTACAAGGGATCGACCCGTCCTACTATGAAGCAGCAAAGATTGATGGGGCTTCAAGGCTCCAATTAATCAGGCATATTACGCTGCCCATGTTGATTCCTTCTATTATTCTTCTGACACTGCTCAGTATTGGAGGAATGCTCAAAGGTGATTTGAGCATGATCATGGGAGTTACCTTCCTCAATCCACTGTTATTCCCAACTACCGATATTATTGACGTTTATGTGTATCGAACTGCAATCCGGACAGGTGAGTTCGGCTTCGCATCTGCTATTACGCTATATCAATCCGTGTTTGGCTTTGTATTAGTGTTGGTCGCTAATAAGTTAGCAGGCTGGTATGACAAGGACAGTAAGCTATTCTAGAGCTTATGCTTTTGTCGGCTGCTTGCGCAAACATCATCATCAATTTTTTAGGAGGTAAACAAAATGGTTAAGAATGATGGCCGTGGCCTGGTTGCCTTATTCTATCTATTCATCACTGTGTTCTCATTAATCTGTTTGTTCCCATTCATATTGGCCTTGTCGGGCTCCTTCTCGACAGAATCTCGGCTTGCTGCGGAGGGATATTCACTCTTGCCCAGAGGCTTCACCTTCGATACGTATCGATTCATGTTCGGCTCCAAGCTTGAACAAATTATTCGGGGTTATTCTGTGTCTGTGCTCATTACGGTCATAGGCACCGTTTGCGCATTATTCGTAACTACCGCTTACGCTTACGTCATCACGGTCAGAGGCTTTCGGTTCCAGCATTACTTTGCCTTCTTCGCCTACTTTACCATGCTATTCAGCGGCGGGACCCTGCCTTGGTACATTCTCTCAACCAAATACTATCATTTAGACAACACCTTGGCTGGGTTATTCGTCCCCTACCTATTGAATGTATTTCTTATGTACTTGCAAGCCAACTATTTCCGAAGCATCCCGCCCGAGATTACGGAATCCGCCCATATGGACGGTGCAGGTCATATTCGCATCTTCTTCAGCATCATGCTACCACTAGGGCGCGTCGGATTGGTTACCATCACGCTATTCTATGCGCTTCAGTTCTGGAATGATTTCTATTTGCCGCTTCTACTGGTCACCGACCAGAATTTATATACCATTCAGTTCATGATGTACAACATCATGTCGAATATTCAATTTCTTGTTTCCGGGAATAATGCTCAGCTTAGTGGTGTCATTATCGTCCCGCCTTTGGAGACATCCAAGATGGCTATGACCTGTCTTACTGTACTTCCAATCGCTATCCTCTATCCATTCCTACAACGTTATTTTGTCAGAGGCATTATTATAGGCGCTGTTAAAGGTTAAATCGTCACATTTCATCCGGTTGTACTTGTGTATTTGACTCTTTGCCACTTCAAGCTAAGATAGGCTATAGAGATCAAATACCATGACAATAAATAGTCCATATTAATAGGAGGGTTCAACGCATGAAAAAGAAAAATGTTTGGCTGTGTCTCGTTCTTGCCGTCATACTAATGATTACAGCATGTAGCAGCAACAGCAAAGTTTCGAACAACAATAAAGTGGAGCCGACAGCACCAGTAAACACCGAGGATGCTTCTTCAACGGAGCTTGCTCCTGCCAAGCTAACCATCGTTCTTTATGGAGAGGGCTCCAACCGAATGAGGGAGCTTGCAAAAAGCGATATCTACGATATTGTAAAAAGTGAAATCAATGCTGATCTGGAGTTCCAATTCGTCCCATGGACCGAATATGGTGGAGGAAAAACAGATTTGATGCTATCTACTGGTGAAGACTTTGCAGCAATTACAGATACGAACTACACGGTAAAATCAGTTGGTAAGGGCTTATATGCAGATTTAACTCCTTATGTAGACTCTGCAGCTAAGGATATGAAAAATTATGTAGATGATATTTCCTTTAAAGCCTTCCAATTGAATAACAAGCAATATGCGATTCCCATTGGCAATAAACCGAATTCCGCAGAATTCTACAGTATCTTAGCTAGACAGGACCTTCTTGAGGAAGTAGGCATGACAAGCATCTCATCCCTAGAAGAGCTAGAGCTATTCTACGACAAAGTGCATGAAAAGCATCCTGAACTAATCGGTTATCCCGGTACGGATGCCCGAAGAATGCTTTCATATGAGTACACGGACAAGAATCTGTATTGGCAGAATGAATTCATTGCTCTCGATGAATCATCTTCGGATGATCAGATTATCAGCTGGTTTGAAAGCGATGAATTCAAAGAATACGCTACTCTCATGCGCCACTGGTACGAGAAAGGGATTATCCCGAAATATGCAGCAACGAATACACCTCAGCTGCATTCCGATTGGAACGCCGGCAAAGGAATGTTCTGGGCTGGTACGGCAGCTCGCCCGTTCGAGGGAGCCGCTTCCATAACACAAGCGGTGCCAGATGCAAAGTTGAAAAACTACTTCCTCGGTGATGATCGCCCTAAGATCAGCCGCGGAACTTATAGTAGCGCATTCTTCGTCTCCGCCAATGCCAAGGATCCAGAACGATATGTAATGTTCTTTAATCTTCTGCAGAAAAATCAAGAATTGTACGACCTATTCACTTACGGTATCGAAGGAACAGACTTCACCCTGAACGATAGTGGCCGCCTAACCCGACTTACAAGCGATGTCCTTATCGATGACTGGCTAATGATGAATAAGAACTTTATGCGCTTTAACGATACCATCTCCGACGAATTAATTGCCGATTACAAGGTATGGGACGACGGAGCAATTCTCTCCAAAGCAGCAGGCTTTAACTTCGATAACACATCAGTGAAGAATGAAGAAACGAAAATGAATGGCGTATTCACTGAATATCTCGCTCCGATCAGTAGCGGGTTCATTGATTACGATAGTAATTTCTCGAATGCGATGGAAAAACTTAAGGCAGCGGGAATCGATAAGTACCTGGCAGAATATCAGAAGCAATTTTCTAAATGGTACGTTGCGAAGTAATATAATTGAAGATGAAGTTTACATAGAGCTGTCGCTAAGTCACTAGACTTTGCGACAGCTCTTATGCACCCTAGCCTCTTTATTTTCTATGCCGAAATTCCTTTGGAGAGTAGCCTGAACTCATTTTGAATAACTTAATGAAGTAGCTAGTATTATCGTAGCCAAGTGATTCGGCGATCTGATCAATAGTTTTATCGGATTGCTCCAGCGCCTCCTGTGCATGCTCCATCTTGATCCGTGTCATATATTCGATAAAGGTTTCCCCTGTTTCACTCTTGTAAATGCGGCTGAAGTGACTTGGGTTCAAGCTTAATGCGACAGCAACCTCTTCCATGCTAATCTTCTCATTCAGATGAGTATGGACATATTTCTGTGCCTCGTGGATTTCCGATCGATAGGATTTTTGCTTAATCTCGGATGCTGTACGAATTTTGTCCTGAATAAAACTGACTATGAATACCTCTATATCTTTAAGTGAGTCCAACTCCACGATCTTCCTATGCAGCAGCTCCGAGCTATATTGGGTATTAAAGTGCTGCAAAGAATTATATTTAATCTCAATATCCATAAGCGTCTTAAACAACCAGCTCAACACAGAGTCCACAGAATAACGTCTATCTCGCATATACTGCATCCATTCTCCAACAACCTGACTTGTCTGATCCACTCTCTCCTCGATAATCAGCTGTTTAAGGTCATTAAGCGCAGTCTGATAAATAGCAAAGATATCCTCCTGTGAAGTCTCGAAGGGTACCCACTTGAAGATACTACCTTCCCGAGCATAGAAGCGCTGATCCTTAGCATTATGTAAGGTTAACAACGCTTTCCTCATTTCTATAGGTGACTGGGTAGGATCGCACATAATCACAGATATCGTAATGTTCATATATCGTTTCAACGCATTCTGTAGCTCGGTAAGATGACCTCTAACGATTTCGTGCTGATTGATTTTTAATGTTGATGGGAAGGGGAATAAGATATATACCTCCTTACCATGCCGAAAGCTAACTCCTGCTTGTAGATTGTCTATTAATTCAACAACTACATTCTCAAGCGCATAGGCGAATAATTTTTCAGTTTGGTAGCGATGCTTTTGTGTCTGGTAGGCGTTCGGATAGATGAGTACAGGCATATAGGGTTGATGGATGATATCGACTCCGTGCTCAGCAATCTGTGAGACCCATTGCTCGCTATCTAAGATGATCTCCGACAGTGTTGTACTCATAAAGTCCGTCTTCATCAATGAATTACTCTGCTCAACGAGGCGTTGAAGCTTCTTATTCCGATTATCAGCGGTTGCTTGCACAACAATTCCCTCTGTTAATTGTCGAAGTAATCCAACCATAACATCAACCTCTAGCGACTCCTTCAACACGTAATCGTTCACACCAAGCCTGACCGCTTTCTGTGCATAATGAAACTCGTCATGGCAGGATAAGATGATGACCTGGAGTAGGGGGTTTATTCGCTTTAATGCTTCGATTAGCTCTAGTCCATTCATCTTCGGCATACCTATATCCGTTATCAGGATATCCGGCATCTCCTGTCGACCATGAAGTAGTGCTTCCATCCCATCGCTACATTGTGCGGATACCGTGCATCCCAATTCGGACCATGGAATACTACGAGCTAGAAACTCTAACACGGGATAATGATCATCCGCGATGATTACCTTCAACATGAATGTTCCCCCGTTCCCTTGGAATGTTAATCGTGATTAATGTACCCTGCCCGAGCTCACTTGTAATATCTATACGAGCATTGTCCCCATATATCATTCTCAACCGGTCGAACACATTCGCAAGACCGATTCCTGAGAGTCGATTTATATTGTCGTCAACTAGTGGCTCCTGAGACACCTCCCACAGGCGAGCTTTCAGCTCCGAGAGCTGTACATCCGACATACCTAGTCCGTTATCTTGAATGCTGATAACTAATCGATCCTGCTCACCTATCCAGGACTGTATAGTAATAAAACCATTGTGCTTCTCGATACCATGAATGAGAGCATTTTCTATAATCGGTTGAAGTATGAACCTTGGCACAAGCTCCATTAAAGTGTCTGATGTGAGATGAATTTTATATTGGAACGGCTCCTTCAGGGTAGATTGCATAAGCTGCATATATCGCTCAGCGATGTCCGCTTCATCACGGAGGATGATCATCTCTTCTTGCTGCTGTATAGTCATACGCAGCAGCTTCGACAACGAGCTAAGCAAGTCCGCATTCTCCTGATCTCCTCGGAGTAATATGCGCATGCGGATCGAATTTAAGATGTTAAATAGAAAGTGCGGATGAATTTGAGCTTGTAGCATGGATAATTCCGCTTTCCTCTTACGCTCCTGCTCATACGTAATTTGTTCAATCATCTCTTCTACGCGATCAAGCATATGGTCAAACGATTTACCAAGCCGGCCGATTTCATCTCCACCACGCACGTGTGAACGAATCGAGAGATTACCTGCTTCAATACTAGAGGCAACCTGCCCAAGCTGAACGACTGGCTTCGTAAATTGTCGTAGCAAGTAAATTAGAATCAGAAGGAATAACATGAGGAAACCGATTTGCCAAATAAAATTGGTCTGATACACCTGATTGATCCCGGACAACACATCATCATAAGGAATCAGACTAACTAACAGCCAATCTTGAAATCGCAATTGTTGTTTGACGAATAAATAGGATTTCCCGTCATAGGTGATGACCTGATCATTCTCTTGATCCTTCAGTTGATCGAGATAAGGAACTTTCCAGTTCACTTGATCTTTATTAGAGAGAACGGTCCCATCTGACGCCAATAACATCATATTCTGATCCGCATAATTCGTCATGACACTGCTGAATATCTTCTCATCAACACTTACAACGATATAGGCATAAGGGGCAGAGTTAATTGTTGTACGTAAGGTTCTTGCAATCGTAATCAAATGTGAATCCCTCACTGCTTCAGGATCAATCAGTAATCGATTCTGAATTTCTGGTGCTAGATAGCTCGGATGAACACCCAGAGAATAGGTCTGATAAGGTGTGAGCTCATTCAAATTTGAAAACCACGGTTCATCAAAAAAAGCGAGAGGCTCATACCGATAGAAGTATTCTGAATTCGTAAAGAAGCGTTTGTCTGCCGTTAAAATTGTCACGTACATGCCCGGATTATAATTATTAGATAGTGCCTTAATTTTCTCTGTTAATCTTTTTGTAGACTCGAAGGCCCTCTCAGTAGCATTTGAATTTCTTAGGAATGCGATTGAATCTGCATCGAATTGCAAATAATTCGCTACGCCGATCATGTCATTAATCGTGTTCGTAAGGTGGGCACTTACAACGTTAAGCGATTCTGTAGCATTGGATATAGCCTGATCCTTCATAATATTCTTCGTAAATGAGCTGCTGATTAACACAATACTAGCAACAGGCACAATCAAACAAACAATCGAGGTTATTATTATTTTCTGTCGCAATGAGAAATTGCGACTAAATATCGTCCAGTTCTTCATATTAATCTCATCCCACTCTATTCGTCTGCTGTAGCTATCTAGTATATCATCATCATGCTCGAAGAAGAATGAGTAACAAGGACCCTAATTATAGGGTCCTTGTACGATCGTTAATACTTATTTGTTAGCGTCGATAAGAGCTTGAACAGCTTTCTGAGCATTCTCTAATGTCTGATCAATATCTTGATCGCCAAGCAGGAATTTCTCTGCTTCCGTTTGATACGCTTTCTCTACCTCTGCTTGATAAGCAACTGGAATATACAGCTTCTGTGGTGTCATGGATGATAATGTATGCTGTAGGGAAGCCTTATCGATTAATTCAGGCTTAGGTGTTGTTGATACTAGTCCATCAACAAGCTTAGCGATATCCGCGTTTTTCCAAGATGTAAGGTATTTGGCCTGTACAAGCAAGCCTTCCGTTGCGAACCACTTGGCAAATGTATAAGCTGCTTCTTTATTCTTAGATTTGGCAGCTACACTAATAAAATCTGCACCTACAGGTGTTGTTGACGGATCACCTGCATTCGCTTTTGGATAGGGTGCGTAAACGGTTTGGAACGTCGGTTCGATGGGGCCAGAGCCACCACTCTCACCAATCATCCAAGAGCCGATCATCTCCATGCTTACCTTCTGATTATAAAATTGCTCACGGTAATGTAGCTTCTGGGTAATTGCGTCTGCATACGGTGTTGCTGAGCCATCCTTGATTCCACGCTCGCGAATTTCTAGCGCTTTACGGAATAACGGGTTATCAAGGTTCGAGGTAACACCATCATCCTTTACTAGATTACTATTCTCCATTTGATTGAATAGCGGAAGCTTAATGTAATCAAGCCATGTGTGGAAGTAAGTACCATAACGTTTATTTGCGCCTTCACCCTTAGTAAGCTTCTGCGCATAATCCATGTATTCATCCCATGTCCAATCTGTAGGGACTGGAAGCTTAGCCTCATCTAAATGATCCTTATTTAATAGTACGAAAAATTCATTGAGCTTGCCAGGGAAGGAGTAAATCTCCCCATCTACACCTGTATTCAGTGCAAATTCTTCATCGAAATTTAAGCCGTCGTTTTTCATAAGCTCATTGAGTGGCTCAAGGAGACCGATGGCTACACGCTGTGCATAATTACTTGGTGAATTCACGATGATGACATCCAATTCCTCACCTGATGCGGCAGCTAGATCGATTTGTTTCATCGCTTCATTCGCATTGTTCGTTGCGAGAGATACAGATTCTACTGTAATATGCGGGTATGCCTTGTTGAACTCAGCAAGGACAACATCGAATTTCTCTATAGCGTCGTCATACCAGTGGTGGAATTTAATAGTGACTGGCTCTGGTGCGTTTTCTTTCGGCTCTTCCTTCACTTCTTCTTTCGGTGTTGCAGCTGGTGTATTCGTGTTAGCAGGTTGATTCGCATTATTGTTACTACCACAAGCAGAAAGCAAGCTGATAATCATGATGATGCTGAGTAGCGTGACAAAAAACCTTTTGTTCATCGTAAAGCCTCCCCGATAATGTTGAGGCCACTGAAAAAGTCCGAATTTCATAAACAGGGTATCCTACCTCTCTTTTTTGAGGTAAGATGCCCTGTTTTCCTGTATAATAAAGGTATCAAATCTAGGTGGTGTCTTGGATGATTGCAAAACAACTATTCCTTACTCTCAGCCCATTTATGGCTAAGAGTAAGGACTAGTTGTTTTGCAATCATCCAAGAC